>CALALX010000063.1 GCA_937925635.1 uncultured Caulobacter sp.
GATCTCCGCCATGCCGGCTTCTGCCGCTGACGCCCTGCGTCAGACCGGCGCCAGCCGCCCCCTCGGGGCCGGGGCGCCGCGCAGGAGGCCTTCGGTGCTGAGGTCTTCGTCGATGTCGGGCCAGTGGATGCCGTAGCCGCCGCCGGCGATCTCCCAGCGGGCGCGCTGGGCCGGGGTGGCGTCCAGCAGGCGCGGATACCAGGCCAGCGGCGCGGCGATGGTGCGGCCGTCCATCAGATCGACGGTCAGGCGTTCATCGTCGCAACGGACGTCCGCGACCCGTTCGTCAGCGGCCGGGGCCAAAATACCCATTCCAAGCCTCCAGAAGCTCGGCCCGGTGTTCCCGGACATGGCCAAGGATAACATTCAGCTCGCGCGCCCGGAAGCCGAGGTTCCGCGCCAGGGCGACCGGCTCCAGCCATGCCTTCATCGAGGCGCCGCCCTTGTCCACATGGACATGCGGCGGCTCGTTCGGTTCGTGGCTGAAGAAATAGAAGCGAAAACCATCGATCCGCAGGACCGTCGGCATGGCTGCCCCCCCCTACTCCACCTTCACCTCGATCTCGCTCCCCAGTTCGCGGAACCTCTTCGACATCTCCGCCATGCCCGCCTCCGGGTCCACGGCCTCCACGGCCCCCGTCCCGCCCAGCGCCCCGTTCGGGGCCAGGCCCGCCGCGTACTCCCTCACCTCCTGGGTGATCTTCATCGAGCAGAACTTCGGCCCGCACATGCTGCAGAAGTGGGCCGTCTTGTGCGCCTCCTTCGGCAAGGTCGCGTCGTGGAACTTGCGCGCCGTCTCCGGGTCGAGGCCGAGGTTGAACTGGTCTTCCCAGCGGAACTCGAAGCGGGCCCGTGAGACGGCGTCATCACGCAGGTGCGCGGCCGGGTGGCCCTTGGCGAGGTCGGCGGCGTGGGCGGCGAGCTTGTAGGTGATGACGCCGGTCTTCACGTCGTCGCGGTCGGGCAGGCCCAGGTGCTCCTTGGGCGTGACGTAGCAGAGCATCGCCGTGCCGAACCAGCCGATCATCGCCGCGCCGATGGCCGAGGTGATGTGGTCGTAGCCGGGGGCGATGTCGGTGGTCAGCGGGCCGAGGGTGTAGAACGGCGCCTCATGGCAGTGCTTGAGCTGCTCGTCCATGTTGGCCTTGATCTTGTGCATGGCCACATGGCCGGGGCCCTCGATCATCACCTGGCAGCCGCGGTCCCAGGCGACCTTGGTCAGCTCGCCAAGCGTGCGCAGCTCGGCGAACTGGGCCTCGTCGTTGGCATCGCGCGTGCTGCCCGGGCGCAGGCCGTCGCCGAGGCTGAAGGAGACGTCGTATGCCCGCATGATCTCGCAGATCTCGTCGAAGCGCTCGTAGAGGAAGCTCTCGCGGTGGTGGGCCAGGCACCACTTGGCCATGATCGAGCCGCCGCGGCTGACGATGCCCGTGACCCGCTTCGCGGTCATCGGGATGAACGGCAGGCGCACGCCGGCGTGGATGGTGAAGTAGTCCACCCCCTGCTCCGCCTGCTCGATCAGGGTGTCGCGGAACACCTCCCAGGTCAGGTCCTCGGCGACGCCGTTGACCTTCTCCAGCGCCTGGTAGATCGGCACCGTGCCGATCGGCACCGGGCTGTTGCGGACGATCCAGTCGCGGATGTTGTGGATGTTGCGGCCGGTCGACAGGTCCATGACCGTGTCGGCGCCCCAGCGCGTGGCCCAGACCATCTTGTCGACCTCGTCGGCGACGGTGCTCAGGACCGCCGAGTTGCCGATGTTGGCGTTGATCTTGACCAGGAAGTTGCGGCCGATGGCCATCGGCTCCAGCTCAGGGTGGTTGATGTTGGCCGGGATGATGGCGCGGCCGCGGGCGACCTCCTGGCGGACGAACTCGGGGGTGACGAAGTCCGGGATGGACGCGCCGAAGTCCTCGCCGTCGCGGACGCAGGGGGCGGTCTGCTCGCGGCGCAGGTTCTCGCGGATGGCGACGTATTCCATCTCCGCCGTGATGACGCCCGCGCGGGCGTATTCCAGCTGGGTGACCGGGCGGCCGGCGCGGCCCTTCAGCACGCTGCGGGCGCCGGCCGGGAAGGCCGGGGCCAGATGGCGCCCCTGGGCGAAGCCGTTGTCCTCGGGCTTGACCTCGCGCGGCTCGGCGACGGTCTCCGTGTCGCCCCGGGCGGCGATCCAGGGGGCGCGCACGGGCTCCAGGCCCTTCTCGATGTCGATCGTGGCGTCCGGGTCGGTGTAGGGGCCCGAGGGGTCGTAGACGGTCAGCGGCGGCTCACCCGCCGTCGGGTGCAGCGCGATCTCGCGGAACGGCACGCGGAGGTCCGGGAACAGCTCGCCGCAGGCATAGACCTTGCGCCCGCCCAGGCGCGGCCCGATGGCGACGTCGTCGGTCTTGGGGGAGACGGGGGCGTGGATGTTCATGGCGCGGTCCTCGGGTGTTGAGGCCACGCGGCGTTGGAAAACCTCCCCACTCCCCGCTCATCCCGGCGAACGCCAGGACCTAGGTTGCGAGCGCCGCACCCAGATCAGGATCCTGAAAGCTCAGGCTGACTCTGGGTCCCGGCCTTCACCGGGATGAGCGGATCAGAGTGGGGCTCCTCTCCCTTCGCCGGCATGACCCGGATCAGGTTCGGCGCGTCACGGCATCAGCCGAATCTCAGCCCTTCAGGCAGGGCCCCGCGGAGAACGTCCGGACACTAGGCCCGGCTCGTTCCGGGGGCAAGACGGGTCACAGCGCGATCCCCGCCGCCTTGAGCGCCGCCGCCATCGGCTCCAGACCGGCGCCGTAGCGCTTCCAGCGGCCGACCGATCCGGCGTGGATCGGGCTGCGCACCTGAACCGCGCTCGGCGTGGCGACCGGGGCTTGGTTCTCGTGGAAGGCCAGGCAGGCGGGGTCCCAGGCGAGGCCGCAGTGGGCCAGCAGACGGCGGGTGGCGCCCTCCTGGTCGGCGACCAGGTCCTCGTAGCGGACGTTGAGATAGCGGTCGGCCGGCAGGGCGGTCGCCCAGTGGTCGGCGAGACGCTCGAACTCAGAAACATACCGGCCCGTATGTTCCAGATCGAGGGCGTAGTCGTAGTAGGGGAACCGCGTGGCGAACAGCTGGCGATAGTTGCTCAGGCCCGCGTCCATCGGGTGGCGGCGCAGGCAGACGATGCGGGCGTTCGGCAGCGCGCGGCAGATCAGGCCCGCGTAGAGGACGTTGAGCGGCATCTTGTCCAGGCTCCGGGCCTCGCCCGCGAGCTGGGCGACGGCGTCCAGGTAGCGGCGGCCGGCCTCGGCCAGGTCCAGCCCGCCGGCCGCGGCGGCCAGGGTCGCCTCGTCCAGCACCAGCGGCGAGGGCGTGCCGGCCATCCGCTTGAGGATCAGGGCGAAGTCCGTGCGCTCGCCGACCGAAACCACCTCCGGATGGCTGGACAGGATTCGGTCGACCAGGGTGGTGCCGCTGCGCGGCAGGCCGACCACGAAGATCGGGGCGGCGTTCGGCGCGCCGGCCGCCGCCGGACCGATGGTGGCGCGGGCGGCGGCGAGCAGGCGGGCGTCGCGGGCCGGATCGTAGGCCGTCTCGCGCAGGCGGGCGGCCTTGGCCCGGGCCAGCCAGGCCAGGGCGGCGGCCGGGTCGCCGGCGTCCTCCGCCAGCCGCGCCAGGGCGTGTCCGATGTGCAGCGCGCGGTCGGGATCGGCGTCCGGGGCGGCGGGAAACAGGGCCTCCAGCCGCGCCCGGTCCTCGTCGTCCGGTCTCAGGGCCGACATCTGGGTCAGCGACCACCAGGCCCGGTAGAGGTCCGGCTGGACGGCGACGGCGGCGCGCAGGGCGCGCTCGGCCCCGGCGAAGTCGCCCGCGAACTGCAGGGCCGTGCCGAGGTTCTGCTGGAAACCGGCGTCGCCCGGCCGCAGGGCCACGGCGCGCTCGAAATACGGCAGGGCCCGCGCGTGCAGACCCGATCGGCTGTAGACCACGCCCAGGGTGTCCTGGGTCAGGGCGTCGCGGGGCTCCAGCGCCGCGGCGCGGTCGGCGGCGGCGCGGGCCTCGTCCTGGCGGTTGAGGGCGATCAGGCAGCGGGCCAGCTGGGCATGATGACGGGCCACGCCGGGCTCGAGCTTGACGGCGTCGGCGAACAGCTCCGCGGCCTTGCCGATGTTGCCGTGCTCGGCGGCGATCACTCCGAGCAGAAAGCGGGGACGGGCGGCCGCGCCATCGGCCTCGAGAGCGCGCAGGCAGAGGGCGTGGGCCTCGCGCCAGGCCCGGCGGGCCATCAGCCGTTCGGCCTCGTCCAGAATCACCCCTGTGGCGCCCATGCCGCCCCCTCGCGCGGATCGTCTTGACCCGGCGTAAATCCCGTTGGCGGATCGGGCCGGCCGGACCATGTTGCACAGTCACCGGTCCGCGGTCATGCCGCGTCGCCGTGTTTCGCGTCAGTTGCGTCGAGTTTCAACTGCGCCCGCCACGCCGCCTTTCGGCGAGGTCGAGGCCAGACCACAGTTCACATCAGTCCTACTTCACTTGGGGGTCCTCCATGCCGTTCACCCGCGCCGCTCTGCTGGCGTCCATCAGCCTTCTGCCCGTCGTTCTCGCGACTCCTGCCCTGGCGCAGGACGCCACCACGGTTGACGAGATCATCATCACCGCCACCCGCCGGGACACCACCGTGCAGGATGCGCCGATCAACATCGCCGCGGTCGGCGGCGAGGCGATCGAGGAGCAGGGCTTTTCGGACATGGCCGACATCGCGGCCTACGTGCCCGGCGTGCATATCGTCGACCAGGGGGGACGGGACGGCAACCGCATCGTCGTCCGCGGCCTGAACGCCGACCCGCTCGGCTCGTCCGAGGGCGTGGGCAACGGCACCGGCGGCATGGTCGCCACCTATCTGGGCGAAGTGCCGTTGGTCGTCGATCTCAAGCTCTCCGACATGGAGCGGGTCGAAGTCCTGCTCGGGCCGCAGGGCACGCTGTACGGCGCGGGCACGATGGCGGGCGCGATCCGCTACATCCCCAAGCGGCCGTCCTTCGCCGCCTCCGAGCTTGTGCTGCGCGGCGAGGCCTATCAGTACGGCGAGGCCGATAGCCTGAGTTCGAACCTGGGCGTCACCTTCAACCTGCCGCTCGGCGACACCTTCGCGGTGCGCGGATCGCTCGACTACCTCGATGACAGCGGCTTCATCGACTACAAGTACGTGGTCGACCAGATCGGCGTGTCGAACCCCAACGTGTTCGACGGCACCCAGACCCACACCGTCAAGGACGCCAACACCGAGGAGACGATGTCGGGCCGCCTGGCCTTCCGCTGGCAGCCGGTCGAGGCGGTCGACGCCAACCTCACCTGGTACTTCCAGCAGCAGGACATCGGCGCCCGCCAGATCAGCAGCCGGCGGGTCGACACCCTGCCCAATCCCGTCGGCGACTACGAAAGCGCGCTGCGCGTGCTGGAACCCAATGAGCGCGACAACAACCTGGTCGCGCTGGAGATCACCGCCGACCTCGGCTTCGCGACCCTGACCTCGGCGACCGGCCTGTCGCGCTATGAGGACCACGGCCAGCGTGACCAGACCGACCTGCTGATCGGCCTCGAGTACGGCTACGAGGGCTTTCCGAGCTTCACCGCCTTCACCCGCGAAGACTCCGAGGAAGAGAGCCTGAACCAGGAAGTCCGCCTGGTCTCGCAGGGCGACGGTCCGCTCAGCTGGATCGTCGGCGGCTTCTACAACAAGTTCGAGTCCACGGGGTCGAGCAAGGAGTTCACGCCCGGCCTGCCCGCCTACTGGGGCATCAACCGGCCGGACGCCCTGGAGTACTATTCTGTCAGCAGGACCGAGCTCGTCGAGACCGCTATCTTCGGCGAAGTCAGCTACCGCTTCACGCCCGCGTGGCAGGTGACCCTCGGCGCGCGGAAGTACGCCTATGAACTGACCACCGCCGACGCCGTCGACTTCCCGCTCTACAACACCGGCAGCGGCGTCTACGGCCCGAACGATGTCGACCTGGTGTTCGAGGACGGCGGGCAGGAAGACGATGGCTGGCTGTTCAAGTTCAACACCTCGTACGACTTCAGCGACGATGTGATGGTCTATGCGACGATCAGCGAGGGCTATCGGATCGGCAATTCCAACGGCGTCGGGCCCTGCCCCAACCCGCTGCCGCCGGTCCAGATCGCCTGCGGCCTGCCCAACGAAATGGCCTACTTCCCGGACAAGACGCTCAACTATGAGGTCGGCGTTCACAGTCAGTGGATGGATCGCCGACTCACCCTCAACGGCGCGCTGTTCCTGGTGAAGTGGAAGGACCCGCAGGTCGCGGCCGCGACCGAGAACGGCCTCATCCCGATCACCAAGAACGGCGAGGCCGCCGAGAGCATCGGCGTCGAGACGGACTTCGCCTGGCGCGTCACCGACCGCCTGAAGGTTCGCGGCAACTACTCCTTCGCCCGGGCCGAGCTGACCGAGACGACGATCAACCTTGTGCCGACCATCAACCCGCCGGGCTTCCAGTCGACGATCACCTACGAGGACGGCGAACCGGGCGACCGGCTTCCGGGCGCGCCGGAGCACGAGTTCAGCCTCTTCGCCGACTACAGCCTGCCGCTTGCGAACGGCTGGACGGTCGACTTCTCGTACGGCGTCAGCGCCATCAGCGAGGTGGAGACCCGTATGGGCGGCCGCGGCAACGGCATCACGCTCGACGGCTTCGCGATCCACGACGCCTCGGTGACCGTCGAGGCGGACAGCTGGACCGCCAGCCTGTTCGTGAAGAACGTCTTCGACGAGTACGCCGAGAGCGGGGCCCGGAGCACGCCGCTCTACAATCAGGTGGTTCCCGACGACAACGCCGATCCCGTCTATGCGCGCAGCTTCTACACATCGGTGCTGCCGCCTCGCATCCTCGGCGTCCGCTTCAGCAAGCGGTTCGGAGGATAGGTTCGGAGGGAGCCGGATCCCGGCGACGGGCCGGCTCCCATCTCCGCCCATCCCCCGTAGGCGGGGATAGGCGCTCCGGACTCAAAGGGCTCGGGCCAGGTGGATTCGGCTGAATCCGCCTGGCTCTCGCGCCTACTTCTTCTTCGTCGCGGGCGCCGCCGCCCGGGACGGGGTGCGGAAGGCCTTGAAGGTCTCCCAGGGCTCGTCAAACTGCTGGGCCACGCCGCCGGTCAGCAGCGTCAGCGCCATCGCCTCATCCTTCGGCACGCCATCCCCGTCGGCGCAAAGCTCGCCCAGCTTGTAGGCCGCCAGCGGGATGCCCGCCTTCGCCGCCGACGCTAGCAGGCCGGCGGCTGTCGTCGGGTCGCGCTTGAGCCGCTTTCCTTCGAGCAACTGCAGCGCAAGCGTCAACTGGGCCTTGGCATCGCCGTCGCGGGCCGCCTTGACGGTCATGTCCGGCGAGATCAGGTAGTTCAGGCCGAGCACCAGGGCGGCCAGCCGCGCGGTGCTCTCGCCCGCCTTGCGGGTCCAGCGGATCGCCTCGCCGACATCCGCCGTGGCGCCGTCGCCTGCGGCGTAGACGCGGCCGAGCCGCCAGGCCGCGGCGCTCGAACCATCCTCCGCGACCTTGCGCAGAAGCGTGATCGCGGCAGGCTTGTCGGCGGGCGCGCCGCGACCTTCGAAGATCATGACGGCGACGTTGTAGCGCGCAAGGAGCCCGCCCTCGGCGCCGCGCATCAGGCGCATCGCCTCGGCGTCATCGCGAGCCACGCCGCGGCCGGCGAGGTGCATCTCGCCGAGATTGACCATCGCGTCGCCGTCGCCGGCCTCCACGGCCTTGCGATACCAGCCAGCGGCCGCAGCGGGGTTGCGGACGACGCCGCCGCGCCCGCTATCAAGGGCCAGCGCCAGATTGAACCGGGCGTAGGGCGAGCCGGCCTCGGCGGCCTTGAGCAGCCAGTCCTGGCCGGCGGCCGCGTCGCGGATCGACTCGGGACCGTCGAGGTACAGCAGGCCGGCGAGGTTCATCGCCTCGGGATCGCCGGCGCGAGCCTTGCCGAGAGTGTCAGCGGAAAAGCCGCTCGGCAGGCGGGCGTAGGCGGGCTTGCCGTCCTTTCCCGCACAGTACAGCATCGCCGCGGCGTCGGGCTTCTTGGCCCGGCGTCGCCAGTCGCAACCGGCGGGCGCCTCCAGTCCAGGGACAATCGGGTCCGTCGGCGCGGCCGTCGCCGCGGGCGTCGTCGCGAGCATCGCCGCGCCCGCCAGGCCGGCCAACCAGAACCGTCTCATCCCATCCCTCAATGCCTGGAGCGCGCCGTTACAACGACCGCGCCGAGAAGGTATCGCACTGGCCGGGGTCGCCTGTCTCGTAGCCGCGACGGAACCAGCGCATGCGCTGCTGCGCGGAGCCGTGCGTAAAGGCGTCGGGCACGACGCGGCCCTGGGTGCGGCGCTGGATGGTGTCGTCGCCGACCGCCGCGGCGGCGCCCAGGCCGTCTTCCAGATCGCCCGGGTCGAGCGCCACCTCGCCGCCTGACAGCCGCTCGGCATGGGCGGCCCAGACGCCGGCGTAGCAATCCGCTTGCAGCTCGACCCGCACCTGGCCGCCGTCGGCTCCGGTCGCGCCGGTCCGCGCCTGGCGCAGCGAGCCGGTCAGGTTCTGCACATGATGGCCGATTTCGTGGGCGATGACGTAGGCGCGGGCGAACTCGCCCTGGGCGCCGAACCGGGTCTCCAGTTCCTCCCAGAAGGTCAGGTCCAGGTACACCTTGCGGTCGTTGGGGCAGTAGAAGGGGCCCATCGCGGCCTGGCCGGTCCCGCAGGCGGTGCCGGTGGCCTGGTCGTACAGCACGACATCCTCCGGCGGCCGGTAGCCCTCGCCCGACTTGGAAAACAGGTCCGTCCACACGCGGCTGGTGGAGGTCTCCACCACGTCGACGAAGGCGCCGGCCTCGTCCTGCGGGCTGCCGGTCCTGCCGGCGGCCGCCGACTGCTCGGCGACCGGCGACTGGGCGACCTGGTCCATGATCAGTCGCGGGTCCTCGCCGAACACGAAGGCCACGATCAGCACGATGATCACGCCGCCTAGTCCCAGTCCGCCCACGGCCCCCACCGGGCCCAGGCCTCGCCGGTCGTCGATATTGCCGGACCGCTCGCCGCCGCGCCAACGCATCGCAGGTTCCTCCCCGTGGGACGTCTGATCTCAGGCTGCCCGGTCCGCCGCCCGACGTCTAGCGCGGCGCGCCGCCGGTCATGGCCTTCACCCGGGCCGTCGAGCGGGCCATGGCTGCGGCCATCAGCGCGTCGGCCCGCGCCGCGTCCCCGGTCAGCGTCGGCGCCGGCCCGGGCGACGGACGCGGCGGCAGGGGCTCGATGTCGGACGGCCGATAGGGCGTGACCGCGACGGGGGGACCGCCGGCCAGCTCTCCGGCGCGGATGGCGCGCAGCGTGGCCTCGGTCCGCGCCTGTTGCTGGCGGGCACGGGACTCGCGCTCGAACCGGGCGGCGCGCAGGCGGTCCGCCTCCCGCGCCATCGCCGCCTCGTTCCGGCGACGCTGCCAGCCGGGATCGACCTGCGCGACGGCGGGCGCCGCGAGACCGGTGATCAGGAGAGCGAGGGCGAAGGCGCGCATGAAAGGAACCCGATCCTGGTGGTCAGGCCTGTGCAACGCGCGAGCGGCGCTTATGGCTTCGTCACTGTGAAACGCGCCAGCTGCCGACGCGGGGCGTCCCAGTCCGGGTCCAGCTCCTGCGCCCGGCGATAGTCCAGCCAGGCCGACTTCGCGTCCATCAGGGACTCATGAACCAGGGCGCGGTTGTAGTAGGCCTTGGCCGGCTCATCGACGCCCAGCGCCAGGCCGCGATCGATCTCGGCCAGCGCCTCGACGTACGCGCGATCCGCCATCATCACCACGCCGCGGTTCACGAAGGCCTCGCCCAGGGTCGGCTCCAGGTCGACGGCCTTGTCGAGATCGGCGCGGGCGGCGACGTAGTCCTTCGCCCGGGTCAGCATGACGCCGCGGTTGACCAGCGTCCCGGCGCGGTCGCGGCGGTCGAGACTCTCTTCCTGCAGCGCACGGGTGCAGGTCTCGATCGAGACGCGGTCGGCGCGCCCGGCGAAGGCCGCCTTCGAACAGTCGACGGCGATGTCGTTGCCGATCACCAGGACCGAGGCCGCGGCGGGCGTGACAGCGGCGGCCAGCGCCGCGGCGGCGACTAGGGTCAGCGCGCGCATCGCCTATTCCGGATCGGCCCGCGAGACCGAGAACCGCGCCAGTTCGCGACGCGGCGCCTCCCAGTCGGGGCGCAGTTCGAGTGCCTTCTGGTAGTCGAGCCAGGCCGCCTTCATGTCGTCCAGGCCTTCCCAGGCCAGGGCGCGATTGAAGTAGGCCTTCTCCGGCTCGTCGGCGCCGAGGGCCAGGCCGCGGTCGATCTCGGTGACCCCCTCGGCGAAGCGGCGCTCGGCGACCAGGGCCGCGCCGCGGTTGACGAAGGCCTCGCCGAGCGCCGGCTCGATCTTCAGCGCCGAGTCGAAGTCGCGGCGGGCGTCCACGTAGGCCTTGCGCCGCAGCTGAATGACGCCGCGGTTGACGAAGGTGCCGGCCCGGTCGCGGCCGACCAGGGGCTGGGTCTCCAGCGCCTGATTGCACAGTTCGAGGGAGTCGCGATCGTCACGCCCCTCGATCGCCGCCCGGGAGCAGGCGTTGGCCATGCCGCCGCCGAGGACAAAGGCGGCGGGCGAGGCGGATCCCGCGCTCAGGGCGATCGACGCGGAAACGAGACCGAACGCGAACACGGCCTTGGGGGACATGGTGTCTCCTCCACCTGCGTGCTGGTAAGACGACCAGCATAGCACGACTCTCGCGCTCCGGAGACTGCGACTATGTCGGCGAGGGCTACGGCCTGATCGACCAGGCCGTTGTCGACGCCCTGACGCTGGCCGCCCGAACCGAGGGCCTCCTGCTCGACCCGGTCTATACGGGCAAGGCGATGAAGGGGCTGATCGCTCTGGCCAGACGGGGCGCCTTCGCGGGTCAGACCGTGGTCTTCCTGCACACTGGCGGCGCCCAGGGCCTGTTCGGCTATCACGGCGAGCTGGAAGGAATGCTGTGATGAAGACCGACGGTTGCAGGCGCGGCCGTCGCGTGGATACCCTCCCCTAAATCGGGGGATTTGATTTCGTGACTTTCAAGACGATGGCGACCGCCTGTCTCGGCGGTCTCGCCCTGTTCGCCGCGGCGGGCCCGGCGACGGCGCAGAACGGCATGTCGACGTTCAGCAACTGCGACGGATACGGCATGCCCGCGTCCGGCGGCGACGGGATGACCGAGTACGCCAACGTCTGGGGGATCTTCAATCCGCCCGGCTACGGGACGACGGCGCGCACCACCGCCAACTATGGCGACGCCGCCCTGGGACAGTGCGACGCCGCACTGTCGGACGCGAAACTCAAGCCCGAGTTCTGGATGCGGCGCGTCAACCTCCTGCGCGCGCGGGCGCTCCACAATCTCGAGCGTGGCGACCCCGCTGCCGCCCTGATCGACCTCGACCGGGCCGCGGCCGCGGTCCAGGTTCCAGGCGACCCCTTCTATTCACGCAGTCTCGGCCTGAGCCTCGACCTGACCCGCGCCTATGCCCTGCGCCAGCAGGGCAATGCCGAGGACTCCGCCCGCATCGCCATGGCCGCGTGGTCGAAGCGACCCTATACGCGGAGTCTGGCGGTCGGCGGCCTTTTCGTGATCGGCGAGGGCAGCCAGCGTCCTGAAGCCGAAGCGATGCGCCAGGCGGTCAGTCGATTCCAGCCCAGCGCGAACACCCGGATCTACGTGGACCTGATCGAGCAGCGCCGCTGGAACGAGGCGATTGGGCTCTATCCCCAGATCCGTCCTCCCCTGAGCCAGAAGCGGGTCAACGGCTACGGCGGCGCGTACGACCTGCGGTACGCCGACAGCTACAAGGACGGCATGTTCCGGATCACCTATGCCGGCACCCATGCCTACGCCCTCGCCGCGACGGGCCGCTACGCCGATGCGCGCGCCGCCCTGGAGCACGCGCGGGTCACCCTGAACTGGGCCGTGGAAACGCCCCAGGCTCCGCAACCTCGCAAGCCGGGGGGCAAGGTCCCGAAGGACCGGCTCGCCGAACACGAAAGAGAGGTCGCCCGGCGACAGCGGCTTGAGCGCGACGGACGAAAGCTGCTCGAGGTCTGGACCACCTTCGTGGAGCAGCGAATCCTCGTCGGCGAGGGGAAAATCGAGGAGGTCTTCTTGAGCCTTGGCCGCCAGGCCGTGCCGCAAGATGAACTGGGTGTGGAGTTCATCGACGCCCTCCTCGCCAAGCTGCCCCCTGCGGAGACGGCCGCGATCGACGGGCTGAAGGCGCTGCGCGCGAGGATTGACCAGCCCCCTTCCGCCGAACGGACGACGCCGGAGGACAGTATCAAGGCCCTGTTTGACTACCTGCCGGATCCCGAGACCAGCGCCCGACTACCCCGATACAAGAAGTCGGCGGTCCTGTTCGGATCGGTCGACGGCTTCACGGTCACGCCGCGTGATCGCCCGATGATCGGCGAAGCGGAGACCGTCAGCATCCGCTTCCGCGGCGTGGCCGCTCCGGCGGTCGTTGTCGAGGAAATGGCCATCCTCAAGGCCGCCGATCTGGCGCGCGAGAAGGGCGTGACCGGCTTCGTGATTCTTGACCGCGACGATGTCTCGCACAGCGTGACCTCGACCTACTACGGCGTGCCGTTGCGCACCGACCCGAACGGCTACGAGACGACGCTCACCGTGGCTCTGGTCGATCTCGCCAAGCCGGCGGCGCCCTTCGACGGCGCGACGTGGCGCATCATCGACGCCAACGCCGTCTACGACGCCCTTTCGCCGATCTACATCCGGCCAGAGACGAGGCGCGGCAAGTCATGAAGACCCTCGGCGTTCTGGGCGGCATGGGGCCGGCCGCGACCCTCGACTTCCTGGCCAAACTTCAGGCAGCGACGCCGGCGGCGCGCGACCAGGATCACCTGCGGGTGCTGGTCGACATCAATCCGCAGGTCCCCGATCGGAACGATGGCGACGACTCGCCGGGTCCGGTGCTGGCCGACATGGCCGTGCGACTGCGCGACGGCGGGGCCCAGGTGCTGGCCATCGCCTGCAACACGGCGCACGCCTACGACGAGGAGGTGCGGACCGCCTCGGAGCTGCCGCTGGTCGACATGATCGAGGCCGCCTGCCAGGCCGCGCGGATCGGCGGCGCGCGAAAGGTCGGGGTCCTGGCCACCGGGCTGGCGATCGGTCTCTACACGGATCGTCTCACCGGCATGGGTCTGGAGCCGGTGCTGCCGTCGAAGGCCAAGCAGGAATGGTTCATGAGCCTGCTCTATCGCATCAAGGCCGGCGACACCGGCGAGGAGGTCGAGGCCGAGATGGCGGCGATCGCCTACGCCCTGGCCGAGGACGGCGCCGACGCGGTCATCGCTGGCTGCACCGAGGTTCCGCTGGTGCTCGACAGCGACGCCCTGGAGATTCCGATCATCGACGCCGGCCAGGTGCTGGCGGAGCGCTGCGTGGCGGTCTGTTCGAAGGCCTAGCCGGAGCCGTCACGCCTCGCGGACGTGAGCGAGCCTTGTTTCGAGCGCTCCGAGGCGCTGCGACCCCCACTTTCTGAGCATGCCCCGAACCACGGGGCCTCTAGGTTGGACGCGATCACTCGTTCCAACTTGGAGGACTAAAGCCTTGAAAAAGCTCCTGATCGCCGGGCTCGCGCTCGGCATGGCCGGACTCGCCGCCGCCCCCGCGCTGGCCAAGCCCTATCCCGCCGGCGGCGTCACCGCTGAAGATGTCGCCGCCGTCCTGCGCGCCAAGGGCCTGCGCGCCGAGATCACCACCGACGGCGCCGGCGATCCGCTGGTCAAGAGCGCCTCGGAGCGCGTGAACTGGTCGGTCTACTTCTACAACTGCAAGTCCGGTCGCTGCGCCAGCATTCAGTTCTCGGCGGGCTTCGACCTCGACCGCGGCATCACCTACGCCAAGGCCAACGAGTGGAACTTCACCAAGCGCTTCAGCCGCGCGGCTCTGGACGACGAGATGGACCCCTACGTCCGCTACGACGTCGACGCCGAGAAGGGCTTCAGCACCGAGGCCATGGAACTGGCCGTCGACACCTGGCTGCTCGTTCTGCCCGGCTTCGTCGACTTCATCGGCTACGAACCCTAGCCGATCCTCGAGCTTGACCGACGCGGCGGTCCGGACAGGCGTCCGGGCCGCCGTTGTCCTTTAAGGGACGTCCGAGAGGATTCCGTCCCGCTCGTCCAGGCGTCGGCGGATTTCGGCGTGGGTCGCCGCGTCGAGCTTGTGGCCAGAGATGATCAGGGCCGCGACCAGGCCGAGCGCGGCAGGGATCAGGGCGAAGGTCATCTCCAGGGCGGTCAGCGCGCCGGACGTGTTGTCGGGCCCAAGGTCGGAGTGGAAGCCGGCCCAGGTCAGCATGACCCCGGCCAGGGCGACGGCGGAAGCCGAGCCGATCTTGACCGTGCCACTGAGCAGTCCGAACAGCAGGCCAGAGCGGTCGACGCCGCTCTCCAGCCGCTCCTGGTCGGCGACGTCCGCCATCATGGCGCGCAGGAGGATGGACCCGGCCGTGAACGGAATGCCGGCCAGGGTCATGGTCACCACGCTCCACCAGATGCCGTGCGGCGCTATGACGACCGACGCCTGGGCCACGGCGTAGGCCACGGCGGCCACGGCGAGCGCCTTGTGCTTGCTCATCCGGTGTGAGAGCCAGGACCAGAATGGCGCCGCCGCCAGGCCGCCGACAAAGTAGAGCAGCAGCAGCTTGCCGGCGTCCGCGCGCTCATAGCCTCTGAGGGCGAAGAAGTAGTCGAAGAACAGGGTGCCCGCCAGGACCGGGCCGGTGCCCAGCACGATGTCGGTGGCGATGATGCGAAGCACGGAGCCGCGCTTGAGCAGCGACAGATACTGCCGCCAGTGCGGCGGGTGGTGATTGGCCTGGGGCGGCGGCTCGCGGACGACCAGCAGCGCGATCGCCACGGTCACCGGCAGGGAGAGCATCACCAGCCAGCCGATGGCCTGAACGCCGGCCACATGGTCCAGCCCGAACAGGCCGGCCGCCAGCGGCGGCATGCCCAGCGCCAGCAGGATGCCGACGACATTGAACGCCTGCAGCCAGGCGTAGACCCGTGACCGCTCCCGGTAGTCGGGCGCGATCCGGGCCGCCCAGGCGATGTGCGCCATCGAGGCCATGGACTGGCCGACGAAGCCGACCACAAGCCAGAAGAGGATCTGGCCGCCGGTGACGCCCGCCTCGGCCATGAACAGCATCCAGACCGCCAGCACGGCCATCGGCAGGCCGGCGACCAGCCAGGGCCGGAAACGGCCGAACCGCGAACGGGTCTTGTCGATCAGAAAGCCGAGCGTCGGGTCCAGCCAGAGGTCGAAAAGCCGCACGGCGGAGAAGGCGAAGGCGATGGCGGCCCAGCTCAGGCCGAGATCACGCGCGTAGTAGTTGGGCAGATAGACGGTCACCGGCATCAGCATCGCCGCCACCGGGATGGACGGCGCCGCGAAGGCCGCCAGGCGCCAGGCGCTGATCCGACCGGCGACGGGCCGATTGACCGGCGTCGCCGTCACGGCGGGCGTCGCGCCCGCTTCCATTTCAACCGCCACTCTGACCGCCTCCCCGCGGGCTCCCCCCTTTGCGGGGTGGAACGGTGATGGTCGGGGGTGAAACATCGTTCGACAAGGGGGAACGCGACGATCGCCAATCCCAAGCGCGAGAATGCCCTCGAGAAGGCGGCGCGGCGCTGGACGGTCGAGCGCTGCCCCCACGCTTGAAGGCCTGGCGACACAAGCTGGCCTTGCAGGCCGGCAAGGACAGCTGGGAGATCGAGAACGTGCACGTCGCCGGCGTCGAAAATTCGAGGACCGCTCGGCCAGCTTCAATCCGTTCGTGCTGGCCTGCATTGAGCGCGTGCATGAGGCAGCGCCCCGCGCGGTCGCGCGCCTGGGCGCCGGTCGACGACTGGACCTAAGCGGCCAGCTTCTCCACCTTGGCGTTGAAGCGCATCCACGGCTTGGCGACGTCGATCAGCTTCTTGGGGCCTTCCGTAGCCGTATAGACCCAAGCGCCGAAACTCAGCAGGTCCGCGTAAGCAAACGTAAACACACCGGCCTGCTCCACGTCTCCCGCGAGAATGGCCCGGTGATAGTCTTCCCGGGACCAGCCTGCTCCAATTGTGCCTGTGCTGCGCAGCGCGAAGAGCAACTCCTTGTAGACGCGCTGCTCAGGGCTGTGGACGCGCACGATGAAGGGATCGATCTCCGCCGGCGTTGCGGAGGCCCTGTAGGCCCGGAACAGCAGCTCGGTGACGGCGAGCGGTCCAGCGTAGTCGAAGAAGCGGGTGACGAGGACGAGCACGAACTGCTCGATCGTCTTGTCGTAGGCCCAGAACAGCGCTTCGGGAGAGAGGTCGAGCCGGCTCAGGGAGGCAAGGTATTCCGCCCCTGTGTCGTAGCGGGCTAGGCCAAGGTCATTCTGATCCATGTCACCGCTCCTTTCTCGCCAAAAGCCGCCTCCACCCAGGCCTTGGCCACCTTTCTGGGCATGGGCTTGGGATCATACCCCTGATTGCGGTCCCAATCCAAAACGACCTTCCAAGAGGCGGCCCGCGGGTCCCGTGCCGAAAGTTGAACATCCGCCAGGACCAGCA
The DNA here is from genome assembly GCA_937925635.1 of uncultured Caulobacter sp. GTDB lineage: Bacteria > Pseudomonadota > Alphaproteobacteria > Caulobacterales > Caulobacteraceae > Caulobacter. Next base: position 16,632 of record CALALX010000063.1, read on the forward strand.
GGTCGCGCAGGCTATGCGTGTACAGGTCTGGCCGCAGGTCCCGCGTTGGCCATCCATTGAGGCCGTGGCGCCTCATGATCAGCGCCTTCAGCGCGCACTCCGTCCCAAGCCCCACATGGAAAAGCGCTTCGCCGGCCGCGACCTTGTCGTCGGACAACAGCTTGGCGGAGACCGCATGCGCGCGGGCCTTCTGGAGCCATTCTTCGACTGACTGCGGATCGGCCACCCGGAGATCGTAGACCCACAGTCGCGCCAATACAATCTAACCGCTCATATATATATAATGCGCCTTATGCTATACGCTCCGCACCCTGATCGGCGCTTCACCGGCCACCGTCGTCCGGTGCATCAGCCGGCGATGGCCGTCGTAGCCGCCCGTGGCGTTGTGCAGAACGCAGCGATTGTCCCACAGGATCAGCATGTCGGCGCGCCAGCGATGCCGATAGACGAAGTCCTGGCGCAGCATGTGGCGATAGAGAAAGCCCAGCAGAGCCTCCGACTCCGCCTCGGTCATGCCGTCGACCCCCAGGGTGTAGATCGGGTTCACGAACAGCGACTTGCGGCCGCTGACGGGGTGCACCCGGACCAGCGGATGGGCCTGCCGGCTGTCGGCCTCCGCGCAGTTTATGATCCGCATCGACCGCCCCGGCGCTTCATTGGCGTAGATGCCCTTCTCGCCGTAGGGCCGGGTCGCCGAGTGGATGGCCGTCAGCCCTTCCAGCATCCCTTGCATGACCGGGCTCAGCGTCTCGAAGGCGCGATAGCCGTCGGCGAACTCGGTGTCGCCGCCCATCGGCGGGACGATCTTGGCGTGCAGGATGGTCGCCGCCGGCGGCGTGGCCTGGAAGCTCCAGTCACTGTGCCACGCCCCGCCGAAGACGGAGTTTGTCTCGCCGGGCTCGCGGCGGACCTCCAGGATGTGCGGCCGGTCGGCCAGCGGCTTGACGTAGGGGTCATGTCCGAAGTCGCCGAACTGCAGGGTGAAGGCTTCCAGCTGGTCGTGATCGAGCGGCTGGTGCGGAAACCAGACCACCGAATGGTCGGCCCATGCGGCCTTCACCGTCCGCAGATCGTCCGGCAGCAGCGGCCGGCCGATGTCGAGCCCCGTGATCTCCGCCCCGAAGCCCGAGGCGTTCGGCGTCACCGTGACCATAGCGTCTCTCCCTGAGCCGCTCGGACGGCGGCTGGAGAGCAGCTTACGCCGCGATGCGATCCATGAAAGCGGCCAGCTCGACGTCCAGTTCGGTGACGCCGTCGGCGTCGTGCGTCGCCAGCAGCACCTCGACGCGATTGTAGACATTGGACCATTCCGGATGATGGTCGAGCTTGTCGGCCATCAAGGCGACGCGAGTCATGAAGCCGAAGGCGGCGTTGAAGTCGGCGAAGGCGAAGGTCTTCACGATCGCGTCGCGTTCGCCCGGGCCTGCGCTCCAGCCCGACAGCCTGGCGACCGCCGCCGCCGCTCCGATCCGTTCCCGCGCCATCTGGCCGTCCTCCGGTGACTCGGCGGGCGTCATAGCATGGCGACGCCGAATAGTTCGCCGCCGCTGTCGGCCCGGGCCATACTCGCGCGTCCTTGGTCCAAGACGGAGCCCATCGCCGATGCTGTACGCCATCCTCTGCTACAACGCTGAAGACGTCGTCATGTCCTGGTCGCAGGAAGAGGACGACGCGGTCATGAGCCGGCTGTCGGTCGTCCATGATCGACTGGAGCGGGAGAACAAGCTCGGCCCGTCGCTGCGGCTGATGGCGACCACGGCGGCCACCACGCTGCACAAGGCCAAGGACCTGGTGCTCGACGGTCCCTACGCCGAGACCAAGGAGCAGCTCCTCGGCTTCTATATCGTCGACATCAAGGACCTGGACGAGGGTCTGGCCATCGCCCGCGAGCTGGGCCAGGCCAACCCGGGCGGCGCCTACGAGCTGCGGCCCGTGCGCCTGTTCCTTCCGGGCGCCGAGATTCCGGGCACGGAGCGCGCGTGACGGACCTGGCCTGGATCGACGCGGCCATCACCGCCGCCCGCCCGCAGGCGGTCGGGGCGCTGCTGCGCTATTTCAGGGACCTCGACATCGCCGAGGAGGCGTTCCAGGACGCCTGTCTGCGGGCGCTGCGGACCTGGCCCGGCAACGGTCCGCCGCGCGATCCCGCCGCCTGGTTGATCATGGTCGGCCGCAACGCCGCCATTGACGGCGTGCGCAAGCGCAGCCGCACCCAGGCCCTGCCCGACGACGAGGCGGCGATGTCCGACCTCGACGACGTCGAGACGCCGCTGGCCGAACGGCTGGACGGCGCCGACTACCGCGACGACGTGCTGCGGCTGATGTTCATCTGCTGCCATCCCGACCTGCCGCAAACCCAGCAGATCGCGCTGGCCCTGCGCATCGTTTCTGGCCTGACCGTCCGCCAAATTGCCCGCGCCTTCCTGGTCGGCGAGAGCGCCATGGAGCAGCGGATCACCCGCGCCAAGGCCCGGATCGGCGAGGCCGGCGTCGCCTTCGAGACTCCCGGTCCCGTGGAGCGGGCCGAACGGCTCGCGGCGGTGGCGGCCATGGTCTATCTGATCTTCAACGAGGGCTATTCCGCCAGCGGCCCGGAGCGCGAGGACCGCGCGCCGCTGGCGGCCGAGGCCATCCGGCTGGGCCGGTTGCTGCTGCGGCTCTACCAGACCGAGCCGGAGATCATGGGTCTGGTGGCTCTCATGCTGCTGCAGCACTCGCGCACGCCCGCGCGCTTCGACGCCGAGGGCGGCATCGTGCTGATGGACGACCAGGACCGCGCCCTCTGGAACCGGGCCATGATCGCCGAGGGTCTGGCGCTGATCGACAAGGCCATGCGTCACCGGCGGACCGGGCCGTATCTGATCCAGGCGGCGATCGCCGCCCTGCACGCCCGCGCCGCGACGCCGGCCGCCACCGACTGGCGCCAGATCGACGCCCTCTACGCGACGCTGGAACAGCTGACCCCCTCGCCGGTCATCACCCTGAACCGAGCCGTGGCCGTTTCGAAGGCGGACGGCCCTGAAGCGGCGCTGGAGATGATCGCGCCGCTCGAGCGCCGCCTGTCCGGCTACTTCAACTACTTCGGCGTCAAGGGCGCCCTGCTGCTGCAGCTGGAGCGCAAGGCCGAGGCGCGCGAGGCCTTCGATCGCGCCATCGCCCTGGCCAACACCGCGGCGGAGGCCGCCCACATCCGCCAGCACCTTGACCGGCTGATGGCGGACGCCGCCGCTGCGCGGGTCAATTGAGCTCGCCGAAGCGGCCCTCGGCCCGCTTGGCCATGCTCTTCACATCACCGCAGGTCTTCTCGAGCCGCGCGATGGCCGCGGCGGCGCCGGTTTCCGGCACGGTGATGCTGAACGGACCGGAGGATAGGGTGATCGGCTTCTTCGCGGCGCGGATGGCCTCGATGCTGTAGAGGGCCCGCGGCTGGTCGCCGGTCGTGCCGCGTAGGCCGCCCTGCACCGTCAGCACCGCCAGGCTGCCGGGCGCCAGCTCGATCCGGTCGAAGCGCACCTTGACGGTCTGCCGGCCCTGAATCCGTCCGATGACCCCGCGCCCGGGCCTGAGCCCCCGCGCCGGCCCCTTCGCCACCAGGACGTAGCGCGGCGAGGGCCTCGCGTAGCAGAACACCTGGATGCTGGCGCCGCCGCCGACGCCGATGGCGGCGACCGGATTGCCGTTGGACGACTGCGGAATCCAGATCGGGGCGCGGGCCTGGGACGGCGCGGCCACGGCCAGTAGCGCCGCGATGGCGGCGAGGCCAGAGCAACGGCGAAACGACATGACCGACCTCCCCTTCGGCTGACGCGGTCTCCCAGCATGGCGCGAAGGCTAGGTCGGGAACCCCCACATAAAGGGGGTCAATCTGCGACCTTTACCGGCGCCGGCGCCGGATGCGTCGCGATCACCACCCGCGCCACGTCGGCGATCAGGGCGCTGCGCTCTTCGAAAGAGCGTCGGCTGGCGCCGATGAGCACCGCCACGGCGTAGACGGTCCCGTCCGGCGCGGTCAGCAGGCCGACGTCGTTGTAGCCGGTGGCGAGCCGGCCGTTGACCTGACCGGTGCCGGTCTTGTGTCGAAGCGTCCATCCCGGCGCGAGACCCGCCCTCAGGCGGCTTGATCCCGTCGATGTCTGGCCCATCAGGGTCAGCAGATGGTCGGTCGATTCCGGCGACAGCAGCTCGCCCTGTTTGAGCCGACCCAGGGTCTCGGCGATGTCCACGGCGCTCGCCCCGTCCGGCGGGTCGGCGAGATAGGCGTCCAGCGCCCTCCGCCGGACGTCCGGCGGCAGCGCCTCGCGGTCGTCCCAGAACGCGCGCTTGAAGCTGTATTCCGGCTTCCAGGTCAGGCCGGCGGCCTCGGTCTGCATCTTCCGCTCGCCGGGACCGAAGCGGATCTCGCCGAGATTCTTGCCGACCACCGCCACCTGCACCACCCAGGGGCCGCCGACCGTACGCACAAGCGCGTCATTGGCGGCGTTGTCGCTCTGGGTGATGGCGCGCCGCAGCAGGTCGCCGACGGTGGTCGTCCACTGTCCGTCGCCGACGCGCTCGCGGATCGGCTGGTGGAAGATCGAAAGGTCGGCCTTGCGGATGGTCACCGGGGTCGACAGCGACAGGTCGCCCCGGTCGACGGCGTCGAGCACGGCCAGGGCGACCCAGAGCTTGCTGACGCTCTGCTGGGGTTGCTTCTCCGATCCGTTGAAGGCGACGGCCCAGCCCTCATCGACGTTGTAGACTGCGATCCCCACCCGGCCGCCGAAGGCTTGCCCCAGGTCCTGCAGGCGTTCGTCGAGCAGGTCGCGCGGCGTCAAGGCCGTGAAGGTCGCGGTCGCCGGCGGCGGCAGGTCGTGATTCCAGGTGACGGGTGGATGGATCAGACTCGCCGCCACCAGCGCGACCGCGCCGGCGAGGATGCGTCCCGTTCTGACGGCAGCCCGACCCATGGCCGGCATTTCACCATTGCCCGGCGACGAGCGCCACCAGCCTCGCGCGATAGTCGAGCGCGGCTATTCCGCGTCGTCGTTGCGGAAGTAGGGCTCGACGGTTCCCTGCAGCTTGACGGTCATCGGGTTGCCGTGACGATCGAGGGTCTTGCCGACGGCCAGGCGCACCCAACCTTCGCTGACGCAGTACTCGTCGACGTTGGTCTTTTCCTCGCCCTTGAACCGGATGCCGACGCCGCGGGCCAGCACGGCCTCGTCGTAGAACGGGCTCTTGGGATTGCTCGCGAGACGGTCGGGAGGGGTGTCGCTCATGGTCGTGTCGGCCTTCGTATCAGGCGGCGGGTCATAGCCCAGGTTCAATCGTTGATCCAGTCGCCGATGCCCTCGCGCGCATGCGTCTCACGCAGGGCGGGCCGGGCGCGCATCGTGTCGATGTAGCGCTTGAGGTTGGGCCAGCTGGTGGCGGGCCGGGGCATGTTGCGCGACCAGCGGGTCAGCATGGTCAACTGCAGGTCCACGGTGGTCAGGGCCTGGCCGATCATGTGGTCGCGGCCGGCCAGGCGAGCGTCGACCAGATCCCAGTAGCCTTCGATCCTCGCTTGCAGGGCGACGCGGTCGAGTCCGGGCAGGTCGTCCTCGTAGAACCACAGTCGGAAGGCCGCCATCGGCCCGTTGGCCAGCCAGATCATCCACTGCAGCCACTCGCCCCGTTCGGGCGATCCCGGCGGCGGGGCGAAGCCGGCCTCGGGATGCCGCTCGGCCAGCAGCATCAGCACCGCGCCGGTCTCCGACACCGCGCGGCCGTCGACGATCAGGGTCGGCACGACCCCATTGGGGTTGAGGCGTAGGTAGTCCCCGGACTTCTGCGCCTTGCTCTCGAAGTCGAGCCACTCGACCTCGAACGGAACGCCGAGCTCCAGCAGCATCCAGTGAACCACCAGGCTGGCGGTCGATGGCGATCCGTAGAGCCGGTACATGCGAAAACCCCTCGCCGTGTGACGAGGGGTTCGTTTCCGCGAATTCGTCGCCAGTGTCGAGCGTCAGTGCTTCTCGCGCCAGGCGGCCTTGGCCTGCTCGGCGGTCAGGGTCAGGTGGACGTGCTTGTCGTCCACGAAGTCGACCCAGGACAGCGGGATCAGGTGGTGCTTGAACCCCGAGCCGAGGTCAAGCTTGGAGAGCTCGATATCGGTTCCAAGCACATGGTCCACCTTGCCGACGTGCTTGTCGTCCGAGCCTTTGACTTCCATGTGTTCCTTGATCTGGGCGGCGTCGATCATCGTGCGTCTCCTGCTGTGTCTGCTGACCGCCCCTCCCTCCGTGAGGGGAACGGGCCGATCGGGCGACGGGTTGCGCGGATAACAATGTTCTGTTTATGTTCCCGCGTTCATTCCGGAGGTTCCGATGCTCACCCTGTTTCACGCGCCGCGGTCGCGCTCGACCCGGATGATCTGGCTGTTGGAGGAGCTGGGGGCCGACTACCGCATCCAGACGGTGGACATCGCGCGCCAGGGCGGCGTCGGGTCGCGTGACCCCGCCAACCCGCACCCCCACGGGCAGGTCCCCGCCCTGGTCGACGACGACATTCTGATCACCGAATCCGCCGCCATCGCCCTCTATTTGACCGACCGGTTCCGCGAACACCCGATGGGTCCGGCGGTGGGTGACCCGCTCCGGGGGCCCTACCTGACCTGGCTGGCCTACTATGCCGGCGTGCTGGAGCCGGTGATCGGCGCCTTCTTCCGCGACGCGATGACCGACGCCGACAAGACGGCCTATGACATTCTCGACCGGCAGCTGAAGGGCGCGCTGGACCGCGGCCCCTGGCTGCTCGGCGACGACTTCTCGGCGGCCGACATCCTGTTTATCAGTCTGCTTCAATTCGCCCGGCAGGCGCTTCCGCCGCATGCGGTCTACGTCCGCTGGCTTGAGCGCGCCCAGGCCCGCCCCGCCTTCGCGCGGGCAATGCAGAAGGACGACGCATGAGAGCTCTCTTCGCCGCCGCGCTGATCGCCGGCGCCGCCCTGCTGGCGCCCGTTTCCGCGCTGGCCCGGCCGGACCTCATCGACGCGGTGATCACGGCCGACGGCGTCACCATCACCGAGGACGACAAGCCGATCCTCTTCTACCGCACCAAGCCCGCCGACCCGGCGACGGAGCCGGGACGGCTCAACTACGTCCATCCGCTCTACGCTCCGGACGGCACGGTGCTGACCGAGGATCGACCGGCCGACCACCCGCATCAGCGCGGTCTGTTCTGGAGCTGGCACCAGGTGCGGCTGGGCGACCGGGTGGTGGCCGACGGCTGGTTCATGAAGGGCCTGACCTTCGTGGTGAAGAAGACCAATTTCGCCACCGACCGGACCGGGGCCGGCAAGCTGGTGCTCGAGGTCGATTGGATCGTCAGCTCGGGTCCGGAGCTGGTCTATGTCGCGAGCGAGAAGACGTCGGTGCGGGTGCAGCCCTTGAAGAAGGGCGCGCGGCGCCTGGACTTCGAAACCGTCATCACCCCGTCCGTCGATGGCTTATCGCTGGGCGGCAGCGACGACGCGAAGGGTTACGGCGGCTTTTCCATGCGCCTGATCGCGCCGGATCGGCTGGTGTTCGGCTCGCAGGGCAAGGGCGTCGTGCCCCAGGTCGGCCCCGTGACGGCGGGCAACGCCATGGGCTTCGCCTGGCCGAGCCAGCCCGGGCTGTCGCAATGGGCCGTGGGCCTGTCGTGCAAGGTCAACGGCAAGCCGATCACCCAGTGGATCCTGCGCAAGGAGCTGTCGATGCAGAACTGCGTCTGGCCGGGCCGCGCGCCGGTGGCCCTGGTCAAGGGCAAGCCGCTGAAGCTGGAGACCGCGGTCGTGGTCCGCCCGGCGGCGAAGTGATGGCCGAGCCCGTCAACCTGAACCGCTTCCGCAAGGCCAGGGCGAAGGCGGAAGTCAAGGCGAAGGCGGCGGAGAACCGCGTCGCCTTCGGCCGCACCAAGGCCGAGAAGGCGCTGGCCGACGCGCGGCGGGAGAAGGCCGCGCGTGAGCTGGACGCCCAGCGGCGCGAGCGCGACGGGAAGCGCGCGGACTGATGGCCGGCCCGGGCCTCAGGAAGCGTTCGGTCAACCTCGCCGGCCACGCCACGTCCCTGGCGCTGGAGCCGGAGTTCTGGGCGGTGCTCGACGCGGCGGCGGCGCGCGACGGGCTCAGCCTCTCGGGCCTGATCGCCCGTATCGACGAAGGGCGCGGAGCGCGTGCGCTGGCGAGCGCCTGCCGGGTGTTCGCACTGGCGCGGGCCGCGGAATAGCCCGTCAGGCGCTCAGGGTTTCGCCTCGCGCCATCGATTGGCCGAAGTACATCCGCAGCAGACCGCCCAGTCCCATCGAGGCCGGATCCGCCTCGCGCGTCAGATGGATCCGCACCGCCTCCGGCACCGAACCCTCCGGCGCGATCGGCGAGCCCTGCGTCCTGATGAACGTCTCGTAGCGACGATCGTCCTCGCGGTCGTCGCCGGTCAGTTCGGCGACCCGCTCCAGCAGGCAGCTCGACGCGGCCGGCGAACCGCCAGCGTCGCGCAGACAGGCCAGGGTGATGCCGTCCAGCACCTGGGCCTTCTGCCGCGCGACGCCGTTGAAGATGCTGAACAGCAGGGTGCCGTGCGCCTGGTCGGCCGCGACGCTGAACAGCTGGTGCTGCAGCAGCATCGCCCATCCCTCGAAACTGACGCCCTCGACGCCGGTCTTGAAGCTGAGCAGGCCATTGTCAGCGCGCCGGATCAGGCAATGATCATGCAGGAAGCGTCCCGGCAGGTCGCTGGAGGGACGCGTCGAGCGCCAGATCCCTTCATAGACGCCGCCACGCGCCGCCACGCCTTGGGTCGCCTCGGCAAAGATGGTCCGGGGCACCCAGTCGAAGGCCTGGGTCCGGACTTCCGGCTCGATCCCGAGCACAAGGGCCAGTCCCTCCATGTCCCGATCCCAATCGAGCAGCGTGAACCCGGGACGGCGCTCGGCGATCAGCGTGGTCAACCGCGCGAGGTTGTGGGTCGAGGGATAGACCTTGCCGGACGCCCAGCGCCCGACCAGCGACTTGTCCACGGCAAGGTCCGCCGCCATCCGCGCGCGGCTCATCGACAGGGCCTTGAGGACCAGGTTGAGCTTGCTGGCGAAGGTGCTGCCGACCATGCCCAAGCATGCTCCCGGGTCATCGATCGTGCAACAGGGTTGCACGACAACGCCGTTCGCTGACGCGCAATGCAACTGAGCGAGGGACAGCAAGTCGTCTTGAAGGGGGCCGCGGGACAAGACGCCCGCCCATGCCTCAGGAGCTACACAATGAAAATGTCCATCGCCGGACTTGCCATCGCCGGCCTGCTCACCGTCGCGATCGCGACCCCGGCCGCTGCCGTCATGCCGGCCTATATCAAGTTCGACGGCGTCGATGGTGAAGTCGCCAAGGGGGTCGAGCCGGACGAGCTCGCGGCCAAGCCCGCCAAGCCCCAGCGGAAGAAGCCGGCCCCGACCCGTAGCCGCGTGAATGTCGCGGCGGGCGACGTCAACGGCGACGGACGCGCCGACGCCCGCAAGAGCGGCCGCCGCGACGTGAAGCCGCCCCGTCCCAAGCCGACCGGCCTGCTGCTGCCGGCGATTCAGAAGGCCCGCTAGGACGCCGCCGCGAACCCGGTCGGCTTGAGGCGAGCCGGTCGGGACACCGCCCCCGGTGTTGCGCCTTCACGCAAACAGCCGTCGCGGCAGTCCTCGGGGATGGACAGACAGAGGCGCGGGCGTGGCCAATCCGGCCGCGCCCGCGTCGCTTCCCGGCCGCTCCGGCGGGCGCGAAGCTGGCGGTCTCAGCGCGGCGGCGCCACGGGCGTGGGCAGCGGGACCGGCTGCGGATCCGGCGCCGGCGTCGGCGTGGGCAGACTCGGCGCCTCGGGAACCTTCAGATCCAGCCGCAAGTGCGAGGGGCCGGATGCGCGCCAATCCCCCGACCGCGCCATCCACGCCAGGCCCAACGCCGCGACCGCCAGCACGCCGACGACGACGGCCATCAGGCCGGCCCCGCCGCGATGGCGATGATCGTGAGCCTGGGCGACCATGGTTCACCCGCCGGGGCTGGGGACGGGCGGCGCCTCGGGCAGCTTGGGCGCCTCGATGTTGACGTCCACCTGCTTGGTCGGGGCGACCTGGCCCGTGTACAGGACGTAGCCGATCACCGCGACGACCACGATCAAGGCGCCGACGAGGAACGCCAGCCACGGCGTCGAACTGCTGTTTCCGGAACCTTCGGCCATGTCGACCTCCCATACCGTTGTTGTGGGGCGTCAACGGACGGCGGGGAGCGGCGGTTCCTGCCACGCTCCCTCATCCTCGGACTGGTTCCGCGGCCCCATGACCACAGGCCAATGCGGTCAAGGCGCAACCGCCCCGGACGAAGCCGCCCCTCAGACTCACCGCGCGGGGGTCCTCGCGACCAGCGCGAAGTCGACGCGGTTGGCTGACGGGGACACGCACTGAAGTGCATGTCCCCGGCGCTGTGCTACATATGTTCCGCAATGTCCGACTCTGCCGTTCCCTCCCCCCGTATCAGCGACCTCGCCCGCGTCAGCGCCCCCGCGCCCGCCTACCTCGACGGCCTCAACGCCGAGCAGCGGGAGGCGGTCGAGGCGACCGAAGGCCCCGTGCTGGTCCTGGCCGGGGCCGGCACCGGCAAGACGCGGGTGCTGACCACCCGCCTGGCCCACATCCTGGCGACGGGCCGGGCGAAGCCGTGGGAGCTGCTGGTCGTCACCTTCACCAACAAGGCCGCGCGCGAGATGCGCGAGCGGATCA
>CALALX010000064.1 GCA_937925635.1 uncultured Caulobacter sp.
CTTGGGCCCAAACTTGCCTCTCGGCTCAGTCATAGCCCTCTCTATGGGCCACAGCCGGAGCCTGCGCTTCATACTGTTGGGGTGAATCCCGAACCGGTCGGCCCAATCACCCACGGGCAAGGTCTCGCCGTCCCAGGTAACGAGGCTAGACCTGTTCTCCCTTGCCCAGCGTTTCATCTTCCACGAGCCGCGCTGCTGATTGCAGGTCGCGCAAGATGCAGCGAGATTTTTCGCCTCGTTGTTTGTCTTGTCGTCGTCTAGGTGGTCGACGTGCATGTCGCCCCACGCCACCACAGCGCCGCACCAGTGGCAGGAGAACGGCCCCTCTCCATGCAGGTCGTAGTAGACCTGCCTATGCTCGTAGCCCCGGTATCCTCGGGACATTGGGTGGCCCGGATTGGCGCGGAGAACATACCCATGTGAGTGCGCTATCGTGCGCGGCCTGACCTTTGGTCCAACGTATCCGTTGCGCCGCACCTGATAATAGTGCTTCTCGCACATACTCGCCGTCGCTGTGCGGGTCGCCCGACCGCAGCCGTCGACATTGCAGACAGTCGCTCGCGCACGTAAAGTCGGCTTAGCCATTGCTTGACCCTCCTACGGTCAACTTGGTCAGGGCCGGATACGGTGGTGGAACACCTATTCGGCCCGCTAAACTTACAGCATCAGTCCTCTATAGGCCAGCCGTCTAGGGATATTTTGGGCCTTGACGGCCGCCATCCGAAATCGCGTCGCGTTTTTTTGTCGTGACATGACTGACACAAGTTCTGGATATTAGGACTGCGCACCAGCCCGTCCTCGATGCCGCCCTTGTCCAGCGGGACGATGTGGTCGGGCACGGTTGCGGCAGTGACACGGCCTCGGGCTGCGCAGTCTCGGCACAGCGGCTCGGCCTCAAGGCGACGGCGGCGCAACTCGACGGCTCGCCTGCCCCGGATGCGCTCGCTAGGCAGGCGCGCCACAGCTACCGCAGCGAGAGCCGGCGGCGCGTGTCGTGCCGCAGTAAGCGCAGGACTTGGCGATATGGGCTGCCGGGCCCCGGTTGGTCACCCAGCAGTCGGCGATCTTGATCGCGCTCACCGCCCTCGGCGGCGTAGGCGCTCCGTCAGGCGGCGATGCGGGCATGACGCTCACCGGCTGCCGTACTCCATAGCCCATGCGTTCACCACAATCGCTTCCCCGCATGCTTGCCGCCAAGGATCACCCCGGAAGAGGCGAGGACGGCTTGCCTGACCCGATCGAGCGCATCGTCCAGGCTATCGGCGCCGCCGCTCCTGCACGTTGCTGCCCAGGACCCCCACGCCCATGAACGGGGCGGCGGCTGGTTGACGGCATAGTAGACGCGGCCGACCTCGTTCCCGTTGCAGAGGACGACCCAGTCATCTGGGATGATTTCCCCCGTCGATCGCGGTCGGGCGTCTGGTCCAGCGCATGCCGGAACATTAGCGGAACTTCCGAGGATCTGGAAGGCTCAGTGGTCGCGATGCGCCGCAAGCGCCCTGCGCTCCTGCGCGGTGATGTCGCCCCAATATCGACGGGGGTTGCCGCAGGAACGGCACGAGCAGACGGCCAGATGGTTCGCCTGCTTGGCCTGCTGATCGTGCGGGTAGACCTTGCGGGCCTTCGCCTTCATGCGGGCAAGGTCGTGGCGGCGCTGTGCTCGGTTGTGCATGGCTGGCGTCCTTTACCAGAGGGCTGGGACGCGAAAACCCGCGGGATTTCTCCGGCGGGCGCAATTCGTTTCGTTGACAATGGCGGAAATGGACGCCCGCATCAAGCACTTTCTCACCCGCCTTTGCGCTCTGCCGCCGTTGTCGCTGTTGACTACAGGTGTAGCCATGTGCTACATATAAGACATGAAACGGATCGCTTACACCAAGGCCTCGCTGAAAGCCCTCCGCCGCATGCCGGCGAACACGGCGAAGCTGATCGTCGCCAAGATCGACCAGTACGCTTCCGACCCGGCCTCTCTGGCGAACAAGGTCACCAAGCTTCAGGGGCGCGACGGCATTCGCCTGCGTGTCGGTGAGTTCCGGGTCATCATGACCGATGCGGGCGAAGTGTTGGACGTGATCGACATTGGCCCGCGCGGCGGGGTTTACGACTGACAAAAGGAGAACGCCATGTCCGACACTGTGACCATCTCTCGCGCCGAGTACGAGGCTCTGCTTGCCGCCCGTGACGCTCCCGCGGATATCGAGGCGTTCGACCGCGCGATGGCCCGCCTTGCGTCCGGCGATGATGAGCTCGTCCCGGCCGACGTTGTGAAGCGCATCCTGGATGGCGAGAGCCCTGTCCGCGCCTTCCGCGAGCTTCGCGGCATGAGCGGCGCGGCCCTTGCTGCCGCCTCCGGCGTTAACCGCATCCAAGTTCTGGACATCGAGAGTGGCCGCCGACAGGGCTCGGTCGCGACCATGAAGAGACTGGCCGCTGCGCTTGGGGTCGCAGTCGATGACCTGGTCTGATCACGGCCTAGCTCGCCTTCCCGAACTCCCAGCCCATGCGCTTGGCAATGTGACGCAGCGCGTGGGGGAGCGGGCCGGCGACCTCGGCGTCATTGATGACGACGGCCATGATCAACCCCTGGAAGCCGCGCTCGTCCTTGCTCGGGGCTTGCATGGCGTTGAGCAGATCGCACCAGCGGCGGCGCGCGTCATGGGCGCGCTCTTCCTCGCTGCGGAGATCGACCGTGCGCTTGGAGACGTCGATGGCCGCATCGCCCGTTAGCGTATCGGTGGACACGGGCAGGGAGGCGGTTGCCCCATAGTCGGCCGGAGCGTTGATGGCGGTCAGGTACGCGCGGCGAGTGGCGCGGATAGCGCTGATCACCTGCCACAGCTCGGCGACGTCGTCCTCGCCGGCGATGCGGCGGCCGGCGATGCACCCTGCCCACGGCTGGCGGACGTAGTCGGCGGCGGCGGCGAGCACCTTGTCGGCGGCGGCCTTGCCGAGAGTGCGGCGGATGACGTCGGGGTCCATGCCGGCCTGGCGGCAGCGGGCTTCGATGGCGGGTTTCATCGCCTTGTCCTTTCGCTCGATGGTGGCCTCGGGGTTGCGGCTGACGCGCCCGCTGGGCTCGCGGACGACGCCTTCCTTGGGCGGGCGGCCACGGCGCTTGGCTTCGCGCTTCGCGCCTTTGGTGCGGGCCTTTGTCATTTCGCGTCCTTGATGCTGGGGCGGGATGGGGCGGGAGCGATCAGGACGCGATACTTGATGATGGGCGACGCGCGATCGTTGAAGCACACCGGGCGCCGCCACCAGAAAGCGCCCCGCTCTCGCCATCGCCAGTGCGGCCCGAAATCCTTTGCCGTGCCGACCTCGATCGAGCCGTCATACGCCTGCACCAGCACGACGGCTTCATCGCTCGGGACGTTCACGCCGTCGTGGTGCACCCATGGGCCGAAGTTAGGAACGGTGGGCTTGGTCATGCGGTATTCCTCTTGCGTGCGCCACGGACGTCGTTGACGAGCGCGCTCCGGCCGTGCCCGCCGCCTGCGTACATGCGGGCGATCAGATCGCGGGCCTTGGCGGGGTCGGAGAGGGCGGCCGTGACCTTGGCGGAGACGGCATCCGGGTCCACCCCGGCGCAGGCGCAGGCCAGGCGGAAGTCACGGCCCGGATGACGGAACCACCGCACGGCGGACAGGTGCGCACGGCGGCTTTCGATGTCGGTCGCCGGGGCGAGGGCGTCGATGATGGCCTGGTTGATCACGGCGGACCAGAGGGCGCGCTCGGGACTCACGGCTGGTCGCCCTCGATCAGCTCGATCTCGTCAGGGCGAAACGTGCGCTCGTAGCCCTCCGGCCACTTTGGCGGGCGCGCCGTGTCGAAGCGGAGGAGCCACGATGGCGAACCGTACGGCCAACTCCCCGACCGAAGGATTGTGGCTTTGCGCCCCCTCTCTGCCCATCCGCGGAGAGGCTGGATGTAGCCATCCGCCAACTCACGGCGGATGCGAACTCGATCTCCGACTTTGAAGCTCACGGCTGCTCTCCCTGCGCGAAATCGGGATAGTCTCCTGGGCGCTCGAGTTGCTTGCGGCACGGGCCGAGCCAGTCGAAGCGCACGCCGGGCTCGCCCTTGATCCAGACGAGCCAGCAATAGGCGGTGGCGGTCGACCCTGTGGCCGTCAGCCGCCCCTTGTGCATCGGCACGCGCTCTGTGAACTGCAGAACCCAGCTCGGCGGATTGCGTGAGAACAGGTCGCGGTAGCGGCCGACGCTCTCGAGGAAAGAGGTTCGCACCAGAACGGCGACGCCTTCCTCGGCGGCCTCGCAGGCCCGCGCAACGAACTCTTCGGCCAGCCGGAAGGGTGGATTGGTGATGATCCACTGGGGGCGGCCGGCCCAGCCACGCGCGCCGGGGAGCAGGAAATCATCTACCCGACCGAACCCGTAGTCATGCACGTCGCTCGCCAGCACGTCCTGGAAAAACTCGCCCAGCGGCCGCGCCATGTCGCCGGCGCCGCAGGCGGGCTCCCACACCGTCCGCACGTCGAGCTGACAGCGGCGATCGAGCCAGCCGCAGAGCGCCCGTGTCGCCCAGGGCGGGGTGGGGAAGAAATCCAGGCTGTCGTGGGGCTCCGCCCTGCGGTTCATGACCGCCGTCGACCTATTCTGCATGATGCGACCACCTGTCATTCCGCTCTCCGTCCGCGAAATCGGGATATGCCTCAGCGCCACGGAGCGGGCCGTACACGGCGATCTCGGGTTTGGGGCTGTCGGATACCGGACCGGACGCAGATGGCGCTGTGGCGGGCTCCTGCGCGGCGCTAGGCAGCCCCGGGAGCCCGCGCGCCTCCCGGACGCTGTTTGCCGATGCCCGACCAGCCCGCACCGGCCCCAGATCGAACGGCGGCCATTCACGGTCCCGATCTGCGGCAACCGCCCGCGCCTCGTCGCGCTGCCGACGAAGCTTGTCGGCCCTGCGCTTGGCCTTCGCGAGCTTGCGCCAGAGGCGGGCGATTTCGGCGTCCCATTCGGCAAACGAAAACGACCTGTTCTCGCGGTCCATGGCCATCATGCGCCCTCCAGTTCACGATGCGGGTTGCAGGCTTTGAGCAGCGCCTCGGCGGCGCGATACTGGCGGACGCGATAGCGCATCACGTCCTGCGGCTCGGGGTCGCGCATGGCCCACGCCCAGAGGTTGACGCCAGGCATCCGGCCGACGCGGGGCGGGGTGCGGACCGTCCCCGCGGCCCACGTCTTGATCTGGCCGTCGCGGTCCTGGCCCTGGACGAGGGTTCCGGTCGGGACAGGCTGGCCAAGGCCGTCATGGGCGACCCACGGGCCGAAGTCGGCATCGCCGCTCACGGCCGTTCCTCCGCGGTCGCGGGGCGCAGGACGTAGAGCTGGCCGTCGATGGTCGTGAAGCCGCGCTCGGCGATTGCGCTGTCCATCCGAATTTGGGCCGACGCGGCGAGCATGACCCCGAACACCATCCCGATCAGAATCCCGCTGCCCAGACCAATGACCCCCTCCATCACCGCGCCCTCTCCGCGATCCACCGCAGCGCGGCCCTGATGGCGTGGTCGGGCAGCGGTTCCCGCGTCGCGCCCCAGCGCAGGCCCAGCTTGTCCGCCTGCCGCTCGGTCGCACCGCTCGTCCGGCCGGGGAGATGCGCCGCGATCTGCCGCGCAGGCGCGCCCAGGTCATGCAGCTCGCGCAAGATGGCGTTCTCGCGCTCTGACCATGCCGTGCGGGCGCGCGACTCGTCGGACGGGATGCTCTGACGCGCGGGGACGTGCGAGATGGCGACCGCCGTGCGCGGCCGGCCGGACAGCGGGATGGAGCGCAGGCCGGTCCATTCCGGAGCGGCGCGGCACTCGTCGGCGGTGAGGATGCGGAGGGCGGGCATTAGAAGGGCTCCTCGGT
This sequence comes from uncultured Caulobacter sp., assembly GCA_937925635.1. Taxonomy (GTDB): domain Bacteria; phylum Pseudomonadota; class Alphaproteobacteria; order Caulobacterales; family Caulobacteraceae; genus Caulobacter. The sequence continues at coordinate 5,874 of CALALX010000064.1, forward strand.
TTCTGGATCGGCGGTGAGGCCGAAGTCGATCGGATCGTTCGGCGGCTCGCTGGAGCGGCTGGATCGCGTCTTGCCGATGCGGACGATCTCGGCGCCGGGGAACGCGTCCTTGACCGGGGCGATCTTCGCGTCGAGATCGCGCAGGGCGAGGCTGACTTCGCGGAGCGTGTAGCAGCGCAGCCCCGGCCGGGTCCGCTCCACGATGGGCCAGTCGGCGTCGTCGAGCAGGACGCCGAAGCGATGGCCGTCGATCTCGGCCTCGACGACGCGGCCATCCGGCGGGACGTGGCCGATCTGGCGCGCCTCGGCGTCCATCGCGTCGAAGCCGCGGATGCAGACGGCCGCCATGTGCGCGACCTGGGCGACGTCGTTCGCGTCGAGCGCAGCGTTGAGCCGGGCGATGGCCGATCCGAACTTCCGCGCCGTCTCGGGGCTGACGAGTTCGGGCAGCCGGTCCGCGCCCCATGTCTCGTCAGCAAGCCGGGCGCGGCGGTCGAACGGGGCGACGGCGTAGCTGGCCGCCATTTCCTCCGGCGACGTCTTCGGCGCGAGGATGCGGTCGTGGCGGGGGCGGCGCTTGGGGGCGGTCATGGCCGGACCCTCGCCTCGAAGTCCGCCTTTCTACGGACCATGTCCTCACGGCCGTCAATGACGCGCCCGGCGCCGTGTTCGTGTTGCAGCTTCGGCAGCGCAGCCCAGGCGCGCCGCGCGGACGTCGCCCGCGCAACCTCGACCGGGGCGAGCCCGTCTCCCGTAAGCGTGATGCGCCAGTCGCGGTATCCGGGGTGCGTGACCACTAGCGACCGCATCAGACCGCCCTCCGGCAATCTGTCGCATTTGTCGTACACGTACGCGCGGGGAGAGAGAAAAAGGAGGAGAGCCCTTTATAAACTCTAAATCTCGTACGCGTGTACGACATTTGCGACAGATTGCCCGGAAGTGTCGCATTTGTCGTAGGAGCGCCCTTACGACATTTGCGACAGATCGCAACCCAAGCGCGATCTGGCGCGCCGGCCGCAACCAATCCGCGATCTCTTACGACATTTGCGACAAATGCCGAAACTGTCGCAAATGTCGTAAGGAAACCCGTGTTTTCGTCAGAGGGCATGACCAGCCTTTCCTGCTGCGATTTGCCTTGCCGCCTCAGCCCGCCTCGCCGCTTCGGACGCGCCGCGTTCGGCGAACAGGCGGTGCACCTCGGGGTTCACGACCCATACCGGCGCGGCGTTCACGCGCGTCGATGTGGGCTGCGGCGATACCCAGCCGAGGGCTTCGAGCTGCTCGAACAGCTTCACGATCTCGGGCCGCGTGAGCTTCCGCATCGCGCCGTCACCGCGCACGACGTCTCGCGCCGAGACCGTCTCCAGCTTGTGCGAGAGGATGTATCCGGCGAGCGATTTGAGCCGGTCGTGGTCGTCGCTGAGGTTCAGCACGCCGTTGTAGAAGGCCAGGGCATGTCGCAGCAGGAACCCGTGCAGGAAGTCGGCAGCGCGCCGGGCCGTGTCCTCCGCCACCATCGTCGGCAGGAAGCCGGCATGGGCGTGCTCGGCGGCGTGGAACGTCACGCAGAGCCGGGCGAACAGGCCGTCGTACTTGCCGACGTGGGCGGCCAGCTTGCGACTGACGCACTCAACCGCCATCAACCCGAGGTGCTTTTCCTCGAGTTCGCGTCGTATGCGCTGCGCCCCTTCGGAGAAGATCAGGCGCGCCTTGTAGCCGACGTCGATGAAGCCGGGCGGGCGATCCACCTCGGCCCGCGTCAGGGCCGTCACAAGCTCGCTGTAGGCCCGTGCTGCGTCGGTCAGCGGGGCGTCCTCGCTGCCGAGGCGAGCCGGGCGCAGGACGATCGGAAACAGCCGTTGAATCAGGCCGTCGTCGTTGGCGTCGGCGACGATGCTGCGGATTGGTTCGGGCTGGATGCCGCCCAGCACGCAGGCGCTGAGGTTGTTGATCATGCCGGCGCCGCGGCCGACGCGGTTGACGGCGTAGACGCCGCCGTTGAACGCCTGGAGCCAGAAGCTGCGATCCCTACCCTTGCCGTTGGTATAGCGGTCCATGCCGCCGAACCAGCCCGACAGCTCGTCCTGCACGACCAACAGCCCGTCAGGGCTGTCCGCCATGACCTCCTGCGCCGCCTCTATCGTCGTGTCCTCGAGCCGCTTGCGGACCTGTCTCGGGCGTTCGGCTCCGGCCTTCTCGTCCTTCTTCAGCGCGTCGTAGTCGGCTTTCTTGCGGATGAAGTCGCGGTACAGGTTGGCGTCGATGGCGCGCAGCGGGCGCTCGGCCGCGCTGAGCATCGGTGACTTCTTCGTTGACGGGTCACCGACGAGCGCGACCCACAGCCGGGCGCTTTCGTGCCATTCGTCATACCGCTTGACCCGGATCTTGACGTCATCGGGGATGGCGGCGGCGCAGACGCACAGGGCCGCCGCGGCGAGCCCGCCGGGGTCTGCGCCCATCTGCTCGCCCTGGATGAAGGCGAAATCCTCGATCACCTTCGGCAGTAGCCCGCGCGGCAGCGTCGGCGCGGGGAATACGCCCCAGATGTCGACGGGCGATAGGTCGCGGCCGGGCTCGGCCGTGTCCTCTGCTGCGCCGCTGCTGCCGTCCTCGGCGGCCTTGGCGCTGGCCTCGGCCTCCCGCTTTTCGTGCTCGTACGGGTCGCGTCCGCCGGGGCGGTAGTACTTGCTGTAGGCGCTGTCGACGAGCCCTTCGATATTGTGGTCCCAGACGGGGCAATGCAGTCGGACGACTGCTTCGCAGAAGGCGCGTGGGACGCCGGCCCCGGCCATCGCCGCGGTGATGCCGCGCACGCCGTAGTGCTTCTCGCCGTCCGTGCTCGCCTGGCGCAGGAAGTCGGCGTATTCCTCGATCGACTTCCCTTCGAAGCCTGTGTCGATGTGGAGCCCTTCGCCGTGATCGTGCCGGCGGCTTCCGCGCTCGACGTGAGGGAACGCGCGGGCCATCTGCTCCGACGACACGCGCGGGCGCTCGTCCTCGGTGAATATGCGCAGCGTCGTCAGTTCGGCGACATAGCCCTTGGCGCGTTTCTTCGGCTTCGGCCAGTTGATCGTTCCAGCGAGACGCATGATGCGCGGCGCGTCGCTGACGTCGTCGGTCTTGAGGGCGCGGGAGATCGAATACTGGATCGCCTCCCATGCCGGGAGGTTCTGCGCTGGCGTCTCCAATTCCCAATAGACATGCGGGCGCTGGCTCGGCTGTGTGCCGGTCATGACGTAGAACGTGCTGCGCGGCGAGATCAGCCGCTTGATGTTGTCGGCGGCTTCGGCGGTGTCGGCGTCAGCCCAATGAAAGAAGCTCGCGACGATGTTCTCTTTCTTCGCGCGCTTGTTCATGGGCGGCATGTTCGCCGCGTCGAGGGGGTTCACGACCGCGTAGGCGTTCATGTGATACTGGTTCATCGCGGCGATGTGCGCCGCGGCCTCGCCGACGTCGGCGGGTGGGTAGTGCCGCACGTCTTTCACCACGGCGGTGTCGTCGTCGGTCAGCAGGACGATCTCGAGCATGACCGACTGGGCGAGTTCGCCCCATCGCCGGGTGATGTGCCGAAGATGCGCTTCGATCTGCTCGACGTCGGGCTGTAGATTGGTCTGAGCCACCATTGCGTCCCCGGCGGTTCTGGTGCGTCGTAGGCGCCGCGGCCCGTAGGCCGCGCCGGGTGTTGTGTGAGAGCTTCAGCCGGTAGGCGGCGCGGTTCTGATCGGCTGCGCCGCCGCTGACCTCAGAACTCGTCGCTGGAGTAAGCCGGTTCCGGCGTGGGCTCGGGCGCGGCGGCCTTGGCCGGCTGCGGCGTGGGGGCCGGCTCGGTCGCGATCTTCGGGGCGTCGGCCTTGAGGCAGTCCGGCCGGGGCACCCACTTCACGATCTCCAGGATCGGGATGTTGGCGGTCCCGTTCGGCAGGTCGCGCTTTTCGACGCTGGTCTGCTTGACGAGCGGCAGGGTGTTGTCGCCCGGATACTGCGCCATGATCTGCTTGGAGAGCTTCGTGAACGCCTCGTACGCGGCGAAGCTGCCCTGCTCCCATGTCGCCGCCCGGCCGCCGCCGATGGCGCAGCGAACGGTGAGGGCGCGCGACCATGCGAAGGCGCCGGAGGGCTTCTTCGACTCGTCGGGACGCGGCGTCGCCTGAGAAATCGACGGGTTCCAGCGGCGCTCCGGGGCCATGCCCTTCGCGCCGTCCTTCTCCCAGCCGAGCTTGAGGCTGTCGAGGTCCATCACGCATCCGGCCTCGAAGGCGGGAACGATGCTCTCGGCCTTCTCGCCGTTGTCGTCCTTGTCGCGCAGCACCCACTTGCGCGGCGCGAAGCCCTTCTCGGCCGAGCCGTTCGAGGTCCATGAAATCCAGGGGCCCTGCGAGCTGTCGCTTGAGCCGGTATCAATCGCAAATCCAGACATTTCAGTCGCTTTCTTCGATGTCGCAGCGCGACGGTTGAGCCGGGGGAGCCGCCCCGGCAGCGGATCAGCGGATGCCCGCGGATGCCTTCCGCCGTGCGATCGCCTCGGATCGGTCGACGGGGAGTTCGGTGGTCAGCTCGGCGTAGGCGACGATGATCTCGTCGAACGCGGCCGGGTCGGTTTGTGCGAGGCGCGTCGCCAGCGGCAGGAACCGCAGGAACGCGGCGCGTGCGGTTTCGAGGATGCGCGGCGTGCGGAGTTCGCCGAGGATGGCGGCGAGCAGCCCCGCGTCGAATTGCTCCTGTGTCGGGTTTGGCGGCAGGGCGTCGAGCACGCCGTCGACGACCGCCTCGGAGCGCAGGATGCTGGCGGCGTCCGGGCGCGAGACGCCGGTGTCGATGATGAAGGTCATTCCGCCAACTCCCCCGCCAGCGCCGAGAAGTCGGTCTCGAATTCCCGCGTCGTCAGGGCCGGCGAGCGGTTGTCGTTCAGCGTGCCCTGCTCGCGGGCGTCGATCAGGATCGCGCAGCAGGCCATGACGTGCGCCAGGTGCGACTGGCCGCTCTCGTAGTCGGCGTCTTCGCCGTCGAACCACGCCATCAGGTGGCGCATGGCCGCGTCGTAGTAGACCGTCGAGGACACGTTCTGGACGCGCCAGTTGAACCGGCCGTACTTCGTGGCGCCGAGGCGCATGACGCGGCCGAGCGCCTGCAAGGCGGTCGTCGGCGTGTCGGACATCGGCGGCTTCTGCTCACCGAAAGCCGTCTTGGGGTTGCCGTCTGGATGCCTCATGCCGCCGCTCCTTGCGCTGCAGGCTCGTCACGTAGGACGGTGATCAGCGCGCTCGTCTCGGTGTTCACGAGCGCGAGGAATTGCCGGCCATCGCGGAGCCGGAACCGGAACAGCCGCAGCCCTGAGCGGCTCACGCGCCCGGCGTCCGGAGACACGCGGCCAACGTCCAGAGACATGTTGCCCCATGTCCCGGAGAGCGTCGCAGCCGCCTTCAGGTCGCTACCAGCCGCCTCGAACGCGGCGACCGCGGCCTCGGCGGCGGCGGCCTTCGCCTCGTACTCGTCGACGAGATCGGGCAGGCTGCGAAGCGTTGCGAGATCGCTCATGCCACGCCTCCGCGGCTGGACGTCTCGGCGCCGTAAAGAGCAATGAGAGCGGCTTCCGCTCTTCCATCATCGCGAACCCGCTTGAACATGCTCGCGTGCGCCGGGAACCGCTGCGCCGCGAGCCCGCGCGCTGCGCCCTTGTCCTTGACCAGCCCGAAGTGCCGCTTCCATGAGGCGGGCGTGACGAGCCGCAGCGCATGCCCTCGCGCGGCGACGGCCATGTGGATCGCGCCGACCGTCTGGCCGAAGCGGAACATGCTGCTGACGCCCTGTCCCGGCATGGCGCCAACCTGCTCGACCCACACGTCGCACGTCGGGCATTGCAGCGCCTCGAACAGCGCGCCGTGGAGCAGTTCGGTCTTGCCCTTCGGCCCCGGCGACACGGGCATGTCGGTAATCACGAGCCAGCGTGTCGTCGCGTTGTAATGCGCGATGGCGCCGGTGAAGCCAGGGTCGATCCCGATAGTAATCACGTAGCCACCTCGGCCCGGTCCAGCACCGGCACGCCCTCCGGCCCGCGGTGCGCCGTCGAGCGCGACGCCAGTTCATGCCCCCGCCGCCGCAGCGCCTTGACGCGGTCGTGGATCACTTGCGGCGTGACGCCGAAGGCCCGCCCGAGCTGCCCGGTCGTCCAGCCCTCGCCCCAGAGCGCAACGAGCTGCGCCGCGTCGGCCGGAGAGGTTGCCGACCATACGGCGGGCTTCGCCGGGCGGCTCCTGGCTGCGTGGCCGCCCTGAAACCGCGGCAGGTCTAACCCGGCGCGGCGCATCCGGCTCAGGTCCAGGCTGACGTGCGAGGTGGTCATCCCGAGCCGGCCGGCGATGGCGGCAGGCGCGACGCCCTGCTGCACAAGGCGCAGGATTTCAGCGCGCCGGGCAGCCACATCGGGGCTGGGCTGGCTCTCGCGCGGCGCGGACCGATGGGAATGGGGGTCAGGCTGCATCTGCGGCCTCCGCGATGCGCTCCACGAGATCGATGCGGCGGCCAATCCAGCGCATGCAGTTCACGGCCATGGAATTGCCGAGGGCCTTGTAGCGAGGACCGTCAGCGGCGGACTTTCCGCGGTAGGGAACGACCGTCCAGTCGTCGGGAAATCCCTGCAGGCGCTCGCACTCCCGCGGCGTCAGGCGGCGGACGGCGTAGGCGGTCATGACGGCTGGCTGGCGATTGCCGGCCGTCCCCGCTGCGGCGCCGATTGTCGGCGACACCCCGTCGCAGAGGGATGCGTTGTAGAGATCAACGCCGAGAGCGACGGCCGGCGGATGCGCCCCCGCTGCGAGCGGGTGGCACGGATCGCCCGGCTTCGGGTTGCTGTAGTTGCCGGCGCTGGTGATCTGCGTGGTGTCGAAGGCGATGGCCCCGACACCCATTCCGGCGCGCCCGCCGTTCGGCGTCAGGATCGCGTTGGCCGTGCCGTCCTGCCGGTATTCCAGATACGAGCCGTCGTCCCGGCCGCGAATGGCGAGGGTGTAGGGATGCGGGATGATCGGCGTTCCGCGCCCCGTGCCGTCCTCGCTCGCGTCGAAGCCCTCGCCGCGCAGGGCGTGCGCCACCACGGTCGGCAGGTCCGCCTCGGGAAGCGCGCCCTTGTATTCCCGAGCCGTCAGGGTGCAGGCGGGGTCGTGGGAGAGGATGAGGTTTTCTGCCGTGTCGGCGTCGTTTCGATACCCGCTACCCCGCTGAGAGCCCGCAGCAATGGGGCGGGCAACGCTTTCCCCCGCTTCTCGGCGCGGCGCAGGATGCCCTGACAGGCTTTCGCGCTCAAAAAGAACCGCGGCGGCACGTCGCCAGTCTCCAAGATATCCGACAACGAACACACGGCGTCGGCGCTGGGGGACGGCTCGCTCCAGGCCGTCCACTCGGACGTACTGAGCGTTAAGCACGCGGTAGGCGAACCCATACCCGAGTTCGACCATGCCCCCGAGGATGGCTCCAAAGTCCCGTCCTCCATTCGATGACAGGACGCCGGGGACGTTCTCCCAGACCAGCCAGCGGGGCCGTTTGCGGTCAGCCAGCCTGAGATATTCGAGGGCCAGGTTGCCGCGGTCGTCACCCAATCCTCCACGGAGGCCGGCGACGCTGAACGACTGGCAAGGGGTTCCTCCGACCAGAAGGTCGATTGCGCCGTAGTCGCCGCCGCCGATCGTGGTGAAATCGCCATGGCACGGCACCTCCGGGAAGCGATGCGCAAGCACGGCGCGCGGGAACGGGTCGATCTCGGAGAAGAAGGCCGGGCGCCACCCAAGCGGCTCCCATGCAACGCTGGCGGCTTCTATCCCGCTGCACACGCTGCCATATCGAAAAGCCCCCGACGCGTCCTGAACCGCGCCGGGGGAGTTGGCGCCAGCCGGGAGGATGGCGGCGCGGGCAGTGACCTGTGTCATTCGGCGGTGGCGCTCATTTTGCGACGCCCAACTCATGCTGGCGCATGAAGGAGATCACGCGATCTCGCGTCTTGCGCCGGGGCTCGCGGCCGGCTTCCAAGTCGCTGACAAACGACGGATCGCTCAGGGCCAGCTCACCGAAGCGCGACTTCGGCATGTCGTGTCGGTCGCAGAAGCGGCGCACAGCGCCGACGAGGTCATCGAATGGGGCATGCGTGCTCATGCCCGTTAATGTCTAGGTAATTCCCTAGGGTGTCAATAGGGAAGAACCTAGCAGCGGGTGGCGCTGCGACTCGGTAACATCCTAGGCATGGACATCAACGAGATCGTCGCCGAGAACATCCGCATCCGCTTGGCGGCGAAGCGGCAGACGGTCGGCTGGCTCCAGAACGCGGTGCGTCCGACGTCTTCGGGGATTTACGACTTCTTTAACCCGAACCGACCGAACCGGAGCATGAAGGTCGATATGCTGGCGGAGATCGCTGACAAGCTTAATGCGCCCATCGGTGCATTGCTTGTTCCGCCGGACAGAAGCGAGGCGACAGCCGCGATCC
>CALALX010000065.1 GCA_937925635.1 uncultured Caulobacter sp.
ACTGCCAAATGGTCCCGACCGGATCGCGCCCTTTCGATCTTCGGCAAGCGCATCAATCGTGAACGGTTCCCAGTCGCCATGGCTAGGGTTGAGATGTCCGACTGTGTGCAGATAGGCTGACCTCACGAACTTTTGGGCCTCATCGATCAAGCGCTCACGCTTTCGCCGGATGCCATCTGCCCTCGCTAGGATTGATGCAATCCGTCGCTGCTCCGATCGACCAATGCGCGGAAGATCAATCGATTCCAACTTCGATTTGTCGACGTGCGGGATTGTGGCTCCGCGGGCCTGTGCCTCGTCATTAAGTTGACGAAATCTGCTCTGAAGCAGTCTGCCAACGAACTCTGTATCCCATTCGTTTGGCGCCTTGATACGCATTCTGGCGACGGTGCTGCCGATCAGGCCATCGACACCATATCCGACAGTCCCAGCATTCGCACCGTCCCAGACAATACAGAGATCCGCTGGCGTCACGATCACCCCCTTGGTGTCATGAGCAAACTTCTGGGGTGCCGCCCCGCGCACTTCATCAATCTGGATGTAGGGCATGGCACCGTTGACGCGTTGGTCATGAACTTCGGTCGCCTTCTTGCCTTTCCGAAGCTGAATGATGTCGCCCAATTGAACCGCGTGCGTCATCCGAGAATATCCTCAAGTTCAGCCAAGTCTTCAGCAATTTCGTCGTTAAGGTCCTTCATCCGACCAAGGATCACATGAGGCAGGTCATAGTCCTCCTCCTCATACACACGTTCCTTGTAGCGGCTGAGAGAAAGGTCATAGCCAGCCTCTTTGATCTCGGCGGCTGGCACAAAGAACGCCTTCGACTTCCGGTCTGTGTCCTCCGCAGGATCGCGGGCGCGCCAACGGGCAAGGCAGTCAGGCAAATCGTTTTCGGCCACCGGTTCCCGCTTGTCGTCGAGTGAGAGACCATCGGCCTCGACATCGTAGAAGAACACGTTATCGGTGCGTCCCCCTTTGGTGAAGACTAGGATCCCGGTGGATACGCCCGCATAGGGCCTGAACACACCGCTGGGTAGCGAAATCACTGCTTCCAGCTGGTTGTTGTCGATCAAGAGCTGACGCAGCTGACGATGCGCACCGGACGAGCCGAACAGGACACCATCAGGCACGATAGTCGCCGACCGGCCGCCGGTGTTCAGCATGCGCAAAATCAACGCGAGAAAGAGCAGCTCAGTCTTCTTCGTCTTGACTTGGCGCAGAAGCCCCGAGTGCACGTCCTCGAAATCCAGGCTGCCCTTGAAGGGCGGATTGGCGAGGATGACGTCGAAGCCCTCGCTTGCTTGCCTCGGGAACTTATCGGTGAAACCGGTGCTGAGCGTGTCCTGATAGTGGATGTCGGGATCATCGACCCCGTGCAGCATCAGGTTCATCGCCGCGATCCGCAGCATGGTGGCGTCGAAGTCGAAGCCGTGGAACATGCTGCTGCGGATATGGTCGCGGTGATCTTCGAGCAGGTCGCCGGTGAAGATCTTCTCTACCGCGCCGGTCTCGGGATCCTTCTCCTCGATCACCGCCTCGGGCGAGGTATAAGTCTCGAGCAGGTATTCCATGACGCTGACGAGGAAGCCGCCCGTACCGCAGGCGGGGTCGCCGATCACGTCGGTCGGCTTAGGATCCAGCATGTCGACCATCAAGCGAATGATGTGCCGAGGCGTGCGGAATTGCCCGTTGATGCCGGCCGTGGTCAGCTTGCTGAGCAGGTATTCGTACAGGTCGCCCTTCGTGTCACCCTCCGTCAGCGGCAGCTCGTGGATCATGTTCACGGCTTTCACCAGAAGCCCAGGCTTCTGGATCATCAGCTGCGCGTCCTTCATGAACTCGGCGAAGGCCGTGCCGCTGGCGACGGTCGTGCGGAAGTGCGGGAAGACCTTGTCGCGCACGAGGGGAAGCATCTGGTCGGATCCCAGGTGCCGGAACTGCGACCAGCGCAGCTGCTGTTCGTCCTCCTTGAAGCGGCGCTGGAATGGCTTGCCCGTCCGCTTCTGGCGGTTCTCGTCTCGCGCCTCGTTGATGTCGAGGAGGCGCGCGTACATCAGGAACGTGATCTGCTCGATAACCGTCAGCGGGTTGGTGATCCCGCCCTGCCAAAATTCCGTCCAGAGCGCGTCGACGCGCCGCTTGAGCTCACCCGTGACCATTTATGATTTCCTCTCGTTCGGGTTGTCGTCTGGGCGCTGATCGACCGTGGGGCCGAAGGAGCGCACAATATTGATGAGATCGGTGAGGTCGGCCTCGTCCTCGAAAACCCCGTCCGGTCCGTCGGCGTCGACCACGGTGAAGGGGTCGTCGTAGAGCCGCTCGACCTCGATCGTACCGTACCGCGCGATGTGGTTTTGCAGCAGCGCGAGGAAGCGCGTCTGCTTCGCGCTCAGCTTCGGATGCTTCTGGACGAAGGCAGTGAACTTCTCCCGCACCGCTTCGGGATCCATGCCCACGATCATCCGGATCGCGAGATAGAGCGGACCGGCGGTCTCGCTGAAGAACTCCTCAAGGTGTTCCCGCCGCACGTCCGGGTGCTGCGTCAGAATGAGCGACACGAGCGAGTCGATTTCGCGGTCGGACACGGCCTCGCCGGCACGGATTTTCTTGAGGACCGGATGTGTCTCGAAGTGCTTCTTGAGCTCCGCTTCGACGATTTGCTGATAGGCTTTCATGTCGACGGATTTCAGGCTCGCCGAACGCCGTGCAAACTGCATCTGCCCGGCATCCTCGGTGATATCGACCACCTTCGGAGGAAGGCCATGCGACCCGCCCTTGGCACGGTGATGCATGATTTCGCGCAGCTGAATGCGTGCGCCCTCCAGATCGGCGACTGTTACATCTCTCCAGAAAGCATCTGACTTCACGCGCTTGATGACTTCCGCCTTCTCTCGCACGGGGTTTAGGTGCATCTGCAGAGATGCTAGGCGGTCGAGGAGCTCGATTTTCTGATCGGCAATCTCGCCCGAGCCACGTAGCACCGCAATTTGCATCCGCGCTATAAGAAGATCGAGCGCAAGGGCGTCACTGAAACCACGGATGTTTCGCCACTGCATCAGAGGTGCTATCTCTTGGCGAAGTCTCGCGACAGTCGCCGGGGCGAACGCCTTCAATACCTCGGGACGAGATAGAGCGCGCTTCTCCTTCCATTTCTCCCGAATGGCGATGGATTCTTCCGGCAGTGCATTGATATCCTGCGCCACGAGGTCAATCACAGCGTCGAAGGCTGCGATTTCGCTCTTCTGAAGGGCGATCTCGGCAACATTCAACCGCTCTTCGAAGACCTGCTGAGCAAGCGGCTTGCCCTGTGTAGGTTCGGCAGGGCGATAGCCCATTTCGAAGCGGGCAAAATTGCCCCAGTGGTCAAAGATGCGAAACACGCTCTTGTGCTGGCCGAGGCCGAAGAGGTCCGGACAGAGACGCGTGCCTCGGCCAATCATTTGCCAGAACTTCACTGGTGATTTGACGGGCCTCGCGAAAACCAGGTTCACGATCTCCGGGATGTCGATCCCGGTATCGAGCATGTCGACCGAGATCGCTATGGTCAGATCGTTGTTGGTACCTTCGCCCTTGAAATCGTCGATCAACTGCTCGGCACGCGGATCGTAGTTGTCGATCACCTGGCAGAACTTACCGGCGTATTGCGGATACATTTCATCGAAGAGCTGACGCATCAGCATCGCATGCTGATGGTTCCGTGCAAATATGATGCTCTTTCCTAGGATTTGTCCGGTCGCATCCTTGATCCCGTTTTCCATCAGGTTTCGGAGGATCGCGCGGTTGGTGTCCTTGTTATAGATGACCTTGTCGATCTGCTCAGAGGAGAAATCATACTGCGCCGGGTCCTCCCCCTGGTCTTCGAGCTCCTGGATCTGTTGGGGCGATAGACCATCGAGGGTGATGCCGTCGCGGAGAAACTGCGTCGTGTGCTCATAGACCTCGAATGGAGTCAGGTAGCCTGCCTGAACCGCCTGTTCGAGATCGTAATTCGACGTGGGAAGTTGCCCTTCGCATCCAAAGAGGCGGAAGGTGCTCCTCGTAACGAAGTCAACTGGCGTCGCGGTAAGCCCCACCTGATAACAGTCGAAATAGTGAAAGATGTCTCCGTAGACGTTGTAGATGCTTCGATGAGATTCATCCGCGATGATGAGGTCGAAGAAGCCTGGGTCGAAAGACTGGAAGACCTTTTGCATCGCGGGATATGTCGCAAGGAAGACGCGCTCACTGGCGTTCGTCCTAACGCGCGATGTGATGATCCGAGTGGGCTCCGAAAGGAAATCGTTGAAGGCGTTCTTGGCCTGCTTCCGGAGTTCCTTGCGATCGCAGAGGAAGAGGACCCGCTTGACCCAACCGGCTCTGATCAGAAGGTCCGTCAGCGCGATCGCAACGCGTGTCTTGCCTGTACCTGTGGCCTGAACCACCAGCGCCCGACGGTGTTTCTGCGAAAACCGCTCAGAAACCCTTTTGATCGCTTCCAGCTGGTACAGCCGATCCACGATCTGATCGCTGATCGCGACTGTGTTGAGGGGCTGTTTGTTGTGCCGTTGGTAGTTGGCCAGATGCTGAAGGCTGTCCTTGGAGTAGAAGCCATAGAGCTTCCGCGGAGGAAAGTCCTGCGCGTCGTCCCAAATCCAAATGTCGAAGCCATTCGTGTAGAAGATGACCGGGCGGTGCCCATACCGCTTTTCAAGGCTATCGGAATAGAGTTTGGCTTGATGCCGACCGAGCTCCGCATCGGTCGAGGTCTTCTTCGCCTCGATCACGGCCAGAGGGTTCCCGTTGTCATCCCAAAGCACGTAATCGGCGTAGCCGATGCCAGAAGCCGTTGGTTGACCGTCGACCTCGACTTCCTTGCCCACTTGGGTCGTGTTCTTGACGCCTTCTGCGATATCCCAGCCAACGCTCGCCAACATGCTATCGATGAGGCGCGTTCGGGTTTCTGCCTCGCTGAACTGAAGTTCATCGGCCGCTGCCTGTGCCGAGCTTGCTAGCTGCTTGAGCTCAGCCGCTTCCTTCTGGGCGGCGGTTGCTTTCGATCGTACTTCTTCGAGCTCAGAAAGCAGCGTGTCCATCTGCGCTTCCTGTGCCGCCAGTTTTTCAAGGACATGGCGCCGTTCCCGCTCCTCAACCTGACCTGGAATGGCCGGCTGCCGGAAGGCGGGAAGCTGGTCTGCTTTCGCTTGCCCATAGCGGACACACATCCAGCGGGCCAGATCGTGCGCTTCCTTGAGCAGCCATAGCGCGTGTTGGCTTCTTACGGGCTCGCCATGTGCGGCTTTGTTGCCGTGCATTCGCAACGCGTGAAGTTTGTCGAGCACAACCTTCGGAGTGATCGCGACGAAGGCGTCGTTCTCAAGGAGATCAACAAATTTCGATAGGTCTGGCTTTGGCAGCTGGAGCTCGCGGTAGATATCCTTTGTCAGGTTCTCCGCGAACAGGCGAAGCTTGACGAGCGCGCTGGCCGGATCTGCGTGAGCGTATGACTCCGCAAACCCGCCAAGACCTGCAAGTTCAGGCCAACCGTCACGAAGGATTTCAAAATTGACAGACTTCATGCCATCGCCTCCGCGAGCGCGGCGTCAAAGGCAGCTCGGTTGGCGACCACGACAGGGACTTCGTAGGGGTTGTCCAGCTTGTCTGCGACATCCAGACGGAGACGCTTCAGGAAGTAGTAGAGGAGCGCCTTTCGCACCATGACTTCGGTGCGCTCGTTCGTCATTTCATAATCTTGGGCGATGATTGATCGCTGGCTCTCGCTCAGGGCTGGATTCGGTTCGAGCGCCACCGCGAAGCGATCATGCCAAAGCTTGTCGTCATTCGCAGACGCGCCGGACAGTTCATGCTTTCGAGTTTTCATGCATCGCGAGAGGATGAAGTCCTTGAACTTGTGATCGATGTGACAGAATGCACGGATATGCCAGCGCAGTCCGTCGCTGCCGAGAGCGTGGGGAGAAATCCGCCTCCACTCTGGGGTGTTCTTGTTGGCGCTCATCGACTGGTAGAAGACCTCGATGGAATGGCCTTCTCTAACGGCCTTAAGGACATCGCGAAGGACGTCGGCCTCCACGCGCCGGTGTGGAATAGGCAGGGCATCATGCGCGGGCGCCGATGCAAGCCAGGATTCGGTTACACCAGACGCTCCTCCGTTAGTCTCGCGCAGATGAGCGAGGTACGTGGATGCATCAGGCTGCATGAAAACGGGCTTGAAATCGTCCGCCGCTTTGTAACGCTTGGCGCTCTTGTCGTAGATCAGATTACCCGGTGCCTTCTCCTCGTAGAGCGTAAGATCCTTCGAGGCCTGGGGCACGGATACCCCGAACTGTTCTACGATGTCGGCACGGTTGATCCCGCCCTCCCAAAAGAGGCGGAACTCAATGAACTCCAACCGTTTTTCGACACCCCAGCGCATGGCAGGTCCTCGTTGAACAGGTGGGACGAGAGCACCCACCAGAATCGTTTCATGATGGGTATATAAACTATACCTATGATGAAGATCAACCCCTTTGCGCGGACGTTTTACCTGCGAGCTCTCTGAAGCGAAGTGGTAGAGGAGCAAGGTGACCATGCCGGCCAACCCAACCTCTTGATTGGTTGCTCAGGCCAATCCAGTTATCTCGCACAGAGCTCAAGGCAGCGCCGTTTTATCATGAAAGGACTTGCCACAGGCCAAGCAGTAGAAGCAAACCAAAGAGTCAGACGACGTAGCCCCGCCGCTTCTTCGCCGCTGCGAGCTTCATCAAAGCCGTGACGGCCTTGCCTTCATCGGGGTGGGTCTCAACCATCATCTGGCCACGGAAGCCGATACGACCCCACTCGCGCACGAGGCTGGCACGGCCGAAGAGGTCGCGCTGAACGCTCAGCCGATAGAAGCGACGCATGTTGCGCGCCGGATCGATCCGGCGCATCTGCACGTCGGTTGGGAAGACATCGAGCTGGATCGGGCTGTGGTACATGTAGTGATCGGGCAAGGTTTTTGCCACAATATCAGGTGGAAGTCTGCGCTTCCACCTCGATTTCCCCGCGAGGAGCAAAGGGGGCTCACGCCCCCTTTTCGAACTTCATGACCGGGATACCCAGCTTCTTGGCCTTGTCGGAGAGGTTTTCCTGGATGCCATTGCCCGGGAAGACCAGGACACCCACGGGCAGGACGTCCAGCATCGCGTCATTTCGCTTGAATGGCGCGGCCTTGGCGTGCTTGGTCCAGTCGGGCTTGAAGGCGACCTGCGTCACGCCGCGGGCCTCGGCCCATTTGGCGGCGATGAGTTCTGCGCCCTTGGCGCTTCCACCGTGAAGGAGGACCATGTCGGGATACTTGGCCCGGACCTGGTCAAGCTTGCCCCAGATCAGCCGGTGATCGTTGAAGTCGGTCCCGCCGGTGAGGGCGACCTTGGGGCCTGCGGGCAGCATCACCTCGGTCTCCGCGCGGCGCTTGGCGGCCAGGAAGTCGCGGCTGTCGATCAGCGCCGCGGTCATGTGCTGGCGGTTCACCATCGAGCCGGTGCGAGGGCGCCAGGTGGAGCCCGTGTGATGGACGAACTCGGTCGCGGCGTGATCGCGCATCATGTCCATGCAGTTCCGCCGTTCGATCAGCGTCAGGCCTTCGGCCGTCAGGCGCTCGAGTTCGGTGGACTTCACCTCGGAGCCGTCCTGCTCGCGCTGCAGGCGGCGCTGCGCCTGTTCGTTCTCATCGAGCGACCGCTCAACCCTCGCCGCGGCGCGGTGGAAGAGGTTGACCTGGCCCCAGAGCACCTCTTCGAGGTCGGGTTCCATGCGGGTGTCCTCAAAGGTCGCGACGAGGGCGTCGAAGATGTCGGCAACGGCGACCGCGAGGCGCTGCCCATCGGGCATCGGGCGCGGATCGGGCTCGTCGAACGGGCGGTAGCCATAGAGCTGCAGCTCGTCGAGCGCATGGGCGGTCTGGGATGCGGTGTGGGCGGGTTCATACGCGTCGTTGTGGGTGTGGATCTTCATCGGTTCTTGCCTCCGGGCCTCAACTTGTCCGCGCGTCATCCCGCGCGGCCTTCATGGGCTGCGAAAGCCGTGGGAGGGGCTGGCCCTTCACCCCGCCTTCGGGGCCGGAACGCATGTGGAGGAGGACGGGGGGCGGCTGATTTGCTTCGCGATGCAAAGGCGGCTCTGCCGCCGGCGGAAATCAGTCGCCCCCCGTCCTTGAAGGGGCGGCACCTTTGACGGCCGCCTGCCCATCTCTTGAAGGCCGCTCGGGGGACGCGTGGATGAGCTGTCCCGAGAAGAGGCAAGGGGTGACGGTTCAGACCTGCGATGGTTCCGTTCCCCCTGCCCCACTGTCCTGAACTGCCCCTTGCGCGGAGACGCTCAGATTTCCAAGCGCTGCCGATCCTCGGGACCGATCTGTTTTGCCAGATGCTGACGCAGCACCGCCGGTCCGTCTACCCGAAGATCATCGTTGAAATCCCCAAGCCGTGGTTCCAGCACCCGTACGACAATCCCGGCATCAAGGGCTCTGGCGCTCAACCTCTCTGCCGCGCCACGCCCCGCCGGATCGCGGTCGATGGCGATGTAGAGGCGCTGCAGCCCCTCCGGCAGCAGGACGGCCCCGAGGTGACCGGACGAGAGCGCCGCCCAGACGGGCAGGCCGGGCACTGCCTCGACCAAGGATAGCATGGTCTCGATGCCTTCACCGACCACGAGGATGTCGTCATGCGGGGTCAGCCTGACGGCATTGCCGAGGAGGTGACCCATGGCACGCCGCTGCGTCTCGACGCCCGCTTTCCCCTGTCCGTCAGGTGCCAGCCAGGTACGATGCACACCCTGCAAGGCCCCTGCCGCATCGGTGACCGCAGCGATCAGCGCCGGTCTGGGGATGCTCCGGGTCTGGCCCTCATCCCGATGCCAGCACTTCGGGTGGAAGCGCAGCGCGCTCATCATTGCGCCTTGGGTAAGGCCCCGGGAGCGGAGGTAGGTGTCGGCAAGCGTGCCTGCGACCGGCACCGAGGCCGCAAAGAGACGTGCCGCCGCCGCTGGCGTGCCACCAGGGGCTTTGGCCTTTTTTGGCACTGGTGCATCCGGGAGGACCGGCTGCGGACGGCCCAAATGCGCTCGGGCCTCGGCCAGAAGATCGGGAAAGCGGGAGATCCCGGTCCTCTCGCGGATGATGTCGAGAAGGTCACCATGTTCGCCCGTGGCGCCATCGGTGAACTTGCCAGCAGCGCCCGGCCCCGACGCAGGCCCCGTCAGCCGCACGAAGAGGGACCGGCCAGGATTGTTCTGCAGATCGCCCACGATCCAGTAGGACCCTTCCCGCCGTCCGGCAGGAAGGTAGGCGCGACACACGCCTTCGGCATTTTCCGCCAAAGCGCGGATCACATCTTCAGTCTCGGAATACATGGATCAACAACCTCCGCGTTCATGTAGTCTCGTTACAGGACAACGTGCAAGCAGACGATCCAGCACGGCAATGCCGCCCGAGTCCGCTGGGCAGAAGAGGCGCAGCTTCCAGCTGATGATCTCCGAGAAGAAGCCATCGGCCTTGAGGCGGTCCTTCGCCGCTTCTGTGAAACCGGACAGCTCGATCCGGTTCACGCCCATGACGCGGGATCGGTGGAGTTCCATTCCCTCGGCGAGCCGCACCACCGTCTTGCCCTCGAGCACGAGGGCATGGATCTGCGCCGCCGTGAGTTGCGGCGCATCGGCGGCCAACGTGGTCGCGACCCAAGCGGGTGAGACCCGGCGGCCGATGATGCGCTGGCCGTCATCAGTCTGCAGGCGGTAGACGCGGGTTTCATCCTGGGGAAGTTGCTTCCAGATCGGCAGAAGGAGACCCGCCACGATGTGCAGGGTGGCCTCGCTGAACTCCGGCACCTCGGCCAGTTCCGCGGTCCAGGCGACTGCGAAGGCTGCACGGTCGGCCTCCAACCAGTGGGTGTCCTCCATGATCTTCGCGGGAACTGTGCTGGCTTCCGTCGGCCGGACCAGACGCAGCCGCGGCTCGATGGTGCCATCATCCAGCATCAGGCTGGTGGCGGGCACCTGCACGGCTGCCCGGCCCGAGCGGCTGTTAACGAGAAGCCGCGCCTTGGGGTCATCGAGCCAGTCCAGCGCATCCGCGAGCGAGGTCGGCGTGTTGCGCCGCTTCTCCGCGATGGTCAGCAGTTGAGTTTCTGCACCCGAGCCAGGATGGGTGTAGATGACGCGCGCATCCGTGACACGGAAGCTTTCGGCGCGCAGCGTCTCGAGGCCGAGGTCGTAGACACCGGCCGCGATGGCGCCCTCGATCCGCTGGTCGAGCAATTCCTCGAAGGCCGAGAAGAGCACGGCCTGCATGTCGATCGTGAGCGCCAGTAGGCGATTTAGGAAGGTCGTGATCGGCGGCAGGTCGTCTTTGAGGCCATTGTCATCGGTCAGGCTGAGGCCGGTGGCATCCTCGAAGGCCCCGAGCGAACAGCCAGCCACATCGCCGCGATAGATGCGACGGTAAAGCTGGCGCAGCGCGTCTCGGGCATAGGGCGACTCGAGGTTGTCTTCGGGCCGGAACAGCCCTTGCCCGCCGGTCTGACGCTGGCCGCGCGTGATGGCGCCGAGCGTGTCGAGGCGGCGTGCGATGGTGGAGAGGAACCGCTTCTCCGCTTTCACATCGGTGGCCACGGGCCGAAACAGCGGCGGCTGCGCCTGATTGGTGCGGTTGGTCCGCCCAAGGCCCTGGATCGCCGCATCGGCCTTCCAGCCGGGTTCCAGAAGATAATGCACCCGCAGGCGCTGGTTCTTAGCGCCGAGATCTGCGTGATAGCTGCGACCCGTGCCGCCTGCATCCGAGAAGATCAGGATGCGCTTCTGGTCATCCATGAAGGCGGCGGTTTCCGCGAGATTGGCAGACCCCGCTCGGCTTTCGACGACGAGGCGCGCGGCGTGCCCCTCGCCCTTCCTCACGATGCGGCGCGACCGGCCCGTGACCTCGGCCACGAGATCGGTACCGAAGCGCTGGACGATCTGATCCAGCGCCCCCGGCACGGGCGGCAATGACGCAAGCCTTTCGATCAGCGCATCGCGCCTGCGGGCGGCTTCGCGGCATTCGACCGGTTGGCCGTCGCGGACCACAGGCCGGGACGACAGGTTGCCCTCACTGTCGGTGAAGGGCTCGTAGAGCTGCACCGGAAAGGAATGGGCGAGATAATCCAGGACGTATTCCCGCGGCGTGATGTCGACGCGGATGTTGTTCCATTCGTCGGTGGGGATGTCAGAGAGGCGGCGCTCCATCAGGGCTTCGCCAGTTGAGACGATCTGGATCACCGCTGCATGGCCAGCCGCGAGATCGCCGTCGATGGCAGCGATCAGGGTGGGGGTTTTCATCGAGGTGAGCAGATGGCCGAAGAACCGCTGCTTCGCGGACTCGAAGGCCGACCGCGCGGCTGACTTGGCTTGGCGATTCAGCGTGCCGCTGTCGCCGGTGATGTTGGCGGCCTCCATCGCGGCGGTGAGATTGTTGTGGATGATGGCGAAAGCCCCGGCATAAGCATCATAGATGCCGCGCTGCTCAGGGGTCAGCGCGTGTTCCAGCATCTCGTATTCGACGCCATCGTAAGAAAGCGACCGGGCAGTGTAGAGGCCGAGCGACCGTAGGTCGCGGGCCAGAACCTCCATCGCGGCGACGCCGCCTGCCTCAATGGCCTCGACGAATTCAGCGCGGGTGGCGAACGGGAAATCCTCGCCGCCCCAGAGGCCGAGCCGCTGCGCATAGGCGAGATTGTGGACCGTCGTGGCCCCCGTGGCCGAGACATAGACCACGCGGGCATTGGGAAGCCTGTGCTGGAGGCGCAGGCCCGCCCTGCCCTGCTGCGAGGCCTCGGTATCGCCGCGCTCACCCTTCGATCCGGCGGCATTGGCCATGGCATGGCTTTCGTCAAACAGGATCACCCCGTCGAAATCCGCCCCCAGCCAGTCGACGATCTGATCGACGCGGGATTTCTTGGCCCCGCGCTCTTCCGAGCGCAGTGTCGCATAGGTGGTGAAGAGGATGCCTTCGGAGAGCGGGATGTCGCGGCCTTGCGCAAAGCGCGACAGGGGCGTGACGAGCAGGCGCTCCTGGCCGAGCGCCGACCAGTCGCGCTGCGCGTCTTCAAGGAGCTTGTCGCTCTTTGAAATCCAGAGCGCCTTGCGTCGGCCTTGGCACCAGTTGTCGAGCAGAATCCCTGCCGACTGGCGGCCTTTGCCCGCGCCAGTGCCGTCGCCAAGAAAGAAGCCCCGCCGGAAGCGGACTGCATCAGCGGCATCCTCGGGCGCGGCCGAGACCATGTCGCCAGTTTCATCGACGCACCACGACCCGGCGAGATGCGCGCCATGCGCTTCGCCAGCATAGATCACGGTTTCGAGTTGGGCATCTGACAGGAGACCGTCCCGCAATACCGCGGCGGGGAGTTTCGGGCGGTAGGTGGGTTTCGGGGGGGCGACCGAGGCCATGGCCGCCGACTGCACGAGCTTGGTCGGGTGCGGGGCCGCGCCGGGGATGTCGATGGCCTGCAGGCGGAAGGTCTCGTAGATCGCGTCTGAAAGGCGCGCGGCGCCGAGATCGTCCGCCGTCTCGCGTATGGTGTAGGCGAGGTCCTCGGGATCCGGCGTGGTGACATGCACATCCATCTTGGCCGCTGCCGCCGAACGCAAAGGTCGAGCAGCGGGGCCAGAGGAACGGCCGGGAATTCCCCGGAAAGAGGAAATGGGCTGGGAGCATGCGCCCACACCCGCACCCAACTCGAGGCGTGGCGGGACCTCGGCGGTGATCCTGGCAAGGAGGTGGGCCACATCGGGCGAGATGGACCGTGCCAGATCGGCGGTGATGCCGCCCTGCTCGCCGCCTCGGCATTTGTCGAAGACCGAGATCCGCGTCTCGAAGCTGGTGCCGTGCTTGGCAAAGGCGGCACCCGACACAGCACCGGTGAACACCAGATGGGCCGTCTCGGTCAGGCGGGCGAAGGTTTCCGCCCAAGCGGGCGCCTCCGGCGCGAAACCGGCGCCAGTGATGGCAACAAGCCGACCACCGGGGGCAAGCCGGGCAAGCGCCGAGCGCAGATGCCGCGCCGTCGCCTCGGTCGTCCGACCATCGACATTGGCCATGGCCGAGAAGGGCGGGTTCATCAGGATGACACTCGGGCGCAGGCCTGGGTCCAGATGATCATCGATCTGCGCGGCATCAAAGGTGGTGACGGGCCGCCCCGGAAAAAGGTGACGCAGAAGATCGGCTCGGGTCTCGGCTAGCTCGTTCAGAGCGAGACTGCCGCCCGCGATCTCGGCGAGGATCGCGAGAAGCCCGGTCCCGGCCGAAGGCTCAAGGACCAGGTCACGTGGCGTAATCTGCGCGGCGGCGAGCGCCGCGAGTCCCATGGGCAGGGGTGTCGAGAATTGCTGGAAGCGCTCCATTTCCTCTGAGCGCCGGGTGTGCGTGGGCAAAAGGCCCGCCACCTTGGCGAGGATGGGCAAGAGTGCTGCAGGCGAGCCCGCCCGGGCCAGAAGCGCGCGGCCGAATTTCCGCAGGAAGAGGACCAGCGCCACCTCGCCCGCCTCATAGGCAAGCTTCCAGTCCCAGGCGCCATCGGCATCGGAGCCGCCAAAGGCGCGCTCCATCTCAAGCCGCAGACGCAGCGCGTCGATCTGGAATCCTTGGGCGAAATCGGGCTGCAAGGCTTCGGCGACGGCGATGATCGCAGGTGCGAGATCAGCAGGCGGAACAGCAACGGGAGGCGCAACGGGTGCGAGATAGGTCATCGGGAAACTCCGGAATGAGGGACAGGATCAGGCCCGGACACCCTCTCTCGGGCACCCTCAGGCCTGATCTTTCCCGGCCCCTCTCTCCCTCTCGAACCGGTGCGTTCCGTTCGCTTGGCTTGATTTTGTTCCTGTTATGTTCTATATAGAGGGCCAAGTCAGTAAGGGAGTTTCCCGATGGACAGCACCACATACGCCTTGCCCGCGACGCCCAAACAGATGGCCTATGCGCGCTCGCTCGCCCTGCGCAACCAGACCCTTCTGCCCTGGGAGGTTCAGCAAGACCGCCGGTCCTTGAGCGCCTGGATCGAGGCGCAGGCCCAGCTGAAGCCGGTATCCGAAATGGACCGGCTGCCGACCTCAAAACAGGTGGCCTTCGCGGAGAAGCTCGCCCGGATCAAACGGCGCGCCGTTCCGGACGAATGCTTCCGTGACAAGGGGCTGATGTCGAAGTGGATCGACGGGAACAAGTGAGCAAGGCACCGGCTGGCTCCGGCCTTCCGGAGCTTCTGCCATACCGTGGCTTGGCAAACTTAGCATAGTTGCCAACCTATAGATTGGCAGATTGGCCCTTCGGGACATCAACCCCGGTCAAACTCCTGTCCGAACGACCAAAGCCTGGTCCCGATGGCACGCCGGGAGGTGCACTGCTGCGACCTTCGGCAACCACCGCAAGTCGTAGTCGTCTCTCGACCCAGCGTCTTCAGATCTTCCTCCACTTGGGGCTAGTCCCTCAATTCTTTGAAAATGGTGATATTGGAGCGTCTATAACGCTGGAAAAGCAACCTCATCGAAGAAAACTATAGTGGTCTCTCGGGCCAGAGACGTCGCCGTCCTCAGCGCGTATATGGGAAGCCCAGAAGACCGGCGGACTCAGTTCATCTTTGGAAGCCATGTGTTTTGCCGGAATGACCTCTCTTTCGTCCGGCGAAATGCTGCCCGTAACGCTTCCGTCGGTGAGGGCGGAGAGTCCAAAACCTCGAAGAATGCCTGATGGTCGCATGGCTTCAAGCTTGTGACGTCCGCGCTGTTGTCGTTTGCAGGCTTCATTTCTTCGGACCTCCAAGGGCGCTTGCGCTGTAACTCGTCAGCCGACAGCCGTAACCGAGTAGTGCGGCGTCCCATCCCAAACAAGATCCCAAGACGCGCCCGGCCGGACGTTCTGGATGGCGTGGGGCTCGAAGCAGACGAGGCAATTCCCGCCCGGCGCAGGCGCCCGGACAGAGGGGTAGATGAGACCCCGCGATCCAGCCCGGCGGAGATGTTGGGCCAAGCTTTGGCCCTCGGGATATCCGACAGCCGGGTCGGGATGCAGCGCGGGATGGCCCGGCTCATCGGTCAGATCATCGAAGATCCCGATGAAATCCGCCAGCAATTCCACATAGCGGGCGCTGTCATGGAAGCTGCCGGTAAAGCCGAGTTCGCGCGTGCGGTGCCAGGCCACTTCGCTGACGGACACCATCACGTCCCATGCGCAGTACCACGCGCCGCGCTCCTCGGTGTTGAAGCGGTTTCCCCCGGCGCGGGTGTAGGTGAAGGCCGCGTTGACATGGCTGTCGCCGTAGATGCGCAGATCTCGGCTGCGGCGCTGCCAGGCCAGCTCGCGCGGGTCTAGATGCGGGTTGCGGCCACGTTCCGCCAAAAGACGGCCGCTGGTCAGACCCTCGATTTCGGCCAAAATCTCCATCTCGTCATCGGTATCGACGAGACCCCGCAAGGACGGTGGCTTGTGGTAGGTGGCGGGCAGAAGACGAACGAGGCCACGATCGGAAACCTCGGTCTGCTTCATGCCCCACCACGCAACGCATCAAGATAGGTCCGCACCGCGAGGATCTGCGGCAAGCCCCCGTCGATGGCAGTGTCAACCGGACGGCTTCCCCCAAAGAGCGGGCCGGTGTTCGGTCGGGTAAACCAGCTTCGTGCGAGCGGCTCGGAGAAGTAGAGTTCGAGCGACTTGTAGATGCCGATCACCGCACTGAGCCGCAGTAGTTGATCCTTGGTCAGTTCTCCCGCAAAGTCTGGCTTCTTGGCACGTTTCCACGTACTCTCTGACATGTCGGCAAGGCCAGCCGCTTCCTTCAAGTTGAGGCCCCAGGCATCGACCACGCGCGCGTAAGCCTTCAACGCGACGGCGTTGATCTGTGCGGGTTCCCGGATTTTCTCAGCAATGTACATGGCGCCCTCCATTGGCCTGAATATAGATCATATGGCCTGCTTGTAAAGCTCAAATGAACTGCCCGCGCTCTCACCCAAACCTGCGCCCGGCTTCGGTGAAAGTGTACTCGTTCACGATGATCCCCTCCTCGACGGCCTCGTCCGAGGTGAGGTGGTCGTATTCAGCCTGAATCTGGCGGTAGAGCCAGCGGGCCAGATCACGCAGCGCTTCGGTCACGATCTCCTCCGCATCCTCGGTCGGCGGCTGCCAGGTCGGGCTGTCCCGCGTGACGTCAACGGCCATGGTGTATTCGTGGTAGTAGCGACCGCGGTGGCTGACCTCGGCAGCGAGCTGATAGAAGTTTCGCCGCTGGATGGCCTGCAGGCGGTCGGCGATTCCATGGAGCGTCGCGTCTTGGGGCGCGTAGTCGCGGATGCGCGCGGCCGCACCCTTGGCATGGCTAAGGTAGCCCTCGAAGCAGGCCCCGTCGCCCTGGCTCCAGAACCCGGAGAACCAAATGCAGGGCTTTGCCCGCGTGCCGCCGCCCATCAGGCGGACGGGCGTGGTCTTAAAGCGAACGCCGAGGATCTCGCAGACCCTTTCGAAATCTTCATAGACCGCGTCCCACCAGTCGTCGTGGGGGCCGAGTTCGCGATACCAGCTGCGCGCCTTTTCCTTGGCCGCATCCGAGAGTTCGGGGAAATGGTAGACGGTGGTGCAGATGATCTCAGGCATGTGCGTCCTCCCCGTTGAGCGCGGCGGCCAGCCATTCCTGGCTGCTCGTCCAGCCGACGGATTTGCGCGCGCCGAGGTCGATGACATGCGCGCCACCGCCGAAGGCGTCGAGGCGGGGTCGGGAGCAGGTCAGAGCATACTGGAACCCCCAGAGACCGGTGAGGTCGAGCTCTTCGGCAAGGCGCAGCACGAAACGGATGACCGCATCGACATCGCCGTGGTCATCGCCATGGATCCAGAGGGTGCTGCCCTCGGGTGCATCTTGGCGCACGAGATCAAAGCCCGTGACCTCCGGGTCGTCGGCGCCCTGATCGGCTTCGCGCAAGCTCTGGAACAGCGCGAGCGCGCGGGCAGCCTTGTCGGGGGTGCCGACATCGATCAGGCACGAGAAATGGGTGAAGTAATCCGCCATGGGGACCTCCTGAATGGGGAAGACCCGGCCGAGCGGCCGGGCGCTGTGTCAGGATGAAGGGGTGGTTGGGAGCGATCAGCTGTCCGGATCGTCGCCCGCCGCCTGTCGCGCGGCATGCGCGCAGAGCATCTGCTGATAGAAGCGCTTGCGCGCTGCCCGGAAGCCGCGAACGGCGCGCGTGTCGGGATGAAGCGCCCGGACTGCTGACCGCAGGACGGTGTAGGGCGAAGCCGTCGCGGGCAAGCCGAGCCGCTGATAGGCCGGGTCAGTCATGTCAGGCGACCTCGACCACGGGCGAGGCGAGATACGGATCGACCAGCGCCTCGATCCGCGCCGACCGGCCCATCCAAGGCTCGGGCCGGATGGCCTTCACCCAGTCGGCGAAGCACGGGATGAAGCCGAGGTCTTCCTTCACATGCTGCTCGCCCACCCACCGGGTCGGGATGATGCGCCCGGTCGAGAGCGTGAGGGTCGCCCCGAAAATCGTCTCGGCCATGAAGATGCCCTCGGCATGGTGGCGCAGCGCCCGGTGCCGGAAGTCCGCAGTGATCTCCTTGCTCTGGTCGAACCAAGTATGCACGGCCAAGTAGCAGTCGACCGTGCCGCCCCATTTTTTCACTGAGGACAGCGCGTGGTGATAGGGATGTGCCATCGCCGCCCCCTCAGAAATCATGCGTGTAGAGTTCGGACGAGGTGAAGCGCTCGTTGAACTCGAGGTGGATGCAGCGGGCCGCGGCGTCGAAGCAGAACTCGCCCCAGGCGCCGTCGTTGTTTTCCCAGCCGCCATGGGTGTCGGAGAGGAAGTCGTAGGCCAGCTGCTCGACGACATCCTCCAGCGAGAGCTGCCGCATCTCGACCTCGGGGTCGTCCCAGGTCAGCGCAGCATAGGCGATCTCGGTCGCGGGGAAATCAACGGCGGTCTCGCCGGACCATGCGCCGATGCTTTCGATCTGGCCGCTGTCCCCTGCACCGTCGAAGGTCACGGTGACATGGGTGATGCCAGCGGCCATGAGGCCATCGAAGAGGCGGTCCTTGTTGCCGGGGCGTAGCGCTTCGATCCGAGCGGCACGCTCGGCATGGGCCGCGAAGATCTGTGCCATGTCGACGGTCGAGGGCGCCATCGGGGGCGCGAGGGTGGGTTCACTCAGGGTCATCGGGTGTCTCCGGTAAGGGGAAGGGATCAGAGCCGGGCCGGGCGATCTCTCTCCCCCGGACAAGCTCCAAATCCCCCCTGCCCGCCTCTGCCTCTCGGGCGTCACGCCGCGAGTTGCAGCGCCCGGGCGGCGAAAGCGCGCCAGAGCGGGTCGACGAGACGCCCGTCCAGAAGATCGGCGCGGTGGCGCAGCCGAACCGCCAGATCGGCCTCACCCCAGGCGGCCGCGCAGCCGGCTTGCGCGCGCAGCTGGCTCGCCTCGGTCACCACGCCCCTCGCCTCGACCGCGCTCGTTACCGGGTGGCACCAGGCGACGGCGTGGTCGCTGGCGGCCCCGGCCAGAACAAGGCGCTCGTCGCGATCGAGGATCGCCAGAAGCTGGGGCGCGGCGTCAGGGGCGATCCCTTCGGCATGGTCGATCGCCCTCAGCATGGCCTCACCCAACGTCGCAAAGCGGGCGAGGACCAGCGGGGCGGCGCGGCCTGACATGAGATCAGCCGGTGTGCGGCGCGACAGGGTCAGGGCGAAGGGGTGACTGGGGTCAGCCTCGCCCGAGGGAAAATGCGGCGGGATGCCCCGCGCGTGGGCGGTCGGGTGGATCGGCAAGGGCAGGTCGAACATGGGAGTATCTCCGACGGCGCGGGAAGCCTCTCTCCCCGCCTCATCCGTCAAAGACCAAACCGCCGCCCTCTTCCTCGAAGGGGCGGCGGTGCCAGGTCGGAAAGACGCGTCAGAGCTTGCCGACCGCCCGCAAGCTCAGCTCCGTCCCGGCGCCGACGATGATGTGGTCGTGCAGCGTTAGGCCGAGATACCTGCACCCCTTCTGGATTTCCTTGGTCATGCTGAGATCGGCCTCCGACGGCGTCGGATCGCCCGAGGGGTGGTTGTGGATCAGGATCAAGGCGCTGGCGTTCAGCATCAGCGCTCGCTTGATTACCTCGCGCGGATAGACCGGGACATGGTCGACCGTGCCGGTCGAGAGAAGCTCATCGGAGATGATGCGGTTCTTGCGGTCGAGATAGAGCACGTGGAAGCGCTCGATCGGACCGCGGACGGTGAGCGCACAATAGTCCATGAGCGCCTGCCAGCTGCCGATGACCGGGTTCTGGCTGAGATAGCGGCCGAGGATGTCGCGGGCCTCGAGGATGACGGTTTCTTCCTGGGGGGTCATGGGGGTCTCGTTGAATTGCACGCACCGGAACCCCCTGCCCTTTCGGGGCGGAGCTAGTGGCGTGCTTGTTGAAGGGGGAAGTGCGACCGCCGCAGATGCAGGCGGTCGCTATGTCGGGGTCTACGTCAGCCGACCCGGTCGAGGAGCTTCTTGGCGCGCCCTTCCATGTCGAGCCGGGCATCCTGTTGGGTCTTGTCGCGGGCAAGCCGCGTGATGCCCTGCACGAAGTCGAAGATCGACTCCGGCGGGCGGCCCTCTTCCATCAGCACCTTCTCGATGATCTTGCCCGACTCGGCTTTCGAAAAGCCACGCTTCCTCAGGAAGTCATCCCTGTCCTCGTCCGTCCGCGCGACGATCTGCTGCCGCGCAGCCTTGATGCCGTTCACGAAGCCCTGCGGCGAGGAATTGGCGAACCGCGTCAGCGCCGGGGCCGCCTCGTGGGCGAAGCGAGACGCGGCGTACTTGGAATGACGGATCGTGATCTCCTGGAAATCCTCGACGCCCCAGAGGTTGCGGTTCTGGCACACCGCCCGCAGGTAGAAGCTCGCCATGCCGAGGGTCTTGGCCCCCACCTCGGAGTTCCAGCAATAGAAGCCCCGAAAGTAGAGATCAGGAGAGCCATCCGGCAGCCGGCCCGCCTCGATCGGGTTGTGATCGTCGACGAGGAACAGGAAGACGTCGCGGTCCGAGGCATAGAGCGTGGTCGTGTCCTTGCTGATGTCGACCCGCGGGTTGTAGACGCCGGTCGACCAGTCGAGCACCCCCGGC
>CALALX010000066.1 GCA_937925635.1 uncultured Caulobacter sp.
CGCTAAGTAAGCGAACGAGTAGAGGCCGGCGCCTCTCCCCCCAGATAGCCGGTCAAGTTCGCGTGAAGGCCCGGGCCCCCCCGCCCGGGCCTTTTTCGCGTGCGCTTCCGTCGCGAGGCGAGGGGAGGTAGAAGCGCGGCCATGTCCATGGTTGAACAACGCCTCATCGCCGCCGGGATCGCGCTGCCGCATCCGGTGGCCCCGATCGCCAACTACGTCCCGTTCGTGCGTGTGGGAAACCTTGTCCACATCTCGGGCCAGGTGTCGCTCGACGCGTCGGGCGGGATCACCGGGATCGTGGGGGAAACGGTCGACCTGGAGACCGCCCAGCGCGCCGCGCGCCTCTGCGGCATCAACCTGCTGGCCCAGATGAAGGCCGCCTGCGACGGCGATCTCGATCGGGTGCGGCGCGTGGTCAAGCTGGGCGGCTTCGTCCAGGCCGGCCCTGACTTCTATGACATTCCGAGCGTCGTGAACGGCTGTTCCGACGTCATGGTCGAGGCGTTCGCCGACGCGGGACGTCACGCCCGGTCGGCGGTGGGCGTCTACCGGCTGCCGCGCAACTTCGCCGTCGAGGTCGACGCGGTCGTGGAGATCGCGGGATGAAGGCCAAGGCCCGTCCGGAACCCGCCGCCTTCGGCGAAGCCTGGGAGCTGCTCTTCGGTCCGGCGATCGCGCATCGCGGTCTGTGGTCGCCGGACGGCGCGCCGGAGAATTCCCTGGGCGCGTTCCAGGCCGCCTGCGCGCGCGGTTACGGGATCGAACTCGACGTCCAGATCACGGCCGACGGTGAGGCCGTGGTGTTTCACGACTACGGGCTGGAGCGGATGACCGGCGCCGAAGGCCGCCTGTCGGACCGGGCGCTGCATGACCTCCGCGACCTGCGCCTCAAAGGCACGGACGAGGGCATCCCGACTCTGGCCGAGGTGCTGGTCGAGGTTGGTCACCGCGCCATGGTCCATATCGAGCTCAAGACGCCGTTCGGCGAAGTCGGCCCGCTGGAGAAGCGGGTCAGCGAGGTGCTGCTCGACCACAACGGCCCGACCTGCGTGATCGGCTTTAACCCCTACAGCCACGCTTGGTTCGCCGACCACCATCCGCAAATCCTGCGCGGCCTCGACAGCTATCAGTGGACCGACGACAACGCCCGGCATCTGTCGCCGGAGATCCGCAAATCGATGGCCAATCTCGAGCAGGTCGAGATCGCCCGGCCCGACTTCCTCGCCCTGGAACGCGGCATGCTGCCGTGGGACCGGGCGGAGTCGTTCCGGGCCCAGGGCATGCCGATCGTCGCCTGGACCGTTCGCACCGAGAAGGAAGTCGAGCGCCTGCGCCCGCACGTCGACAACGTGATCTTCGAAGGGTTCGAGGCCTAGGAGGGCGCCGTGCGTCCTTCTCGAGGCGGCAGAGCCGCTCATCAAGATGAGCAGGATGCGGGCCCCTCACGGGCGCTCGTCAGGGTGAGCAGCGCGAAGCGCGTCGCGAACACCACGCAGAGGCGATGCCGAGACTGACGAATCTGCGACGTCCCCCTCGTTCCCCGTTTGCCACGGCCGTGACGGCGCCTATCTTGGCCCTGTCGTGAACCTCCCCCTCAAGCCCGCCGTCCGCATCCACAGACGTATCGCCGAGCTGGAGCGGGCGAACTGGGACGCCTGCGCGCCGTCGGGCGGGGCGGCCAACCCCTTCGTCTCCTTCGACTTCCTCGACGCGCTGGAGCAGTCCGGCAGCGTCGGCGACCGCACTGGCTGGGCCCCGCATCACCTGAGCGTCGAGGACGAAGCTGGCCGGGTCGCGGCGGTCATGCCGCTCTATCTGAAGAGCCACAGCCAGGGCGAGTACGTCTTCGACTGGTCGTGGGCCGACGCCTACGAGCGGGCCGGGGGACGGTACTATCCCAAGCTCCAGTGCGCCTCGCCGTTCTCGCCGGTGACCGGCCCGCGCCTGCTTGTCCGGCCGGACATCGACCCGGACGAGGGCCGCCGGACGCTGCTGGGCGGCGCCCTGACTCTGTGCGAGCGGCTCGGCGCGTCCGGCCTGCACGTGACCTTCCCGGACCGGGAGGACTGGCGGTTCCTGAGCGGCGCCGGCCTGCTGCCGCGGCAGGATCAGCAGTACCACTGGTTCAACAACGGCTACGCGACCTTCGACGACTTCCTCGCCGCGCTGTCGTCAGGACGGCGCAAGACCATCCGACGCGAACGGCGCGACGCCCAGGCCGGAGTCGACGAGATTGTCGCCCTGACCGGCGCGGACCTGACCGAAGAGCACTGGGACGCCTTCTACGCCTTCTATCAGGACACCGGCGGTCGCAAATGGGGTCGTCCCTACCTGAACCGCGCCTTCTTCTCCCAGCTCGGCGAGCGGCTGGCCGAGCAGGTGCTGCTGGTGATGGCGCGGAAGGGCGGACGATGGGTCGCCGGGGCGCTGAACCTGGTCGGCGGCGACTGCCTGTTCGGCCGCAACTGGGGCTGTGTCGAGGACATCCCCTTCCTGCATTTCGAGCTCTGCTACTACCAGGCCATCGAGCAGGCGATCGCCCGGAGTTTGCCGCGCGTGGAGGCCGGGGCCCAGGGGCAGCACAAGATCGCCCGCGGCTACCTGCCCGCCGAGGTCTACAGCGCCCACTGGATCGCCGATCCCGCGCTGAGGGAGCCGGTTCGCCGCTATCTCGACCAGGAGCGGACGGCCGTGCGCCAGGAGATGGACTGGCTGGCGGAGGAGTATTCGCCGTTCAAGGCGGGGTGAGTGCGGTCGGGGACATGCACTTCAGTGCGTGTCCCCATCAGCCTCAGCAAGCTAAGGGGGACACGTACCGAAGCCGGTACATGTCCCCAAACAAGCCCATGACCCGCAAA
>CALALX010000067.1 GCA_937925635.1 uncultured Caulobacter sp.
GCATCGAAGCTTCGGCTGACAAGATCAGGGCCTCCGGGGGAAACCCCGGAGGCCTTTTTCTTGCGCGGTTCGGCGAGCGCCGCGATCCCCGATAAGCAAACCTTAGCGCCGGCGCCCTAACCAGGGAGCGTCCGTCGGCGTTCGGCCTCGCGTGTGGAACGAAACTTGCCGCTGGACCAGGCAGAAGGCTTGAGGGGTTCCGGATTGGGACGCGATCTGACCATTGATACGGTCACGCCGGCAGAGCTGTCGCCGGACGAACTGACCCTGTGGGCCGGGTTCGTGCGCGCCGACGCGCGGTTCGCCTCGCCCTATTTCCATCCGCAGTTCACGCGCATCGCGGGAGAGGTCGCGCCCGGCGCCGCCGTGTCGATCCTGCACAGCCGGGGCCGGATCGTCGGCTTCTTCCCGCATCAGCGCCGCGGCGCCGCCGCCCAGCCGATCGGCGCGCCGCTCAACGACTACCACGCCGTCATCACCGCGCCCGACGTCGAGATTCCGCTTGAGCGGGTTCCTGACCTGATCGGCGCCGCCTCGCTGAACGTCAACGGCTGGACCGGCGCCGGCGGCGGCGAGGGCGTCATGGTCCGCACGACGCTGCAGGCCGACCTCTCCGCCGGCTGGACCGCCTACGACGCCGAACGTCGCGCCGCCTTCGGCAAGTACTTCAAGGACAAGGATCGCGCCCGTCGCTCGCTCGAGCGCGACATGGGCCCGGCGGTGGTCCGCACCGACGGCCGCGACCCCGCCCGCCTCGACCGGCTGATCGCGCTGAAGAGCGAGCAGTACCGTCGCTCGCGCCGCCACGACATCTTCGCCTGCGGCTGGACCGCCGACCTGCTTCGCGCGCTGCTGGCCGCCGAGACGCCCGGCTTCGGGGGGCGGCTGGCGGTGCTGGAGGTCAACGGCGCGCCGATGGCCTTCGAGTTCGGCCTGTACGCCGACCGCCACTATCACTTCTGGCTGCCGGCCTACGAGGCCGCGGCGGCGCGGTACTCGCCCGGGATCCAGCTCAGCCTCGACACCATGCGCCAGGGCGCGGCCGAGGGCTTCGCGGTCTTCGACTATGGCTTCGAGGGCGAGCCCTACAAGAAGTACTTCTGCAATCGCTCGCGGCTCGTGCTGGAGGGGGTCGCCCACCGCAGCGGGCTCGCCGACGCCGTGACCGCCGCCTTCGCCATGGCCGGCGCCGAAGGCGCGCTGGCGGCCGGCGAGCGACTGGCCAACGCCGGGCTGGCGCTCAGCGTTCGCCGCCGCTGGGCCGCGATCGACGCCTGCGAAACCACCGTCCTTGGCCGTGCGCGGGGCATCGCCGCCGCCGCCGCCGCCGCCCTCAACAAGACCCGCGCGTCCACGGCCGCCTCGGCCCTGGCCGCGATGACGATGTTCTGAAGGAGCCACCGATGCCCCTGCCGCTCGAACCCCGCTTGTTTCCGCACAAGGTCGATCAGCTCGGTCTGGTCACCGACGAGGCGCTCGCCGCGCTGCTCGACCGCTATCCGGAAGAGCTCTTCGACATCAACAGCTACAGCTATGACGACGAGGGTCAGGTCAGCCTTGAGACCGGCTCGCGCGGCCGAGCCTCGGGCGAGACCATCCTGGCCGAGATCAAGGCCGGACGGCTGTGGGTGAACCTGCGCGACGTCCAGGAGGCCCACCTCGACCTCTGGAACCCGATCAATGAGCAGTTCCAGGCCAACATCGCCGAGCTGGGGATCCGGCCGATCAAGACCACCGGCCAGCTGATCCTGTCCTCGCCGGGGACCAAGGTGCCCTACCATTTCGACGCCGCCGGCGTGATGCTGTTCCACCTGCGCGGCCGCAAGCGGCTGTTCGTCTATCCGCCCGACGAGAAGCATCTGCCCCAGGCCGAGATGGAGCAGGTCATCATGCGCACCACCACCGAGGAGCTGACCTACCGCCGCGCCTACGACGCCGACGCCCAGGTCTTCGACCTGGAGCCTGGACAGGCCCTGACCTGGCCGCTCTACGCCCCGCACCGGGTGGACAACCTGGACGTCTTCAACGTCTCCCTGTCGCTCGACTTCCAGACCTGGGACACGCGCCTGACCCGTGGCGCCCACTACGCCAACGGCGTGCTGCGCCGGAAGTTCGGCATGACCCCGGCCAGCATGGGCCGGACGCCTATGGCCGCCCGCGCCGCGCTGTGGGCGGCGTCGCTGGCCATGAAGAAGGCCGGCCTGGTCGAGAACCGGATCAAGGACTTCGAGCGCAGCTTCGAACTCGGCGCGGACCGGAGGGCGGCCGCGTAGGGCGGTCGCCACATGAAGCCTCTGTCATGACCGCGAATTAAGCTGCCTCTCGGGCGTCTCGGTCCTAGCGTTCCCCCATCACGCATTCCGGGGAGAACGAAGATGCGCGCAATACTGGCTTTCGGCGTCGCGACAGCGGCGCTTCTGGCGGCGGGGGCCGCCGCCGCGAAGGAGCCGTCGGTCGAGATCAGGGACGCGGTGGCCCGCGTGATCGTGGTTCCGGAGGCCCGCTCCGACGTGAAGGTGTCGTTCAAGACCACCAATGCCGACCTGCCGCTGACCGTGCGGTTCGAGGGCGACAAGACCATCGTCGACGGGGACCTCGACCACGGCTTCGGCCGCAGCCGCATCCGCAACTGCCGATCGGTCGGCGACCAGGTGAGCGTCGATGTGACCGGCGTCGGCTCCGTGTCCTATGACAACATGCCCCAGATCATCGTCCAGGTGCCGATGGACGCCCGCGTGGCGGCCGGCGGGGCGGTGTTCGGCAGTGTCGGGCGCAGCAAGACCCTCAGCCTGTCCAGCGCCGGCTGCGGCGACTGGACGGTAGCCAATGTCGAGGGCGAGATGAGCATCAACGTCGCCGGTTCGGGCGACATCCGCGCCGGCACGGCCGGCTCGGCGAACCTGAACGTCGCCGGTTCGGGCGACATCGCCACCGCCGCCGTGCGGGGATCTCTGTCGGCCAATGTGGCCGGATCCGGCGACGTCCGGACCGGCGCGGTCGACGGCGGACTGGCGGTCAACACCATGGGCTCGGGCGATGCCGACGTGGCCTCGGTCAACGGCGACGTCGCGGTCAACCTGGCCGGCTCCGGCGACACGGTGATCCGCGCCGGTCGGGCCGGAAAGGTGGCGATCAGCATCGCCGGGTCCGGTGACGTGATGTTCGCCGGCTCCGCCGGGACCCTGGACGCCAAGGTGGCGGGGTCGGGCGACATCCGCGTCGCCTCGGTCAGCGGCGAGGTTCACAAGCGGTCTGTCGGCAGCGGCGACGTGCGGGTCGGCGCCTTCACCATCGACAGCGACGACTGACGACCTCGCCCCCCCGAACAGGGGATGGGAGTCCCCCGAGCCCCGGCTAGGCTGAGGATCGAGCGGGACCCCACGGGACGGGCATGTCTTCGTCGTTCATGACCGGCCCGGGCGCGGGTTCGCCCGCCGTCGTTCCGGCGCTGTCCCTCCAAGGGCGCCGGGGCGGCGGG
>CALALX010000068.1 GCA_937925635.1 uncultured Caulobacter sp.
CCTTCACCTGCACTTCGGGGCCGGGCGTCTCGCTGATGCAGGAGTTCATCGGCCTCAGCTATTTCGCCGAGATTCCGGCGGTGATCTTCGATGTCCAGCGCGGCGGGCCCTCGACCGGCATGCCGACCCGCACCCAGCAGTCGGACATCCTGTCGGCCGCCTACGCCAGTCACGGCGACACCAAGCACGTCCTGCTGCTGCCGGAGGGGCCAGGCGAGTGTTTCGAGATGGGGGCCCAGGCCTTCGACCTCGCCGACCGGCTCCAGACCATGGTCTTCGTCATGCTCGACCTCGATATGGGCATGAACGAGTGGCTGGTCGCGCCGTTTGCCTGGGACGACAGCCGATCGCTCGACCGCGGCAAGGTGATGACCGCCGAGATGCTGGAGGCGGGCGCCGACTTCGGACGGTACAAGGACGTCGACGGCGACGGAATTCCGTTCCGCACCTACCCCGCCACGCACCCGTCCAAGGGCGCCTACTTCACCCGCGGCACTTCGCGTGATCCCTACGCCCGCTACAGCGAGGAGGGCGCGGTCTACGTCGACAACATGGAACGGCTGCTGCGCAAGTTCGACACCGCGCGCTCGCTGGTGCCGGCGCCGGTGGTCAAGCCGGCGAAGAAGAAGACCTCCTATGGCGTGATCTACTACGGCTCCACCTCGCCCGCGATGGACGAGGCGCTGGCCGCGCTTGAGGCGCGCGGACTGCATCTGGACGCCATGCGGGTGCGAGCCTTCCCGTTCCCGGGCGAGGTATTCGACTTCATCGCCCATCACGAGCTGGTCTTCGTGGTCGAGCAGAACCGCGACGCCCAGCTGCGGACGCTGCTGATCAACGAGGGCGGCGTTGACCCGGCGCGGCTGGTGAAGGTGCTCAACTACGACGGCTCGCCGATCACCGCCCGGTTCATCGGCGGCGAGCTGGCCAAGGGCATGGGCGCGATCGACATGGCCAACACGGGGGAGATGGCGAAATGACCTACATCGCGAAGCCCGCCTTTCATCACCCTTCCCTGCAGCAGAACGAGCTCGGATTCACGCGCCGCGACTACGAGGGCAAGGTCTCGACCCTCTGCGCCGGCTGCGGCCATGACTCGATCAGCGCCGCCATCGTCCAGGCCTGTTTCGAGATCGATCTGGAGCCGCATCGCCTGGCCAAGCTGTCGGGCATCGGCTGCTCGTCGAAGACGCCGGACTACTTCCTGGGCGCCAGCCACGGCTTCAACACCGTTCACGGCCGCATGCCGTCGGTGTTGACCGGCGCGAATCTCGCCAACCGCGAGCTGATCTACCTGGGCGTTTCCGGCGACGGGGACAGCGCGTCGATCGGCCTCGGCCAGTTCGCCCACGTCATGCGGCGCGGCGTGAACATGACCTACATCGTCGAGAACAATGGCGTGTACGGCCTGACCAAGGGCCAGTTCTCGGCCACCGCCGACAAGGGCAGCAAGTCCAAGAAGGGCGTGGTGAACTCCGACAGCGGCATCGACATGGTCGCCCTGGCGCTGCAGCTGGGCGCGACGTTCGTCGGCCGCAGCTTCTCGGGCGACAAGGACCAGCTGGTTCCGCTCATCAAGGCCGCTCTGAGCCACAAGGGCGCCGCCTTCATCGACGTGCTGAGTCCCTGCATCGCGTTCAACAACCACGCTGGTTCGACCAAGAGCTTCGACTGGGTGCGCGAGCACAATGAGGCGGTGAACCGGCTCGATGTCATGCAGGGGCGCGAACCGGTGACCGCGAGGTACGCGCCTGGCGAGCTGGTGGAGGTCACGCAGCACGATGGCTCGATCCTGATGCTGCGCAAGGTGGCGGCGGAGTACGACCCGACCGATCGGGTCAAGGCGATGGCCTTCCTGCAGGAGCGTCAGGCGGCGGGCGAGATCGTCACGGGTCTGCTCTATGTCGATCCGGAGGCCGAGGATCTGCACGACGCGCTGAACACGGTGACCACGCCGCTCAACCGGCTGTCGGACGCGCATCTGACGCCCGGCTCCCAGGCGCTCGCCAAGATCAACGCCCGCCTGCGCTGACCTTCTCGAGGGCGGCCCGGACCTGGTGCCCGGAGTCGAGGTCGCAGATCATCACGCCCGCCGGGTCGACGATGACGGCCAGGTTGCGCGCGCCGACGACGGCGACGGTCATGCCTTCCGCTGCGCGCACCAGGCAGTTGGAGGCGTCCTCCAGCACGACACGGCCGGCCGCGCTGTTGCCGCGCGGGTCGCGTTCCGACGCCGCCAGCACCGCGTCCCAGGCGCCGAGGTCCGACCAGGCCAGCGAAGCCGGCTCGACCACCGCACGGTCGGTCTTCTCCATGACCGCCACGTCGAAGGACACCGCCGGCGCCTCGACGAAGCACTGGTCCAGCAGAATGGCCTCTCCGATCCGCCGGTGCAGGCGAACGGCGCTTGCGGCCGCGGCCAGGCTCTTTGGCGAATGCCGCCGCATCTCCTCGACGAGCACATCGGCGCGAAGCGCGAAGACGCCGGCGTTCCACAGGCAGCCCTCGGCGATCAGGGCGGCCGCCTGCTCCGCGGGCGGCTTCTCGACAAAACCCGCGACGGGACGCGGAGTCCCTGCTCCGGGCCGAATGTAGCCATAGGCCGCTGACGGTCCGTCCGGGCGGAGACCGAGGGTGGCGATCCAGCCGGCGCGCGCGTGGGCGGCCATGACCTCGACGCGCTCGGCGAAGGCCTCGGCCTCGGGCATCATATGGTCCGCCGGCAGGAACAGCAGCACGGCGTCGGGGTCGCGCGCGCCGAGGATGAGCGCCGCGGCGGTCATCGCGGCGGCCGTGTTGCGCGGTTCGGGCTCCAGGACGACGAGGGCGTCGAGCCCCTGCAGCGCCGCCCGCGCCGACGCTTCGTGTCGTCGCCCCGCCACCACCGTCACCGGCGCCGCGTCGCGAAGGGCGGCGGCCCGTCGCAAGGCGTTGGCGAAGGTCGTCTCCGCGCCGACCAGCGACAGGAAGGGTTTGGGCCGCGCCGGGGTCGACGCGGGCCAGAGCCTTTCGCCCGACCCCCCGCTCAGGATCACAGGATGAAGCATTGCCCCTCCGAACGATACGCCCGGCCGGAGAGATAGCGTTAAAAACGAGTCCTGGCGAGTCCGCTACTTATAGGGGCGCTGTCAGGCCAGCGCGATGGCGCTCAGCAGGCGGCCGTAGTCGCCCTCTCCGCGCCGGAAGGCCCGGCGGTTGGAGAAGAAGTCGGCTTCCTCGGCGCAGGTGTCGCGGCCCACCCATTCGGCGTCGGCGACGCCGGCCTGGGCGATCCGCGACAGCACGAATCCGGGCAGGTCGAACTGGCGCTTGTCGTCGGTCTCGCCCGCGGCGAAGAACCGGGTCGAGCCGGGCAGGGTCGTCTCGAACCGCTCCAGGAATTCCAGTCCCACCTCGTAGGAAGCCGGCCCGATGCAGGGGCCGACGGCGGCGACCATGCGCGCCGGATCGGCCCCGAGCGTTTGCATGGCCTCAATCGTCGCGCCGACGATGCCGCTGAGCGCGCCCTGCCAGCCGGCGTGGCAGGCGGCGACGATCCTCGCCTCGGGATCGACGATCAACACCGGCGCGCAGTCGGCTGACAGGGCGCCGCAGATGATGCCCGGACGGTCGGCGACGACGCCGTCAGCCTCGGGGCGCTCGGAGCCCCAGGCCGTGGTGGCGTGCACCGCCCTGGCTGAATGGATCTGGTAGCAGGTGTTCAGCGCCTCGGGCGGCAGGTCGAACCAGCCGGCGGCGCGGCGGCGGTTCTCGGCCACGTCATCGGCCTCGTCGCGCGAGCCGCGACCGACGTTGAGGCTGTCATACACGCCGGTCGACACGCCGCCCTTGCGGGTGAAGAAGGCGTGCCTGACGCCCGCGACCTGCGCCAGCAACGGGCTCTGGACGACCGGCAGCGTCATCCCGCCGGCGCCTCGAAGCCCGGCGGGATCAGGTCCGGAGCGTGGATGCAGGCGGCCTTGAACAGCTCGCCCATCTGGTCGGGCGACACCAATCGCGCCAACTGCCGGTCGATGACCTCGGCGCGATCCGGGCGGGCGGCCTTCAGCGAGTCGGCGCGGTGCTGGATGCCGAGCATGCCCAGGAAGAGGCCCTGGGGGATGGCGTCCGTCGCCGCCGCGCCGGCCTTGCGGGCCGCGTCGCGCACGATCGGGAAGTCGGCGTAGACGGTCAGGTCGGACTCGCCGGGGCAGGCGAGGGGATCGACCTTTTCGTGCGCCTTCAGGGCCTGCAGCGTGTCGCCGAATTCCGGCTCGCCGCGGCCGTAGTCGATCAGGAGGGCCGCGCCGCCCTCGCGGGCGATCAGGGCGCCCAGGGCCTGGCCCATGGCCTCCTGGGCGTCGGAGACCTCCAGGATCGGGCTGTCCGGCGGCGGCGTCGAACCGTCCTTCGTCGGCGCCAGGCCGAAGGCCAGCGATCCGTCCGGGGCGACGCCGACCAGCCGCTCGACCCAGCCGCCGCCGGCGTGCACGAACTGGCGAGCGGGCAGGCAGTCGAGCAGTTCGTTGGCGATCAGGATCACTGGCGCGCCAGTCGGAAGTTCGTCGATCGAAGCGGCCCAGGTCGGGGTCAGGACCGCGCCGTCCAGCTTGGCCTTCTGCAGGGCCGCCAACGGCGCGGACGTCTCGATCATCCAAAGATCGGCGGCGGCCACGAAGTCGGGGGCCAGCCGCACGGCGCGCAGCAGGTCGCTCATCAGCGTGCCGTCGCCGGGGCCCATTTCGACCAGCCGGAACGGCGAGGGCTTGCCCAGCCGCGTCCATGTCTCCACCGCCCACAGGCCCAGGAGTTCGCCGAACATCTGGCTGATCACCGGCGCGGTGATGAAGTCGCCGCCGTCGCCGATGGCCGGCCGCGTCGCGTAGTAGCCGTCCCGCGGGTCGTGCAGGCAGCGGTGCATGTAGTCGGCGACAGAGATCGGGCCGGTCGCCTCGATCTCCGCCCGCAGGCGATCCAGAAGACTCATCAGGCGCCGGCCTTCTCCGGCTCGACGATGGTCACGGGCTCCTTGAGCCCGCGCCAGACCAGCCAGGCGCCGCCGATCAGCATCGGGATCGACAGCAGCATGCCCATGGTCACGTAGTCGCGCAGGAAGTCGAACATCTGGGCGTCGGGTTCGCGCACCCACTCCAGCGACAGACGGAACAGTCCATAACCCATCAGGAACAAGCCCGCGACGACGCCGCGCCGCTGCAGCCACAGTCTGCTGTGCGTCGCCCAGCGCAGCACGAGGAACAGGGCCAGGCCTTCAAGGGCGGCTTCGTAGAGCTGGCTCGGATGGCGCGGGTAGCCGTCGGGCGCTCCGGGGAAGCCGGTCACGCCCCACGGCAGGTCTGTCGGGCGTCCCCAGAGTTCGCCATTGATGAAGTTGGCGATGCGGCCGAAGAACAGGCCGATCGGCACGGCGGGCGACACCTGGTCGGCGACCTTGAGCAGGTCCAGCTTGTTGGCCCGGGCGAAGAGGACCATCGCGATGGTCACGCCGATCAGGCCGCCGTGGAAACTCATGCCGCCTTCCCAGATCTTGAAGATCTCGACCGGGTCCGTCCAGAACATGGCCGGGAAGTAGAACAGGATGTAGCCGAGCCGGCCGCCGAGAATCACGCCCAGCGTGATCCAGAGGATCAGGTCGTCGATCTGAGGCGCGCTCAAGGTCGGCTCACGGCCGCCCCAGAGCTTCGCGTTGCGGGCCAGGCCGATCGCGTAGCGCCAGCCCAGCAGGATGCCCGCCACATAGGCGAGGGCATACCAGCGGATGCCGAAGGAGCCCCAGTGCAGGCCGGGGACGAAGGGAGAGAAATCCGGAAATTCCACGTCGGGGCCTCTTTGGCAGCCGGAAAGCGGGGAGTCGTCCCTGATTAGCGATGATCCTCTTCGCTTTCACCCCCGCTTTGCCATATTAGGAGACGCAGGCGCTCAGGAGCGCCGCGACAGGGCCCCGCGATGCATACCCAGAACCCATTCCTCGACGAAGTCGCCAAGCTGACCACCGCCGCCATGGGTCTGGCCCAGGCCGCTGGCGACGAGGCCAAGACCGCGTTTCGCGCGCAGGCCGACCGCTTCGCCGCCGAGATGGACCTGATCCGCCGCGAGGAATTCGACGCCCTGAAGGCCGAGATCGCCGCGCTGCGCGCCGAAATCGCCGAGCTGAAGGGCGCCCAGACCGCCCCCGCGGCCAAACGGCCCAAAAAGGGCGAGTAGGGCTCGCCCCCGGAAAGAACCCCCTTACGCGCGCCGCGAAGCAGTCTACGGTCCTTGCTCAAGGACGCCGTTGCTGTCGCCGGGCGCTTCCCCGCCCGGCCCAATGTCGGAGGGATCTAGAGGCCTCATGGACACGCCCCATCCCGAAGAAGACGACGCCCTGATCGCCCTCGATCCGCTCGAAATCGTCGAACATGTTCTCGTCGCCGAGAACCTCACTTTCGACCGCACCGAGGACGGCGACCTGGCGTTCGCGCTGGCTGGCGACTGGAAGGACTACGAGCTCTGGTTCGCCTGGCGGCCGGAAGCCGATTGCCTGCAGCTGTGCCTGTCGATCGGCCGCACGGCGCCCAAGAGCAAGCGCGCCAGCGCCTATGAACTGCTGTCGCTGATCAACCAACGCTGCTGGCTGGGCCATTTCGAGGTCTGGGCCGAGGACGGCGAGATCGTCTTCCGCCACGCCATGAGCCTGCCCGGCGGCGAACGCCCGACGCTCGCCCAGGCGGCGTCGATGATCGACGCGGCGGTCGAGGCGGCCGACCGCTTCTATCCGGCCTTCGACTTCCTGCTCGCCGGCGCCAAGACCCCCGACGAGGCGATGGCCGCCTGCATGTTCGAGACCGTCGGACAGGCGTAAGCTCCGCCGCATGGATCCCAGAACCGTACTGCTTGTCGGCGCCGGACGCATGGGCGGCGCCATGATCGAAGGTTGGCGCGTGGCCGGGCCGGTCTCAATGGACGAACTGATCGTCCGCGACCCGCAGCCCTCGCCCGAGGCGCTGGCCGCCGCCGAGCAGGGCGCGCTGGTTGCGCCCGCCGACGCCGATCTCGCCCGCGCCGCGACCGTGGTCCTCGCCGTGAAGCCTCAGCTATGGCGGCAGGTCGCCGCCGAGATCGAACCCTTCCTTGCGCCCGAAGCCATCGTCGTGTCCGTCGCCGCAGGCGTCGGCAGCGCGGACATCGCCGCCGCTCTGGGCGGGCGTCAGGTCGCCCGGGTGATGCCGACCACCGCCGTCGCCATCGGCCAGGGCGCGGTCACCGTCTACGCCGACGCCGACGAGGCGCGCGCCCGCGCCCATGCGCTGTTCGACCCGCTCGGCGCGGTCGTCGATGTCGAGGACGAGGGCCTGATGCACGCGGCCACGGCCGTGTCGGGGTCCGGTCCCGCCTACCTCTACGCCTTCATCGAGGCGCTGGAGGCCGCGGGCGTCCAGGCCGGATTGCCCGCCGGGGACGCCGCCTCGCTGGCCCGCGCCACGGTTACCGGCGCCGCCGCCCTGCTGGCCGCTGGCGACGCCGACCCCGCCGAGCTCCGCCGCCAGGTGACCTCGCCCGGCGGCACGACCCAGGCGGGCCTCGGCGTGCTCACGGGCGAGGGCGAACTTGAGAAACTGCTGACCGCGACTGTCGCGGCGGCGGTGAAGCGGTCGAAGGAACTCGGCTAGCCCCACCTTCCTTCCGACATGGCCCGAACAGGTCGGGCGATGACGGGAGACTGGGTGAACTCCGGCCTATCCCGGCAGCCTCACCACGGCCCTCAGTCCGCCGAGCGGCGATGTGTCCAGGGTCAGTTCGCCACCGTGGCCGCGCACCACGTCGCGGGCGATGGCCAGGCCCAGGCCGACGCCCTTTTCGTTC
Source organism: uncultured Caulobacter sp. (assembly GCA_937925635.1). Taxonomy (GTDB): domain Bacteria; phylum Pseudomonadota; class Alphaproteobacteria; order Caulobacterales; family Caulobacteraceae; genus Caulobacter. The sequence continues at coordinate 7,840 of CALALX010000068.1, forward strand.
TGGTTCCGGGATTCATCCAGGCGGCTGAAGGGTTTGAAGGCGTCCTCGTACAGCTCGCGCGGGATGCCGGGGCCGTCGTCGTCGACGAGGATCTCGACGCCGCCGGCCGTCGTCTCGACCACCGATACGGTGATGCGTTTCGCGTGCGCGGCGGCGTTCATCACCAGGTTGGACAACGCCCGGCGCATGGCGTTGGGGCGCGCCGAGATGTCCACGCCCGCGTCGACATTGATCTCGACCTTGGCGCCGACCCTGGCCGCGGCCTCGCCGACGCCGTGCAGAAGCTTCCATAGGCTGACCGACTCGACGGCCTCGCCTCCCTCGCCGCGCGCGAAGGCGAGGTACTCGTCGATCATGTGCTCCATCTCGGAGAGGTCGGCCTTCATCGCCTCCATCCGCTTCGAGGGCTCGGCCAGGGCCAGCTCCAGCTTGAGCCGGGTGAGCGGCGTGCGCAGGTCGTGGCTGACCGAGGCCAGCATGGTCGTGCGCTGGTCGACATAGCGCTGAATGCGGTTCTTCATGGCGATGAAGGCCTGGGCCGCCTGCCGGACCTCCTTGGCGCCGTAGGGCTTGAAGTCGTCGACGTCGCCGCCCTTGCCGAACGTCTCCGCCGCATCGGCCAGTCGCTCGATGGCCCGCACCTGGTTGCGGATGAATAGAATGGCGACGGTGGTCAGCAGGAAGGTCGCCAGCGCCATCCAGAAGATGAAGATCTGTCCCTGGGTGGCGTGGGCGCGGTCGCGCGGGGCGATGATCCGCAGCACTCGGCCCTTCACCTGCACGCGGATGTCGACGTAGGCCGGGAAGCGGATGGTGTCGTACCAGTAGGGCGCGTCGAGCTTCTCCCCCAGGGCCTTGTCCAGCGCCCGGTCCAGCGGCGCGAACAACGAGGCCGGCTGCTGGGGCGGCAACCGGTCGGTGTCCATCAGCACGATGGACAGCGACATCGACTTTTCCGCCCGCTCGGCGATCCTGGCCAGGGCTTCAGGGCGCGGATCCTCCTCGTAGCTCTCCACCGCCCAGGCGATGTCCCCCGCCAGGCCGTCGGCGAGGCGGCTGGTGACGGTCTGCCAATGGGCGTCGAAGAAGACCCAGGTCACGGCCAACTGCATGATGGCGATCGGCAGCACGATGATCAGCAGGCTGCGCCCGAACAGGGAGGTCGGCAGCCAGCGCTTGATCTGGCGCGGGACGAAAATCCTGAGGGCGCGAATCCGCATCAGTCAGGCGCCAGCCGGTATCCGACGCCGCGAACGGTCTGCAGGTAGCGGGGGTTCTTGGGGTCGTCCTCGATCTTGCGGCGCAGTCGGGTGACCTGGACATCGACGGCGCGACCGGTGATGTCGGCGGTGTCGCGCGCCAGTTCGAGCCGGTCGACCGGCACATTGGACGACTTCGCCAGCCGCCGCATCAGCTCGACCTCGGCCTCGGTCAGGCGGATCGGGGCGCCGTCGCGGGTCAGCTCGCCACGTTCCATGTCGAAGGCGCAAGCGCCGAGGCCCAGCACGGTGGGACCGGAGTCGCGCGGCCCGGCGCGACGCAGGATGGCTTCGATGCGCAGCAGCAGCTCCTGCGGCTCGAAGGGCTTGGGCAGGTAGTCATCGACTCCGATGGTCAGGCCCTCGATGCGGTCGCCGGCCTCGCCGCGCGCGGTCAGCATCAGGATCGGCGTGCGGCCAGGCGCGTCGGTGCGGGCCCGAAGGCGGCGGGCGAACGAGAAGCCGTCCTCGCCCGGCATCATCACGTCGAGCACCAGCAGGTCGAAGTCGAGGGTGTCGACCAGCCGCGCGGCCGAGGCGGCGTCGGCCGCGCCGGTCACGCGGAAGCCGGACCGCGACAGGTACTCCTTGAGCAGGTCGCGAATGCGGTCGTCGTCGTCGACCACCAGCAGGTGACGGTCCGATCCGGTCAACTCAGCCCTCCTCGCGGCGCAGACCCACGCCCGTGCGCGGCCCCGCCAGCGCGGCGAGAATGCGCCGGGCGCCGGCCACGCCGTCAAGTCCGCCGGTGCGGTAGGCGCGGGCGATCATCGCGCGCAGGCGCTCGCCGACACGCGCCTCGAACGCCAGGCCCTCGGGCGTCAGCCGGGTCGGACGCCGTCGCGCGTCCAGGTCGCCGCCTTCGATCTCGGCGAGGCCCAGCTTCAGAAGGTCTCCGAGCGAGCGGCTGGCCGCCTGCTTCGACAAGCCGGTGAGCCGGGCCAGATCCCGCGCGCCGACGCCCGGCCGCCGGCGCAGCAGGAAGGCGGCGCGCCAGTGCGGCCGGCCCAGGCCCTTCGCCTCGTTTTCGAGGGCCGCGTCGACCGCCGTCCAAAGGCTCGCTTCGGCCAGCAGCATGAGCTCCAGACCCGAATCGAGCTCCTCATCGCGCAGGATCAGCCGGGGATCGGCCGCAATGGTCATGAAATCAGGCCAATCTGTTTGACGGCAAGGCGTCGAGGGCGTCTAAGGTCGCGGTTTCCTTGAAAGGAGGAATACTCGAAATGTCTCTCGTTCCCTTCGACGATCGCGACGGTTGGATCTGGCTGGACGGCCAGTTCGTGCCCTGGCGCGAGGCGAAGGTGCACGTACTCACGCACGGCCTCCACTACGCCTCTTCGGTGTTCGAGGGCGAGCGGATGTACGGCGGGGAGATCTTCGAGCTCACGGCTCATACCGAGCGGCTGTTCAAGTCGGCGGAGATCCTGGACTTCAAGATTCCGTACACGGTGTCGGAGATCGACGAGGCCTGCAAGGCGACCTGCGCCCGGAATGGCCTGACAGATTGTTACGTTCGTCCGATCGCCTGGCGCGGCTCGGAGATGATCGGCGTCTCGGCTCAGCAGTCGAAGATCCACGTCGCCATCGCGGTGTGGGAATGGCCGAGCTACTACGATCTCGAGCAGAGGAAGAAGGGCGTGCGCCTGACCTGGGCCAAGTACGACCGGCCCTCGCCCAAGACGGCGCCGACCGCGGCCAAGGCGGCGGGCCTCTACATGATCTGCACCATCTCCAAGCACATCGCCGAGAAGGAAGGCTACTCCGACGCCATGTTCCTGGACTACCGGGGCTATGTGTCCGAGGCGACCGGCGCCAACGTCTTCTTCGTCAAGGACGGCGTGCTGCACACTCCGACGCCCGACTGCTTCCTGGACGGCATCACGCGCCGGACGGTGATGCGGCTGGCGAAGGAGCGCGGCTATCAACTGGTCGAGCGCCACATCCTTCCCGAGGAACTGGCTGACTTCCAGGAGTGCTTCATCGTGGGCACCGCCGCCGAGGTGACTCCGGTGGCGGAGATCGGCGACTACCGGTTCACCCCCGGCAAGATCTCGCTGACCCTGATGGACGACTACGCCCGGCTGGTCCGGCGGGAAGTCGTACCGGCCTGAACGCACGCCGTCCGCGAGGGTTGATGGTCGGGCGCTAGACCGCCGCCAGCCTGGCTTCCAGCTCGGCCAATCGCCGCCGGGTGACCTGCAGATCCTCGCCGTACTGCTGCGGGTCGGCGGCGGCGAGCTTGCCGGCGATGTCGAAGCTCTCGCGATACAGGTCCAGGGCGCGCACGCGGTGGCCCCGGTCCTCGCGCGCGTCCGCCAGCCGCTCCAACGCCAGCGACAGGGCGCGGCGACCCTCGTTGCCGGTGTCGACGGCGGCCAGGGCGCGGCGTATCTCCAGCGCCTCCTCATAGGCTTCGACGGCGGCGTCCAGCCGACCCTCGTCCTGGGCCGCGTCGCCGACGCCGGTCAGAACGCCGGCCAGCATGGCCATGCGGCGGGGATCGGTCGGGGCGGACGAGGCTAGGCCTCGCGCGCTGGCCAGGGCGATCTCGTACGCTTCCGCCGCCTCGTCGGACGCGCCCTGCGAGCGCGCGAAGTCGCCGAGGTCCTGGGCGGCGAGCAGCCGCTCCTCATCGTTGGTCGCGAACGAATGAAGCCGCCGGGCAAGACCGGCGGCCGACGTCCACTGTTCTGACTGGACGAGACTTCGGAGTTGCGCGCGCATCTCGGCGAAGCCCCCGTCGCCGACCGCCTCCACGGCGTGCGGCGGATCAGCCGTCGGCGGCGGAGCGGACACGACGGTCGCCGTATGGCTCGCGTGGTCCGCTTCCCCTTCCGCCGCCGACGGCTCCGGAGCGACGTCGACATCAACCGCCGGCGCGGACCGGCGCCCGCGACCGCCGCCGCCGCCGCCGGGCAGGACCGCGGACAGGACCGCCGCAAGTCCCAGCAGGGAGACACCCCAGCCGATGAAGGGCCGGTGTCCCTCGAACAGGCCGAGCGGCACGGCCGGCAGGGTGATGTCGACGACGCCCTTCGGCGCGAGAACGGCCCAGCCCAAGGCCAGAAGCGCCGCCCCCAGCAGCAATCTCAGGATCCTCGAAACCATGCCTGCCCCCGTCTTCCTCGCGTCGAACCCACGCGAGTGCGGCAGGCGCGGCGGGGGAGGTCACCCGCCTGCAACCCTCAGGGGAGAGCTCTTTGAAGAAGTGCCCGTTCCTTAGGCTATAAGGGGTTGCGGCGCCTCTAGAGCAGCCACGCGTCGGGTCGGGGATAGGCTTCGTCCTGGGCCAGATACACCAGGCCGACCACGCACCGGACGTAGAACCAGACCCCCACCACGCAGACAATCAGGATGCCCACGGCCAGGATCGGGAGACCGATCAGGATCAGCGACAGAACGCCGCCGACGATGCAGAGGGCGACCCCGATCAGAAACCACCAGATCGTCTTCCAGAACGTCTGGATCAGGAAGTCGTAGTGGGTCGCCATTCGCGGTCCCGCCGTCGTGCGGTTGGCGTAGGCGATGACCAGGCCGATGACGACGGTCAGCAGCACCGACATCGCACCGAAGATGTAGAGCGCATAGACCACGGCCGGGAGGACGCGATCCTCATGTGGCTTGGCGACGGGAACGGTCTCGGTCATCGGCTGCCTCCAAACAGTCGTGGGCATGCTCGCCGCAAACGCCCGGCGACGCAAATCCGCTCCCTACGGAACCAGGGCGCGGGGCAGGTCGCGCGGATCGAGCGGCGGAGCCGCCGGGCGCAGCCACGGCGTCACCGCGAAGATCAGCAGCAGCGGAAACGACAGACGCGCCGCCAGGCTGACGCCCAGCCCGAACGCGCCGGCGGTCAGGGAGAACAGCAGGAGAGCCCCCACGCCCGCGCTGAGCAGGGCGATGGTCCAGGTTACGGCGCCCTGGGGGCCGAGGCCGGCCTGGACGACCCGCGCGGCCGGCGCGACCTCCGCCAGCCTGCCGGCGACGGCGCGGACCAGGGCGCCATAGGTCTCGCTGCGGTCCTCGAACCGGCCCGGCCCCTCCCAGCTGTGCGAGGTCAGGGTGATGCGCCGGCGACGGAAGGCCAGCCAGGCGCCGCATCGGCCGTCCGGTCCCGGCGGGGCCAGGATCAGGCGGCGCGCCCCGGCCAGAGGCCAGCGGCGCTCGCGCCTGCCCGTGGTCTCGATGAGGACGTCGCCCTCCAGCCGCCAGGTCGTCGGCGGCCGCAGCGGGGCCAGCCGCGCGCCATGGGAGAGGCCGGTCAGGCGCGGACCGCCGTGATCTCGACGCCGGCGGCGACGGCGTCGGGGGCCAGCGCCAGAGGTTTTTCGACCCGCACCCTGGCGCGGGTGACGCGCGGATCGGCCAGACACAGCTCGGCCAGTCGCTCGGCGAAGACCTCGACCAGTTCGATGTGGCCGGACGCCGCGAGCGCCTTGGCGTCGTTGCGGATGGTTTCGTAGTTGAGGGTGTCGCCCAGATGTCGGGCGCCGGCGGCCGCGACATCCAGCTCGACGTCGATGACCAGCGGCTGGGTCTGGCCGTACTCGTGTCGATAGACCCCGACCTCGGCCTCGACCGTCAGGCCGCGCACGAAGACCTTGGTGATGATGACCTTGGCGTTGGTGGCGGGGGCCTCCGGTTGGTCGTGAAGGGGAGAAGCGGCCACGGCGCCCTCAGCTCTGGAAATCGACGATGTCCGGCGTCCGCCAGGCGAGATGCTGGCCGCTGTCCACGGCGATCATCTGGCCCGTGACCGCCCTTGCGTCAATGAGGTAGCGCAGCGCCGCGGCGATGTCCTCGCCGGTCACCCGACGGCCGAGCGGCGTGCCCGCCGCCTCGGCCTCGAAGCTGCCCGGCGCCTGGTGGACCGAGCCGAACGTGGGCCCTGGGCCGATCGCGTTGACGCGGATGCGCGGCGCCAGCGCCTGGGCCATGGTCCGGGTGGCGTGCCAGAGGGCGGCCTTGCTCAGGCTGTAGCCGAAGTACTGCGGCGTCGGCCGCCAGACTCGCTGATCGATGATGTTGACCACCAGCCCGGCGCGGTCGGCCTGCAGGGCGGCGACGAAGGCCTGGGCGAGCATCACCGGAGCCCGGACGTTGGTCGCCATGTGGGCGTCGAGGTCGGCGGCCGTCGCCGTCTCCAGCCGGTCGTCGAGGAACAGCGAGGCGTTGTTGACCAGCAGGGTCACGGGCCCGAGGGCCTCGGCCCGCGCCACGAGCGTGCCGGCGTCGGGGGCGGTCAGGTCGCCCGACAGCAGGACCGCCTGGCGGCCCAGATTGCGGATGGCGGCGACGGTCTCCTCGCCGTCGGAGTCGGCGTGGCGTTGGTGGACGGCGACGTCAAAGCCCGCGCGGGCGGCTTCCAGCGCCAGGGCGCGGCCGATGCGCCGGCCGGCGGCTGTGACCAGCGCGACGCCGTTCATGGCAGGACGGCGTGGGTCAGTCGACGCTGCCGAACTCGAAGACGTTCAGGGCGCCGAGCACGACGACGAAGCCGAGGATGATGCAGATCGCGAGATAGCCTTCGGACATGTCGAACTCCGGATGAATTTGTGATCCGGGCTTTAGCCCCCGGCCTCGCGCGCCGCAAGTCGCCGTCGTAGGCTGCGGCGATGTCCCTCAAGCGTCGCCTCTATCGCTGGCTGCTGCCGGCCTATCGCTTCGCCATGCGGCGCCTGCGGGGGCTGACGCTGGGCGTGCGGGTGATGGTTTTCGACGACGAGGGGCGCGTTCTGCTGATCGAGCACAGCTATACGCCGGGCTGGCACTTCCCCGGCGGCGGCGTGGAGCGCGGCGAGGCGCTCGAGGAATCGGCGATCCGGGAGCTTGAGGAAGAGGCCGGCGTCCGCCCGGCCGGCCGGCTGACGCTGCTGTCGGCGCACGACAACCGCGCCGTCTTTCCCGGCGATCATGTGGTGCTCTACCGACTCGACGCCTGGACCTTGACGCCGCCGACCGCCAAGGGCGAGATCTTGCGTTGTGAGTGGTTCGACCCGCGCGCCCTGCCGGAGGGCGCGACCGGCGGCACGCGCCGCCGCATCGCCGAGATGCTGGACGGAACGCCCCCCGACCTGCTCTGGTAGACACCACAAACACCGAGCGTGCCCGTGAAGGCGGGGACCCAAGCCGAGCCAGCTTGGACCCCCGCCTGCGCGGGGGCCATCGGAAAAGGGGTAGGGAATGGTCCAGCAGATTCCGGTGTCCGCCTTCGAGAAGATCGCGGTCGGCATCGACCGGCCCGAGGACGTGGTCGTCGGCAAGGACGGCCGGGTGTTCGCCTCGGACCACCAGTGCGCGGTGGCCGAGATCCATCCGTCCGGCGCCTTCGTGCGCATGGGTCCGAAGGGCGGCGCGCCCAACGGCATCAACATGGACCTGCAGGGCCGCATCCTGATCGCCAACTTCGGCATCTACGATCGGGAGGAGGGGCCGCTGCAACGGTTCGACCCGCTGACCGGCGCGCATGAGACCCTGGTCGCCGAGGTCGGGGGGCGGCGGCTGACCAGCGCCAACTACCCGGTGCTCGACCGCGCCGGGAACATCTGGTGCGCCAACTCGACCCACGCCGAGACCTGGCCCCAGGCGCTGGACGGCCGCGCCGACGGCTTCATCTTCGTGCTGCGGCCGGACGGTTCGAGCGAGATCGTCGCCGACGGGCTGAAGTTTCCCAACGGGATGGCGCTGTCGGCCGACGATCGCTGGCTCTATTGCGCTCAGACCAGCGCCGCCGACGTGCTGCGCTTCGAGGTCCTGCCCGGCGGCAAGTTGGGGCCGGGCGAGCGCTACGGCCCGGTGCTCGGCCGCCTCGTCGACGCCGCGCAGGCTCAGGCCGAGGCGGACGCCGCCCACCATCCCGAGGACCTCGGCTACACAGACGGCGTCGGCATGGACGCGGAGGGAAACCTGTGGGTCTGCCTGCCCGCCGCCAACAAGGTCGTGGCCATCACGCCGTCGGGCCAAGTCGAAGTCGTCTGTCATGATCCGTCGGGCGCGGTGATCAACCACCCGACCAACGTCACCTGGGGCGGGCCGGACCTTATGGACCTCTACATCGGCTCGATCCGCGCCGACTACGTGCTCAAGACGCGCAGTCCGGTGGCGGGCCAGCCGCACGTGCACCAGCTGTGAGAAGGCCCCTTCCACACCTGAACCGCGATAACTAAACTAACGTTTGAAGAGGCCTCCCGGAGAGGCCCGCCTCGACGCCAAGGGAGATGGTGATGCGCGACTACACGAAGTTCTACATCGACGGTCAGTGGGTCGATCCCATCACGCCGAAGACCCTCGACGTCATCAACCCGGCGACCGAAGAGGTCTGCGGCCAGATCTCGATGGGCACGGCCGCCGACGTCGACCGGGCCGCCAAGGCCGCCCGCAAGGCGTTCGCTTCGTTCTCCCAGACCTCGGTCGAGGAGCGCGCCGACCTGCTCGAGCGCATCATCGCCGAGTACCAGAAGCGCTATGGCGACATGGCCGACGCCATCACCGAGGAAATGGGCGCTCCCGCCTCGCTGGCGCAGCGCGCCCAGGCGGCGATGGGCCTGGCCCACACCCAGACCGCGCTGGCGGTGCTGAAGAGCTTCAAGTTCGTCGAGGACCGCGGCCCGACCCGTATCGTCAAGGAGCCGATCGGCGTCTGCGGCATGATCACGCCCTGGAACTGGCCGGTGAACCAGATCGCCTGCAAGGTCGCCCCGGCCCTGGCCGTCGGCTGCACCATGGTGCTGAAGCCCTCGGAAGTCGCGCCGTTCTCGGGCTACATCTGGGCCGAGATCATGCATGCCGCCGGCGTGCCGGCCGGCGTGTTCAACCTGGTCAACGGCGACGGCCCGGAAGTGGGCGCCGCCATCTCGAGCCATCCGGAGATCGACATGGTCTCCTTCACCGGCTCGACCCGCGCCGGCATCGAGGTGGCCAAGAACGCCGCCCCGACCGTCAAGCGCGTCGCCCAGGAACTGGGCGGCAAGAGCCCGAACATCATCCTCGACGACGCCGACTTCCAGGCGGCTGTCACCGGCGGCGTCCGCTCGGTGATGATGAACTCCGGCCAGTCCTGCAACGCTCCGACCCGCATGCTGGTCCCGGCCAAGCGCATGGACGAGGTGATCCAGATCGCCAAGGCCGCCGCTGAATCGACGACCGTCGGCGACCCGAAGGGCAACGCCCAGATGGGTCCGGTCGTGTCGGAAGTGCAGTTCAACAAGATCCAGAAGCTGATCCAGGCCGGCATCGACGAGGGCGCGACCCTGGTCACCGGCGGCGTCGGCCGTCCGGACGGCCTCGACAAGGGCTACTTCGTCAAGCCGACCATTTTCGCCAACGTCACCAACGACATGACCATCGCCAAGGAAGAGATCTTCGGCCCGGTCGTCTCGATCCTCGGCTACGACAGCGTCGATGAGGCCGTGCAGGTCGGCAACGACACCGAGTACGGTCTGGCGGCCTACGTCTCGGGCACGGACCAGGCAAAGATCCGCGAGGTGGCGAGCAAGCTGCGCGCCGGCCAGGTCTCGATCAACGGCGGCGGCGGCGACCTGATGGCGCCGTTCGGCGGCTACAAGATGAGCGGCAACGGCCGGGAGTGGGGCGACTACGGCTTCCACGAGTTCCTGGAAACCAAGGCCATGCTCGGCTACGCCCCGCCGCAGGCGGCGGAGTAGTTGCGTCCTTCGACACGCCGCTTCGCGGCTGCTCAGGATGACTGTTCTCAATAGTCATGGTGAGCAGCGGGCGAAGCCAGCGTGTCGAACCACGCACCGACCCACAGCGAAGAGCCGCCGGAGCGATCCGGCGGCTCTTTTGCTTTCCGCCCGCGTCATGCAAATTTGCGGAGACCAGCGCCCGTCAGAGGCGCGGCCAGCGATAGGAAACGCATCATGACCGACCTCGCCGACATCCATTCGGTGGCCGACATTCCGCGCGTGCAGGCCCGCGAGCGGCCGGACGCGGTCGCCTTCTGGTTCGAGGGGCGGGAGACGACGTTCCGCGAGCTCGACGCCATGGCCAGCCAGGTCGCCAACGCCCTGCTGGCCCAGGGCCTCCAGCCCGGCGACCGGATCGGCGTGCTGGCGAAGAACATCGACGACTTCTTCCCGCTCTGGCTCGGCGCGGTGAAGGCCCGCGTCACCCTGGCTCCGGTCAACTGGCGGCTGGCCCCGCCGGAGGTCGCCTTCATCCTCAAGGACGCCGGCGCGAAGCTGCTGTTCGTCGGCGAGGACTTCGGCGGCGTGGTCGACATGATCGTCGGCGACCTGCCCGACCTGAAGGGCCTGATCCAGTTCGAGCCCGGCCATCCGCGCTGGCCCGACTTCCGGTCGTGGATCGCCGCCTATCCGGCGACCGACCCGATGCTGCCGGCCGATGCGCAGGACGACGTCATCCAGCTCTACACCTCGGGCACCACCGGCCTGCCCAAGGGCGTGCAACTGACCGAGGCCAACTTCCAGACCCTGTTCCACTGCGCCATCGACGCCGGCTGGGCGCGCTATGAAGCCGGCCAGACCAACCTCAGCGTCATGCCGCTGTTCCACGTCGCGGGCACCAACTGCGGCCTGCTGGCGACCCTGCAGGGGGTGCGCAACATCCTGACCCGCGAGGTCAATCCGACCGAGATCATCGAGCGGCTGCAGGACCAGCAGGTGAACTACGCCTTCCTGGCCCCGACGATCATCAACATGCTGCTGCAGAACCCGGCCATCGAGGGCGCGGACTTCAGCCGCCTGCAGAAGATTTTCTACGGCGCCTCGCCGATCTCCGAGGCCGTGCTGCGCCGGGCCCAGGACGTGTTCGGCTGCGGCTTCACCCAGCTCTACGGCCTGACCGAGACCATCGGCGCCGCCACCTACCTGCCGCCCGAGGACCACGCCTCCGAGCGCGACAAGCTGCGCTCCTGCGGCAAGCCCTGGCCGGGCTTCGAGATCCGCGTGCTCACCCCGACGGGCGAGGTCGGCAAGCCGGGCGAGGTCGGCGAGGTGCAAATCCGCGCCCGGGGCGTGATGAAGGGTTACTGGAACCGGCCGGACGCCACCAAGGAGGCGATCTGCCCCGAGGGCTGGTTCTCGAGCGGCGACGCCGGCTATTTCGACGACGAGGGCTACCTCTACATCTACGACCGGGTGAAGGACATGATCGTCAGCGGCGGCGAGAACGTCTATCCGGCCGAGGTCGAGAACGCGCTGTTCAGCCATCCCGCCGTCGCCGACGCCGCCGTCATCGGCGTGCCGGACGAGCGCTGGGGCGAGGCGGTGAAGGGCGTCGTCGTGCTCAAGCCGGGCGCCGCCGCCACGGCCGACGACATCATCGCCCACGTCCGCACCCGCATCGCCGGCTACAAGGCCCCCAAGAGCATCGACTTCATCGACGCCCTGCCGAGGAACCCGTCCGGCAAGGTGCTGAGGCGCGAGCTGAGGAAGCCCTACTGGGAAGGGCGGGAACGGATGGTGGGGTAGCTACCGCACGTCCGGCTTGCGGGCGCCATGACGGACTTGGAGGATTTCCACGCCCTCCGCCGTCACCCGGTAGCGGATGAGGTAGGGATGGACGGTCGTCAGCTCGCGCCGGCCGCCGCCTATGGGACGGCCACGGTTCGGCTGGATGTCGAGGGCGTCCGCGGCGCGACGAAGCTTGAGGAAGACGCGAGCTGCCGCAGCCGGGTTCTCACCATGGATGTAGGCGAAAATCGCGTTCAGGTTGGCGAGGCCGCGCCGGGTCCAGGTTACTCGAGCCACTCTTTGGGCATCGGCTGGGGGTTGCCGTCGATAATCGTCTGCATCCACTTCGCCACTTCAGAATGCGGCACCACCCGTCCGGCGTCCGCGTCGGCCTCCGCCTCCAGCAGCGCGGCCTCTTCCTCAGCCGAAAGCGGCAGCACGTCCGCCTCGGCATCGAACGGCGCGGGCGTCTCCTCGACGCCGGGGGGCTTGGGCTCGCTCATGGGTTGAAGCTAGCATCGGCCGGCGCAACCGGAAAGCACAAAATGAGAACATCGGCGATCCGCCGATGCGGGACTTCCGGGACGGATACTCGCGGGACAAAGGAAGACATCCGGAGACAATCCGCCCCCTCCGCGCGCGCCATGTCCGGGCGGTGGACGCGCCAATCTGCCCTCCAGCCGCCCAGTGCGCCCTTCACGGGTCCCACATAAGCTGCAGCCGTCTCGGGGTTCTCCGGTCGTTTCTCCCCCCTGTCTTCGGCGGCGATAGACTCTCCTGAACAGCCCCTCCTGACCCTCCGGCCGGCCCGTCGGGAGGCGTTCGAAACACGAATGAAGACACCCGGGACACGCCACGCTTGCCTGCCCCGACGTCGCCGGTGATCGTCTGGGCCAAAATCCGGGGGAAGCCATGCCGAACTTCGTCACCATCCCGACCAACGGAATCAACCTGCGGGCCGTGGTCGAGGGCTCAGGGCCGCTGGTGGTCATGGTCCATGGCTTTCCGGAGAGCTGGTACAGCTGGCGCCACCAGATCGCGCCAATCGCGGCAGCCGGCTTCACCGCCTGCGCCATAGACGTGCGCGGCTACGGCGGATCGGACAAGCCGGGACGGGTCGAGGACTACAGCCTGGAGCGGATCACCGCCGATGTCGCCGGGGTGATCGAGCACCTGTCGAGCGACGGGACCGGCATCCTGATCGGCCACGACTGGGGCGCGCCGATCGTCTGGAACACCGCCTTGACGCGGCCGGACCGGGTCAGCGCGGTCGCCGGCCTCTCGGTGCCCTACACCGGCGTGCCGCAGGTGCAGTTCCTGGACGTGATCAAGGCCGCTTTCACCGACAAGGGCCGGTTCTTCTACCAGGTCTACTTCCAGGACGTCGGCCCGGCCGAGGCGGAGCTGGGCGCTGACCCGCGCGCGGCGATCCGCAAGTTCTACTACGCCATCAGCGGCGATGCGCCGGACGGGACCTGGCCGGTCGACAAGCCGCACGGCGCGTCGCTGCTCGACCGCCTGCCGGACCCCGATCCGTTCCCCGCCTGGCTGTCGAAGGAAGACGAAGACTACTTCACCCGTGAGTTCACCGTGTCGGGCTTCTTCGGACCGCTCAGCCGCTACCGCAACCATCAGCGCGACTTCGACTGGCTGCAGCAGTTCAAGGACCGCCGGATCGAGCAGCCGTCCTTTTTCATCGGCGGCGAGCGCGACCTGGTGCTGAAGATGATCCCCGGTGTGAACCCGGTCGACTACATGGCGCCGCACCTGCCGGGCCTGCAGGGCGCGCACGTCCTGCCCGGCGTCGGTCACTGGACTCAGCAGGAGGCGCCGGAAGAGGTGACCCGCCTGCTGCTGGGCTGGTTGGAGGGGTTGTGAGGCCCAGCGCGGTTCGACACGCGCTTCGCGCTGCTCACCATGACGTAGCGGGGTATGCCCCCGCACGTCATCCTGAGCAGCCGCGCAGCGGCGTGTCGAAGGGCGCAATGCCTGGCCGCCGCCCGTTTGACTCCCCTTGGGGCAGGGGTAGTCTCAAGAGAACAACGATAACAAACGCTCCAGGAAACCGCCCATGACCCCCGCCGACGGTGCGGCGTCCGCCGCCGCAGCCGCCCCGAAGGTTCCCTTCAAACCGTTGCCGCAGAAGGGGCCGGATGTCACGGTCGAGCGTCGCGCCGATGGCGCGATCCTCGTGCGCTCGAACCACCCGCCGGGCGAAGGGCCCCGCTCGATCGCCCACCTGCTGCGGGAGAAGGCGCGAGCGCACCCGGACCGCCCCTGGATGAAGCAGCGCGAGCCTGGCCACGGTCCCTGGCGCCAGGTCACCTACGGCGAGGCGCTCGACGCCGCCGAGAGCATCGCCCAATGGCTCCTCGATCGCGGCCTGACGGGCGCCGACAGCGTCATGGTGCTCTCGGCCAACTCGATCGAGCACGCGCTGGTCACTCTCGGCTGCTACACCGCCGGCGTGCCGGTGGCGCCGATCAGCCCGGCCTACAGCCTGATCTCGTCCGATCACGCCAAGCTCAAGCACTGCGCGGCGGTGGTGAAGCCGAAGGTCGTGTTCGCCCAGTCGGGCGCGATGTTCGAGCGGGCGTTCCAGACCCTGCGCGAGACGAATCCCAACCTGGTGTTCGTCACCGCCGACGGCGAGGGCGAGGGCGCGATCTCGCTCGCCGACCTGCTCGCGACCAAGCCAGGCCCGGCGGTCGAGGCCGCGCGCGAGGCCCTCGGCCACGAAACGGTGGCCAAGTACCTGTTTACCTCTGGCTCGACCGGCATGCCCAAGGGCGTGCCCCAGACCTTCGGCATGATGGCGGCGACCATCGCCGGCGGCGAAGGGCTGCGCGCCGAGGAGCCGGATCCCGACCTCGTTCCCCAGAGCCTGGAGTGGATGCCCTGGAGCCATATCAGCGCCGGCAACATCAGCTTCAACGGCGTGCTGTGGAGCGGCGGGACGGTGCACCTGGATGAGGGGAAACCGATCCCCGGCCTGTTCGAGACCACGATCAAGAACCTCTACGAGGTCTCTCCGGTCGTGTTCGGCTCCGCCCCCATCGCCTTCGGCATGCTGGCAGAGGCCATGGAGCGCGATCCGGTGCTGCGCGCCTCGTTCTTCAAGAACCTGCGCTACATGGGTTACGGCGGCGCGACGCTGTCGAACGACGTCAACGAGCGGCTGCAGGCCCTGGCCATCGCCGAAACCGGTCACCGGATTCCGCTGACCACCATGTACGGCGCGACCGAGACCCAGGGGGTGACGGTCACGCACTGGGCGACCGAACAGGTCGGCTTGGTCGGCCTGCCGGTGCCTGGAGTGACCATCAAGCTGGTCCCCAACGGCTCCAAGTACGAGGTCCGGGTGAAGGGGCCGACCGTCACCAGCGGTTACCACAATGACCCGGAAAGGACGGCCGCCGCCTTCGACGAGGAGGGCTTCTACAAGCTCGGCGACGCGGCGAAGTTCCTGGACGATGACGATCCGGCGCAGGGCATGGTCTTCGACGGCCGCGTGACCGAGGACTTCAAGCTCGACAGCGGCACCTGGGTCAGCGTCGGCACGCTGCGCCCGGACCTGGTCGCGGCCTGCAGCCCCTGGGTGATGGACGCGGTGATCTGCGGTCAGGACAAGCCGTTCATCGGCGCGCTGTTCTGGCCGTCGATGGCCGGCATGCAGACTTTGGCCGCCGACGAGGGGCCGGGAACGCCGCTGGAGAAGCTGACCGCGCTGATCGCCGAGAAGCTGGCGGCGTTCAACGCGACCGCCGGCGGTTCGTCGCGCCGTGTCGGACGGTTCGTGATCATGACCGAGCCGCCCTCGATCGACGCGGGCGAGATCACCGACAAGGGCTATGTGAACCAGCGCGCGACGCTCGAACGTCGCGACGCCCTGGTGAAGGATATCTACGCCAACCCGCCGGGCGCCGGCGTGGTCACGGTCTGAAGGACAAGATGATGACGATGGATCCCGGATTCCGCGCGCTGCTCGACGCCACCAACGCCGTCGAGATGCCGCCGCTGAGCACCCTGCCGCCGGCCATGATCCGCGAGGGCTATCGCGCCCAGCGGGTCGGGGTCGACGCCGGCGCGCCGACCGATCTGGAGGTTCGCGATCTGGAGGTCGGCGGCGCCGAGGGACCGCTCAAGGCCCGGCTTTACACGCCGAAGGGGGCTCCCGCCATCGGACCGGGGCTCGTCTATTTTCACGGCGGCGGCTTCGTGATCGGCGACCTGGACAGCCATGACAGCTTCCTGCGGCGACTGGCGGCCGCGTCGGGCGCGCGGGTGCTGTCGGTCGACTATCGCCTGGCCCCGGAGCACCCGTTCCCGGCGGCGCACGACGACGCGCTTGCGTCGCTGCGCTGGGCCTTCGACCATGCCGCCGAGATCGGCTTCGACCCGGCTCGCATCGCCGTCGGCGGCTGTTCGGCGGGCGGCAATCTGTCGGCCAGCGTGGCGCTGGACATGCGGGACGATCCGGCGCGCAAGCTGGCTTTCCAGCTGCTGCTCTATCCGGCCACGGCCATGATCCAGGACACCGCATCGCGCCGGGACCTGGCGACCGGCCACCTGCTAACGGCCGAGGTCATGGAATGGTTCGGCAATCACCTCGCCGCCGCCGGTCACCCGCAACAGGCGCGCGCTGAGCCGGTGAAGGCCGATCTATCGGGCGTGGCTCCCGCCCTGGTCGTCACCGCCGGGTTCGATCCGCTGAAGGACGAGGGCAAGGCCTACGCCGCCGCCATCAACGCCGCCGGCGGCCAGGCCGAGCACATCGAGTACAGCGCCTTCGTCCACGACTTCTATACCCTGTCCGCCTTTTGCGCGGCGGTGCCGGCGGCGATCGAGGAGACGGGCGCGAAGCTCCGGGCCGCCCTCGCCTGAGGGCCCGCCCTCGATACGCACGGCCCGTGGGCCAACGAAAAAGGGCGGCCCGGATTGCCCCGGGCCGCCCCATTCGTTTGACGTGTCCGTCAGGCCTAGAACTTGGCCCGCAGGGTGGCGCCGTAGGTGCGCGGCGCGCCCATGAAGGCGTTCAGCGCGTTGGTGGTGGGCAGGGCCCCCGGCGTCGCGCTGGTCACGTTCTGCAGCGGCGCGTCGAAGACGACTTGATAGTAGTCCTCGTCCGTCAGGTTCTGGCCCCAAAGTTCGAGCGACCAGCGGTCGTCCCGCGCGCCGAACGCGATACGGCCGTTCAGCAGGGCGAGGTCGTCCTGGACCT
This sequence comes from uncultured Caulobacter sp., assembly GCA_937925635.1. GTDB lineage: Bacteria > Pseudomonadota > Alphaproteobacteria > Caulobacterales > Caulobacteraceae > Caulobacter. The sequence goes on from CALALX010000068.1 coordinate 24,753, forward strand.
TCAGCGGGTTCAGGTCGGAGCCGGTGTTGTACTCCGTCGTGAACTTGGCGCTGAGGCTGGCGCGGAAGGTGAAGTCCTCACCCACGTCCGTCTCGTAGCTGCCCGAGAGCGAGCCCGACCACAGCGGCGCGAACGACATGTTGTTGCCCGGCAGCAGGAGCGAGGCGCCGGCCGGCGGCGTGAAGTCGCCGTACTCGGTGTCGGCGTAGGTCACGCCGCCCTGGAAGCGAAGGCCGTCGACCGGCGAGAACCAGACGAAGTCGGCGTCGAAGCCGCGCGAGTTCACTTCCGGGATCGACGTGACGATGAAGCTGACGCCCGTGAAGGCGTTGAGCTGGAAGCCCTCGTAGTTCTGGATGAAGCCCGAGAGGTTCAGCAGCAGCGAGCGGTCGAACAGGGTGCTCTTCAGACCCACTTCGTAGCTGTCGACGAACTCGGCGTCGAAGCTCGTGTCCGGGTTCAGCGTGTAGTACGGGGCCACCGTCGTCGACACCAGGGTGCGGGCGCGGTCGAGGTTGAAGCCGCCGGCCTTGTAGCCGCGGGCGTAGGAGACGTAACCCATCAGGCTCGGGCTGAACCGGTAGGCCAGCTTGGCGGTGCCGCTCCATTCCTTCTCGGTGCGCGACTGGCTGTTGTCGGCATTGTTGAAGTTGGAATCGGTCCACGGCAGGCAGAGGCTCAGCGCGAAGCAGGGCAGGCCCGTGCCGAGGTTGTTGTACTGGGTCTGAAGGGTCTTCTCTTCACGGGTGTAGCGAAGGCCGACGGTCAGTTCGAGCTGCTCGGTGAACGCGTAGGAGTTGTTGGTGAAGAACGCGAGGCTCTCCGACTCCTGCTGATGCTGGTCGTTCTGGCCCGTGCCCGAGACGTAATAGGCGCCGGGCAAGGCGTTTTGCGTCAGGCCGCCCGAGGCGATCAGGCTGAAGTACGAACGGTAGTCATCGCCGAACAGCAGCGTCTGGCCGGTGCCGAGCTTTTCCTTGGCGGCGAACATGCCGACCAGCCAGTTGAGGCTGTCGGTCTGGCCGGCCAGGCGGAACTCCTGGCTGAACTGCTCGAAGCGCACGAAGTTGCGGCCATCCGCCGGACGGTACCAGACGTCGGCCGTCGAGAAGTCGCTGTCCTGGGCGCTGAGGTTGTAGAACTCACGCCAGGCGCTGACCGAGGTCAGGGTCGCGTCGTTCAGCCAGGGCGTATCCCAGGTGACCTCGGCGGACAGGCCCTTGTCCTCGATTTCCTGCGTGGTGTCGCGGTTCGAATAGGCGATACGCTTGGACGGATCGAGCGGGTTCAGGACGCCGGAGTCCGAGGCCGACAGGGTGTCGATGTAGCCTTGGCGGGTCGGGTTGCGGACCGTGGCGACGGCGGCGCAGCAGTCTTCGTCGCGCTTGGTGTAGTCGGCGATGACGCGGACATCGAGCGTATCGGTCGGCGTGGCCAGCAGCTGGCCGCGGACGCTGTAGAAGTTCTGGTTCGCGTCTTCGGTGTTGGTGCGCGGACCGTCGCCGGTGCGCACGTCGTAGAAGCCGTCACGCTCGCGCTTCACGACGAACAGGCGGCCGGCCAGCTTATCCTCGATGAGCGGGCCGGTGACCGACACCGCCGCGCCGAGCGCGCCGAAGTTGCCGGCGGTGAGTTCGCCCTCGGCGCCGAAGGTGAATTCCGGCTGCTTGGTGATGACGTTGATGACGCCGGCCGAGGTGTTCTTGCCGAACAGGGTGCCTTGCGGTCCCTTCAGCACCTCGATGCGTTCCATTTCGCCCAGATCGCCGAAGCCGACGCCGTTGCGCGGGCGGTAGACGCCGTCGATCACGACGCCGACCGAGGATTCCAGGCCGGGGTTGTCGCCGACGGTGCCGACGCCGCGAATACGCGCCGTGGTGACCGTCTCGCTCGAGGTCGAGGTGACGAGCAGGCCGGGGGTCAGAACCGTCAGGTCCTTGATATCCTTGACGCCGGCGTCTTCGAGCTGCTGCTCGCCGACGGCGGTGACCACGATCGGCACGTCCTGAAGGCTCTGCTCGCGCTTCTGGGCGGTGACGATGATCGCGTCGACGGTGGCTTCGTCGGCTTCGGCGTCCTGGGCGTAAGCCGCGCCGGCAAACATGGCGGAAAGCACGACGGCGGACGCCGACGCGCGGAGAACTTGTGAGAAACGCATTTCCTGTCCCGTAATGAAGCGCCGGTGGGGAGCCCGCGCGGTTTTCAGTGCCCAGGACGGAGGCGACGACGCCACCGTAAGTGCACGGCGTTCACCTACGGTGCGCCGGGAAACCTGCGCAACTGTCAAAGCCTTGCGCCACAACGGAAACTGCGATTCGTGTCGCTAAGGTGACAGCGCGAGCGTCAAAAAACACGGGTCATCGACCGGGGCGTCGATTCCCGGCCAGCCGCAGCGTCAGAACGCCGACGATCACCGACAGAAGCGACCCGGCAATAACGCCCAGCTGCACTTCGGCGGCGGCTCCGCCGTCATGGAAGGCGAGGCCGCCGATGAACAGGCTCATGGTGAAGCCGACGCCGCAAAGCATGGACACGCCAAGCAGCTGCAGCCACGTCGAGCCGCTGGGCCTGTGGCCCAGCCGGAGCGCGGCGGCCAGGGCGGCGGCCCCGAAGACGCCGACGGGCTTGCCGATCCACAGACCCAGCGCGATGCCGACTGGGAGCGGCGCCAACAGCCCCTCGGCCGGGAAGGCGTCGAACGATACGCCGGCCGCCACGAAGGCGAAGAACGGCAGCACGCCCCAGGCGACGTAGGGGTGCAGCGCCTCCATGTAGTGCTTCAACACGCCCTCCTCGCCATCGCGGCGCGGGGCGATCGGAACGGTCAGGGCGGCGGCCACTCCCGCCAGGGAGGTGTTCACCCCGGACGTCAGGGTGAACGCCCAGACGACCAGGAAGGCGGCCGCGAACAGCAGCGGCGGCATCCGTTTCCAGCGGCCGATCCAGACCATGAACGCCAGGCCGCCGAGGGCGCCGCCCAGCGCCATGGGGTCGAGGTCGGCCGTGTAGAGGAGCGCGATCAGGGCGACGGCCCCCAGGTCGTCCGCGATGGCGAGGGTGAGCAGGAACACCCGCAGCGACGCCGGCAGTTTCGGCGCCCCGATGGCCAGAGCGGCAAGAGCGAAAGCGACGTCGGTCGCGGTCGGGATCGGCCAGCCGCCCGGCTGCCCCTCCGCGCCGAGGTTGAAGGCCAGGAAAACGAGAGCCGGCACGACGATGCCGCCGACCGCCGCGATCACGGGGAGCGCCAGCTTGCGCGGATTCGACAGCTCGCCCCGCAGCACCTCGTGTTTGATCTCGAGTCCGACCACGAAGAAGAACACGGCCATCAGGCCGTCCTTGGTCCATTTGAGGACCGTGCGGGTCTCCTCGAACGCTCCGACCTGCAGCGTGAAGGGCGCCTTCACGAAGGCGTAATAGGCCTCGCGCAGCGGCGAGTTGGCCATCAGCACGGCGATGAGGGCCGCGGCGGCGAGCACCAGGCCGGAGGCGGCCTCGGTCTTCAGGAAATCGAGTGTGAACTTGCGGGACATGGCCTGGACGTACCATGCGGGGGGGAGGCGCCCAATCGAAACCGGACGTACGCGGGGCGCCGCGCCGGACGCGCCCCGGCCGCAATTCGGGTGGCGGGCGACACCTGGACGCCGTCCGATCCCCGCCGGCCGGTTTTCGTTGCGGGTCGCGTCAAACCGGGCCATTTCCGGAGGGGGAGGTGGCTCATGACGCTTTGGCTGAGTATTCTCGCGGGGCTCGCGATGCTGGCGGCCGGCGGCGACCTGCTGGTGCGCGGCGCATCCAGCGCGGCGCGCAGGCTCGGGGTCAGCCCCCTGCTCATCGGTCTGACGCTGGTCGGCTTCGGCACTTCGACACCCGAGCTGGTCACCAGCCTTCAGGCAGCCTTCGCGGGTTCGCCCGGCATCGCCGTCGGCAACGTCGTCGGGTCCAATATCTCCAACAGCCTGCTGATCCTCGGCGTGACGGCCCTGGTCGCGCCCCTGGCGGTGAATCGGCGCGCGTTCCGGCGGGATTCGCTCATTCTCATCGTCGCCACCGGCGGCCTGGTCTGGGCGACCACCACGGGATTCCTGACGCGGGAGATGGGCTTCGCCGGCATTGGCGCGCTGGCCATGTACATCCTGCTGGTCTGGCTGATGGAGCGGAAGCAGCCCGACGCTGAAGGCGAGCGCATCGAAGACGAGGCCGAAGGGCCGTCGAAGGCGGCCGCAAACCTGTGGCTGGCCCTGCCGATGGCCGCCGCCGGCATCGGCATCACCATCTACGGCGCCAACCTCCTGGTCGGCGGGGCCATCCAACTGGCCCGGGGCCTGGGCGTGTCCGACACTCTGGTCGGCCTGACGATCGTCGCCATCGGCACGTCGCTGCCGGAACTGGTGACGAGCGCCATGGCGGCCGCGCGCAAGCAGGGCGAGGTCGCGCTGGGCAACATCCTGGGTTCGAACCTCTACAACATCCTCGGCATCCTCGGCATCACCGCCGCCATCAAGCCGATCGCCGTTCCGGGCGACATCGCGAAGGTCGACATCTGGGTCCTGGCCGCGGCGACGGCGCTGATGATCCTGCTCGCCCGTCGCCTGGGAAAGGTGACCCGCGCCGAGGGTCTGCTGCTGGTCCTGGCCTACGCGGCCTACATCGCCTGGCTGGTCTGGAGCTCCGGCCTCTGACCCGGGGAGCTTGCGCCGACGATCCCGGGTCGTCATCTGTGCTCGATGCCCGTCTCGCCCGCCTACCGTCCTGACCCGCAATTCCTGCGGCTGGGTCCCGACTTCGCCGACCCGGTGTCGGCGGCCGATTTCCCGCAGACCCTCCTGCGTCGCCGCAACGACCGGGCGGCCGCGACTGTGGGGCTGGAGTCGCTGTCCGACGCCGAGTGGGTACGGTGCTTCGGCCGGTTCGAGCCGCTGCCGGAGAACCAGCCCGGGCCGCTGGCGATGCGCTATCACGGCCATCAGTTCCGGACCTACAATCCCGACCTCGGCGACGGCCGCGGCTTCTTGTTCGCGCAGCTTCGCGAGGCGGGGTCCGACCGGCTGCTGGACCTGGCCACCAAGGGCTCGGGCCAGACGCCCTGGTCGCGGCGGGGGGACGGCCGGCTGACGCTGAAGGGCGGCGTGCGCGAGGTGCTGGCCGCGACCATGCTCGAGGCTCAGGGCGTTCCCACCAGCCGCGCCTTCTCCCTGATCGAGACCGGCGAGGCGCTGGAGCGCAACGACGAGCCCAGCCCGACGCGATCGGCCGTGCTGGTTCGGCTGTCGCACAGCCACATCCGCTTCGGGACCTTCCAGCGCCAGGCCTACTTCGATCGGTCCGACAACATCGGATTGCTGATCGATCACTGTGTCGAGGCCTACTTCCCGCAGCTGGTCGACGAGCCGGACCGCGCCGCGGCGCTGCTGGGCGAGGTGGTGCGTCGGACGGCCGCGCTGGTCGCGCGCTGGATGTCCGCCGGCTTCGTCCATGGCGTGCTCAACACCGACAACATGGTCGTGACCGGCGAGAGCTTTGACTACGGCCCCTGGCGCTTCCTGCCGCGCAACGATCCCAACTTCACCGCCGCCTATTTCGACGAGACCGGCCTCTACAGCTTCGGCCGGCAGCCGGAGGCGGCGTTCTGGAATCTGCAGCAGCTGGCCGCCTGCCTGACGCTGGCGACGACGTCGGAGGCGCTGGTCAAGGCGCTGGACGGCTTCACGCCGGCCTATCGGGAGGCCCTTCGACGGGCGATGCTCGATCGCCTGGGGCTGGCGAGCCGGGGCGAGGAAGCGGACATCGAACTCGTCAACGCCGCCTTCCGCGCCCTGCAGGCGGGCGCCGATCGCGTGCGCTGGGCGCCGTTCTTCTTCGACTCGTTCTGCGGCGACGAGCGCCGGGCCCTGGCCGGACCCCGCGGCGACCTTTACGCCGACGAAGGCTTCGCCGACTTCCGCCGCCGGCTGGCCGGCTACGACTCCGACCGACCCGAGCGGCTGGAGCATCCGATGTTCGCCGCGCCGGAGCCGGAGGAGCTGCTGATCGACGAGGTCGAGAGGCTGTGGTCCGCTATCGCCGAGCGCGACGACTGGGCGCCGTTCGAGGCCAAGGTCGCCCGTCTGGAAGCCGCGCGCGACGCCTGGGCGCTGGCCTGAATCGCCCGGGGCGAGGACGGTTAAGCGGTCGCTGAAGCCATCTCGGTCGCTAAAGCCGACATTGAACTGTCCCCAATGTCTCGACGGTCGGATCCGCGGGGCCCCGCGCGCCGGAGGGCGTTCGGAAACAGGTGGACAGGATCGCGCGTCACGGCCGGCGACGGTCGCCGACAGACCAGGGACGCTGGCCGGACGGCGCGGCCCCAGGCCTTCTCCGGCCCGGACTTGCGGGCTCGTTATGAAGCGCGATCGCGTTCGCATGTCTCCAGTTTGAGGCATGCGGCGAGGGCGGGGATCGAAGTCGGCGCCGACCAGGGCCGGATTGTCCCCGAAAGGGGCCGATTGTCTCCAGATGTCTCCAGAGTATCTGTCCCGAGAGTCTCGCTTCGGCGGCGGGTCGGCCTTAGACTGCGCGCGAGGGACTTCTGGAGTACCGAAATGCGTGCAGCACTTCTGTTTGCGAGCGCCCTGATCCTGGCCGGTTGCGCCAGCGCCCCGTCCGGCGACGGCGCGAGCGAGTACGATCGCCTGGCCGCCGACTGCAAGGCGCGAGGCGGCGAGTTCAAGCCGATCCCCGGCGCGCACGGCCCCCACGACGCCGCCAACTATGTCTGTGAGTTCAAGGGCTCCGGACCGTCGGCTCCGGCCGGCGGCTAGGCGCCGCGGAACCATGGCGCGCGCGCGCCTCGTCGGCGACATCGGCGGCACCAACGCACGCTTCGCCGTGGCCGAGCTGGTCCAGGGTCGCCCGCGCCTCCATGATCCGCGCGGGTTCGAGCGGGCCGGCGCGCCCAGCCTGGAAGCGGCGATCGACCGCTACCTCGCCGACTGGCGCGGCGAGCGGCCCACGGAAGCGGTGATCGCGGTGGCGGGACCGGTCATCGACGGCGCCGCCGATCTGACCAACGGCGACTGGGACATGTCCGAGCGCGCGCTGAGGGCCTGTGGCTTCGATCGCGCGCGGCTGATCAACGACTATGCCGCGCTGGCTCTATCGCTGCGCTGGCTCGAGGGCGACGACCTCGGCCTGATCGGCGAAGCCCGGCCCAATTCCGCGGGCACGGCGGCGATCGTGGGGGCGGGCACGGGTCTGGGCGTCGGCGCGGTGGTGCGGGATGGCCGCGGCGAAGCGGTCGCGGTGACCGAAGGAGGGCACATCGCCTTCGCGCCGTCCGACGACCTCGAGATCGAGCTGCTGCGCGTCCTGACGGTCCGGTTCGGCCGGGTTTCGCTGGAGCGCATCCTGTCGGGTCCGGGGCTGGTGAACCTGCGTCGGGCGCTAGCGGAGGTGCGCGGCGAGACGGTGGAGGACATCGCGCCCAGGCAGATCGTGGATCACGCCGACGCCGACGCCCTCTGCGGCGAGACGCTCGACCGCTTCTGCGCCATCTACGGCTCGGCCTGCGGCGACTTCGCGATGGCGTTCGGAGCCGCGGGCGGCGTCTACCTCGGCGGAGGCGTCTCGCCCAGGATCCTCGACCGCTTGCGGGCCAGCGACTTCCGCGCGCGGTTCGAGGCCAAGGGACGGTTCGAAGGTTATGTGAAGCCGATCGCGACGGCGGTGATCCTGCACGATCACGCCGCCCTGCTCGGCGCGATGGGGGCTTAGCGATCATCCTTCCCGCGAAGGGGCGGGGCTTGCCGTCGCTGGAATGCCGCAAGACCCTTGTACGCTCAAGGCTCGCGGACATCTTCGAAATCCCGGTCTGGATTCAAACGACCGTTTGCCTATACTCGGAATCGAGGAGCGGCTTGACCTGACCTTGGGTCAAACCGTCACCCTCATCCAAAAGCCAGCGCCGGAGTGCCATGATGTCCGATACCGCCGAACTCGCCGAGGCTCCGGCCATCGACGTGGAGGCCCTGCGGGCGCGATACCGGGCCGAACGCGACAAGCGGCTGCGCGCCGACGGCAACGAGCAGTATGTCGAGGTGAAGGGCGACTTCAGCCACTTCCTTGAAGACCCCTACATCGAGGCGGAGATTTCCCGCGCGCCGCTGACCGACGAGGTCGAGGTGGCGGTGATCGGGGGCGGCTTCGGCGGCCTGCTGGCCGGCGCGCGACTGCGCGAGGCGGGCGTCGCCAGCCTGCGGATGATCGAGAAGGGCGGCGACTTCGGCGGCACCTGGTACTGGAACCGTTATCCCGGCGCCGCCTGCGATATCGAGAGCTACGTCTACCTGCCGCTGCTGGAGGAGGTCGGCTACCTGCCGGTCGAGAAATACACGCGTGCGCCGGAGATCCTGAACTACTGCCGGAAGATCGGCGAGCACTTCGACCTCTACCGCGACGTCTGCTTCCAGACCGAAGTCACCGCCATGGCGTGGGACGAGGCGATCAACCGCTGGGTCATTCGCACCAACCGCGGCGACGCCATGAAGGCGCGCTATGTGATCATGGCCAATGGCCCGCTGCACCGGCCCAAGCTGCCGGGCATTCCGGGCGTCGACAGCTTCAAGGGCCACACCTTCCACACCAGCCGCTGGGACTACGACTACACCGGCGGCGACCCGATGGGCGGGCTGACGAAGCTGGCCGACAAGCGGGTGGGGATCATCGGCACCGGCGCGACCGCGGTGCAGTGCGTGCCGCACCTGGGCGAGGGCGCCAAGGAACTCTACGTGTTCCAGCGCACGCCGTCGTCGATCGACGTGCGCAACAATCGGCCGACCGATCCGGATTGGGCCGCCAGCCTTCAGCCCGGCTGGCAGCAACACCGAATGGACAACTTCAACGTCCTGGTGTCCGGCGGCTGGCAGAAGGAGGACCTGGTCTCCGACGGCTGGACCGACATCATCCGCAACCTGGGCCTCGCCGCCGCCCGTCGCGCGGCCAAGGGCGAGATGGGGCCGGGCGACCCGGCCGAGCTGCTTCAGCTGGCCGATTTCCAGAAGATGGAGTCGATCCGCGCGAGGGTCGACCAGGTCGTCGCCGACCGGGCCAAGGCCGAGGCGCTGAAGCCCTGGTACAACCAGTTCTGCAAACGTCCCTGCTTCCATGACGACTATCTGCCGACCTTCAATCGTCCGAACGTGCACCTGATCGACACCGACGGCCGGGGCGTTGAGCGGATCACCGAGAAGGGCGTCGTGGTCGACGGCGTCGAGTACGAGCTCGACTGCCTGATCTTCGCCACGGGCTTCGAGGTCGGCACCGCCTACACCCGCCGGGCCGGCTACGACGTGGTCGGGCGCGACGGCCTGACGCTGAGCCAGAAGTGGGCCGACGGCGTCTCGTCCCTGCACGGCATGCACGTGCGAGGTTTTCCCAACTGCTTCATCTTCTCCAACGCCCAGTCGGGGTTCACCGCCAACTACCCGCACATGCTCAATGAGCAGAGCAAGCACGCCGCCTACATCATCACCCAGGCCCAGTCGCGGCAGGCCCTGGCGGTCGAGGCGACGCAGGACGCCGAGGACGCCTGGGTCCAGGAGGTGATGGACAGCGCCATCCAGCGCCAGAAGTTCGCCGAGGAATGCACGCCCGGTTACTACAACAACGAAGGCAAGCCCTCGCCGCTGGCCGCCCGAAACGGGCCCTACGGCAAGGGCTCGGTGGCCTTCATCCAGCTGATCAAGGACTGGCGCGACGAGGGCGCGATGCAGGGCCTTGAGGTGCGGACGAGCTAGACGCCGGGCGCGATCTCCGGCTTCGGCGGCGCGACGGGCGACTGCGGCGAGCACCGGCGCATGCGGCGGCGGCGCAAGCAGCATGATCCGTCCGGGCATCACGCCGCGCCGGGGTTCCGCTGACGGCCCGCTCACGCTATGACCGCCCCCGTGCGGCCCGGTAGCTCAGCAGGATAGAGCAGCGCTTTCCTAAAGCGAAGGTCGGGGGTTCGAGTCCCTCCCGGGCCGCCAGCGCCGGCGGCGGACTATGGTTTGGGGTCGTGCGTCGCCTTCCGCTGACCGCTGCGCCAGGCGCTGGGGGACTCGCCCAGGTGGCGGCGGAAGAAGCGGGTGAAGATCGCTGGATCCGAATAGCCGAGGGCCAGGGCGATGTCGCCGAGCCGGGCGTCCGAATGCCGGATGAGCCGACGGGCCAGCGCGACGCGGACCTCCTGGACGAGACCGCGGAACGACCGCCCCTCCAGGGCGAGGCGGCGCTGCAGCGTGCGGCGCGACAGGCCCAGCTCGGCCGCCACGCCGGCCTCGCCTCGCCAGCCGTCCCCCAGGCCGCGCCAGATGCGCTCTCGCACCTGGTCGGCCAGATCGACCGACCGGATCGTCGCGCGTTCGGCGAGGTGCTCATAGAGCAGCCGATTGAGCGCCAGATTGGCCTGCGCCACGGGCTGATCCAGCAACGCGGCCCTGAAGACCACCGCCATCGTCTCCTGGCCGAACAGCACCGGGGCTCCGAAGAAGGCCTCGTACGCCGCGGCGGACCGCGGGCGACGGCGGGCGAGGTAGACGGCGTCCGGCGCCCAGTCCGGACGGGACAGGCCGCGCAGCAGCACGACCGCCGCCCCGGCCAGGTGATCGAGTTGCTGTTCAAGGGCGGGCGGATAGGTCAGCACCACCTGCCCGACCAGCATCGCCTCGGCGCCGTCGCGCTCGATGCTGGCCCGGACGCCGCCGTCCTGCAGATGGGGCAGCAGGCGCAGCAGCTGGCCCAGCGCGTCGCCGACGCTCGGCGCGCTGGCGAGCAGCGGGGCCAGATCGCCGAACGCATCCATGGTTCGCCGCCGGGCGAGCGTCAGGCCGAAGTCCTCGCGCCCGGTCAGGCCGGCGGCGAGGCCGAGCGCCGACTGGAAGGCGTGGGGCTGGAGCGTCTCCTCGCCGGCGTCCGCACCATCGAAGCCGACGGCCGCCATGACGGGCGCGGGATCGTGGCCGAACTCGGCGACGAGGCCGGCGATGGCGCTGAGGGCGGCGCTGCGAGGACGAAGGCGCATGGCGCGAAAAGTCAAATCGATCCGCCCGACCGCGGTCAAGGTCCGCGTTGGAAGCGACCCGGCCAAGGCCGGTCGATCGGAGGAACCCCATGACCCATTCCCGTCCGCCCGCAGCCCATCGCCGCCGCCAGGCCGCCCTGATGGTCAGCGCCGCCCTCGCCGCCGCCCTGCCGCTGGCGACCGCCCACGCCCAACCTTCGCCGCCGGCGGCGACCGCGGCCGCCGACGCCGCCGCGCGCGAGGAGCTCGCCTACGCCTACGCGCTTCAGGCCTATGTCTTCACCTTCCCGCTGATCGTCACGGAGCGCGAGCGGCTGCGGCGCGAGGGGCTGTCCGGGCCAGTGGCCGGCGAGCCGGCGGCGCCGATCAACCAGCTCGGACATATGACGCGACTGGCCAGCGCCAGCGGCGACCTGCCCTACAGCCCCAACAACGATACGGTCTACACCGGCATCGCGCTCGATCTGGGCCAGGGGCCGATCATCCTACGCATGCCGGCGATCACCGACCGCTACGTCTCGGTCCAGGTCGCCGACGCCTATATCGAGAACCAGCCCTATGTGTACTCGACGCGGGTCAACGGCGGCCGGGCCACGGACATCGCCTTCGTCGGGCCCGGCTGGCAGGGCGAGCTGCCCGGCGGCCTGGCCGTCGTGCGCATGCCGACCAACCTGACCTCGATCGCTGTCCGCATCGCGGTGCACGGCGAGGCCGATCTTCCCGCCGTCCGCCGCTATCAGGCGGCGATGTCGCTCACCGCGCTGGCCGACTGGCGGGACGCCCCCAGCGGCAAGTCGCCGCCGTCGCCGGCGGTCCGCGCGCGCAAGGCCTACGAAGGCGACTTCGCCTACTTCCGACTGGTCGCCGATCTGATGGCCGAGAATCCGCCGCCGGCCAAGCATGTCGGCATGCTGGCGACGATGCGCCGGATCGGCCTTGTCCCGGGCAAGGCGTTCGATCCCGGCAAGCTCGATCCGGCGACACGAGCCGGGGTGCTGCGCGCGGAAAAGGAGGGGCCCAGGATCATCGACCTGATCCGGCGCACGCGCGGCACGCCGACCGCGACCGGCTGGACCGCGAACCGGGCGGCGCTGGCCAACGACTTCGACTATCCGACGCGGGCCGGAAACGCGCTGGTCGGCCTGATGGGCAACGACCCGGAGGAAGCGCTCTATTTCAACAACTTCTTCGCCGCCGACGGGCAGGCGTTGAAGGGCGGCCGGGCCTACCGTCTGCACTTCAAGGCGACCGACATCCCGCGGACGGACGCCCTCGGCTTCTGGTCCCTGACCCTCTATGACGCCCAGCGCTTCCAGTTCATCGACAACCCGCTGGACCGCTACGCCCTGGGCAGCCGCGACAATCTGGTCCGCAACGCCGACGGCTCGGTCGACATCTATGTCCAGCCCACGGCGCCGGGCGGCGAGCGCGACCGCAACTGGCTGCCGTCGCCGACGAGCGGCGACTTCAAGCTGACCATGCGGATCTACATGCCGACGGCGGACCTGGTCGCCGCCTATCGGCAATCGAGCCTGCTGGTTCCGCCGATCGAACCGGTGAACTGACCTCGTCGCGGCCCGTCTCCCGGCGGGCCGCGGCCGCTCACCTAGCCCTTGTAACGCCGGTTCAGCTTGCGCATGCCGCCGATCCAGCGGCCGTAGTCGGCGGTCTTGTTGCGCATGTAGTCCAGCACCTGCGGGTGGGGCAGGATCAGGAACTGCTCGGCGGCGATCGCCTCGACGACCATCTCGGCCAGCGGCTCGGGCTCCATCATCCCGTCGACGCTGGCGACGCCGTCGGGGTTGCCGGCGGTCATCGCCGTCCGTACGGCCTGCGGACAGAGGACCGAGACCTTGATGCCCTGGTCGCCGTGGGTGATGGCCAGCCATTCGGCCAGACCCACGGCCGCGTGCTTGGTGACCGCGTAGGGGGCCGAGCCGATCTGGGTCAGCAGGCCGGCGGCCGAGGCGGTATTGAGCAGATAGCCGCCGCCGCGTGCCGCCATGCGCGGGACCAGATGCCGCGCGGCCCAGACGTGGGCCATGACGTTGATGTCCCAGATCCGCTGCCAGTCGTCGTTCGACGCCTCCGCCCCGCCGCCGACGCCGATGCCGGCGTTGGAGCAGAACAGGTCGATCGGTCCGTGGTCGGTCTCGACCGTCTCGATCAGCGCCTGGATGTCGGCCTCGCGGCTGACGTCGACCCGAATGGCCAGGCCGCCGATGCTCTCAGCGGTCGCCTTCGCGCCCGCCTCATCGCGGTCGGCGCAGACGATCAGCTTCGGGCCGTCCTTGGCGAAGCGATGGGCCATGGCCCGGCCGATGCCGCTGGCGGCGCCCGTGATGACGATGATCCGGTCCTTAAGGTCCATGATGCGGACGCTCCCCTGTTCGTTTTCGTATCGGATCAGCGGCCGCGGAAGACCGGCGGGCGCTTCTCGACGAAGGCCAGCGAGGCGGCCTTGTGGTCCTCGGTCGCCATGGTGCGCACCATGTGGATCGCCTCGGAGTCCATGGTCTCCGACAACGAGCCGTGCTCGGCGACGGCGAGGTTCTTCTTCATGTAGCCAATGGCCACGGTCGGCAGATCGGCCAGGCGGCGGGCGAGAGCGGCGGCCTCGGCGGCGAGATCGGCGGCGGGCACGGCGCGGTTGACGACGCCGAGCCGCGCGGCCTCGGCGCCGGAGATCACGTCGGCGGTGAAATACAACTCTCGCGCCTTGGCCGGGCCGACCAACTTGGTCAGGAAGTAGCTGCCGCCGTAGTCGCCAGAGGCGCCGATCTTCGAGAAGGCGGTGGTCATCTTGGCGTCGTCCGCGGCGATGCGGAAGTCGCAGGCGAGCGCGATCGACAGGCCGGCGCCGGCCGCCGCGCCCGGGATCACCGCCAGGGTCGGCTTGGGCATTTCGTGGAGCCAGCGGCTGAACTCCATGCCGTTGCGCAGGCTGTTGACCCGCTGGTCGAAGGTCGGGCCTTCGCCGGTCGCACCTTTGTCCGCGACGAAGCCCTTCACGTCGCCGCCGGCGCAGAAGGCGCCGCCCGCGCCGGTGATCACCACGGCCCGAACCTGCGGATCCAGCGCCAGCCGAGGCGCGGCGGCGGAGAGGGCCGCCAGCAGTTCGCCGGTGAGGGCGTTGCGCGCCTCCGGCCGGTTCATCGTCAGGGTGGCGATCCCGTCCTCGAAGGTCTCAATCAGCTGGTCGGTCATGAGCGGTCGTCCTGTGCGGAAGCGCGGGCGCCGCGAAATATGCATTGACCCCGGGGCGCCCGCTCCTAGGGTATCGGTCAAACAAATGTTTGACGCAGAGTCGGTCGCGCCGCAATCGCGGTGTTCTCCGACCGCCCCCCGGGAGACCGCCATGAACGCCATCGTCGACATCCGTCCCGACGCCGAGGCCGAGCTGAACAACCTGGCCATGTCGCCGTCCGCCCAGCCTTTGATGGACGCGGTCAAGCGGCACATCGCCGAGAACGTCGAGCCGATCACCGAGCAGTTCTTCCGGCTGGGCGAGAACCGGACCGACCGCTGGAGCTGGGCGCCCGGCCAGCTGGAGCTGTTGGAGACCGCCAAGGACAAGGCCAAGGCGTCCGGCCTGTGGAACTTCTTCCTGCCGGAGAGCGAGATCGGCCGCGGGCTTACCAACCTCGACTACGCCTATATCGCCGTCGAGCTGGGCAAGAGTCCCCTGGCCTCGGAGAGCCTCAACTGCTCGGCGCCGGACACTGGCAACATGGAGGTGCTGGAGCGGGTCGGCACGCCGGAGCAGAAGGAACGTTGGCTCAAGCCGCTGCTGAACGGCGAGATCCGCTCCTGCTACGCCATGACCGAGCCGGGCGTGGCCTCCTCCGACGCCAAGAACATCGCCACGCGGGCCGAGCTGATCGGCGACGAGTGGGTGATCAACGGCGAGAAGTACTACATCTCCGGCGCCGGCGATCCGCGCTGCAAGATCATGATCTGCATGGTCAAGACCAGCCCCGACGCCGCCGCGCAGTACCAGCAGTCCCAGATCCTGGTGCCGATGGACACGCCGGGCGTGGAGATCATCGGGCCGATGCATGTGTTCGGCCACGACCACGCGCCGCGCGGCCACATGCACCTGAGGCTCAACAACGTCCGGGTGCCGAAGGAGAACATCCTGTTGGGCGAGGGCCGCGGTTTCGAGATCAGCCAGGTCCGCCTCGGCCCGGGCCGCATCCACCACTGCATGCGCTCGATCGGCAAGGCCGAGCGGGCCCTGGACCTGATGGTCAAGCGGGCCAGCACCCGCGTCGCCTTCGGCAAGCCGCTGATCCAGTTGGGCAAGAACCTTGAGCTGGTCTCCCGCGCCCGCATCGAGATCGAGGCCATGCGCCTGATGGTGCTCAAGGCCGCCAAGGCCATGGACGTGCTGGGCAACCGCGAAGCCCGCGTCTGGGTCAGCATGGTCAAGGCCATGGTGCCGGAGAAGGTCTGCGAGATCATCGACCAGGCGATCCAGATCCACGGGGCCACAGGCCTGTCGGAGTGGACGCCGCTGGCCGAGCTCTACACCGACGTACGCCACCTTCGGTTCGCCGACGGTCCGGATGAAGTGCACCACATGGTCGTCGGTCGGGCGGAGTTGACCCGCCACTGACGACGCGGCGGACCGGGGCTCAGTCCAGCGTGCGCAGGTGGGCCAGGCTGGCCTCCACGCTCGGCCAGTAGGGCCGGGGCGGGAAGTCGTGCTCGACGAACATGTGCTCGACTCCGGCGGCGTCGCCGGCGGCGAGGATGGCCGGAAAGTCCAGCGTGCCCGAGCCGACATCGGTCATGGCGGTGTCGGCGGCAAAGTCCTTCAAGTGCAGCAACTTCACGCGGCCGGCCAACCTGCCGATCATGTCCAGGGGGTCTTGGCCCGCCGTCTTCAGCCAGAAGACGTCGAGTTCGAAGAACAGCAGGTCCGGGTCGGACTCGCCGACCAGAACGTCGAACGGGCGGAACCCGCGCGCGGTGTCGAACTCGAAGTGATGGTGATGGTAGCAGAACCGGAAGCCCTCGTCCCTGGCCTGCCGGGCGAAGGCCTGGGCCTGGACGACGACGCCCTTCCAGTCGGCGTCGTTGGGATCGACATAAGGTAGCACGATGAAGCGGGCGCCGAGCGTCCGCGCCACATCCAGCACGTGGCCGGGCTGGCCGGTGATGTCGGCCAGCCCCACATGCAGCGACGGGCAGTCGAGGCCGACCGCCTGCATCCGTTCGGCCATCGACGCGAAGTCCATGTCGAGGGGCGCAGCGAACTCGACGGAATCGTAGCCGGTCTCGCGGATGCGCGAGAGCGTGCCGAGGGGGTCGGCCGCGAACGGCTTGCGCAGGGTGTAGAGCTGAATGCCGATCGGTCGCATGGGCCTAGAGGCCTCCCTGTTCAAGTAGATCCGCGGCGTGGTTCGCCGTGCGCGCGGCGATCGCCATGTAGGTCAGCGAGGGGTTCATCGAGGCGCTGGACGTCATCACCGACCCGTCGCAGACGAACAGGTTGGAGACCTCATGCGTCTGCCCCCAGCCGTTCAGCACCGAGGTCGCCGGATCGCGGCCCATGCGGGCCGTGCCCATCTCGTGGATGCGGTCCCCCGGCGGGGTCAGCTGCTCGGCGGCCTCTTCCCAGGGCGTGATGTCGACGCAGCCGGCGGCGCGCAGCATGTCGGCGGCGTCTTTCGCGGCCGCTCGCATCATCGCGTACTCGTTGGGTCCGTGCGTCGCCTCGATGATCGGCACCGGCATCCCCCAGCTGTCGGTCCGCGCGGCCGACAGGGTCACCCGGTTGTCGGGATCGGGCAGCACCTCGCCGAAGGGCAGCAGCGAGAAATGCCAACCGTGGAGGCCGTCGTCGTCGCCGCCGCCGACGCCCTGGGCGAAGCTCTCCGCGCGTCGCGAGCGGGCGGCGCCGCCCTGCATGCCAAAGCCGCGCAGGTAGGGCTTGTCGCCCTCGGTGACGTTGCCGTAGCGCGGAACATAGATGCCGGTCGGCCGGTCCCGCTGGTCATGGACGCCGGCGAAGCCCGGCATCTTGCCGACGATGTTCTTGCTGCTGACGTGGTCCATCAGGTTGCGGCCGACCTGGTCGCTGCCATTGGCGAGGCCGCGCGGGAAGGCGTCGGACTTCGAGTTCAGCAGCAGGACGGCCGTGTTGATGGCCGAGGCGTTGAGAAAGACCAGCCGCCCCTCGAAGGTCTCGCCCGCCTTGTCCGTCCGGGTCACGGTCCGGACCCCGGTCGCGCGGCCGGTGACGGGGTCGTGGACCACGCTCACCACCACCCGGTCGGTGAGGACCGTCAGGTTGCCGGTGGCGCGCGCCGCCGGAAGGGTGGCGGCCTGGGTCGAAAAGTAGGCGCCCAGCGGACAGCCGTGATGGCAGCGCACATGCTGCTCGCACCGCTTGCGGCCCATATCCATCTGGGGCTTGGCGACGCGGCTGAGGTTGGCGGTGCGTCCCATGATCATCCGACGCGTGGGCCAGTCGGCCTCAATCCGCGCCTTGGCCGCCAGCTCGACGTCGTTGAACGGGAAGGGGGGCAGGAAGTCCCCGTCCGGCAACTGGTCCAGGCCGTCGAAATCGCCGCTGATGCCGGCGAACGCCTCGACGTGGTCGTACCAGGGTTCCAGGTCCTCATAGCGGATCGGCCAGTCGACGCCGTGGCCATCCTCCAGATTCGACAGGAAGTCCCTCGGCGACCAGCGGTAGGACTGCCGTCCCCAGGTCAGCGACCGTCCGCCCAGCTGATAGCCTCGGATCCAGCGATAGGGCTTGCCCGGGACCGTCTCATAGGGGTGGTCGTGATCGCTGGCCCAGAAGGCCTTGTTGGAGTTGAACAGCGCATAGGAGACCCCGACGTGGTAGGGGTAATGAAGGTCCCGCTCGACATCGGGGATCTGGTCGTCCCGTCGCCGCAGCTTCGCCGCCGCGTCGTGACTGTAGCCGGCGCCGTGGGGCACGTCGGGGCCCCGTTCGAGCATCAGCACCTTCAGGCCGCGCTCGCAAAGCTCCTTGGCGACCCAGCCGCCGGTGATTCCGGAGCCGACGACAATGGCGTCGAACATCACGCCGCTCCCCTTGATTGCAGTGATGCGTCGAACTGGGCCAGGGCCGCCTTCAGGGCCGCAACCGGCTCGCCGCGCGGCACGAACTCATGTCCCACCCACCCCTGATAGCCCAGATGCCGCAGCAGCCCGGCGATGGCCGGCCAGTTGATTTCCTGCCGATCGTCCAGATCGCGGCGCCCCGGCGCCCCGGCGGTGTGCACGTGGCCGATGAGGTCGAAGTGGGCGCGGATCGTCCGGCTCAGATCGCCCTCCATCAGCTGCATGTGATAGCCGTCGTAGAGCAGCCGCAGGGCCGGCGAGCCGACGCCCCGGACCACCTCGGCTCCGAAGGCGGTGCGGTCGCACTGGTGCCCGGGATGGTCGACCTTGCTGTTGAGCAGCTCCAGCAGCAGTCGCACGCCCGCCGCCTCGGCATGGGTCGCGACCGGCGCCAGACCCTCGATGCAGGCGGCGATCGCTTGGCCGTCGTCCCCGTCGCCGAAGCGATCGCCCGAGAAGACGATCACCGCCTCGCAGCCGCCCGCGGCCGCGGTGTCGATGTTGCGGCGGACCTCGTCGGCGAGGGCCGCGTGCCGGGACGGGTTGTTGAAGCCGCGCTCCAGCGTGTGACCGGTCAGGGTGACCAGCGCCAGGCCCGCGTCCCGGGCCAAGGGCCACAGCGCCTGCGGCAGCATCTCGACCCCTTGCGCGCCGGCCGCGGCGGCGTCGCGCAGCAGGCTCGCGGGATCAACCTCGCGGCCCGCAGTGAACGACCACCAGGCGAAACTCTGCCGCACTACGTGTCCTCCTCGCCGAGCGGCGTCCAGCGGCCGTCAGCCGCGGCGCTGCGCACCGAAGCCTCGATGAACCGCACGCCCTCGACCCCCGCTGTGACGCCGGGCAGGTCCGACGCGGGCGCGGGCTGACCGGCCCTGTGCGCCGCGATCAGGCCGGCCGCGTCGGCGTAGATCCGCGCGAAGCCTTCCAGATAGCCCTCCGGATGGCCGGCCGGGATGCGCGTCGCCGCATTGGCGGCCGCCGACAATCCGGGGCCGCCGCGCCGCAGGAGGCGGGGCGCCTCGCCGAGCGGCGTGTAGCGCAGGATGTCCGGGTCCTCCTGCGACCATTCCAGCCCTGCGGTCTCGCCGTAGATCCGCAGTCGCAGGCCGTTGGCCGCGCCGACCGCCACCTGGCTGGCCCAGAGCTGGCCGCGCGCGCCGCTCGCCCAGCGCAGGCGCAGCTGCACGTCGTCGTCGAGCCGCCGACCGGCCACGAACCGCGAGGTCTCGGCGCTGACCTGATCGGCCGCCGCGCCCAGCACGAAGGTCGCCAGGTGGTAGGCGTGGGTGGCGATGTCGCCCAGCGCGCCGCCCGGACCGGCCCGCTCGGGATCGCCTCGCCATTCGGCCTGTTTGTTGCCTGGCAAGGGGGTGGCGAGCCAGTCCTGCGCATACTCCGCCTGCACCACACGGATCGCGCCCAGGGCCCCGGAGGCGACCATGGCCCGCATCTGCCGGACCATCGCATAGCCGCTGTAGTTGTGGGTCAGCACGAACGGAGTTCCGGTCCGCGCCACGGTGTCTGCCAGGTCCAAGGCTTCGGCCAAGCCGGTGGTCATCGGCTTGTCGCAGATCACCGCGATCCCGGCCTCCAGGAAGGCCTTGGCCGGGCCGTGGTGCAGGTGGTTGGGCGTCACGATGGCCACCGCGTCGATCGGGTCCGGCCGCGCCGCCTCGGTCCGCGCCATGTCGCGCCAGTCGCCGTAGCAGCGGTCCCCGGCGAGGCCGAGGCCCTGGCCGAACGCCCGCGAGCGCGCCGCGTCGCTGCTGAAGGCCCCCGCGACCAGCGCCCAGCGGTCGTCCAGCCGCGCCGCCATGCGGTGCACCGCGCCGATGAAGGCCCCGTCGCCGCCCCCGATCATCCCGAGCGAAAGACGCATCTCAGCGGTCGAGGCCCAGCAGCCTGCGATTGGCCGCCGCGTCCACGTCGGTGGCCAGGAAGTCGTCGAAGCTCTTGCCGGTGACGTTGATGATGTGGTCGCGAATGAAGGTCGCGCCTTCGCGCGCTCCGTCCTCCGGCGCCTTCAGCGCGCATTCCCACTCGAGCACCGCCCAGCCGCGATAGCCGTACTGGGCGAACTTCGAGAAGATGGCCTTGAAGTCGATCTGGCCGTCGCCGAGCGA
>CALALX010000069.1 GCA_937925635.1 uncultured Caulobacter sp.
GGAGTTCGAGCGCAACCTGACCCGCAGCGGCATTCACCTGATCAAGTTCTGGTTCTCGGTCAGTCGCGAGGAACAGCGCCGCCGCTTCAAGGAGCGCAAGGTCCACCCGCTCAAGCAATGGAAGCTCTCGCCCGTCGATCTGGCGTCGCTCGACAAGTGGGACGACTACACCCGCGCCAAGGAGGCGATGTTCTTCCACACGGACACGGCGGACTCGCCCTGGACAGTGATCAAGTCGGACGACAAGAAGCGGGCCCGCCTGAACGCCATGCGCTATGTGCTGCGGTCACTGCCCTACAAGGGCAAGGATCCGGCGCGGATCGGCAGTGTCGACGATCTGATCGTCGGCCGCGCCAACATCATCCACGAGCGGGGGGAACACCGCTTCGACTGAGGACGCCTCAGGCCGCCGCGACGGTCCCGGCGAGCGCCGCCG
Organism: uncultured Caulobacter sp.; assembly: GCA_937925635.1. Taxonomy (GTDB): domain Bacteria; phylum Pseudomonadota; class Alphaproteobacteria; order Caulobacterales; family Caulobacteraceae; genus Caulobacter. The sequence continues at coordinate 437 of CALALX010000069.1, forward strand.
GCCGCGCCATCATGGCCGCGTACCAGCGCTTCACATTGGCCATCTCGTCCGGCACCGCGAACTTCGCCATGCGCGAAAAGTCGATCGAGCAGGCGGCGAGGATGTCGGCGATGGTGATCCGGTCGGCGGCGATGAACTCGCTCTCGCCCAGCCGGCGGTCGAAGACCTTCAGCGACCGGGCGGCGCCGGCGCGGTTGCTCTCGGCGATCTCCGGGATCTGCTTTTCCAGCGCCGCCAGCGCCGGGTGGCTGTGGCGCACCGTCATCATCAGCGGCGTGGCCAGCATCATTTCGGCGCGACGGGCCCACATCTCGATGATCGCCGTCTCGCGCGGGTCGCGGCCGAACATGTTGGGCTCGGGGAAGACGCTCTCCAGATAGCGGCAGATGGCCACCGACTCGGTGATCGCCGTGCCGTCGTCCATCTCCAGCATCGGCACGTTGGCCAAGCCCGCCTTGGCCAGGTACTCGGGCTGTCGATGCTCGCCGCCGAAGATGCTGACGTCGATGATCTCGACCTGGTCCTCGGCGCCCTTCTCGGCCAGGAACCAGCGAACGCGGCGGGGATTGGGCGCCCTCAGGCTGTCGTAGAGTTTCATGGCGTTTCCCCTCGTGCTTGCCAATGTTCTATCCGGCGATGCCGAACAGCTCGCGCGGCATGGCGCCGACGACGGCGGCGGTCATGCAGGTGGCCAGGAAGCCGGCGACCAGCGCCTTCCAGACCATGCCGATGATCTCGTTCCGCCGCTCGGGCATCAGGATGCCCATGCCGGAAACGGTGATGCCGACCGAGCCGATATTGGCGAAGCCGCACAGAGCGTAGGTCATGATCATCCGCGTGCGCTCGCTCATCTCCTCGGCCGGAACCTGTCCCAACTGGATGAAGGCGATGAACTCGGTCAGCATCAGCTTCACGCCGAGCAGGTAGCCGGCCTTTCCGGCCTCCGACCAGTCGATGCCCAGGCTCCAGGCCAGCGGCGCGAAGATCACGCCGAGGATGCGCTCGATGGTCAGCGGCGCGCCCCAGACCTCGGGCGCCAGGCCGAGCAGGCTGTTGCCGATCGCCACCAGGGCCACGAAGACGATCAGGATGGCCGAGATGTTCAACACCACCATCAAGCCGTCCGACGTGCCCTTGGAAATGGCGTCGATCGAGCTCTCGTATTTCAGCAGCGAGGTGTAGTCGACGTTGACGCCGCCCTCGCCCGGCTTCTCCGGAACGATCAGTCGGGCCAGCAGGACGCCGGCGGGCGCGGAAACGACCGACGCCACGAGGACGTGAGCGCCCGCATTCGGCAAAACGGCCTTCAGCATCAGGGCATAGGCGACCATGGTCGAGCCGGCCACCGTGGCCAGGCCCACGACCATCATCAGGAACAGTTCCGACCGGGTCAGCTTGTCGAGGTAGGCGCGGATGATGATCGGCGTCTCGACCATGCCGACGAAGATGTTGGCCGCTGTGGCGGTGGCCGACGCGCCGCCCATGCCCATGGTCTTCTCGAACAGGAAGCCGAAACCGCGGATGATCAGCTTCAGCACGCCCCAGTGCCAGAGCAGGGCCGACAGGGCCGAGATCACCAGGATCAGCGGCAGGACCTTGAACGCGAACACGAAGAGGTTGGCGTTAGGCTCCTGCACATAGGGTTGCGGCCCGCCGCCAAGGTAGCCGAACACGAACTGGGTGCCGGACTCGGTGGCCAGGGACAAGCTGTCGATGACGCTGCTGATGCCCTTGACCACCGCCTGCGCCGGCTCAAGCCCGAACAGCAGCAGGATCAGGCCGACCTGCACCACGAGCGATCCGATCGCCAGGCGCCACGGAAAGCGCTTCCTGTTCTCCGACAGCGCCCAGCAGACGACGAGGGTCAGGGCGATGCCAACCAAACTCTGCGCGTTTTCAAGCCGGAACATCCATACCCCCGCGGCGCCGAGTCCCCGCCCACGCCCAGCGGCCGATTGACTACATTCCGGCGGGGCGGCGCAAGGGCCGGGCGTTCTGCCCGACCACGCCTCGGGATCAGGCCGCCGTTTCGGCGGTCGAAGACGTCTCCGAGGTCAGCTTGTCGAGCAGCTGCTGGAGCAGGTCCGACACCTCGGTCGAGAAGCCCGAGGCCTTGCTCTCCGACGACTGCAGCGACGTCAGCAGTTCCGACATCGAGATGACGCCGTCCTGGTTCGCATCCGCCGCGTCGTAGGTCTGCTCCTCCTCGGCCGTCTCCGACGAGCCTTCCGTCGAGCTGCTCTCGAACGAGAGGGTCATCCGCGGGCCGCCGGGCGGCGGGCCGGACGGACGGGCCGCCTCGAACTCCTCGAGCGTCAGCGCGCCGTCGCCGTCGGCGTCGGCGTCCGCCAGCAGGTTGGCGGCCATCTCGGCATGGTCGACGCTCTCCATACCCCGCGGGGCGTGGGCGGCCATGTCGGCGGCCAGTTCATCGGCCGTCAGCTTGCCGTCGGCATCCGCGTCCGCGCCGGTGAAGATGTCCTCGGCGCTGGGCGGCGCCTCCTGCATCGACAGGAGCGATCCCATCATTGCAGAGCCGAAATTCGCGGCGAGGCCGCCCTCGCCGCGCATCGTCCGCGATGGTCCGGATTTGCCGCCGCCCTGCACATCCTGCCCGATGGACAGGAATTCCTCGCTCGACAGCTGGCCATCGCCGTCGACGTCGGCCCTGGAGAACATCGCCTGCCGCATCTCCTGCAGCAGTGCGGTGTTGCCCACACTGGATATGTTCATGCTCGTCTCCGTTAGGGGGAGACGTTTCGGCCCTGAATGCCGAAACGCCGCGCCGGAGGTCCGGCGCGGCGTCAGCGGTGCGAGAGACGTTCCCTGTTTCCGCGAGGAAACAATGGATCGCTATTTCCCCCTCATCAGCTCCTTCACCAGCGCGTCCCGGCCGTAGACGACCTTCAGCGCCTCGGTGATGGCGGCGGTGGAAACCACCACGGTGCGGTTGATCGCGCCGTCGTAGCCGTAGGCGCCGCCCAGGCTGTGGATGTTGCCGTCGAAGGCCGCGCCGATCACCTCGCCCTTCGCGTTCACCACCGGCGACCCGGAGTTGCCGCCGATGATGTCGTTGGTGGTGGTGAAATCGAAGACGGTGTCCTTGTTCAGACGGTCCTTGGCGGCGATCCAGCTCGGAGCTTGGGCGTAGGGCGCCTCGCCCGTGGCGCGTTCAAACGCGCCGCCGATGGTCGTGAACGGCGCGATCTCGGCGCCCTGCCACGTCCAGCCCGCGACCTTGCCGTAGCTGAGGCGCAGGGTGAAGGTGGCGTCCGGGTAGACGCTGTCGCCGTAGACCGCGAAACGGGCGCGGGCGATGCGTTCGGCGGCGCGCTCGGTGGGGCCGCCAACCTCGGCCTCCCAGGTCGTGCGGACCGCACGGGCCTCATCGTCCATCTGAAGCACGTAGCGGATCATCGGGTCGTCGGACGCCTCGATCGCGGCCATGCCGCCGTCCCACAGCGCCTTGCGCACGGCCGGGTCGGCGAGCTTGCTGCCCGCGACCATCCGCGCCGACAGGCCCTCGGGGCTTTCGCGGCCCAGCACGGCGCTCTGGTCCTTCGGATAGGGCGCCAGGTACTCGCGGCTCTTGAGCAGCCAATGCTCGAGGTAGAACTGCTCGAGCGGCGCCTCAACGACGCGAGCCGCTGTAAGTCCGCGCAGGACGATCGGCAGGCGGGCGTCGGAGAACTCGGGCAGGCGCTCGGCGCTCGGCTTCTCGCGCTCGGCGGCGGCGCGAACCAGGGTGCGGGCCCAACTGAACAGCAGCGACCCGCGGCCGGCCTCGGCCTCCAGCTGGCGATAGCGCAGATAGTTGGCGGCGTAGGCCTTCTGAGCCACGGCGATTTCGCCCCAAGGGTCGCCGATCTCGGCGGCGAGGGCGGGGTCGGCGGCGACCTTGGCGCGCAGTTCCGCCTCCTCGGTGCGCTTGACGTCCACGAAGGCCTTGTCGTTGAGCGCGAACTGGCGGCCGAAGAAGACCTTGAAGCTGTTCTCCAGGTGGAAGATCGGATCGGCCACCAGCCGCTTTGCGGCGGCGTCGCGGCGGCCATACTCGATCAGCCGGCCGCGGAGCTCCGAGCGCTGCAGTTGACCGACCGGCAGGCTCAGATCGCGGTAGGTCTCGAGCTGCGAGACCGTCAGCAGCCGTTCCGTCGAGCCGGGGTTGCCGGACACGAAGGTCGGCTCGCCGGCCTGCGGCGCGGCGGCGTTCCATTTCAGGAAGTTCGGCGTTTTCGCCGGCTTGCCGCCCTCGTAGGCGCGCAGGAACGCCGAATCCATGTCGTAGCGGGGGAAGTTGAAATTGTCCGGATCACCGCCGAAGAAGGCCGTCGCGAACTCGGGCGCGAAGACGAGCCGCACATCGGTATAGCGCTGGTAGCGGTAGAGGACGTACTTGCCGCCGCGATACAGGCTGGTGACCTGGCAGCGGACCCTGCTGGCGTCCTTGCAGGCGGCGCTCTCGGCGGCGGCGACGGCGGCGCCACGCGCGGCGGCGAACTCGGCGCCGGTCTTTCCGGCCACGGCGGCGCGGACCTGGTCGGTGACGTCGGTGGCCGACAGCAAGACCTCGGCCCACATGCCCGGGCAGGTGCGCTCTTCCTCGCGGGTCGCGGTCAGGAAGCCGTCCTTAAGGTGATCCTTGTCGGCGGCCGACAGCTCGACGAGACAGTCGGTGACACAGTGATTGTTGGTCAGCACCAGACCGCCGGCCGAGACGAACGAGGCCGAGCATCCCGGGATGCGCACGGAGGCGGCGCGCATGCGATCCAGCCAGGCGGCGTCAATATCGACGCCGTAGGCCTGCTTAACCCGGGCGGCGGGGAAGGTCTCGAAGGTCCACATGCCCTCGTCCGCGCGGGCGGCGGTCGAGAGGCAAAGCGCGGAGAGGCCGGCGACAACGCCCGCCAGAGGAACGCGTTTCATTGAAAATCCTTGAAATCCGGAACAATCGCACCTGACTTCCCGGGGCCTTAGCGCGCAGATGGTCGAGTTGACCAGTGTCTAGGGGGCGGCCTTACCCCGATTTAACTTGGACCGCAGGCCGCCGCCGTCCAGAACCGGACCGAAGTTATCCGGTTGTTTCGGGGGGAGAGTTCGCCGCATGTCGCTGGCCTTGGCCACGCTGATCTACGAATGGCGCCGCTACATGGCGGCGGTGGTCGCGCTCGCGTTCTCGGGGCTGCTGGTCCTGGCTTTCGTGGGCATGTTCATGGGCATTGGCAAGGCGTTCACCGCCCAGATCGACCGCGCCCGCGCCGACGTCATGGTGCTGGGTCCGGGCGCCACGGCGCTGTTCAATGGCGGCCCCTCGGGCCTGCCGCGTCGCCTGATCGGCACGGTCTACCGCCATCCGGAAGTGGTGCAGGTCGCGCCGCTGGACGGCTCTGGCGGCCGCTTCCAGAACATGGCCCAGCCTGAAGGCAACGGCCCCGCCGACCCGACGAAGGCGCCCAAGGACCGGAAGATGGAGTTCGTGAACGTCACGGTGATCGACCCGATCCCCGGCTACGTCACGGTCCCGACCGACTATTCCGACCAGCTGATCGAGACCCTGCGCCAGCCCTACGCCGTCGCCGTGGACGAGACCGCCCTCCCCCGCCTCGGCGTCAAGGTCGGCGACAGGGCGGTTTACAACGGCAAGACCATCACCATCGCGGCGGTGACCAAGGGCTATCCGAACATGATGCAGGCGACCCTGGTCATGTCGCGCGACACTCTGCGCATGTTGGGCGAAGCGGACACCGGTCAGCGCGTCGGACCGCTGATGGTCAAGCTCGCCGACCCGTCGCGCGCCGAGGTGGTGGCCGCCCAGCTGAACGCTGCCGGCAAGGGCGCCTTCAAGGCCTGGACCCGCCAGCAGCTGGCCGACGCCAACCAGAGCGCGATGTTCAAGGAGCAATTCATCAGCATCATCCTGATCTTCGCGATGATCATGGGGGCCGTCATCGGCGTGGCGATCACCTGGCAGACCCTCCGCGGCGCGATCATGGCCAACATCAAGGAGTTCGCGTCGCTGCGCGCCCTCGGCGTCTCGATGGCCAGCCTGCGGATGATCGTTATGGAACTGAGCTTCTGGGTCGGCGTCGCCGGCGTGATCTTCGCCGGGGTGTTGACGTGGGTCGTCAGCATGCTGGCCGGCATGGGGGGGCTGCCGATGGCCTTCCCGGCCCCGGTGATCATCACCATCAGCATCTTCCTGCTCGCGATCGCCATGCTGTCCGGCCTGCTGTCGCTGGGCGTGCTCAAGAAGAGCCAACCCGCGGACCTGCTGCGATGAGCACGAAGAACGGACATACCCTCGGCGCCACCGCCATCACGGCGAAGGGCCTGGTCAAGCGGTTCAAGACCGGCCGCACCTTCGTCGAGGTGCTCAAGGGAATCGATTTCGACGCCCGTCACGGCGACGTGACCATGGTCATGGGCCCCTCCGGCTCGGGCAAGTCGACCCTGGTCGCCGCGCTCTCGGGCCTGCTGAAGCCCGAGGAGGGCACGGTCCAGGCGCTGGAGGCCAAGGATCTCTGGAAGTGGTCGCCGGGCCGGATCGACCGGTTCCGGCTCGACCACTGCGGATTCATCTTCCAGGGCTTCAACCTGTTCCCGGCTCTGACGGCCAAGCAGCAGGTGATGACCGCCCTCCACTACCAGGGCGTCGCCAAGGTCGAGGCGGACCGCCGCGCCCGAACGGCGCTGGAGGAGGTCGGCCTGACGCCGAAAATGAACCAGCGGCCCTCCGAGCTGTCGGGCGGCGAGAAGCAGCGCGTGGCGATCGCCCGCGCCCTGGCCAAGAACCCCGATCTGATCTTCGCCGACGAGCCGACTTCGGCCCTCGACGGCGAAAACGGCCAGGTCGTCATTCGCCTCTTGCGCAGGGCCGCCACCGAACATGGCGCGGCCGTGATCTGCGTGACCCATGACCCCCGCCTGGAAGCCTACGCCGACCGCGTCATCAAGATCGAGGACGGCCGCATCCTGAGCGACGAGCGGCGCACGCCGGACGCGAATCCGGCCCCGCTCACGCACTGATTTTCTGAGGGAAACCCAAATGTTCGGCTTTCTGCGCAGCCGCTGGTTCTGGATCATCGCCGTTCTCGCCGTCGTCATCGTCGGCGGCGGTCTGTTCATGAAGGGCCAGGCCGAGACGAAGAAGAAGAAGGTTGAGGCCGCCGCCGCCCAGCAGGCGCCCAGCCCCTACGCCGCGATCGCCAACGGCAAGGCCGATGTCGAGGGCGGCATGATCCAGGTCGCGGCCCGGCGCGGCGGCGTGGTGCGCGCCGTCTATGTGCAGGAAGGGGACCAGGTGACCGCCGGCCAGATCCTCGCCCGCCAGGAGGACGACGAAGCCCGCCTCGCCGTGCAGCGCGCCCGCGCCACCGTCGGCCAGGCCCAGGCCCAGGTGACCGTCATGCAGGTCAAGCTCGACGCCGCCCGGCGGGAGTACAGCCGCCTTGAGGGCCTGATCGACAACAACTTCGTCGCCCGCCAGCGCCTCGACCAGCAGCGCGACCAGATCCGCGACTGGGAGGCTCAGATCGCCGCCCAGCGGGCGACCATCGCCACCTACCAGGCGGCGCTGCGCGAGGCGGAGTACGCCCAGGAGCTGACGGTGATCCGCGCGCCCACCGACGGCCGCGTCGCGCGCCGCTACGCCAACCCCGGCGCCGGCGCCTCGACGCTGAACGTCTCGACCATGTTCGACCTCGAGCCGAACACCGCCCGTATTGTCCGCGCCGAGATCGTCGAGGCCGACATTCCGAACGTGCGCGACGGCCAGGAGGTCGAGATCCAGCCGGAGTCCGATCCGGGCAAGACCTACGTCGGTCGCGTGCTGCGCCGCGCCGCCGTGTTCGGCGCGCGCAAACTGGCCTCGGACGATCCGACCCAGCGCAGCGACGAGCGGGTGGTGGAAGTCGTGGTGTCGGCGACCGACGCGCCCCTGCTGATCGGCCAGCGGGTGCTGGTGAAGTTCATGAAATCCGGCTTCAAGGCCGGCGCCGTCCGCCCGGCGCCGGCCGGTCCGCAACCGCAGAAGAAGTAGCGGACCGGCGCTGCCGCAGCGTCGCGCTTGACGCTTCCCCTGCTGCGCCGCAAAACGCGCGCGACAGTCAAACGAGCGTTCAGCGCAAGGGGAACACGCATATGGCCGACATCCGCTTCGACGGGAAAGTCGCGATCGTCACGGGCGCCGGCGGCGGCCTGGGCAAGCAGCACGCCCTGGAACTCGCCCGCCGCGGCGCCAAGGTCCTGGTCAATGACCTGGGCGGCTCGATGGACGGCACAGGCGGCAATTCGGCCGCGGCCGAAGCCGTCGTCGCTGAGATCAAGGCCATGGGCGGCGAGGCCATCGCCAACGGCAGCTCGGTCACCGACGACGCCGGTGTGGCCAAGATGGTCAAGGACGCGATGGACGCCTGGGGCCGCATCGACATCCTGATCGCCAACGCCGGCATCCTGCGCGACAAGAGCTTCTCCAAGATGGAGATCGCCGACTTCGAGCTGGTGCTGAACGTGCACCTGATGGGCACCATGAAGCCGACCAAGGCGGTCTGGGAGATCATGAAGGCCCAGAACTACGGCCGGATCGTCGTCACGACCTCCTCGTCGGGCCTGTACGGCAACTTCGGCCAGAGCAACTATGGCGCGGCCAAGCTCGGCATCATCGGCTTCATGAACACCATCAAGCTCGAGGGCCAGAAGAACAACATCCACATCAACGCCATCAGCCCGGTCGCCGCCACGCGGATGACCGAGGGCCTGATGCCGCCGGAGGTGCTGGAGAAGCTGAAGCCCGAGTACGTGACGCCGGGCGTGGTTTTCCTAGCCAGCGACGAAGCCCCGACGGGCGCCATTCTGACCGCCGGCGCCGGCGCCTTCGCCCTGTCGAAGATCGTCGAGACCGAGGGCGTCTACCTCGGCGAAGGCGGCCTGTCGGTGGAAGAGGTGCGCGACAACTGGGCGAAGATCGCCGACGACACGGGCGCCAAGGCCTATTTCGCCGGCGGCGAGCAGGGCCAGAAGTTCTTCCGCAAGATGGCTGGCGGCTGATCGATCCGGGACATGCACTTCAGTGCGTGTCCCGCCCATCTTGAGAAGGGGACGCGCACGACCGTGCGTGTCCCCTTTTTCATTTGCGCTTCCCCAGCGGCACGCGCGGATGCTCCCCTCACGTCCGTCAGAGACGAAGGGGGAATCGCCGATGAACGACGCTGCGCCCAGGCGCCGGATACCGATGCACACCATTTTGGCCTTCTCCCTGGCCACGGTTCCGGTGGGCGCGCTGACCACGCCGCTGCTGGTCAATCTTCCCAAGCACTACGCTGGCCTGCTCGGGCTTTCGCTGACGGCGGTGGGCCTGATCTTCGGCGCCGTGAAGTTCCTCGATATCTTCTTCGACCCGGCGGTCGGCATGATGATGGACCGCACCCGGACGAAGCTCGGCCGCTACCGCCTGTGGCTGATCATTTCCGCGCCGCTGCTGATGGTCGGGACCTGGATGCTGTTCTTCGCCGGGCCGGGGGTCAGCGAGGCCTACCTCTTCCTCTGGCTGGTCGTGATGTACCTGGGCTTTTCGATCCTGGTGCTGTCCCAGGTCGCCTGGGGCGCGGTGCTCGCCACTGACTACGACGAACGGTCCAAGGTCTATGCCGTGGGCTCGGTCATGGGCGTGCTGGGCGGCGTGGCCGCGCTGCTGGTCCCCATCCTGATGCACAAGGAGGGCGCCGAGGGCGTCAAACTGATGGGGATGATCGTCCTGGTGACGGTGCCGCTGACGACGCTGATCGTCACCGCCCTGACGCCGGAGCCGATGCCGAAGATCAACCCGGAAGACCGCGCCTCGCTGCGCGACTTCCCGGCCCTCATCGCCCATCCGGCCATGCGGCGGCTGCTGCTCGCCGACCTGCTGATGACGCTCGGACCGGCGATCACCTCGCCGCTCTACCTGTTCTTCATGCAGCAGGCGCGCGGCTACACGGAAGCTGAGGCCTTCGTCATGCTGATCCTCTATTCGGTCGCCGGCCTGATCGGCGCGCCGCTCTGGGCGGTCAGCGCGATGAAGATGGGCAAGCACCGGTCGCTGATCCTGGCCGCCATCCTCTACGCGATCTGCCAGGGCGTGCTGCCGATGCTGCCGTCGCGGTCGTTCCTGCTGCTGGCCCCGGGGATGTTCATCGCCGGCGGCATCGCCTCGGCGTTCGCGTTCCTGGTCCGGGCCATGGTCGCCGACGTCGCCGACCAGGTCCGGCTGGAGACCGGCAAGGACCGAACGGGCGTGCTCTATTCGCTGGTGACCAGCACAGCGAAGATCGGCACCGCCTCGGCGGTCGCCATCGCCCTGCCGCTGCTGGCGGCGCTCGGATTCGACCCTTCGCCAGGCGCGACCAACAGCCCCGAGGCGCTCAACGGCCTGCTGCTGATCTACACCGTTCCGCCGGTGCTGATGGTCCTGCTGGCGAGTCTGGCGGTGCGCGGCTACGCGCTCGGCCGCGAGCGGCACGAGGAGATCCGGGCCCAGCTGGCGATCCGGGACGGCCTGGTCGGCCACGACGCCGAGGTCATGGCCGCGCAGGGCACGACCGCAGGCTAGAGCAAGGCCCGGGCCGCGGCCCGGAAGGCCCTCGCCGCCGCGCTATCGACGCCTGAGGCGACCAGCGGCGTTCCGGCGTCGCCGCCTTCGCGCAAGGCGACCTCAATGGGGATCTCCGCGAGCAGCGGCACGCCCAGCCGTGCCGCCTCGGCCTTGCCGCCGCCGGTTCCGAAGATCGGGATCGGGGCGCCGGTCGCGGGATCGGCGAAGAAGGCCATGTTCTCGATCAAGCCCAGGATCGGCGCGCCGACCTTCTGGAACATCGTCGCCGCACGGCGGGCGTCGACCAGCGCCACCTCCTGCGGCGTCGAGACCAGCACCACGCCGTCCAGCTGCACGCTCTGCAGGATGGTCAGGTGGATGTCGCCGGTGCCGGGCGGCAGGTCGATGACCAGAACGTCGAGCGGCGCGGCGGCGGTCGCCCAGTTCACGCCCAGGGTCATTTGCTTCACGGCGCCGGAGGCCCGCGGGCCGCGGAAGATCATCGGCTGGTCGTTGTCGGCCACGAATCCGATCGACATCACCTTCACCCCGTGGGCGACGAAGGGCTCCAGCTTCTCGCCATCGAAGGTCGGCTTGCCCGAGACGCCCAGCATGGTCGGGGCCGAGGGGCCATAGATATCGGCGTCGGCGAGCCCGACGCTCAGGCCTTGCTCCGCCAGGGCGCAGGCCAGGTTCACGGCGACGGTGGACTTGCCCACCCCGCCCTTGCCGCTGGCCACGGCGATGACCCGCTTCACATGGGGCGGACGTTCCAGCGCCTGGCCGGGACCGACTTCCGCCTTGGGATCGCGGTTCAGCTGACCGCCGCGCGCGGGCCTGGCGGATGGCGCCTGCGAGGCCGTCAGCACCACCTGGGCCCGTTCAACGCCGGGCAGCGCGGCCAGCGCCTTCTCGGCCGCCTCGCGCACCGGCGCGTAGAGCGCAACGGCGTCGGCGGGGACCTCCAGCATGAAGCCGGCGCGGCCCTCACGGATGACCAGGCCCTGCACCAGGCCGGCCGTGGCAAGGCCCTGGCCGGAACGCGGATCAGTCACCGCGTCCAGCGCGCGGAGCGCGGCGGCACGGTCGGCGGAAGTCTGGAACGAAGTCATGTCGGGATCGGCTTGCCTTGGACGGCGGGGCGTCACATATCCGCATGACCGCGCCGGCTTGCAAGCCCGCCGACGACACGACGGAAAAGCGACGCACCTGATGCCATGGAATGACAACGCCAACCCCGGTCCCTGGGGCTCGCCCCCGCCGCCCGGCGGCAAGGACGAACCCGAACGCCGGGAAGGCGGCGGGCGAGGGCCGCGACGCCCCTCCGGTCCGGGCCGCGGCCCGGGCGGCACGCCGCCGGATCTCGGCGAGCTGCAGCGCCGACTCGAAGCCTTCCTCGGCGGTCTGACCGGCGGAGGCCCCAACGGCCCGATGCCGGTGCGCAAGCTCGCGCCGCTGGTCGGCGGCGTGGTCGTCGTGCTCTACGCCCTGGCCGGGCTCATCGTGGTGAGCCCGCGGGAGGAGGCCGTGGTGACCACGTTCGGCGCCTGGACCCGCAGCTACGGCCCCGGCATCGGCTATCACCTGCCGCTGGTTGAAGGCTACACGAAGGTCGACGTCACAAGCCTGCAGACCACTAGCGTGGGCGGCGGCACGGGCGATGGCGACACCCTGATGCTGACCGGCGATGAGAACATCGTCGACCTGAGTTTTTCGGTGACCTGGCGCGTTTCGAACCCTGGTCGCTATCTGTTCAATGTCGCCGAGCCGAACGAGACGCTGAAGGCCGTGGCGGAGAGCGCCATGCGCGAGGTCATCGGGCGCAGCGCCCTTGAGCCGATCATCAGTCGCGGCCGGGGCCAGATTCAGATCGAGACGGCGACCCTGATGCAACGCATCCTCGACAGCTATGGCGCGGGGATCATCATCGACGGCGTTCAGATCAGCGAGGCCAACCCGCCCAAGGAGGTCGTCGACGCCTTCCGGGACGTGAACAACGCCAGCCAGTACGCCGAATCTCTGGCCAACCAGGCCCGCGGCCGGGCCGCTCAGGTCCGCCAGGAAGCGCTCGGCTACAAGGCCCAGGTCGTGCGCGAGGCCGCCGGTGAAGCCGCCCGCTTCAACCAGGTCTATGAGCAGTACCGGTTGGCCCCCGGCGTCACCCGTGACCGCCTGTACATCGAGACCATGGAACGGGTGCTGTCCAAGACCAACAAGGTGATCGTCGACAGCAAGGGCGCCAGCGCGCCCCTGATCCTGCCGCCCGACGTCTTCCGGCCGAGGACCGCGTCGCCGACGATCGTCGCGCCCGCCCAGCCGACGGCCCGCGCCCAGGGAGGCGTCCAGTGACCAACCAACGCCTCACCCTCTACGGCATTGTCGCCGCCATCGCCCTGGTCGTCCTCGGCCAGACCTTCTACGTCGTCGACCAGACGAAGCAGGCCCTCGTCATCCGCCTCGGCGAGGTGGTGCGGACGGTCAACGTCGACGCCGACGACGGTCCCGGCCTGAAGATGAAGGTCCCCTTCCTGGAGACCCGACTGTTGTTCGACAAGCGCAACCAGGCTCTGCAGGGGGCGCGCCAGGAAATCCTGACCGCCAACCAGGAGCGGCTGATGGTCGAGGCCTTCGTCCGCTACAGGATCAATGACCCGCAGCGGTTCTACACCGGCCTCGGCGACGATCGCGCCGCCAAGGATCGACTGAATTCGGTGGTCAACGCCTCGCTGCGCCAGGTCCTCGGCTCAGCTAGTTCAGAGGACATCATCTCGGCGCGCCGGGACCAGCTGACTCGTCAGGTTCGCGACGACCTCGCGACCCGGGCGAACCGCTCACGGCTGGGCCTGCGCGTCATCGACGTTCGCCTCCGCAGCGCCGACTTGCCGGAAGCCAACCAGGACGCCGTCTTCGACCGCATGAAGACCGCCCGCCAGCAGGAAGCGGCGCGTATCCGCGCCGAGGGCGCCCAGCGCCAGCGGGAGATCGTCGCCACGGCGACCCAGGAAGGCGCAACCATCCGCGGTGAGGCCGACGCCGAGCGCGCCCGGATCTTCGCCTCGAGCTTCGGCAAGGACCCGTCCTTCGCGGCCTACTACCGCTCGCTGCAGGCCTACGAGGCGTCGCTGGACCAGAACACGACCCTGGTGCTTTCGCCCGACAGCGCCTTCTTCCGCTACTTCCAGCGCGGACCCGGCGGGCAGTAATCGGGGGGTCGCTACCGTCTATCGACGGAAGCAGTCCCCCGGAACTCTTCCAGCCGATAGCCCTGGAAGTAGAGCACCGCCGTGAGGTCGGCGTGGTCGACCCTGGCGTGGGCCTTTTCGGCCACCACGGGCTTGGCGCGGTAGGCCACGCCGAGGCCGGCCGCCTCGATCATCGCCAGGTCGTTGGCGCCGTCGCCGATGGCCAGGGTTTCGCTGGCGGTCAGGCCCAGGGCGCCCCCCTCCTCCCGCAGCGCCGCCAGCTTGGCCTCTCGTCCAAGGATCGGCTCGCCGACCGCGCCGGTCAGCGCCGCGCCGTCGTCGATCAGGGTGTTGGCGCGGTTGGCGTGGAAACCGGCGGCCGCCGTCACCCGGCTGGTGAAGAAGGTGAAGCCGCCGCTGACCAGCACGCAGCGCGCGCCGTGGGCGGCCATGGTCTTCACCAGGGTCTCGGCGCCGGGATTGAGCCGAACCCGCTCGTCGAAACAGGCTTGTAGCTTGTCGAGGCCAAGGCCCTTGAGCATCGCCACCCGCTCGCGGAGGGCCCCTTCGAAGGCGAGCTCGCCGCGCATGGCGCGTTCGGTGATCTCGGCCACCTGGGCCTTCACGCCGGCGAAGTCGGCCAGCTCGTCGATGCACTCGCAGCCGATGATGGTGCTGTCCATGTCGGCCACCAGCAGACGCTTGCGGCGGCCGTCCACCGGCTGCACGCAGACGTCCGCGCCCTTGCCCGTCAGCACCAGCTCAAGTCGCTCGCGGACCAGGTCGCGCAGGTCCCCCGCCACCATCAGGTCAGCGGCGACCGGTCCCAGCAGGTCCGGCGCCGAGGTCTTGACGCCCATGCGATCGAGCTCGATCGCCGCCACTTCGATGACGGCGGGCAGACGGGCGGCGTCGGCCGCGACGAGGGTGACGGCGAGAGACATGGCGGGCCGCCTACCCTGCTTTCGCGACAAGGGGAACCCGGGACGGAGCCGAAGCGCCCTACGACGGCATCCCCGACGGCATCAGGCAACGGGCCATGAACTTGGCGGCGAACTCCTCGCCGGCCGACTTGTCCTCGAAGTCGGTCGGGAAGTTGCTCATCATGTCGGCGATCCCGGCCGTGTAGACCTGAGCCGGCGTCATGTCGCGGCGAGCGCCCTCGGCGAAGGCCTCGTCGAGGTAGACCTGCCCTTGTCGCCCCATGACCTGCATCATGAACAGGGTCATCTTCCTGTCTTCCTCGCGCACGTTGCCGAACATCGCCGGGAACTTCACGGCGATCTGCTCGATGGCGACCAGGGCGACGCCGCAACCGGCCTTGCCCTCCATGGTCAGCGGCGCCGCGGCCTTCGACGGCGCCGGTGGGACGGGCAGCGGCGGCGGTGCGGCGGGCGCCGCGGGCGTGGCGGCGCCGGGCGCGGCCAGGGCTGGAACGGCGATGGCGGCCGCCGCGACCAAGGCGACGGTGGCGGAGAAGAAACGCATGGATTAAGGCCCCCGGAATGACTGGGTCCATCCTGCTCATCGCCGGCCCGACCGCAAGCGGCAAGTCCGCTCTGGCCCTGCGCGCGGCGCGGGTTTTTGACGGCGAGATCGTCAACGCCGACGCGTTGCAGCTCTATGCCGACCTGCGCTCGCTCAGCGCGCGGCCGACGCCGGCCGAGATGGCGGGCGTTCCCCATCACCTGTTCGGCGTGGCCGACGGCGCCGACGGCTGGTCGGTCGGCCGCTGGGCGCGCGCGGCGACCGCGCTGGTGGACGACATCACCGGCCGTGGCCGCGCCGCCATCGTGGTCGGCGGGACCGGCCTCTATTTCAAGGCCCTGACCGAAGGCCTGGCCGAGATCACGCCGACCCCCGCCGCTGTCCGCCGAGCGACCGAGGACCTATTCGCCACGCTCGGCGAGGCGCGGTTCCGCGAGCTTCTGGCGACCATCGACGCCAAGGCGGCGGCTCGCATCGCGTCGGGCGACCGGATGCGGCTGACCCGGGCGATGGAGGTCTTCGAAGCCACCGGACGCGCCCTGACCGACTGGCAATCCGAAACCGGACCGGCCCTTGCGACGGATAGCTGGTCGGCAGTCGCCATCGAACCGGAGCGCGGCCTGCTCTATGCGCGTTGCGACGCGCGCTTTGACGCCATGCTGGCCGACGGCGCGCTGGACGAAGTGCGCGCCCTGGTCGCGCGGGGTCTCGACGCCAATCTGCCCGTCATGAAGGCCGTCGGCGTCCGAGAATTGGCCGCCCATCTGCGCGGCGAGACGACCCTCGACGCCGCCGCCGCCCTCGCCCGCCAGGAGACGCGCCGCTACGCAAAGCGCCAGCTGACCTGGCTGCGCAACCAGACGCGCGATTGGCCGAGGATCACGGAAGTCGAGGCGGACGCTGCCTGGGGGCAATTCTTTGCGCTCAACCCGGCCTTGACCGACCCTCTCTAGCGTGGCATCTGCTCCAAAGACGATTTGGAGCAATCATCGTGCGCAGCGCGACCCCCAAGACGACTATCGTACTTACCTAGCGGCCGACACGGCGTGACCTGCCCGTCACGCTGTCGCCGGTCGCGCATGCCCAGGCCCCTCCAGCGGGCCTTTTTTATTGCTCTTTTCCGATCCCGAGACGCCGACATGACCGCCCCCACGACCGCCCAGGCCTTCGCCACCGCCGCTTCCCGCGAGATGACCGGCGCCGAAATCGTCGTCCGGGCGCTGATCGACCAGGGCGTCGACACCCTCTTCGGCTACCCTGGAGGGGCGGTTCTGCCGATCTACGACGCGCTGTTCCAGGACAACGAGACGCACGGCCCCCGCCTGCAGCACATCCTGGTCCGCCATGAGCAGGGCGCCGCCCACGCCGCCGAGGGCTACGCCCGTTCGACCGGCAGGCCGGGCGTGGTCCTGGTCACCAGCGGCCCGGGCGCGACCAACGCCATCACCGGCATCGTCGACGCGCTGATGGATTCGATCCCGATGGTCGTCTTCACCGGTCAGGTGCCGACGCACCTGATCGGCACGGACGCCTTCCAGGAGGCCGACACGGTCGGCATCACCCGCGCCTGCACCAAGCACAACTACCTGGTGAAGGACGCCGCCGACCTGCCGCGGATTATCCACGAGGCGTTTCACATCGCCACCACCGGCCGGCCGGGCCCAGTGCTGATCGACATCCCCAAGGACGTCCAGTTCAGCAAGGCGCTCTACCAGTCGCCGGACGAAGTCAGTTTCAGCCACGGCTACGCGCCGCGCACCAAGGGCGATCCCGGCAAGATCACCGAGGCGGCGCGGCTGATCGCCAAGGCCCGACGGCCGCTGTTCTACACCGGCGGCGGCGTCATCAATGCAGGCCCGTCCGCCAGCGAGAAGCTGCGAACCTTCGCGGCCCTGACCGGCGCGCCGGTCACCTCGACCCTGATGGGCCTGGGCGCCTTCCCGGCCGCGGATCCGGCCTGGCTGGGCATGGTCGGCATGCACGGCACGTTCGAGGCCAACAACGCCATGCACGATTGCGACGTCATGATCTGCGTCGGCGCGCGCTTCGACGACCGCGTGACCGGCCGGCTAGACGCCTTCGCGCCGGGCAGCAAGAAGATCCACATCGATATCGACCCCAGTTCGATCAACAAGAACGTCCGGGTCGACATCGGCATCGTCGGCGACGCCGGCAGCGTGCTCGATGACCTGATCGCCGCCTGGCGGGTCGAGGGTCTTGAGGCCAATCGCGGAGCCCTCGACGACTGGTGGCGGCAGATCGACGGATGGCGCGCGCGCCAGTGCCTGCGCTACACGCCCTCGACCACGGCCATCAAGCCGCAGCAGGCGATCGAGCGGCTGTACGCCCTGACCAAGGATCGCGACGCCTACATCACCACCGAGGTCGGCCAGCACCAGATGTGGGCCGCTCAGTTCTACCGCTTCCAGGAGCCGAACCGCTGGATGACCTCCGGCGGCCTGGGCACGATGGGCTACGGCCTGCCCGCCGCCGTCGGCGTGCAGCTGGCCCACCCCGGCAGCCTGGTCATCGACATCGCCGGCGAAGCCTCGATCCAGATGTGCATGCAGGAGATTTCGACGGCGGTTCAGTACCGCCTGCCGATCAAGATCTTCATCCTGAACAACGAGTGGATGGGCATGGTCCGCCAATGGCAGCAGCTGCTGCACGGCGAGCGCTACAGCCAATCCTACAGCGAGAGCCTGCCCGACTTCGTCAAGCTGGCCGAGGCCTACGGCGCCGTCGGCATCCGCTGCGCGGACCCGGCCGAGCTGGACGCGAAGATCCAGGAGATGATCGACAGTCCCCATCCGGTGATCTTCGACTGCCGGGTCGAGAAGCTGGAGAACTGCCTGCCGATGATCCCGTCCGGCAAGGCGCACAACGAGATGATCCTGCCGGAAGGTGACGAGGATATCGGCTCGGTCATCGACGAGGCGGGGCGGAAGCTGGTCTAAAGACGACTCATGAGCACCGACACCGCGACCAACCCCGCCTCCGCCTACGACCTGTCCCACAAGGACGAGGTTGAGAACCTGGCCACCTTCGCCCTGCTCGTCGACAACGAGGCCGGGGTGCTGCACCGGGTGGTCGGACTGTTCGCGGCGCGGGGCTACAACATCGAGAGCCTCACGGTCGCAGAGACCGACCACCGAGCCCACACCAGCCGCATCACCATCGTCACCCGCGGCGCGCCGCACGTCCTGGAGCAGATCGAGGCCCAGTTGTCGAAGGTCGTCAGCGTCCGCCGCGTGCACGATGTCACCCGCGACCCCAACGGCATCGAGCGCGAGCTGGCCCTGGTGAAGGTGCGCGGCACGGGCGGCGATCGGGTCGAGGCCCTGCGCGTCTCGGACATCTTCCGGGCCAAGGTGATCGATACGACGTCCGAGAGCTTCGTCTTCGAAATCACCGGCGCGCCCGGCAAGATCGACAGTTTCGTGGAACTGATGCGTCCGCTCGGCCTTGTGGAACTGTCCCGCACCGGCGTCCTCTCCATCGAACGGGGCGCCGAGGGCATGTAGGGGAGACCCCAACCTGCCGGCCGCCCTGCTCCTGACCCTGACGTTGCTGGCGACCCCGCCGCCGCCCGCGACCCTGCCCGAACCCGACCCGAAGGCCTGGTGGGAGGGCAGATGGCCGGCCGCGCAGGAGGCCGCAGACCCGCTGGGCGGCCGCCGCGCCGGCCGCGACGAGCGCCCCCTGCCTGTCGACAACGGCGTCGATCCCCTGATGTACCGCCTCTGGGACCTGCAACCCCTGCAGACCCAGTTGCTCCGCCCGGGCGAGGCGGTGGTCGAAGTCTGGGCGCGACCCGCCCAGGGCGTGCGGCAGGCCGTGATCCGCGTCACGCTGCGCCGCGACGGCAAGGCCTTCGTCCAGGCCCGTGCGGGCCTGGGCTGCTGCGAGCCCCGGATCGCGCGCCGCATCGCCTTCGACGCCGAGCTTTCGTCCGCGAAGGCCGACGCCGTCCGCGCCATCGTCGAGGATGCGCTGTGGGACAGCCCGCGCTTCGTCGAGATCGAGGAGGCGGACGGTTCCGCGGCCTCGGTCTGTGTCGACGGCGTATCCTGGGATCTGACCCTGGCGACGGCGGGCCACAGCCGCCATCTGCGCCGCGCCTGCCTCGACGAGGAGACCGGCTCGGTCGCGCCGGCCCTGTCGGCGACGCTCGGCGCGGCGCTTGGGCTGGAGCCCCGCTTCGACGTGATCTTCCCGCGCGGCGCGGACTTCTCCGAAGCGCGGCGGCGCTACGACGACCTGATCGCGCGCGGCGGGCGCCTCCGCCCGACCGCCAACGGCAAATCGCGGCCTGCCGAATGACCGGCGGTCGACGAACCTCCCGCGACGGGTCAGAGTGCCGTTGGGAGGATCAGCCATGAAGCTCTTCATCACCGCGGCCTTCAGCGCCGTCGCCCTGCTCACCACTCCCGTGCTGGCGGCCGAGGACCTGAGCGCCGCCACCGCCGAGGCCGTCAGGCAGGCCGACCTGGCCTTCGCCAAACGGGCGGGAGAAGCCGGCTTCGCCCGCGCCTTCCTGGAGTTCATGGACGAGGAGGAAGGCCTCCTCTACGGCGTCGAAGGCCCGCCCACGGTCGGCGCCCGCGCGGCGTTTGAGGCGCTGGGCGGCGACGCGCCGGAGCGGATGAAGGTCGAATGGGCGCCGACCAAGGCCTGGGGCAGCAAGGGCGGCGACCTGGGCGTTACCGTCGGAACCTACACGCGCACCCCGATCGTGGCCGGACCGCCCGTGCGCACCGGCCGCTATGTCACCGTGTGGCGCAAGGACGCCAAGGGCCAGTGGAAAGGCCTGATCGACATCGGCGAGAGCGACCCAGTCGCGACCCCGCCAGCGGCCAGGCCTTGATCACGATCCGGACGGCCCCATCGGATTGAATTCCGCGCGCCCGTTCTTCCTTTGGCGACCGATCGTCCCTATATTCAGACCCGTTCGGGCTTGCCCGGACTATGGACATAAACGGGCGTGTAATAAGCGGACTGGACCCGGGTGCGATTCCCGGCGGCTCCACCAATCTCCTTCGAGTTATCGCGAAGAGTGCGGGGCCGATCAGCATCGACAGACGTGTAAAGACGTTTCTTTGTCCCGGCGTGGCTCACCGTTTCGGGCCATTAAACTAACTGCGAACGATAACTTCGCTGAAGAGTACGCGATCGCCGCGTAATGCGGTTCTAGCGAACTCGACCTAAACTCCTGGGGGTTCAGATCCTCAGGCGGGGCCCGGGGGAGCCTGCCAACAGAATCCCCCACCTTCCGCATTTTGTCGCATCCGCCTCGCCGACGCCTGACTGCGCCATTGCGCGAGGACGCCGACACGCTACCTTGCCGCCACTGTATCCGCATCAAGTGACCCATGGCCGACAAGAAGCCTCCCACCGACCAGATGAACTACGAGGCCATGGCCCAGGACGCCTTGCGGGGCGTGGTCAAGTCCGCGCTGAAGGTCGCCGCCGCGCCGGGCGGGATTCCGGGCGACCACCATTTCTACATCACGTTCCGAACCAAGGCCCCCGGGGTCTCTGGCCCGCCCGAGGTGCTGTCCAAATATCCGGATGAGATGACCATCGTGCTGCAGCACCAGTACTGGGACCTGGCGCCGGGCGAGACCTTCTTCACGGTGACGCTGAAATTCGGCGGCTCGCCCAAGCGACTGTCGGTGCCCTATGCCGCGGTGACCCGGTTCTTCGACCCCTATGTCCAGTTCGGGCTGCAGTTCGAGGCCCCGGCCGAGGCCGAACCGGCCGTGGTCGAGGCGGCGCCCGAGGACGACGACACGCCGCCGCCGGGCGACGGTCCCAAGGTCGTGTCCCTGGACCAGTTCCGGAAGAAGTGAGGGCGGCTTGAGCGAGGCGGGGACGGACGAATCGAACACCTGGACGGACGAGGCGTTGCTGGCGCGGTTCACCGGCACGAAGCGCCGGCCGCCGGGATCGGAGTTGCTCGGCTTCCGCATGGTGCGCGTCAGCCAGGCCGACCGCGAGGTCGAGGTCGCCTTCGAGGCTTCCGAGCAGCTGACCAACCCGATGAAACAGATTCAGGGCGGCTATCTGTGCGCCATGCTGGATGAATGCATGAGCGTGGCCTGCATGGTCGCCTCGGGCATGACCGCCGTCGCGCCGACGGTCGAGATGAAGACCAGCTTCTACCGGCCGGCCATGCCGGGAACGATCCGCGGCGTCGGTCGCGTCGCCCGCTGGGGTAAGACCATCGCCTTCACCGAGGGCGAGCTCTACGACGCCGAGGGTCGGGTTCTGGCCAAGGCCACCGGCACGGCGATGCCGACGCCCTTCGCGCGGTACAAATAGCGGGAACAGGCGATGGGGCGCGGGCTGGGCGTCATTTTGGGACTGATCGCGGCGCTTCTCGCTCCCGCCGCCATCGCCCAGACGCCTGCGACACCCCCGAAGAGCCCCTTCAATGACTGGTCCGCGATCGTCGTGGCCGGCGACTGGCGCGCCAACGACGGCAACCCGACCGAGGCGTTCGACAACGCCCGCCGCGACGTGGCCGCCACCCTGGTCGGCCTGGGCGTGAAGCCGGAGAACCTGACGCAGTTCTCCACCCGGCCCGACCGCTACGAAGACACGCGGCCGCAACGGCTGACGGCGCAGTCGATGATCGACGCGCTGAAGACCTCCGCGACGCGCACGAAGGGCGGCTGCCTGGTCTACTACACCTCGCACGGCAACACGGCGGGCGTGGTGCTCGACGTCCACGGGCGGATGTACGGCTTCTCGCCGTCCGAGATGGCCGTGATGCTCGATGAAGCCTGTCCGGGCCGACCGGCGATCGTGTTCATCTCCGCCTGCTATTCCGGCGTCTTCGTACCCTACCTGCAGGGCGAGCAACGCATGGTCGTCACGGCCGCGCGCAGCGACCGCAGCTCGTTCGGATGCAGCCCGGACGCCAGGTACCCGTTCTTTGACGACTGTTTCCTGCAGTCGGTGGGCGCGGCGCGCAACTTCCCGGCCCTCACGCCGGCCATCCAGGCCTGCGTCGCGCGCAAGGAGGCGGACCTGGGCCTCGGCCCGCCGTCCGAACCGCAAGTCTCGATCGGAGCGGAGTTGCGCATGACCTTGTCGATGATGCCGTTCCCAGCGAAGGCGAAGGGCGCGCGATCGCCCTGACGCAAGCGTGCTTTCGCGGCTTGGCCTTTGAACCGCGCGGCGATCCGTCCTAAGACGGAGTCTCAAAATCCGACCTTGAGGAAACGTTCTGTGCGCTTGCTTAGAAGAGCCGCCGCCGCGACCGCGTGTGTCTGCCTCCTCGGCCAATCGACGCTTGGCCTGGCGCAGGTTCCGGCCAGGCCGCCCGCCCCCGCGGTCGCCGCGAGCACGCCGGCTCCCGCGGCCGTTCCTCCCGCCGTCGGAACCGTTGTCGCACCGGTCGCGACGCTGCCGCCGGCCGAACTCGAAGCCTTCGTCGACGGCGTTGTCCGCGACGCGATGGCCGCTGACCACATTCCCGGCGTCACCGTCTCGATCGTGCAGAACGGCCAGGTCGTCCTCAAGAAGGGCTATGGCTTCGCCAGGCTGGAACCGACGCCCCGGCCCGTCGATCCCGACCGCACGCTGTTCCGCATCGCCTCGATCTCCAAGACCTTCACCTGGATCGCCGTGATGCGCGAGGTCGAGGCCGGCCGCATGCGGCTCGACGCCCCGATCAACCTCTATCTGCCCGAGCAGGTCCGCGTTCGCGACCAGGGCTTCACCACGCCCGTGCGAGTCCGCGACCTGATGAGCCACACGCCCGGGTTCGAGGACCGCGCCCTGGGTCAGCTGTTCGAACGCGACCCCGCCCGAGTCCGTCCGCAGCTCGTCTACCTGCGTCAGGAGCGGCCGCGTCGCGAGTTCGAACCCGGATCGACCCCGGCCTATTCCAACTACGGCGTGAACCTCGCCGGCGCGGCGGTCGCCTGGGTCAACCAGCGTCCGTTCGAGCGAGTGATCGAGCAGGACATCACCGGCCCTCTGGGCATGAGCCGCACGACCTTCCGGGATCCCTACCCGGCGCGCCCCGACCTGCCGGCGCCGATGCCGCCCGCCCTCGCGGCGGACGTCGCCGACGGCTTCTTCTGGACGGGGTCGGGCTGGCGCGAGCGTCCCTACGAATACACCTCGCAGGGCGCGCCGGCGGGCGGCGCCTCGACCACCGCCGCCGACATGGCCCGCTACATGACGATGATCCTCAACGGCGGCTCCCTGGAGGGAGCGACGATCTACAACGCGGGCACAGCCCGGGGCTTCCGGACACCGCAGTGGCGGCCCCATCCGGACGTCCCGGGGACGGCCCACGGCTTCCTGCCCTTCGCCCTGCCCGGCGGTCGCACGGGCTGGGGCCACGACGGCGTGCTGCTGTCGTTCCGCTCGTCGATGATCGTCGCGCCTGACCTGGGCCTGGGCGTGTTCGTCGCCGCCAACGGCGAGACCGGCGAGCGCCTCACCCGGGACCTGGCGCCCCGCATCGTCGAGCGCTTCTATGGGCCGCCGCCGACCCTACCCGCGCCAGGCTCAGCGTGGCTCAAAGCCAACGCCGCCGCGTTCGAGGGCGAGTACGTGGCCAACCGCCGCGCCTTTCACGGCCTGGAGAAGCTGGTCGGTCTGATCAACAGCCGGGCGACGGTCCGGGTGACCGACGGCGGGGTCCTGTTGGTGCAGGGCTTCGGCTTCACCTCGCGCTGGCTTCCGGTCGGCACGCAGGGTCAGTTCCGCCAGGTCGATGGCTGGCGAACCCTGGCGTTCGAGATGAAGGACGGTCGCGCGATCGGCTACCTGCCAGGCGGCGGGGTCAACTCCTACAAGCGGCTCGGCCTGTTCGGCGGCGACGGCTGGTTCGTCAATCTCGGTCTGCTGACGCTGATCGCCTCGCTCGCCACCATCGCCGGCGTCATTCTGCGAACGCGGCTGCGCGACTATCGCGAAACGCCGATGCAGCGCCGCGTCAGCCTCATCCAGACCACGCAATCCGTGCTCTGGGTCCTGACCGCCTTCACCGCGGGCCTCTGGCTGAGCAAGACAGGCGACATCGCCGCGATCTTCTTTGACTGGCCCGGCGGCCTGATGCTGACGGCCTCGTCCTGCGCGCTGGTGGCCGCCCTGCTGTCGGTCGCCAACCTCGCGCTCTTGCCTTTCGTCTGGCGCGGCGGGCGACGGGTGGACAGCTGGACATTGGGCCGCAAGCTGCGGTTCACAGCCACCACCCTGATCTTCATCGGCTTCTCGGCCGTGCTGGCGACCTGGGGGGCAATCTACCCCTGGGCCAGCTGAGCGGGTCCCTCATCCACAGGAATCGCGCGCGGCGACAAAATGACCGGATGACGGCACGGCCCTCGCACAGTCACGATCAAACTGGCTGCGTGGGGTGCGTGTCGTGTCAAAACAGGACGGTTTGACCTTCGGATTGGCGGGCCTGATGTCATGGGCGGCGAGCACCGCCTTCTACGTCGCCTTCGGTCCCCAGTTGCTCGAAAGCGCCTTCTGGTTCTATGCCGCCAACGCCTTCCTGGCGGCGGTGGCCACGACCCTGGTCTTTCACGGCGCCGCCCGCCTCACCCGCCTCACCCGCCGCCGGCGTCCCCTGGCTGCGGCGTTGTACATCCTGCCCGGCCTGACGCTGGGCTGCCTAACCGCCCTGAAGCTCACCGACCTGCTGCCCGACCTCGACCCGGTGACCATCGGCCGCTACGGCGCCTTCATGCTGGTCGGTTACGTCACGGTCGGCGTCACGGCCTTCGAACGCCGCTCGAAGACAAGGGCGTCACACGCACGGTGATGCGTTCCCGCTCGCCCGGCCGCCGCTCGACCAACAGCCGGGCGACCTGGGCATCGTCGTGAAAGGCGTAACCCTTGATCGCGTCGAGGATCGCCTTGGCCAGGTTGTCGAGATCGAGCCAGGGCGGATCGCCCTCGTAGTCCATGAAAATCTCGACGCCGTAGTCGCCCCAGGCCGGCCGCGAACCGCGCCATTCCTTGCGGAAGAACTCGTAGATCAGCGGTTTGTAGTACTTGGCCTGGGTGGTCAGGCCATCGACGACGATCTCGAACACGCCGCCGGTCTCGCGGGCCCGCACCTTGCCGTGAGAGGTCCAGCCGTCGTCGCTCACCGTCGGCACTCGCGCGGCGCCTCGGTCATCAGCCTGATCGACCGAATGCGAACGGGCTCCAAGATCTGCTCGTCCCTGGCGGGCAGCGCCTGGATGGCGCGGACCACGTCCATGCCGCCCGCCACGCCGCCGAAGGCCGCGAAGCCCTGGCCATCCGGATTGCGCAGGCCGCCGTAGTCGAGGGCGGGGGCGTCCTTGACGACGAGGAAGAAACTCGAGGTCGCCGTGTCCGGCCCGTCCCGCGCCATCGAGATCGTCCCGGCGACGTGCTTCAGGCCGGTGTCCCGCGTGGGTTCCAGCGAAATCGGGCCGAGCCCGGGGTCGTCGTCGCCGTTCGGCGTGGCCGCCTGGATGACATCGATCGGATTGGGATTGTCATTGGTCTCGGCGACCACCGCGCGGAAGAACTGGCCGCCGTCGTAGGCGTGGGTCTCCACATAGCGCAGGAAATTGCAGACCGTCCCCGGCGCTTCGTGAATCCTGAGCCCGACGGTGATGTCGCCCAGTCCGGTCTCGATGACCACGAGCGGGATCGGGTCCGGGGGCGGCGTCCCGCTCGCGAGGACGAGGGTCGCCAGGACGACGGCCAGGGCGGTCGCGGCTCTACGAAGAGGACTGATGGGTCCGGTCATTACGTCGATGTAACAGACCCCCTCGCCGCCGTCCGCTAGGCTCGTGTCGATCGGATCGGGAGCGGGCCATGGACGTCAATCGACGGGGTTTCCTGACCTGGAGCGCGGGCGGCGCCTTCCTGCTCGCCCTGCCGCCCGCCGCTGGCGCGGCGGCGGACAGCGTCCTGTCGCCATGGATCGCGATACACTCCGACGGCCGGGTGGTGCTGACCGTCACCGCTTTCGAGATGGGCCAGGGTTCGCGCACCGGCCAGGTGCAGCTGCTGGCCGACGAGTTGGATGCCGCCTGGGACAGCATCTCGACGGTCCAGGCGACGGAGACCGAACCCTACACCCTCGACGGCGCGCTCTATTCGGGCGGCAGCGACACCATCAAGCCCCGCTTCGACATGCTGCGGAGGGCCGGGGCGACAGCGAGAGCCCAGCTGGTCGGTGCGGCGGTGAAGCGCTGGGGCGTCGAGGCCTCGGCCTGCGTGACGCAGGACGGCGTCGTCCGCCATCCCGCCAGCGGCCGGACGCTGACCTACGGCGCCCTGGCCGCCGAGGCCGCCGCCATTCCCACGCCGGCCGATCCGCCGCTGAAGGAGCCCGCCGCCCGCCGCTACATCGGCAAGCCGATGAAGACCTTGGACCTCGCCGACAAGGTGACCGGCCGGGCGAAGTACGGCATCGACCTTCGCCTGCCGGGCATGTTGTTCGCCTCGCTGCGACGGTCGCCGACCTTCGGCGGGACGCTGGCGTCGGTGGACGAAGCGCCCGCGATGTCCGTGCCCGACGTGATCAAGGTGGTGAAGCTCAAGGACGGGGTCGCGGTCGTCGCCCAATCGACCTGGGCCGCGTTCAAGGGCGTTCGCGCCCTGGAGCCAGTCTGGTCCGAGCCAGAGGTTCGCAACGACAGCCCGGGGATTCACGCGAAGCTCGCGGCCAGCCAGGATGCGCCCGACGCCACGATCAGTCCCCGTGAGACGGGCGCCGCGGCCCGCGCCGAGCTACGCGCGGCCTTCGCCGCCGCTTCCCGAAAGGTGGAGGCGACCTACGAGATTCCCTACATCGCCCATTGTCCGATGGAGCCCCTGAACGCCACGGCTCATTGGAGGAACGGCCGCCCGACGGTCTGGGCGCCGTGCCAGTCGCCGACCTTCGCCCGCCGCGACATCACCGCCATCACCGGCCTGAAGAAGGACGAGTACGACTTCGTGCCCCAGCTCATCGGCGGCGGCTTCGGCCGTCGGCTCAAGGGCGACTACATGGGCTACGCCATCGAGGTCGCGCGCGGCTTCGACGTTCCGGTCCAGCTGGTGTGGACCCGGGAGGAGGATTTCACCCACGACTTCTACCGCCCGGCCATGCGCGCGACCTTCCGAGCGCCTCTGGCGGCTGACGGGACGCTGAGCGGCTACGAGGTTCTCGCCGCCACCACCAACGACCTGACCGGCGGCAGCGGGCCGGCGCCCTATGCCATGCCGAAGTACGCCGCGACGCTGTCGAACGTTCCGGCCGGCGTGCCGGTCGGCGCCTGGCGGGCGGTCGATCCGGGCATGATCCTGTTCGCCAAGGAGAGCTTCCTGGACGAGTGCGCGGTGGCGGCCAAGGCCGACCCGCTGGCCTGGCGCGAGGCGCATTTGGCCGGCGCCGAGCGCGCCCTGCGGGTGCTGCGCGCCGCCGCCGACCGCATCGGCTGGAAGACGCCGGTGAAGCGCTGGCACGGCCGGGGCCTGGCTCTGCTGCACGAGTGGGACACCTTCGTCGCCCACGCGGTCGAGGTCAGCGTCGACGGCAAGGCGCTGAAGGTCGAGCGGATCGCCGTGGCGGCCGATGTCGGCACGGCGGTGAACCCGGACCAGGTCCGCGCCCAGTTCGAGGGTGGAACCCTGATGGGCCTGTCCGCCGCACTCGGCGAGCAAATCACCGTCACCGGCGGCCGCGCCGACCAGAGCAACTTCGACAGCTACCGTGTCATCCGCATCAACCAGGCCCCGCCGATCGAGGTGATCCTGTTCGAGAGCCCGGGCGAAGCCGTCGGCGGCGTCGGCGAGCCGCCGGTGCCGGGCGTCGCGCCGGCCCTGGCCAACGCGGTGTTCGCCGCGACGGGCAAGCGGGTGCGGACCCTGCCCTTCTCGCTGGAATTCGAGGTCTGAGCCGCCTGAGGCCTTGCGGTTCCGGTCCTTGGGGCTAAACCACCCGGGCAAGTTTCTGCCCGGGAAAGATCATGACCAAGACGCGCATCGAGACCGACACCTTCGGCCCCATCGAGGTCGACGCCTCGCGGTATTGGGGGGCGCAGTCGCAGCGGTCGCTGGGCAACTTCAAGATCGGCTGGGAGAAGCAGCCGCTGCCCGTCGTCCGCGCCCTGGGCATCGTCAAGCGCGCCGCCGCCGAGACCAACCGCGACCTCGGCAAGCTGGACCCCAAACTGGCCGAAACCATCATCGCCGCCGCCAATGAGGTCATCGAGGGCAAGCTGAACGACCACTTTCCGCTGGTCGTCTGGCAGACGGGCTCGGGCACCCAGTCGAACATGAACGCCAATGAGGTGATCAGTAACCGCGCCATCGAGATGCTGGGCGGCGAGATGGGCTCCAAGAAGCCCGTCCACCCCAACGACCACGTCAACATGAGCCAGTCGTCGAACGACACCTATCCGACGGCCATGCACGTCGCCTGCGCCGAGCAGGTGGTCCACGACCTGCTGCCGGCGCTGAAGCACCTGCACGCGGCGCTGAAGGCCAAGAGCGACGCCTGGCAGGGCATCATCAAGATCGGCCGCACCCACACCCAGGACGCCACCCCGCTGACGCTGGGCCAGGAGTTCGGCGGCTACGCCCAGCAGGTCGAGAACGGCATCAAGCGCATCGAGATGACGCTGCCGGCGCTGATGGAGCTGGCCCAGGGCGGCACCGCCGTCGGCACGGGCCTGAACGCGCCCGTGGGCTTCGCCGAGATGGTGGCCGAGAAGATCGCCGGCATCACGGGCCTGGCCTTCACGACCGCCCCCAACAAGTTCGAGGCCCTGGCCGCCCACGACGCCATGGTCTTCAGCCACGGCGCCATCAACACGGTCGCCGCC
>CALALX010000070.1 GCA_937925635.1 uncultured Caulobacter sp.
CTCTAGCGCTCCGACCGATCCGGAGCGGCGGGGGACACACGCTGAAGTGCATGTCCCCGATCCTTGCGAGACTCTGAGGACAGATCTTCGCAAGACAATTGAGGACAATCGACCCTTTTCGGAGACATCCGCGCCGCGCGTGCCTTCCGGTTCGATCCACCCCGCCAGGGTCGGCGACATACTGGTCGGATGGACAGACCGTCGACCATCCCGAAAGTCCTCACAGTCCTTGCGGAGCAAGCGTTCTCCGCCCAGGCCGGAGCCGGACGCGAGGTGCGGCGTTCGACCGCCATGCGTGGCCGCGGCGCGATCCGCGCCCGTCTTCGGCGGGCCTCGCCCCCGGCTTCGGCGGCCCTCGAAACGCACGCGAAACACTGGGGACACTTCGGCGATCGCTTCAGTATCGTCCGTTCAAGGGGCGGTCACTTCAGCATCGGCTTGAGTATCGGGCCTCGGCCGGTCGGCGAAGACCGGGATGCCTCAGGCCGACGGCAGCGGCGTCCAGAGGTCGATGACGCTGTCCAGCTCCAGCGTCGGCAGCCGCTCGGCGACAGCGTCCTGCTGGCGCGCGCGTTGGTCGGCGTCGAAGTCCGGCCGCTCGAAGAACCGCCGGCGCGCCTCTCGGTCCGGCCAGCGGGCGATGGCCGTCCAAACGCCGTCGTCGCCCTTGAACAGCGCCGAGCCACCGGAGCCGTAGTGGTCGACGGCGACCTGGGTCACCCCAGCCCAGTCGCGGGCGTACTGCTCTTCCAGACCGGGCTTGAGGCGCATGCGGTAGACGGCGACGAACATCAGCTGGCGTCCCAGGCTTTTCGCAGCAGCGTCCTGAGCGCCGCGTCGACCTGGCCCGGCGAGTCGAGCGTTACGGCCGCCTTCAGCCGCTCCGACCAACCCTCGTTCCTCGGGGCCTCCAGGCGCGGATCGGCGTCCGGCGACACGCAGAGCCCCAGCCGCGCCTTGCCGCCCCTGATCGGGCGCACGGCCGCGAACTGGAAGTTCCGCGACCAGGCGGAAAAGCCCTTGCGCTGGCCCGTGACGAGGCCCTCGAAGTCCTGGACCGCCGCCTCGACCGCCTCGAAGATCGCCGTCGAGGCGGGGTCTTTCCACAGCGCCGCGCGCAGGCCATCCGCGTCGTCCCAGCCCGCCGCGCTCGGGAAGGCGACCGACAGCACGTGCGCGGCCCGGTTGACCCCCAGGCCGTGGTGCTCGCGCAGCCAGGCGGACTGTCTGCCGGGCGTCGACTCGGGGCACGTCCGGGCGATGGCGACCCACTCGGCGAGGGTCTTGCCGGTGTCGCGCTCAAGGCTAGCCTCGACCGAGGCGAACCATTTCTTCTGCCGCTCGGTCAGATGCTCGCCGCCGCCGCGTGTTCCCATGCTTGCGCTCTCCGTCGCCTGGGGTAGGAGCATGGAACAGCTGATGGAGACCGGCAATGAGCCTCGACGGCGTCTACGACGACGGCAACATCTTCGCCAAGATCGTGCGGGGCGAGATGCCCAGCGTGAAGGTCTACGAGGACACCGAGATCCTGGCGTTCATGGACGTCTTCCCGCAGGCGAAGGGCCATGTGCTGGTCATTTCGAAGACCTCCAAGGCGCGGAATCTGCTCGACGCCGAGCCCAAGACGCTGGGACGGGTGATCGGCGGGGTCCAGAAGGTGACCCGCGCGGTGAAGGCGGCGCTCAAGCCCGATGGAATCGTGGTGACCCAGTTCAATGGCGCGCCGGCCGGCCAGACCGTGTTCCACCTGCACTTCCACATCATCCCGCGCTGGGATGGCGTGCCGCTGGGCCGTCACGGCGAAGGCATGGCCGACATCGAGGCGTTGAAGGCTCTGGCCGAACAGATCTCGGCGGCCCTCGACGGCTAGAACTTGTAGTTCCAGTCGAGACCCAGGCCCCATTTCCCCGGGTACCCGAACTTGAACTTTGGTCCCAGGTCGTAGCCCGGCGGGGCCGGCTCGGCCGGTCCCAGCGAGGGCAGGGGCGGGCCGTAGTGCTCGACGCCGGCGCCGGGCCGTCCAGGCAGCCTCGGCGGCGCTTCGCAGCGGCAGGCCGCCTCCGCCTGGACCTCATAGGTCAGGTAGATGTGCTCGCTCTTCAGCTCGCCGTTCTTGTACGGGAAGCTGTCGGGGTGATTGTCGATCATCCGCCGCACGATCTGCCCGGTGCGGTTGGCGATGATCCGCACGTCGAGCACGCAGAAGTGGCCGTCGGTCTCGCAACCGCCCTCGCAGGCGAAGCGGTCGAG
The DNA here is from genome assembly GCA_937925635.1 of uncultured Caulobacter sp. GTDB lineage: Bacteria > Pseudomonadota > Alphaproteobacteria > Caulobacterales > Caulobacteraceae > Caulobacter. The sequence continues at coordinate 2,251 of CALALX010000070.1, forward strand.
CAGGCCCTCGCGGGCCTTGGTGATCGCCGCCTCGCGCGCGAAGTTCCAGTTGCTGACGGACGTACGGTCCAGGCTGGGCGTGACGTCGTAGTCGCCGCTGATCCAGGCGGTGCGGGTATCTTCCGGCTTGACGGCATCGCCCGACTTCCGGTCGGTCAGAACGCAGGGCATGACTTTGGCCTCCCACGCGATGGCGAGACCCTAGCACACTTCAGAGGCGAGCGCGCTGGTCAGCGACGGGGGATGGCGTCGGCGATCGCCTCAGCCCTGGCGAACAGCGCCGGGTCGATCGCCAGGTCGACGGCGGCGACATTGTCGTCCAGCTGCGAGGGACGGCTGGCGCCGACGATGGCCGAGACGACGTTGGGCTCGCGCAGAACCCAGGCCAATGCGAACTGGGCGAGGGTGCAGCCCGCCTCGGCCGCGATCGGCTTCATCCTCTGCACAGCCTCCAGCACCTCGCGCCGCATCCAGCCGCCTATGGCGCCGGACATCTCGTCGCTGGCGGCCCGGCTGTCGGCCGGGGGCGGGCTGTCGGGGTCGTACTTTCCGCTCAGGACCCCCTGGGCCAACGGCGACCAGACGATCTGCGAGACGCCGTGGGCGGCGCAGAAGGGGATCACCGCCTTCTCCGGCCGCCGCCACAGGATGGAATACTGCGGCTGGCTGGAGACGAAGCGCTCGACGCCCGGGATGGCGAAGGCGGCTTCGATCTGTTCAGGCGACCATTCGCTGAAGCCGATCCAGCGCGCCTTGCCGGCGCGGACGACCTCGCTCAGCGCCTCCATGGTCTCCTCCAGCGGCGTCTCTGGGTCGTAGCGATGGCACTGATAGAGGTCGACGTAGTCCGTCCGCAGCCGCTTGAGCGAGGCGTCGATCTGCTTGTGCACCTGGGCGCGGGACAGACCCTGGTCCTCGTCGCTCATCCGACCCCACAGTTTGGTGGCCATGATGTAGCTGTCGCGCGGCCGGTCCTTCAGCGTTTCGCCCAGCACCGTCTCCGCCGCGCCGCGGCCGTAGACGTTGGCCGTGTCGAAGAAGTTGATGCCGAGGTCGAAGGCGCGGTCGACGCAAGCGCGCGCGTTGTCCGCCTCGACCCCGACGCCGTAGGTCAGCCACGAACCGAGCGAGATCTCGGACACTTCAAGGTCGCTGGCGCCCAGCCTGCGGTACTTCATGGCGTTCCTCCGGTGCGCCGCGCAGGGCGGCTGTCGCGAACTCTAGTTCCCCTGGAAGCCGCGCGGCTCGGAAAAGTAGCGATAACCGAAGTCGTGCTTCAGATTGCGATCCAGGATCCTGCGAAGGAGGGCATCGTCCTCCTCGGAAAAGGCGACCGTATCGGGTCCGGTCCGGACGGCCTGCTCCTCGACATTGGGATCCTGGGCCCGGGCCATGACATCCTTGTCTCCGGCCGCGGCGCCGGCCGCCCAGGCCTCGTCGCTGAGCGCAAGGCCCAGCTGCTCGCCGAGCGCCTTCAGCGACCCCGTGCGATCGCGCGCGAAGTCTTCATAGCGGAAGGTCCGCGTCGATCGGGGATGGCGGCTGGCGACTTCGCCCCACTGGTTGAGGAAGTGGATGTACCACCAGACGTCGCAGACATAGGCCTTGCTGGTCGGATCGCCGGCCACGTATCGCGAGAAGGGCACATTGTAGGTCTCCCGCCATTTCTCGTAGTTCGAGATCAACACATTGCGGATGTCCCGCACCACCACGCCATAGGGCGGCGGCGGGAACAGGGCCCGCACCCAGGTCCAGCGCAGGGCGTTGGGCGCGATGGTGTGCGTGCTGGCGATGCGCGGCAGTTGCGGGTGCATCCGCGCGTGCTTCGGGTGGCCGATCAGATCGTTGGAGGAGGCGTTGTTGAAGTAGCGCGGCGGCTGTACGCCGTAATGGTGGGCGATCGCATGGCTGAGCATCCACTTGATCCAGTGGGTGCCCGAATGCTGGCCGGTGATCAGGAAGCCCTGCCAGTCGCGATACCTCAGCAGGCCGAGGTTGGTGTTGTCCCGGTTCGCGCAGTGGCGACGAAACGCCGCTTCCATGGCGGGCAGGGAGGAGAAGTCGGTCATGGTCTGCGCAACTCTGCGGATGGTCGCCTAGGCAGTACGGTGCAAGTCGACCGACGGCAACCTGCAGGTCGACGGCGGCGAGCCCGGCCGCTAGAGGTCGATGATGACGTCGACCGCCCCCACTCCGTCGCAGGACCTCGTCGCCTGCATCCGTATTCCCAAGAGCGGCTCCAAGAGCTTCGCGACGCTCGTCGCGGCGGCCTTCGAGGGACGGGGGACCTTCTATCTGCCCGACACCTGGCGGCCGGAAGCGCGGATCAGCCGCTGGCAGGCCTTCCGGCTCTGGCGGTCGCAGACTCAGAACCTGCGCTCCAAGCTCGGCGTCTGGAGCCTGGACGACGCCCTGGCCCGCATCGATCGCGACGCAGTGGCGGGCGACCTGGTCGTCGGCGGGCATTTCGACTACGGCACGGTCTCCGGCGGGATGAAGCGGCCGGTCCGAAGCATCGTGATGATGCGCGACCCAGCGGAGCGCCTGCAATCGGAGTACGCCTACGCTCGCGTCGGCTTCCTGAAGAAGAAGCCCTGGCAACGCTTCGACGCCCACCTGTTGGCCAAGGCGGCCGGTCGCTACGACTTCGACGGCTTCATCGACTTCCAGCGCGACCACGCCGAAGTCTACGGCGACGTCGCCGCCGGCTACCTCGGCTGGAAGGGCGGCATGTCGGCGTCCGACGTGCGGGCCACGGTCTGGTGCTGGGGGGTGCTCGATCGGGCGGAGGCCTTCGCCGCCGACCTGTCGGACCGCGTGGGCCGCGCCTTGAGCTTCCCGCGCTCGAACGTGACGGCGGGCAAGGGCGAGGAGAAGCCGACCGCCGACCAGCGCCGCCGCATCGAGGCCCTGTCGCCCCGCGACCATGAACTCTACGCGCTCTGCCGTGGCGAGGCCGCCGGGTAGAGCGCGAGGGCGCGACCGAAATCGCGCCGCCGTCACGGCTATTCGGCCAGCGCCGGCTCCTCGATCTCAGGCGCGCCCGGCGCGCGCGGACCGGCTCCGTCGACCTCGAACTCGAAGGCGATCTTGCCGTCCTTGAGCACGACCCGAACGTGGCCGCCCTTGGCCAGCTTGCCGAACAGGATGTCGTCGGCGAGCGGCTTGTTGATGTGCTCCGGGATGACGCGGGCCAGGGGGCGCGCGCCGTAGAGCTCGTCGAAGCCGTTCTTGGCCAGCCAGTCGGCCGCCTCGTCGGAGGTCTCGATGGTGACGTTGCGGTCGGCCAGCTGGGCCTCGAGCTGCATCACGAACTTCTGCACCACCTGGCGGATGATCTCCGGCGTCAGCGGCTTGAACTGGACGATGGCGTCCAGGCGGTTGCGGAACTCCGGCGTGAACAGCCGCTTCAGCGCCTCGTCGACCTCGTCCTCCTGCTTGCCGCGGCCGAAGCCGATGGTCTGGCGCTGGGCGTCGGCGGCGCCGGCGTTGGTGGTCATGATCAGGACCACGTTCCGGAAATCGACCTTCTTGCCGTTGCTGTCGGTCAGCTGGCCATTGTCCATCACCTGCAGCAGGATGTTGTAGACGTCCGGGTGCGCCTTCTCGATCTCGTCGAGCAGGACGACGGCGTGAGGATGCTGGTCGACCGCGTCGGTCAGCTGGCCGCCCTGGTCGTAGCCGACGTAGCCCGGAGGGGCCCCGATCAGGCGGCTGACCGTGTGGCGCTCCATGTACTCGCTCATGTCGAAGCGCAGCAGCTCGATGCCGAGCGTCGAGGCCAGTTGCCGCGCGGCCTCGGTCTTGCCCACGCCGGTCGGACCGCTGAACAGGTAGCAGCCGATCGGCTTGTTCGGATCGCGCAGGCCGGCGCGGGCCATCTTCATGGCGCTGGCCAGCTGGGCGATGGCCTCGTCCTGGCCGAAGACGGCCCGCTCAAGGTCGTTCTGCAGTTCCTTCAGGGCCTCGGTGTCGGTCTTGCTGACCGACTTGGGCGGGATGCGGGCGATCTTGGCGACGACGCTCTCGATCTCCTTCACGCCGATCGTCTTCTTCCGCTTCGATTCGGGCAGCAGCATCTGCGATGCGCCGGCCTCGTCGATGACGTCGATCGCCTTGTCCGGCAGCTTGCGGTCGGTGATGTATTTCGCCGACAGGTCCACCGCCGTCTTCAGGGCGTCGTTGGTGTATTTCAGCTTGTGAAATTCCTCGTAGTAGACCTTGAGTCCCTTGAGGATTTTCAAGGTGTCCTCGATCGTCGGCTCATTGACGTCGATCTTCTGGAACCGGCGCAGCAGGGCGCGGTCCTTCTCGAAATGCTGGCGGAATTCCTTGTAGGTGGTCGAGCCCATGCAGCGCAGCGTGCCGCTCGCCAGGGCGGGCTTGAGCAGGTTGGAGGCGTCCATCGCCCCGCCGCTGGTCGCCCCGGCCCCGATCACCGTGTGGATCTCGTCGATGAACAGGATGGCGTTGGGGTGGGTCTCGAGCTCCTTGACCACCTGCTTGAGCCGCTCCTCGAAGTCGCCGCGGTAGCGAGTCCCGGCCAGCAAGGCCCCCATGTCCAGCGCGAAGATGGTCGCGCCTTCGAGCACTTCCGGCACCTGGTGGGTGACGATCTTGCGCGCCAGCCCCTCGGCGATGGCGGTCTTGCCGACGCCCGGATCGCCGACCAGCAGCGGGTTGTTCTTGGTGCGACGGCAGAGGATCTGGATCGCGCGCTCGACCTCGTTGAGGCGACCGATGAGCGGGTCCACCTTTCCCTGACGGGCCTTCTCGTTGAGATCGACGCAATAGGCCTCCAGGGCCTCGCCGCCGGTCTTCACGGACGCCTTTTCCTCTTCACCCTCGGTCGCGTTGGAGCCCTTGGCCTGCTTGGGCTCGGACACGCCGGCCTTCTTGGCGATGCCGTGCGCGATGTAGTTCACCGCGTCGTACCGCGTCATGTCCTGCTCCTGCAGGAAGTAGGCGGCATGGCTCTCACGCTCGGAGAACACGGCGACCAGCACATTGGCCCCCGTGACCTCGTCGCGGCCAGAGGATTGGACGTGGATGACGGCGCGCTGGATCACGCGCTGGAAGCCGGCGGTCGGCTTGGCGTCCTCGCCGTCCTCGACGATCAGGCTGCGAAGCTCCGTATCGAGATAGCCGATCAGTGTCTTCTTCAGCGCGGCGAGATCCACGTCGCAGGCGCTCATCACGCTGGCGGCGTCCTCGTCGTCCGTCAGGGACAGCAGGAGGTGCTCCAGCGTCGCGTACTCGTGCTTACGCTGATTGGCGTAGGCGACGGCGCGGTGGAGGGTCTCTTCGAGATTGCGCGAAAACGAGGGCAAGCGGGGCTCCTCAATCCTTTTCCATGGTGCACTGAAGCGGATGCTGATGACGTCGAGCGGAATCGATCACCTGAGCCACCTTGGTCTCGGCCACTTCGTAGGTGAATACGCCGCAGACGCCGACGCCGTTCTGGTGCACGTGGAGCATGATGCGGGTCGCATCTTCGCGCGATTTGTTGAAAAAGCGCTCAAGCACGTACACGACGAATTCCATCGGCGTGTAGTCGTCGTTCAGGAGAAGCACGCGGTACAGCGAAGGCTTCGCGGTCTTCGGACGGGTCTGGGTGACCACCGCCGATCCCGTGCCGTTCGATCCAGCGCCTGACTTCTTCTCCGCCATGAACTTCCGTGTCCCGGCGACCCGAAGCAGGGTCGCCTTCCTGTCGATTAGATATGGAAAGGCCGCCTCTTTGGAAGAGGCGTCGGCAGGGTATGCGCTGCTTTGGCGCGGTCGTGATCAGGTTTCTTGCGGTCGTCGAGGCTTCAGAGCCACTTCATCCACGCGCCATGCGGGTGAACGCGGGCCGGCGACCGTTGCTCGCCGCTCGGCCGGCAGGTGAGTCGCCAGTCCATTCCGTTGCGGAAGGTTGGGACGCAGCGAAGGGCGCGCCGTCGGAAGCGACCTGACCGACAGGTCCGGTGGCTCGGCGGGATCTGGTCCTGGTCACTCGTCGTCGTCCACAGATCGCCTCGGGCCGTCGTCGCGAGGCGGCCCCCGATGGCTTTCCGGGGCTTCCGCGCCGCTGCGGAAGGCTCGACCGGTCTTGACGGCTTCCTTGCCGAATTTCGCGCGCAGCGCGTCGATGGCGGTTTCGCCCTTCAGGGCGCGGCGCTCGTCGTCGGCGAAGAAGTCCGCGCCGGCCTCGACGCCGTCGGTGAAGTCCGACAGGCCCGCGCCGATCAGGCGGTATGGCTGGCCCTTTGGTTCGGCCGCCAGCAGCTCGCGCGCGACCTGGAACAGCGTCTTCGCCGTCTGGGTCGGCACCGGAAGCGTCCGGCGGCGGGTGACGATCTGGAAGTCGGGCCGTCGCAGCTTCAGATGCGCCACGCGGCCGGCGATCCCCTCGGCGCGGAGCTGGCGCGCGACCTTTTCACAGAGCGGCCAGAGCCGATCCTCCAGCGCCTCGGTCGCAGACAGGTCCTCGTTGAAGGTGGTTTCCGCGCTGATCGTCTTGCGACCTTCGTTGGGGTTCACCGCGCGGCTGTCCTGGCCATGGGCCAACCTGTGCAGGTGCAGTCCGTGCTGGCCGAAGCGATCGGCCAGGTCCCGCAGGTCGGCGCGAGCGATGTCGCCGACGGTCCGGTATCCGGCCTTCTCCAGCGACTGGACCATGACCGGCCCGACGCCCGGCAGGATGCCGACCGGACGGGTGGCCAGGAAGCTCACCGCCTCGGCCGCGCCGATCACCGAGAATCCGCGCGGCTTGTCGAGGTCGGAGGCGATCTTGGCCAGGAACTTGTTGGGCGCCAGGCCGATAGAGACGGTCAGGCCGATCTCGGCCTCGATCTCGGCCTGCAGCTTTGCCAGCGTCACCGCTGGCGGCGCGCCGTGGAGTCGCTCGGTGCCGGTGAGGTCCATCCAGGCCTCGTCCAGCGACAAGCCCTGCACGAGCGGGGTCAGGTCGCGCACCTTGGAGAAGATGCGTTTGCTCTCGGTCCGGTACTTGTTGAAGTCGGGCTTGAGGATCACCGCCTGCGGGCAGAGCCTGCGCGCCTTGAACATCGGCATGGCCGAGCGCACGCCGCTCATCCTTGCGATGTAGCAGCAGGTGGTGACGACGCCCCGCACGCCGCCGCCGACGATCAACGGCACGTCGCGCAACTCCGGCCGGTCGCGCTTCTCCACCGAAGCGTAGAAGGCGTCGCAGTCGAGGTGGGCGATGCCCAGCGCGCCCAACTCCTCGTTCCGGATGACCCTCATCGAACCGCACGACGGACAGCGGCGAGGCTGATCCTCGGCGGTCCGGAAGCAATCGCGACAAAGGGATTTCATGAGCCCTGTATCCCCCTTCCTCCTCCATCGAGGAAGAGGGGCTCAGGTCGCCGGCCACAGCCAGGCCGCGCCCCGCACGCCCGAGGAGTCGCCGTACTTCGCCGGCAGGATCGGCGTCGCGAAGCTGTCGGTGAAGGCGTGGCGGGCGACCGCCGCCGGCAGACGATCGTAGAGGGGCTTCACATTCGACATGCCGCCGCCCAGTACGATGACGTCCGGGTCTAGCAGGTTGCACATCGCCGCCAGCGCCCGACCGAGCCGGTCGACGTAGCGGTCGAGGCAGACCTCGGCTTCCGGGTCGCCGGCGGCGGCGCGTTCGACGATGGCGCGGCCGTCGGCCGTCAGCCCGGCGGCGCGCCTGTAGTCCTCGCGAAAGGCCGTGCCGGACACCCAGGTCTCGATGCAGTCGGTCTTGCCGCACCAGCAGGCGTGGGCGCGGTGTTCCTCGGGCGTTGGCCAGGGCAGGGGGCTGTGACCCCATTCGCCGGCGATGCCGTTGCGGCCCTCCAACGCCCGGCCGTCGATGACCACCCCGCCGCCGCAGCCCGTGCCCAGTATGGCGCCGAACACCACCCGCGCGCCGGCCGCGGCGCCGTCCACGGCCTCCGACAGGGCGAAGCAGTTGGCGTCGTTCTGCAGCCGCACGGGCCGGCCGAGCGCGCCTTCGAGGTCTTCGCGAAACGGTTGGCCGTTGAGCCAGGTCGAGTTGGCGTTGCGGACGCGCCCGGTCGTCGGCGAGATCGAGCCGGGGATGCCGATCCCGACCGCCGGCGCGCGGCCGCCGGCCTGCTGCTCGGCCTCCGCGACCAGGTCCCGCACAAGGGCGACCGCCGCGCCATAGCGTCCAGGGTTGGGCCGGCGGACCCGGGCCAGAAACGCGCCGGTCCCGTTGAGCGCCGCCGCCTCGATCTTGGTTCCTCCGAAGTCGACGCCGACGCGGATCACCGGATCGCCGCCTCCAGGGCCGGACCCAGGGTCGTCCAGTCGTCGTGGAAGTCGTGGCGGTCCGGCGCGATGGGGGCGAGCGGCCGCAGCCGGTCGTCGGCGATGATCTGGAAACGCTTCACGGCCGGGGCGCTCTGCTCCGACGAGTCGAGGTTGGGCAGCAGGTCGTCGATGAAACAGGCGGGCCCCCGCGTCAGCCCGCTCATTTCCAGGATCGCCGGTCCCTTGAGGCCGGAGTGCAGGATCATCGGATAGTCGAAGCCGTGCGTGCTCAGCCAGCCGGTCCGCGACTCCAGCGCATGGGCGGGCGCGTTGGTCAGGATGACCACGCCGGCCCTTGTCGACAGGGTCGCCAGCGCGTCGGCGGCGCCGTGAACCGGGTCGAGGTCCTCCGCCCCGTCCCGGAAGAAATCGTCGAACAGGGCCTTGCCGGTCTCGAAGTCCAGGCACTCGGCGTCGCCCGGGCGATACAGATTTTGGAACAGCGCGAAGCGGTCGATCCGCATCTCATAGCCGTGTCGACCGACGAAGCGCTCGAAGCCCGCCATGAAGTGGGCCAGCACCTCGTCGACGTCGACGATCAGCAGCGGCGCGTCGGGGCGGACGGTCAGGTCGGAAATGGCGAGGGCGCGGGGCAAATCGGGTTAGCTCGGGTTTAAGGATATTCGGGGACTACTGCGGTGGAGAAATTGCGGCGAGTCGCCTGTTTTCGCGCCGCTACGGGAAGTCTGGGGTTCAGGTCCGTAAATGGCCAAGAAGGTCCTCATCGTCGAGGATAACGAGCTCAATATGAAGCTCTTCCACGACCTGCTCGATGCGCAGGGCTACGAGACCCTCCAGACTCGCGAGGGACTCGCGGCGCTGGCGCTGGCGCGCGAGCACCGTCCGGACCTGATTCTCATGGACATTCAGCTGCCCGAGATCTCCGGTCTGGAGGTCACCAAGTGGCTGAAGGAAGACGACGACCTCAGCCACATTCCGGTGGTGGCGGTCACGGCTTTCGCCATGAAGGGCGACGAGGAGCGTATCCGCGAGGGCGGGTGCGAGGCCTACATCTCCAAACCCATCTCGGTGTCGCACTTCCTCGACACGATCAAACGGCTGCTGGACTAGGAAAGGGCAGGCCATGAGCGCACGCATCCTGGTCGTCGACGACATCGAAGCCAACGTGAAGCTGCTCGAGGCCCGGCTGACCGCCGAGTACTACGAGGTGTTGACCGCCAGCGACGGCCCGACGGCCCTGGCCCTGGCCGCGTCCGAAAAGCCCGACATCGTGCTCCTCGACGTCATGATGCCCGGCATGGACGGCTTCGAGGTCTGCCGCCGGCTCAAGGACGATCCGCTTACCCGCCACATCCCCGTCGTGCTGGTCACCGCGCTTGACGGACGCAGCGACCGCATCACCGGCCTGGAGGCCGGCGCCGACGAGTTCCTGACCAAGCCGATCGACGACGTCATGCTGTTCGCCCGCGTGCGCAGCCTGACCCGTCTCAAGCAGGTGCTCGACGAGCTGCGGGCCCGGGAGGCCTCCGGTCGCCGCATCGGGGTGATCGCCGGCGCCGCCGCGCGTCTGGGCGGCACGGGCGGTCGCGTGCTGGTGCTGGACGACAACGAGCGCCAGGCCCAGCGCCTGATGACCGAGTTGGCCATCGAACACCGGCCGGTCCACGAGACCGATCCCGACAAGGCGCACATGACCGCCCGCGGTCCGGTCGACCTGATCGTCGTCAACGCCACGGCGCGGGGTTTCGACGGCCTGCGCTTCGCGGCCAACATCCGCTCGGACGAGGCGACCCGACACCTGCCGATCCTGGCCATCGTCGATCCCGATGAGCGCCACCGTCTGGTCAAGGCCTTGGAGATCGGCGTCAACGACATCCTGACCAAGCCGATCGACCCCCAGGAGATGGCGGCGCGCGCGCGCTCGCAGATCCGGCGCAAGCGCTATACGGACTTCCTGCGCGACAACCTGGATCACTCGCTGGAGCTGGCCGTCACGGACCAGCTCACCGGCTTGCACAACCGCCGCTACATGGAGGGTCAGCTCGGCGCCCTGGTGAAGCGGGCGGCCCATGGCGGCGACCCGGTGTCGGCCCTGATGATCGACATCGATCACTTCAAGAAGATCAACGACAACTTCGGCCACGACATCGGCGACGAGGTCCTGCGGGAGTTCGCGATCCGGGTGGCCACCAATGTGCGGGCCATCGACCTGCCGTGCCGCTACGGCGGCGAAGAGTTCACCGTGATCATGCCGGGCGCGCGCCTGGCGGACGCCGAGCGGGTGGCCGAACGCATCCGCCTGCATGTCGCCGGCTCGCCGTTCCGGGTGGCCGGGGGCAGCGAGCTGTTGACCGTGACGATCTCGGTCGGCGTCGCCTGCACGCTTGGCGAGAGTGACACGCCCGACGCGCTGCTCAAACGCGCCGACGAGGCCGTCTACGAGGCCAAGGCGGCCGGGCGTAACCGCGTTATCGCCCGCGCGGCCTGATATCCACAGATTCGCGGTCCGGTTGTCCTTAGGTCCGGCGCTTATGTCTGGCGCCGGGTGTGACGTCTGATATTCGTGCCGTCGTTGTCGGGGCATGACGCGGTGGAATCGATGTCCAACGGACGGCGGAGATACGCGGCCAACGCCGCGATTGGACTGGGACCGGCGGTGGTGGCCTTCGCGGTGCTCCGCAACTGGCACGGCTGGGAAGCGCCGCCCTTCTGGCTGGACGACCTGGCGGCGGGCGCGGCCCTGCTCGCTGCGGGCGTCATGGCCCTTCGAGACCAGCACAGCGTGAAGGGACGAATTCTGAGCGCGGCATTCGCGCTCGCGATCGGCGTGCTCTGGGGCTCGCTGTTCGAGTCGCTCGCCGGCCTGCATCCCGCGCCGGAGGCGTGGAGCGCCACGCCGATCGTGGGTTGGGTCTGCACCCTGCTCGGCCTCCTGGCCGCCTGCGCGGGCCTGATCGCCAGCCTGCCGAGCAACCGACCGGCCTTCATTGGCACGCGACCGGAATCGGAAAAGAAAAAAGCCCGGCGCTAAGACCGGGCTTCTTCAAAAATCGCGTAGGCGCGGACGCAGCCTACTTGATCTTGCCTTCCTTGAACTCGACGTGCTTGCGCGCGATCGGGTCGTACTTCTTGAGCACCATCTTCTCGGTCTTGGTGCGGGCGTTCTTCTTGGTCACGTAGAAGAAGCCGGTGTCCGCCGTGGAGTTCAGACGGATCTTGATGGAAGCCGGTTTGGCCATCGATGGAATCCTTCGGTAGCCGCGTGGGCCGAAACTGAGAGGCGCGGAAAATACTCAGAGCCCGCTGGAAGTCAATGTCTGTCGCCGCTAGCGTCGTCGGATGACGCTTCGCCTTCTCCTCCTCGCGGGCCTACTTTCGCTGACCGGTTGCGCCACCGTGTCCGCCGATCCGCCGGCCGCCGCGTTCTTTGACCGTCTGCACGCGCTGTGCGGCAGCCGTTTCCCCGGCCGGGTCGTGACCAGCGATCCCGCCGACGCCGCCTTCGCGGGCAAGCCGCTGGTCATGACGGTCACCGATTGCACGGCCTCGGAAGTCCGCATCCCGTTCAGCGTCGGCGAGGATCGGTCACGCACCTGGATCGTCACCCGCACGGCTGTCGGCCTGCGGCTGAAGCACGATCACCGCCACGCGGACGGGACGGAGGACGCGGTCTCGCGGTATGGCGGCGACACCCAGGCGCCGGGCTCCGCCGCGCGCCAGGAATTCCCGGCCGACGCGTTCAGCCGTTCGCTGTTCCTGGGCCGGGGCCTTCCGGCTTCGATCGACAACGTCTGGGCGATGGAAGTTCATCCCGGCGCGACCTTCGCCTACGAGCTGCGGCGTCCCGGCCGCCACTTCCGCGTGGAGTTCGATCTGGGCCGTCCGCTGCCGAACTAGAGCGACGTCACCAACGTGCGGCCGGCCCGGTAGGTCATCAGGAAGGGCGGCGCGCTCTGCTGCAGCATGCGCAGCACAGCCTCGGTGATGTCGTAGAGGGGCAGTTTCAGCGCCTCGTCCAGCGGCCGCCAGGCGAGGTCCGAGAGCTCCGGCGTCTCGGCCGCCTCGCCGACCGCCCGATCGGCGTCGGCGAGGAAGAAACGGGCGTGGAACCTCACCGGGCTGTTGGTCGGCGTGATCGCCCGAGCCGCCACCGACAGGGCGCCGTGGTCGGCAGGCAGGATCAGCCCCGTCTCCTCGGCCGTCTCGCGGATCGCGGCGGTCGCCAGGGCGGCGGCCAGGCGAGGCTCGGCGGCGGCGCGGCGGATGCAGTCCGCCGCCAGCGGGCTGGCCGAGGGCTGGTCGAAGTCGGCCGCGTCGACCTTGCCGCCCGGAAACACGAAGACGTCCGGCGCGAAGCGCGACTTCGCCGGCCGTCGCCCCATCAGCACGGTCGGTCCGGCTGCCTCGCGGCGCAGCAGCACGAGGCTGGCGGCGTGTCTCGGGCGGACGGGTCGGCTCACAGGTGCTCCAGCCGCCGCGCGCCGTTGAGGAAGCGCATGAACGGGATCGGCCGCGTGCCGGACGTCAGCCGCTCGGCCACCTCGGCGACGACGAAGCGGGTGATGTTGGGCAGATCGAGCGCCAGGGCCTCGTCCAGGTCGACCCAGGCGATTTCGTCCAGCTCGCCGCAATCCGGCCGGCGCTCGAGGCTGAGTAGCGAATCCGCCTCGGCCATGAAGAAGCGGGCGTCGAACCGCCTGGGCCGGTAGGGCGGGGTGATCGCACGGGCGACGTAGGTCAGGGCGGACAGGTCGGGCAGGGCGCCGGCTTCCAGGAACGGTCGCCACGGACCCACGCCAGGCCGCACAGGCGCTTCCTTCGCCAGCAGCAGCCCGGCCTCCTCGAAGGTCTCGCGGATCGCCGCCAGGCCCAGGGCGCGCGGCAGCAGCGGGCTGGCGTGGCGGGCGGTGAGCGCCAGCTTGGACTTCACCTCCGGGTCGAGTTCATTGGCGGAGGGCGCGGTGAAGTCGCCCCGGTCGACCCGCCCGCCGGGGAACACCCACTTGTCGGGCATGAAGCTGTGGCCGCCATGCCGCCTGCCCATGAGCAGGCGGGGCTTCTTCGCATCGCGGCGGACGATGATCAGGGTGGCGGCGTGGCGCGGCCGGACGCCCTTGGCGCCCTTTTCGCGCATGGCTCCGTCGCTGCGGGGATCGTAGTTGGGGTCGAGCACGGGTCCAGTCATGGGACAAACATAGGCCCCGTCGCGACGGCGTGGAAACCGTGACCCTGCGTCACGCGCCTATTCGTACGGCTTCACCGGCAGCAGGATCAGGATGTTCAGGTCGCGGTCGGGTTTCCAGTTCCGGCGGCGCACCTCGAACTGCGTCGGACCGATCTTCTTCACGCCTGTGGCGCAGAAGCTGACAAGGTTCTCGGTCGCGCCCTTGTCGACGACCAGCCGGAAGTCGCCGATCGGCCCGGCCCAGTTGCCGCCGGTCTTCAGGATGTAGGCGACGCGCTTTTCCCAGAAGGGCGGGTATTCCGCCTTGCCCTGCCGCTTCTTCACGGCGGCCAGGAAGGCGTCGTCGATGCAATAGCGATCGCGTGTCTCGACCCATTCCGGCGAGGTCGTCGCCAGCGGCGAGCCCACGATCGTGCCCACCGAGCCACCGGTCGCGGGCTTGTAGCTGTGCTCGACGACAATCTCCCGTCCGGCCGGAAACACCTGTTCCCAGTGGAAGGTCGTCTTCAGGGTCCAGGCCGGGTTCCAGTGCTTTTCCCAGCCCTTGCCCGCGTCGTACGCCTCGGGGACCGCGATCCCCAGCCGCTCGGCCTCGGCCTTGTCGGGGGCGGAGAGGGCGTCGAGCCGGGCGACCACGCCGTCGACGTGCAGGGTCAGCGGGATGCCCCGCTGGGCGAGCCAGGCGGTGACCTCGCGGCCCTCGACGAAGGCCTTCTGCTCGACCGCCATCTTCACCGGTTTGCCGTCGATCAGGGTCCGAAAGGCCAGCAGATTGGCCGGGTCGTCGCCGCCCGGAATGTTGGTGTCGTGGAAGAAGAAGTCGGGGCCGCCGATGTCCGGCATCGGGAAGGCCACCCGCGTGGTGACGTCCTTGCCGGAGGTGTTCAGGAACACATAGCGGACCCGCACCTCGTCGGCCGAAATGTAGAGGTCCTCGGATTTCATGACGATGGCGTCGGTGCGGGTCAGCACCAGACCGCCGGCCGCCAGCTCGGCGGTCGAGTCGTTGGCCGCGGCCGGTCCGGCCAGCAGCGCCACCGCCGCGACGGCGAGAAGAATGCGTTTCATCAAGGCCCCTCCGGAGGGTTTGACCCTAGCACGGCCGGACGGGGCGGGAAGTCGGCGTCAAGCCAGGTCAGGAAGGAGTAGGTCTCAAGAGCCCCGCTCGGCATCGACCCAGATCGAGGAGCGTCAGCGGTCGCCGCCGACCGCTCGCGGGCCGTCTTGGCGGCCGGGCGACCTTCGGGACCAGGCCCCTAGAAGGGGAAGAACATCGGGATGACCGCCGCGCCGACCGCCCAGGTCAGGAGATTCAGCGGCACGCCGATGCGGACGAAGTCGATGTAGCGATATCGGCCCATCTGGTAGACGAGAACATTGGTCTGATACCCGAACGGCGTGGCGAAGGCGGCGCTGGCGGCCATCATGACGGCGACCAGGAAGGGGCGGGGACTGACCCCCAGGCTTTCGGCGAGCGCGACGGCGATCGGCGTCAGCAAGACGGCGACGGCCGCGTTTGACAGGATCTCGGTCAGGAACAGCGTGAAGCCGTAGATCAGGATCAGCGCGCCCATCGGTCCCAGGGCGTTGACGACGCCGGTCATGGCGTCCGTCGCGGTGGACGCCAGACCGGTGACCTCCATCGACAGGCCGACGACGAACATGCCGGCGATCAGCAACAGGATTTCAGGGCGCAGGCCGCGATAGGCCTCCTCGGCGCTGATCACCCGCGTCACGACCAGCAGCACCGCACCGGAGAAGGCGGCCGCGGCGATCGGGGCCAGCCCTGTCGCGGCGACCAGCACGACTCCGGTGAAGACCGCGAGCGAGAGGCCGGCCTGGACCGGCTTCAGCGGGCGATCGGCCGGAAAGACGGCGGGGTCGTCGCCGGCCGCGCCGGCGGCGTCCCTGGGGGATACCGGCTCGCCCGTCTCGAGCATTGCGCCGCCCAGAAGTCGTCCGCCCGCGAAGTAGAGATACAGGCCGCCCGTCAGCGCGATGATCAGCCCCACGGGCGTGATCTCGAACAGGCTGAACACTGGCTGGCCCGCGTTTCGGGCCATGTCATTGACCAGCAGGTTGGTCGAGGTGCCGATCAGGGTGCAAGCGCCGCCGAGGATGGTGGCGTAGGACAAGGGGATCAGGAATCGGCGGGCCGAGAGCCCCATGGAGGCCGCGGCGTCGCGGACGACGGGGGCGGCCAGGACGACGATGGGCGTGTTGTTGAGCAGCGCGGACGCCGCGCCCGACAGTGCGATCACGATCCAGAGCCCGGTCGCGCCGAACCGGGCGCAGACGACGATCGTCTTGCGGATCAGCAGGCCGAGGAGCCCACTCAGCTCCATCGCATAGGCGATGACGAACAGCGAGGCGAGGGTGATGATCGCCGGGCTGGCGAAGGCGCCCTGGACTTCCACGGGGCGGATCGTTCGGGTCGCCAACAGGATCGCGGCGGCGGCGAGCGCGGCCACGTCGGGGCGAACCCTGCCCCTGGCCAACGTGACGATGACGGTGACGAGGACGACCAGGGCGATGATCTGGGGGCTGGTCATACTGACCCTCGAACGGCTCCGGCGCCCGGTCCTGGCGAGCGGAAAGGCAAATCTCGAACGATGGCCCGCGTGGACTTTGAACCTGGCGTCATTCCCCGGTACGGTACGCGCATGGCCGACAATAGTCCGGGCGCGATCGCCCGCAAGCGGCGTCTCATCGCGCCGCTCGTCATCGCCGCTATCATCGCGGGACTTCTGATCGCCGCCGTCCTGGGCGTGTTCGGTCGTAAACCTGAGCCCCGACCCGTTGAGCCTCAACCGTCTCCGCCCGCCGAGGCTGAGGCTCCCGTCACACCGATGGCGCCGCCGGCGTTGACGCGGGCGGACCTGATCGACGGCGCCCGGGCGGCGGCCGCCGCCTATGCCGCCGGAGAGTCGGTCGCCGATGGCCCTGACCCGCTGGTTCGCCGCACCTTCCGCGTCTGGCTTCCGTTCGGTTGCGCCGGGCCCGGGGTCGGGTCCGCCGCCAACCAGACCTGGTTCGACCGTGATGCCGAGCGCGGCACGGTCAAGCTGACCGCCCGCTCTATCGACATGACCCCCCTGCCGATGATCCGGTCACTGCCGGATGCGGGCGACATCGAGAAGGCCGAGGGCTTCTGGATTCCGCGGCCGTGGGCCCTGACCGAAACCTGTCCGCCCCCTCGCGAGCCGGCGGCCGTCGCTCAGCCCGCCGCGCCGGCCGGCCAGAGCCTGGGTCTGGTGCGACTTTCGGAGACCGGCTCGTCGCGCGTGCCCAGGCGGGATGGCCGGCCCTATGAATTCGTCCAGAAGGCGCCCACCAACGCGCTGTCGGCCGGAGCCCGGGGCTATCGCCTAATGATCGAGGGCCAGATCGCCGCCTTCCCCGACGGCCGTTCCATACGCTGCTGGAGCGAGACGCCGGATCACCGGCCGATCTGCCTCTATGCGGTGACCTTCGACCGCATCGCCTTCGAGGACGCCTCCGGCGCGGTGATGGCGGAGTGGCGGGAATAGGAGGCTACCGCCGCTTCCCCTTCCGCACGCCCTTCGGTGTCCCGCCGCGCTTGGGGCCGCCGCGGCCGGGGTCCTTGCCAGGGTCGAAGCGGCGGCGGACGCCCAAGCGCGGCCTCGGCATCGAGGCGTCGGCCGGCGCCGGATCGCTGAGCATCTCGAACAGCAGGCCGCCGGTCACTGGCGTCGCCTCGCGCAGGCGCACCTGCACCGCCATGCCCAGCGGCCAGCGCGCGCCGGTGCGCTCGCCGACCAGGGCGTGGGTGCGGTCGTCGTGGACGAAGAACTCGCTACCCAGCGAGGAGACCGGGACCAGGCCGTCGGCGCCGGTGTCGATGAGCCGCACGAACAGGCCAAAGCGCGTGACGCCGGTGATCCGGCCGGCGAACTCTGCCCCGACCTTGTCGGCCATGAAGGCGGCGACGTAGCGGTCGGTCGCGTCGCGCTCGGCGGCCATGGCCCGGCGCTCGGCGTGGGTGATCCGCTCGGCGGTGTCCTTGATCTGTCTGATGTCCTCGTCGGTGAGGCCGTCGGACCCGAGGCCCAGCGCGCGGATCAGGCCGCGGTGCACGATCAGGTCGGCGTAGCGGCGGATCGGGCTGGTGAAGTGGGCGTACTTCGCCAGGTTCAGGCCGAAGTGGCCGATGTTTTCGGCGTTGTACTGGGCCTGCATCTGGCTGCGCAGGACCACCTCGTTGACGATGTCGGCGTGCGGGCCCTCGCGGGTGTCGTCGAGCAGCCTGTTGAAGCGGTGGGTGTTGGGCGCCTCGCCCTTGCTCCAGGGGATGTCCAGGGTCTGCAGGAAGTCGGTCAGCGCCTGCATCTTCTCGGGGCTGGGGGTGTCGTGGATGCGATAGATCAGGGGCGAACGCTTCTGCTCCAGCGTCTCGGCGGCCGAGACGTTGGCCTGGATCATCATCTCCTCGATCAGCCGGTGGGCCTCAAGCGAGGCGCGCTTGGTGATCGAGGCGACCTGGCCCTCGGCGTCGATGACGATGCGGCGCTCGTCGCTCTCGATGGACAGCGGCGAACGGGCGTCGCGGCCCTTCAGCATGAGGCGGTAGGCGGTCCACAGCGGCTTGAGCACGCCGTCGACCAGAGGCCCGGTCTTGTCGTCGGGCGCGCCGTCGATAGCCGCCTGGGCCTGCTCGTAGCTGAGCTTGGCGGCCGAGCGCATCAGCCCGCGCACGAAGCGGTGGCTGACCTTCTTGCCCTGACTGTTGAAGACCATCCGCACCGCCATGGCAGCGCGGTTCTCGCCCTCGCGCAGGCTGCAGAGGCCGTTGCTCAGCCGCTCGGGCAGCATCGGCTCGACGCGGTCGGGGAAGTAGACGCTGTTGCCCTTTTCGCGGGCCTCCTCGTCCAGCGCCATGCCGTGGCGGACATAGGCGGCGACATCGGCGATGGCGACCCACACGATCCAGCCGCCCGGGTTCTTCGGCTCAGGATCGGGATGGGCGAACACGGCGTCGTCGTGGTCGCGGGCGTCTGACGGGTCGATGGTGATGAAGGGCAGGTCGCGCAGGTCCTCGCGGCCCTGCAGCGTCGGGGCCTGGGCGGCTTCGGCCTCGGCTTCGGCCTGCTCGGTGAAGCCCATCGGGATGCCGTGGGTATGGATGGCGATCAGCGAGGCGGCGCGCGGCTCGTCCTCGCGGCCGATGCGCTCCAGCAGCTTGCCGCGCTTGGGGCCGTAGCGCTGGCTGCCGGCCTGCACCTGGACCTGGGCCAGCACCAGGTCGCCGTCCTTCAGGTCGCGCGCCTCGTGCGGGTCGAGGGTCAGGGTGTCCTTGCTCTTGCGGTCGACGGGCTCGACCCGGACCTCCCGGTGTCCCTTCCGGATCACCCCCAGGATGCGGTGGGCGCTCTGGCCGAGCCGTTTGATCAGCCGCGCCTCGGTTTCGCCGGTCTCCAGCCGCTCGAAGCGGACCAGGCAGCGGTCACCCAGGCCGGGCGCGCCGGTCACCGCCTCGTTGCGATCGGGGGCGAGGCGGATCAGAGGCAAATCCTCGCCGCCCTTGACCAGCCGCACGTAGAGATCGCCGTCATTGTCGCGTTCGGCGATGTCGACCACGCCGACCGGGGGCAGGGCGCCGGCCTCGGCGAAGCCGCGGCGGCCACGCTTGCCCAGCGCGCCCTCGGCTTCAAGCGTGCGCATCATGTCGCGAAGGGCCCGGCGGTCGGCGCCCTTCAGCCCGAAGGCCTTGGCGATGTCGCGCTTGTCGGCTTCACCGGCCTCGCGAAGAAAGCGTAGCAGGGTCTCACGGTCGGGCAGGCCCTGCGGCTGGCGGGGCGTGCGGGTGCTGGTGCGCGGGGCGCGGGATTTGGCCATTGCCCTTCAGATAGCGCCGGAGGGCGCCGCGCGCACCCTCCTTTGCTCAGAAGATCACTGATACGCCGGCGGATAGCCGCTGGCGGTCGGCTTGGCGTAGCGGTCGCGCAACTCGAAGGCGCGGCTGGTCTGGGGCTGCTCGACGCCGTCGATGAACACGGCCAGCGGCCAACTGGAGGTCTCCAGCGGGTCGCCGTTCCACAGCACCACGTCGGCGTCCTTGCCCGCCTCCAGCGTGCCGGCCGAGGTCTGGCCCCAGATGCGCGCGGGAACCGAAGTGACCGAGGCCACCGCCGCCTCGCGCGGCATGCCGTTGGCGACGGCGAGGCCGGCGTTGATGCGGGCCTGGCGCAGATTGTTGAAGTCGCGGCTGCCCATGATCGCCACCTGGACGCCGGCGCGTTGCAGCCGGGCGGCGTTGTCGAGCCGCGCCCCGAGGTTCTCGAAGGCGCTCGGCAGGTCGGCCTGGGAGTCGATCAGCACAGGCGCGCCGGCGGCGGCGATCTCGGGAGCGACCATCCAACCCTCCTCGACGCCTTCGAGGATGATCTTGATCTTCTCCTCGCGCGCCAGCTTCAGCACCTGCCGGATATCGGCGGCGCGATGGACGCGGATCAGCAGCGGCGTCCTGCCCTCGACGACCGGGATCAGGGCCTCCAGGTCGACCCGGGACAGGCCGAACTCGCGGGTCGCGCCGCGCTCGTAGGCGCCGCGGTTGCGGGCGAAGGCGCGGGCGTCCTCAAGGGCCGCCTTGACCAACACCATGGCCGCGCCACGCGAGCCGCCGGCCGCGCGGGCGCCGTCCTCGCCGAGGTCGAGGATCACCGCCACCCGGCTCTTCAGCACCGGATCGGCGTCGCCGGCCCCCAGGGTGATCACGGCCGCCTGGCCGGCGAACATGTTCGGGTCGCCCGCGCCGCCGCCGCCGCCGCCCGCGAAGTCGTCGTGGCCATCGCCGGCCCCGCCGTCATGGGCGTGGCCGCCGCCGCCGCGTCCGAGCACCGGGGTGACGACCGCGCGGGTGACGCCGGTCTGGCGGGCCAGCGGGATCATCGCCGAGTCCGGGTTGACGCCGTAGCTGATGTCGAAACCGGCCGAGAGCTTGCCGGAGTTGTCGTCTCGCGTGGACGATTCCAGCTCGACTTCCGACACCGACAGGTTGGTCGACGGCGCGATCAGGCCGGGCGTGACGACGCCGCCTTTGGCGTCGATGACCCGAGCCCCGGCCGGCGGGGTCACACTGGCGCCGACGGCGACGATCTTGCCGTCCTTCAGGACGATCACGCCCGACGGGATCGCGCCGGCCGCGGTGGCGGTTTCCAGGCGCGCATTGACGATGGCGACCGTTTCGGCGGCCGCGGCGGGGCCGGCGAGCGCCAGGGCGGCGATGGAGGCGAGGAGCAGGCGGTTCATGGGTGGAAGGCTCCTTCGCCCGGACGGCCCAGTTCGAAGTCGGACCGGGGTTGGTAACGCGGGTCCTTGCGATCGTAGACCAGGGCCCCGTCGACATAGACCTGCTCGGCCACGGCGTAGACGCTGAACGGATCGGCGCTCCAGATCACCAGGTCGGCGCGCTTGCCGGCGACCAGCGAGCCGGTCTGGTCGCCGATGCCCATGGCCTTGGCCGGGTTGGCGGTGATCCAGGCGATGGCCTCGGCGCGGGTGATGCCGAAGCCGATGCGGTTGCCGGCGGCCATCGCGAGCGCGGCCTCCTGGTTCAGCCGCTGGGTCATGGTCTCGTCGTCGGAGTGGATGACGGTGCAGGCGCCGGCCTTGTAGGCGATGGCGGCGTTGGCCTCGATGCCGTCCAGGGACTCCATCTTGAAGCCCTGCCAATCGGCCCAGGTGGCGAAGCAGATGTCTTCCTTGGCCAGCAGGGCGCCGACCTTGTAGGCCTCGCTGGCGTGGTGGAACATGGTGATCTTGTAGCCGAACTCGCGGGCTACATCGATCATCACCGCCATCTCGTCCGCCCGATAGCAGTGGTTCTGCACCAGGATCTCGCCGCGCAGCACGGCCGACAGGGTGTCGAGCGTCAGGTCGCGCTTGGGCGGATCAGCCTTCTCGCCCTTGTCGACCTTGGCGCGGTAGTCGTCCCAGCGGCGGGCATAGTCGGCCGCGTCGATCCAGGCGCGGCGATAGCCGGCCACGTTGCCCATCGCGGTCGCGGGCGTGCGGCCCTTGTTCCCGTAGACCCGCTTGGGGTTCTCGCCGCAGGCCATTTTCAGGCCGTAGGGCGCGCCCGGGAACTTCATGCCCTGCATGGTCACCGACGGCACGTTGCGTACGGCCACCGAGCGGCCGCCGAACAGGTTGGCCGAACCGGGGAGGATCTGCAGGGTGGTCACGCCGCCGGCGCGGGCCCGGTTGAAGCCGGGGTCCTGCGGCCAGAGGGAATGCTCGGCCCAGACGTAGGCGGTGTTGGGATCGACCGCCTCGTTGCCGTCCGACCGCGAGCCGACCGACGGGGAGGGATAGACGCCCAGGTGGCTGTGGGCGTCAATGATGCCGGGCGTCACCCACTTGCCGGTCCCGTCGATGACGGCGACATCAGCTGGAATGGCCGTCTCCGGTCCGCCGACCGAGACGATCTTGCCGCCGGACATGAAGACCACGCCGCCGGCGATTTCCTGACCGGTCGCGGTCAGGATCGTGGCGCCCTTGATGGCGGTCGGCCGCGAGGGCAGGGGCGCGTAGGTGCTGGGGAAGGCGTCGGGCCTGGCCGCGGGATCCAGTCCGGCCCGAACCGGCTTGGCCGGCGCCGAAGCCGCCGGCTTGTCGCCGGCCGGCTTGGTCGCGCCTGTTGTCGCGCAGGCGGTCATCAGCGCCGCCACGGCGGAAGCGGCCAGAGCCGCGCGTAATCTGGATGTCATCGCCCCGTCCCGTACTCGAAGGCTGGGAGATCAGACCATTCGCCCGGTGCGGTCAATTCGCCCGCACATTACAAGCCTGTCATTTGACGGCCGTGTGGAGCATGATATCTTGCAATACAAGATGACTGGCGAAGCAAGCACCGAAGCCGCCGACGGCCGCAAGGCGCAGCTCCTCAAGGGGCTGGCCGAGCTGGCCCTGCTCAGCCTGCTGGCGGAGCGGGCCCACTACGGCCTGGAGATCCTCGACCGCCTGCGCGGCGACGCGGGCATGGATGTGGCGGAGGGCACCATCTATCCGCTGCTCCATCGGCTGGAGAAGGCCGGGCTGACGCGCGCGGAGTGGCGGCTTGAGACCGAAGCCGCCCGGCCCCGGAAGTACTATGCGTTGACCGACGCCGGGACGGCGGAACTGAAGGCCCAGGCGGCCGAGTGGCGGCGGCTCAGCGCCCGCCTCGGCGCCTTTCTCGACAGGAGCGGAGCATGATCGCCACCCCGCAGGATCGCGCCGTCGCCGACTGGCTTCGACGACTAAAATGGGCGCTGGCCGCGCTGCCGGAAAGCGACCGCGACGACATCGTGGCGGAAGCGGCCGCGCACCTGGAGGAGGCCGCCGCCGCCGGACGCTCGACCGGCGAAATCCTCACCGGTTTCGGCGCGCCGGAGCTCTACGCCCGCCCGTTCCTCGACCAGGCGGAGCTTGCCCGGGCGCTCGGCAGCCAGACCGCCGCCGACCTGGCCGGCGCGGTGGCCCGCCGCGTTCACCGCAGCCTGGTGGCGGCCCTGGCCGGCGCCGCGCTGCTCGCCATTGTCGTCGTCATGTTCGTGGCCGTGACCCTCGTCGTCATGGAGGTTCAGGACCCGATCCACACCGGGCTGTGGCTGGGCGCGCATGTCCGGTTCATCGGCCAGATCGACGATCCTTCCATCGCCCGTGACCTGCTCGGCGGCTGGCTCATTCCGCTGGCGGCCGTCGTGATCGGCGGGGGCTGGGTGATCGGGAGACTGCTGCTGCTGGCGGCGGTCCGCCGGCTCGCCCGACCCGGCTGACGCCGGCCGACCTCTCCCCCGAATTCGAAGGAAGACGATCATGCGCGGACGCGCCATAGCCCTCTATTGCCTGCTGGCCTACGCGATCTCCTGGGGAATCCAGTTCGCGGCCCTCCGCGTGACCGACGGGAACCTGGAGTCTTCCGCGGCGACGCCGTTCCTGGTCGCGACGATGTTCGCGCCGACGGCGGCGGCCATCCTCTTCCTCGTCTTCCACAAGCCCTCGCGAAAGGGCCTGCTCTGGAAGCCGACCTGGGCCATGTGGCCGATGATCCTGGCGGCTGTCGCCGTCCCGACCCTGACCGCCTTCGCCGTGGTCGCCGTGGTCGAGGCCTTGGGCTGGGGCCAGTCGGGCTGGTTCGACGTCTCGGCGACCGGCGTGGCCATCTCCGGCGGGCCGTGGATGCTGGGCGACGGCGTCCAGGGCTGGCCGCTGTTCCTGGCCAACGTCGCCGTCACCGGCCTGGCCTTCGCGGCGTTCAGCGGCGTCGTCGCCGTCGGCGAGGAGTTCGGCTGGCGCGCCTTCCTGCAGGGGCATCTCGTCGAGCATCTCGGCCTGACCCGGGGCGTGATCCTGCTCGGCCTGATCTGGTCCTTCTGGCACCTGCCGTCGCTGCTGGCCGGCTACAATTATCCGGAGACGCCGATCCTGGGGGCGTTGGTCATCTTCCCGCTCGAGCTGGTGGCGGTGTCGATGTTCATGGCCTGGCTGACCCTCAGCTGCCGCAGCTTCTGGCCCGCCGTCCTGGCTCACGGCGCCGGCAACTCGATCCAGGAGGGCGTCATCAGCAATCTCCAGATGAGCGTGCCGCGCCTGTACGAGGACCTGACCACGATGGGCGTCAGTGTCGCCTTCGGCCTGCTGTTCTGGCTGCTGTTGCGCCGGCGCGCGGCCTGACGGTTGGCAACCGTTCAGGTTCGGGCGCGTAGTCAGGCGACCGACATCGCAGGGAGCGCGCCATGAACGCCTGGATCCGCAACACCGCCGTCGCCTTCGTCGCCGCCATGAGCCTCGGCGCCTGCCAGACGGACGGCCTGCCGCAACCGGACCCCCGCGCGCCGCGCGGCGAGGGCGCGATGTGCGGCGGCATCGCCGGCTTCCAGTGCGGGGAAGGGCTCTACTGTTCGATGACGCCCGAGATGCAGCGCGCCGCCGACGGCGCCGGGGTCTGCAAACCGCGCCCCCAGATGTGCACGCGGGAGTACCGCCCCGTCTGCGGCGCCGACGGCAAGACCTACGGCAACGCCTGCACGGCCGCCTCGGCGGGCGTCAGCGTGGCGCATCCGGGGGAGTGCCGGTAGGGGCGGGGACGCCGAGGACATGTTCCGGCGAAGCCGGTACGTGTCCCCGATAGGAGGCGCGCGACGGTCTCGCCGCGAGCCGGCCGCGCATCAGCGACGACCTCGTCGACCTGATCCAGCGCATGAGCCGTGACAATCCGCTGTGGGGCGCGCCGCGCATCCACGGCGAGCTGCTCAAGCTCGGCTTTCGCCTCGCCCAGTCGACCGTCTCCCGTTACATGACGCCGAGGCCGGGACGACCCTCTCAGGGCTGGACGACCTTCCTGCGCAACCACCGCGCCGATATCGCGGCCATCGATATGCTGACCGTGCATACCCTGGCGCTGCGGCGCCTGTACGCCTTTGTCGTGCTGGGCCTCGACCGACGGCGCATCCTGCATGTCGAGGTGACTGACCGTCCGACGGCGGCCTGGCTGGCGCGGCAGATCACCGAGGCGTTTCCGTGGGACACCGCTCCGCTCTACCTCGTCCGCGACAACGACGGGGCCTATGGCGGGGCTTTCCGGCGGCGCGTGCGGGCGATGGGCATCCGCGACCGCCCGACGCGGCCCTATTCGCCCTGGATGAACGGGCATGTGGAGCGGTTGATCGGCTCGATCCGCCGCGAATGCCTGGACCACGTGATCATCTTCGACGCGGACCACCTGCGCCGGGTGCTGAGAGCCTATGGCGAATACTACAACGAAAGCCGCACACATCTGGCCCTGGCCAAGGACGCGCCCGACGGAAGGCCGGTCGAGGCGCGGGGGAAGATCATCTCACGCCCGATTCTGGGCGGACTGCACCATCGCTACGGGCGGGAGCCGTGACGGGAGAGGTTTTCGGAAGGGACAGGTGTTTCAATTTCTAGGTTCTCAGTACGCGTCCCGAAGGATGACCCTTCTAGATCGCTCACTGTAACAGAGCGAACAATTCGGAAGCCAAAGCCGCCTCTTCGGCCTGCTATCGAGACCCAACGCCTCTCACGCGAAATGTCGACCTCATAGTAGTTCCAACCTCCGCCCTTCAATATCGCTTCGGGGCATTTGCCAGTGTCGTCCGTCAGATGCTTTTCGGTCACACAATCGTCTACTAATTCTGGAGCATTTCCAATCATATCGAAAATACCAAATGAGTTGGGAAGCAGGCTACCTACCGGGGCGGTGCCAAGCCAAGCATCGCAATCGCTGTCTTTTTCGCTACAGCTTGTGTTGGCAAGATTGGCATATCTCGAAACCGGGGCTGGAGTAGCGGGGGTGGCGGCTTGCTCCCATTCCGCTGTCGATGGAACGCGGTACTTCTTACCTGTTTTCTTGCTTAGCCAACGGGCAAACTCTTTCGCGTCGTCAGGGCTGACGTTGATAACGGGGCGCCCCCCCCGTCCCCACCCATTGTCGGGTGGGGAATACCCACCGCATGCTCCGTCTGCGACGCACGTGTCCCATTCGGAGAAGGTTACTTCAAAGCGTCCTATCGCGAACCCGATCTCGGAACCTTTATCTTCTTGCCCTTCGGCGACATTCGCGCTTCCAATAAAGACAAGCTCTGGGCAATCTCTACAATCTTTGAAGATAAGTCTATCTTCGCCCCCACGAGGGTGCTCAGCTCCCGTGGCGGTCGATGAGAGAATGCTTGTGCATACTATCATCAGAAGCATCCTACAAGCCGACATTTCTTATTCCATGGCCATCATCGAGGGTTTTGTGCCGCATCTATCTTGGGGCTTCAAATCTATGGCGAGAATAGGGGATCTCTCCGGCTTGCCAGTCATTGCTTGAAGGTAGCCTCCAAGTGTTGAGCGTGCCTCCCCGGTACGGTTCGCTGGTCGGGTAGAATCGCATTTCGACCCAACTCCATTCGGATGCCCGCATGCGACCGAACCACGGTTCTTCAAGAAGCACCATAGCAAATGTCGTTCGTTGAGGGTCGTCAAATTGGTAGGCTCGAATGACCGAGAAGGAATCAAAGGTCCCGTCGCTTTTCTCATACGCTATGCGAGTGTCTCCAATCGCCGTCGCGCTATAGTATTTTTCTAGTCGTTTGGCGTCGGAAATCAATATAGAGGTTCCATAAATCTTGTGATTCTCATCTAGTTCATTCTTGAAGTCTGCAAGGTCGGCTAGAAGTTGAAAGATGTCGCCGGATCCGGCGCTTTCGAAATCCCCGTAACCAGTCCTCGGAGTTGGGTCGGGGCGAAGTGGGTCTGGCGGTCTTCCGTCGCGTCCCACGGGACGCGGGAAACGGGGACACGTACTTTTCATGTTCCCTTTCCCCAAGCCGGGGACACGTACCGGATGCGCCGGAACATGTCCCCGCGGTCCCCGCGATCCTCCGCCACTTCCGCATGTGGGGCGGCTTGACACAATTGGAACAATAGGAGAACATCGGTCGTCGCTGAGCGGAGATCGCCCGTGCCTCGCAAAGCCCGCGTCGTCGCGCCCGGCGTTCCGCACCACGTGACCCAGCGGGGCAACCGGCGGCAGGCGACGTTCCTGCGGCAGGAAGACTATCTGGCCTACCTGCAGCTGGCGGGAGAGGCGTTCGCCGAGGCGGGGGTCCAGGTGTGGTGCTGGTGTCTGATGCCCAACCACGTGCATCTGATCGCCACGCCGGCGGACGAGGCGGGGCTGGCAAAGGCGGTGGGCCTGACCCACCTGCGCTACACGCGCCTGATCAACGGCCGCGAGCGCTGGACCGGCTATCTGTGGCAGGGACGGTTCGCTTCGTTCCCGATGGACGACGACCACCTGCGCCAATGCGTGCGCTACGTGGGGCTGAATCCCGTCCGGGCGGGCCTGGTCGAGCGCGCGGTCGACTGGCCCTGGTCGAGCGTGCGGGCGCATCTGGGGCGGGGGACCGATCCGTTTCTCACGCCCGAGCCGGAAAAGTGGGGACACACACCACTTTCACGTCGGAAAGTGGTGTGTGTCCCCACTTTTCCGCTGAGGCCAACGAAAAAAGGGCCGGAGATCGCTCTCCGGCCCTTCGCGATTCAGCGGCTGGGGACACGCACCGAAGTGCATGTCCCCTCCGGGACTAGCACTTGAAGTACATGTCGAACTCGACCGGGTGCGGGTGCAGCTGGAGGCGCATGACTTCCTCCATCTTCAGCTCGATGTAGCTGTCGATGAAGTCGTCATCCATCACGCCGCCCTTCTTGAGGAAGGCGCGGTCCTTGTCGAGGTTCTCGAGGGCTTCGCGCAGCGAGCCGCAGACTTCCGGGATCTTCTTCTGCTCGCGGGGCGGCAGATCGTAGAGATTCTTGTCGGCGGCCGCGCCCGGATCGATGCGGTTCTCGATGCCGTCGAGACCGGCCATCAGCAGGGCCGTGAAGGTCAGGTACGGGTTGCCCATGGGATCGGGGAACCGGCACTCGATGCGCTTGGCCTTGGGGCTGTCGACGTGCGGGATGCGGATCGAGGCCGAGCGGTTGCGGCTGGAGTAGGCCAGCTTCACCGGGGCTTCGTAGCCCGGCACCAGGCGCTTGTAGCTGTTGGTGGTCGAGTTCGAGAAGGCGTTGATCGCTTTGGCGTGCTTGATGATGCCGCCGATGTACCAGAGGCACATCTGCGACAGGCCCGCGTACTGGTCTCCGGCGAACAGCGGCTTGCCGTCCGACCAGATCGACTGGTGCACGTGCATGCCCGAGCCGTTGTCGGCGAACATCGGCTTGGCCATGAAGGTCGCCGTCTTGCCGTAGGCGTGGGCCACATTGTGGATCACGTACTTATAGAGCTGCAGCCGGTCGGCCATGGTGACCATGGTGTCGAACTTGAGGCCGAGTTCGTGCTGGGCCGGCGCCACCTCGTGGTGGTGCTTTTCCGGCTTCATGCCCAGCTGGCCCATGACTTCCAGCATCTCGCCGCGCAGGTCCTGGCAGCTGTCGACCGGGTTGACCGGGAAATAGCCGCCCTTCGGGCCTGGGCGGTGGCCCATGTTGCCTTCCGGATAGACCTTGGAGGTGTTCACCGGCAGTTCGATCGAGTCGAAGCTGTAGCCGGTGTCATGCGGGGCGGTCGACCAGCGCACGTCGTCGAAGATGAAGAACTCGGCTTCCGGGCCGAAGAACACCGTGTCGCCCACGCCCGAGGACTTCACGTAGGCCAGCGCCGTCTTGGCCATCGAGCGCGGGTCGCGGTTGTAGGGCGTCCCCGAGTCCGGGTTCACGACGTCGCAGAACAGGCACAGCGTGGTCTGCTGGTAGAAGGGATCGATGTAGGCCGTTTCCAGGTCAGGACGCAGCTTCATGTCCGACTCATTGATGGCCTTCCAACCGGCGATCGACGAGCCGTCGAACATGGTGCCGTCTTCCAGGAAGTCCTCGTCGACCAGGTCGATGTCGAAGGTGACGTGCTGCATCTTCCCGCGGATGTCGGTGAAGCGGACGTCCACGTACTTGACGTCCTTCTCCTTGATCATCGCGAGGATGTCTTTCGCGGTAGTCTTGGCCATATGCCTAATCCCCTAAGCTCTAGATGCGATCTTTTCTGATTGACGCGCGGGCCTAGACGGCCAGCGCGCCGTTTTCTCCGGTGCGGATGCGGATGACGTCGGTGATCTCGGACACGAAGATCTTGCCGTCGCCGATGCGACCTGTGCGGGCGGCGTTCTGGATGGCTTCGAGCGCGCCGCCGAGCTGGTCGTCGGCGACGACCACCTCGATCTTGATCTTGGGCAGGAAGTCCACGACGTATTCGGCGCCGCGGTAGAGTTCCGTGTGGCCCTTCTGGCGGCCGTAGCCCTTGGCCTCGAGCACGGTCATGCCCTGGACGCCGAGCTCCTGCAGGGCCTCCTTCACTTCGTCGAGCTTGAACGGCTTGATGACGGCTTCAATCTTCTTCATGCGGGCCTCTGGTCGGGCGATTGGGCGGACGGAGCACGCCCCGCTGGGGCGCTTCAAGGGCGGACCGGCCGGACGTGCGCTGCACTGCAGCGATAGGGTAGCGGCGCCCATGAAACAGGCGCCCGGCGCCCAATTCAAGGGCAACGCTCCAAACCGCTTGGTTGCCGCTGCGGGAAGGCGGTAGCGAGGCTCAAATGTCGGTTCGAGGGAGTGGAACGATGCGCGACGACACGCCGGTTCTCATCGGGGGCGGACAATTCACATACCGGGGCGCCGCGGAGCTTTCGCCCTCGCCGCTGGAACTGCTCAAGATCGCGGCGGAACGCGCCGCCGCGGACGCAGGGCTCGAAGCCTCCACCCTGTCTCAACTCGACGGCGTGGCCATCGTCGGCTTCACCATCGACGCGCCGGGCGGGTTCCAGCAACTGCCGTTCCCGCGCCTGAAGAACCCGCCGGCCAGCTTCGCCCGCGCCGTCGGCGCCGACCCGGCCTGGGACGTCTACACCCACATGGGCGGCAACAGCCCTCAGCAGTTGGTCAACACGGCCTGTGAACGCATCGCCCGAGGCGAGAATGACCTGGTTTTCGCCGGCGGCGCCGAATTCCTCGGCTCGCTGATGAAGCGCCTCAAGGCCGGGGCCGGCTTCGCGGGTTGGGAGGATCCCTACGCCGTCGAGGCGGAGCCGAAGCGGATGGGCGATCCGCGGCCGGGCACGACGCCCTACGAGAACGCCCACGGCATGAACCGGCCGATCAACATCTACCCGATGTTCGAGAACGCCCTGCGGGCCCGCGACGGCCGCGCGATTCCCGACCACCAGAAGCGGCTGGGCAAGCTGTTCGCGCCGTTCACGCGGGTCGCCGCGACCAATCCCGACGCCTGGTTTCCGACCGAGCGCAGCGAGACCGAGCTGGTCGAGGTCAACGCCCAGAACCGCTGGGTCAGCTTCCCCTATCCGAAGTACCTGAACGCCATCATGGAGGTCGACCAGTCAGCCGGCGTGCTGATCGCTTCGGTGAAGAAGGCGCGCGAGCTCGGCGTGCCGGAGGACAAGTGGGTCTTCCTGCACGGCTGCGCCGACGCCAGCGACCTGTGGCACCCGATCGACCGCCAGAACTTCCACTCCAGCCCGGCCATGGAGTTGACCGGCAAGCGGGCGTTCGAGATGGCGCGCGTCACCATCGACGACATCGACTTCATCGACCTCTACTCCTGCTTCCCGGTGGCGGTGGAGGTCGGGGCCGAGGCCCTGGGTCTGGCACTGGACGACCCGCGCGGCCTGACGGTGACCGGGGGTCTGCCGTATTTCGGCGGGCCGGGGAACAACTACGCCATGCACTCGATCGTCACCATGCTCGGCAAGCTGCGCCGCAAGCCGGGCGGCTGGGGCCTGTGCACCGCCAACGGCTGGTACCTGACCAAGCAGTCGACCGGCATCTATTCGACCACGCCGGTCGAGGGGCCGTGGGAGCGCGAGGACCCGGCGGTCATCCAGCGCCAGATCGACGCCCTGCCGCACCCGGCCATCGAGGAGCATCCCGTCGGACCAGCTGCCGTCGAAACCTACACCATCGTCCACACCCGCGACGGCTACCACATGGGCATCGTCGTCGGCCGCGACGCGCACGACCGCCGCTTCGTGGCCGTGCTGCCGGAGGACGAGGCGGTGCTGAAAAGCTTCGAGGCGCGCGAGGGCGTGGGCCGCAGCGGGACCGTGGGGCCTCATCCGGACGGCAAGCGGAACCTGTTCACGCCGGACTGATTCAAAAAAATCCGTCATGGCCCGACTTGTTCGGGCCACCCATGCGTGGTGAGTCCGCGTCGTCAGGCGCAGACCTCGCGGCGCTGCGTTCATGGGTGGCCCGGACGAGCCGGGCCATGACGGCTTGAGGGTGGAAATTGATATGCGCATCTACATGATCCGCCACGGCAAGCCGGCCGCCACCTGGGGCGATACGAACGACGACGGCGATCCGGGCCTGGACGAGGTCGGGCAGGCGCAGGCGCGGGCGGCCGCCGAGGCGCTGCTGGCGCTGCCGGAGGCGGAACGACCGACCCGCGTGGTGTCCTCGCCGCTGCGCCGCTGCCGCGAGACCGCGGCGCCGTTCGCCGCCGCCCTGGGCGTGGACCTGATCATCGACCCGATGGTCGGCGAGATTCCGACGCCGTCGACGGTCAGCCACGAGGACCGCGGCGCCTGGCTGCGCAACGCGTTCGCCGGGCGCTGGGGCGAGATCATCGGCGACCTCGACTATGACGCCTGGCGGCGCGGCGTCGCCGACGCCGTGGCCGGCTATCCGAACACGGCGGTGTTCAGCCACTACGTCGCCATCAACGCCGCCGTCTCGACGGCCGAGGGACACGATCTGGTCATGGGCTTCCGGCCTGACCACTGTTCGGTACAAACCTTCGAGACAACCGGCGACGGCGGCTTGATCCTGGTCTCCAGAGGGCGCGAAGCTTCGACCCAGGTTCTCTAGAGTCGGGGCAGCATGACCGCGTCGCATATCCTCACCGTCGCGGAGATGACGGCGGCCGACCAGGCCGCCATCGCCGGTGGCACGCCGGGCCTGGTGCTGATGGAGCGCGCGGGCGCTGCGGTGGCCGAGGCCATCCGGACCCGCTTCCTGCCCTGCCGCGTGGCCGTCCTCTGCGGTCCCGGCAACAACGGCGGCGACGGCTATGTGGTGGCGCGTCTGCTCAAGCGGCGCGGCTGGCCGGTCTGGGTCGAAGCCCTGGGCGCGCCCGCCACGGCCGACGCCAGGGCCATGGCCGGCAGGTGGCGCGGCGAGACCCGTCCCATGGGGTCGGGCAAGGCCGCCGATCTCGTCGTCGACGCCCTGTTCGGCGCCGGCCTGTCGCGGCCGCTGGACGGCGACGCGGCGCAGGCGGCCAAGGCGTCCCACCGCGGCGGCTGCAAGGTGGTGGCCATCGACACGCCCAGCGGCCTGTCGGGCGACACCGGCGAGATCCTGGGCGATCTGGCTTTCCGCGCCGACCTGACCGTCACCTTTCACCGCCGCAAGGTCGGCCATGTCCTGGAGCCAGGGCGCTCGGCCTGCGGCGACGTCGTGGTGGCCGACATCGGCCTGGCCGCCCCGGACGGCGGCCTGTTCGAGAACGGCCCGGCCCTGTGGCTCGACCGGTTCCCGTGGCCCGACGCGCGGTCGCACAAGCACGCCCGCGGCCGCCTCTGCGTCGTCAGCGGCGAGCAAAGTTCGACCGGGGCGGCGCGGCTCGCGGCGCGCGGCGGTCTGCGCATCGGCGCCGGGCTGGTCACCGTGCTGTCGCCGCCCTCGGCCCTGGCCGTCAACGCCGCCCACCTGGAAGCGATCATGCTGCGCGGCTTCGAGACCGAGGCCGAACTGGCCGAGGCGGCTGACAGCGCCGACGCCGTGGTCATCGGTCCGGCGGCGGGCGTGACGCCGCAGACCCGCGCGCGCGTCTTCGCCCTGGCCCGCACGGGGGCGGCTCTCGTGCTCGACGCTGACGCCCTGACCGTCTTCCGCGACAGGCCCGGCGACCTCTTCAAGGCGTTGGACCGGGATGACGTGCTCACCCCGCACCTGGGTGAGTTCGAGCGCGTGTTCCCAGGCCTGCTCAAGACGCATCCGCATCGCATCGCCGCGGCCCGCGCCGCCGCCGCGCAGGCGGGCGCCATCGTGCTGCTCAAGGGCGCCGACACGGTGATCGCGGCGCCGGACGGCCGCGCCGCCGTCAATGTCGAGTCGGCCCCCTGGCTGGCCACGGCCGGCAGCGGCGACGTGCTCGCCGGCTTCATCGCCGGCCTGGTCGCCCAGGGCATGGATAGCTTCGAAGCCGCCTGCGCCGGCGCCTGGATCCACGCCGAATGCGCGCGCCGACACGGGCCGGGGTTGATCTCCGAGGATCTGCCGGGCCTGGCGGTCGGCGTGCTGGGGGAACTGTACGGGAAGGGCGGCTGAGCCCGACATCACCGCTTCTTCCCGGCATTCGCCGGCATGAGCGGACTAGTGTTGGTCCAGCGTCCTCGCCAACTCCACGGCGGCGGCCGCCGGACTGAGCTTCCCCTCATCCCGATCAACGCTGTAGTTCGCCGTGCGCATCGCCTCGACGCTGACGGCGCCGACGAGGGGCTTCAGCGCCTTCAGCAGGCGGGCGTCGGCCGCCCGCTTCGGCGAGATCAGGATCACCGCGTCGTACGGGGGCAGGGCGCCCCTTGGATCCGTCAGCACCACCAGGTCGTTGGCGGCGATGCGGCCGTCGCTGGAAAAGGCGCTGATCACGTCGACGTCGCCGCTCGCCAGGCCGCGATACATGAAGGTCGGCTGGTAACTCGTTTCGCGAGCGAAGGAAAAGCCGTAGGCGGCATCGACGTTCTTCCACTCCGGCCGCGACAGGAACTCGATATCGGATCCGAGCTTGAGGCGCGGCGACAACCGGGCCAGATCGGCCAGAGAGGTCACGCCGAGCGCGGCCGCGCGATCTCGGCGCATGGCGAAGGCGTAGGCGTTTTCGAAACCCAGAGAGCCCAGCACAACGACGCCGTCGCGGGCCATCAGCTCCGTCGTGAGCCCGGTCAACACCGCCTGCCGGCCGGGATTGTCCTGCCGGTTCAAGATGTTGGCCCAGAGTGTTCCCGAATAGTCGACGTAGGCGTCGATCTCGCCGGCGGCGAGGGCGCGGTAGGCCACCGCGCTGCCCAGATCCTCCTTGCGCGCGACATGGGCGCCGTCGGCTTCCAGGCGCGCGGCCATCAGCTCGGCCAGGATGTACTGCTCGGAGAAGTTCTTCGCCCCGATGGTGTAGCTGGCCGGCTTGCCCGTCGCGGCCAGCGGCAGCAGCGCGAGCGCGACGCCCGCCAGCAAGCCAGCGGCCCCGGCGATCACGAGGCGTCGGTCGCTGTGCGCGGCGCCGGCCTCCATCAGGCCCAGCAGCTGGTCGGCGGCGATGGCCAGTCCCGCGGAGGCGGCGCAGCCGAACAGCACGAAGATCCAGTTCTCCGTCTGCAGGCCCGCGAAGATGTAGTTGCCCAGGCTCGTCTGGCCGACCGGTGTCGACAGGGTCGCCGCGCCGATGGTCCAGACCGTGGCGGTCCGTACGCCGGCCATGATCACCGGCAGGGCCAGCGGCAGCTCGACGCGCCAGAGCTTCTGGCGCGGGGTCATGCCCACGCCGTCGGCCGCCTCGCGCACCGCCGGATCGACGCCCAGGATTCCGGTCACCGTGGTGCGCAGGGTCGGCAGCATCGAATAAAGCGTCAGCGCCAGCAGCGACGGCAGGAACCCGAGCGCCGAGAAACCTTTTCCAAACAGGGCATTGGAAGCGCTGCTTAAGGCCAGCAGCACGGGGAAGAACAGGGCCAGCAGGGCGAGGCTCGGGATGGTCTGGATCAGGCCCGCGAAGGCCAGCAGCGGCCAGCGCAGGCGCGGGCTGCGGCTCGCCAGCACCGCCAGCGGCAGGCTGATCGCCAGGCCCAGCACCAGGGCGCCGGCGCTCAGCAGCACATGCCAGGCGAGATAGCCGGGCAGCAGGGCGACGGCCTCGTTCATGCGCCGCCTCCCAGGCGTTCAGCCAGCCGCGCGGCCTGCCGGCGCGGGGCGTCGATCAGCGCTCGGATCCGCGGATCGGTCGCCGTCCTGACCAGATCGACCGGGGCGCCGTCGGCGATCACCGCGCCCGCGTCGAGCACGATAATCCGGTCGGCCAGCAGGACCGCCTCGGCCATGTCGTGGGTGACCATGACGGTGGTGAGGCCCAGGCGGTCGTGTAGCGCGCGGACATCGGCGCCCAGCGCCTCGCGGGTGATCGGATCCAGCGCGCCGAACGGCTCGTCCATCAGCAGCAGCGCCGGTTCGGCGGCGAGGGCGCGGGCGACGCCGACCCGCTGGCGCTGGCCGCCGGATAGCGCGGCGGGCCGTCGCGCCGCCACGGCGGCGGGCAGGCTGACGAGGTCGAGGAGCTCGGACACCCGCGCGGCGATGCGCTCGACCGGCCAGCCGAGCAGCCCCGGCGTGACGCCGATATTCTCGGCGACGGTGAGATGAGGAAAGAGGCCGATCTCTTGGAAAACATAGCCAATCTTGCGTCTGATCTCGGGGGCTGGCCCCGCCGCGACGTCCACGCCGCCGAGGGTCACGGTCCCACTATCGGGCGCGACGAGGCGGTTGATGGTCTTGAGCAGGGTGGTCTTGCCGGATCCGGACGCGCCCACCAGGGCCACGAACTCCCCAGAGGCAATGGTCAGCGACACGCCGGACAGGGCGGCGTGGCCGCCGAAACGCTTGCTGACGTCGTCGAAGGCGATCGCGGTCCCAGCCATACGCTAGGCCTAGCACGGTATTTCGCGGTAGAGACAGGGCCATGACCGACGCCGCCGACGAGACCCCGATGCAGAAGGCCCTGCGCCTCAAGCAGGCCGCCATCGCCGCAAAGCCCAGGCCGCCGCGCGGCGGCAAGTTCCAGCGCCAGCAGGCGGCGGGCGTCCAGGCCGGCAAGTCCAAGCCCTGGATGAGCCGGTGACCCGCCGGCATGAGCGGGCTTAGGGCAACCGATAGAACCGGCGCGCCGTTCCCGCGAACAGGTCCGCCTTCTCGCCGTCCGAGGCGCCCGCCGCGATGCGCTTGAACGCGTTCCACAGCGTGGCGTAGTCGCAGCCCCAGTAGTCGACCGGGAAGTTGCTCTCGAACATGCAGCGGCTTGCGCCGAAGGCCTCGATGCAGGTCTCGACATAGGGTCGCCACAGGTCGGCCAGCGCCTGGGAAGTCGGGCGCGCCTTGCCGTCCAGGCCCGGGAAGCCGGGGAAGGGCATGGCCAGGCCGCCGAGCTTCACCGTCACCTTCGGCGATTTCGCCAGCGCGCGGATGGTCTCGCGCCAGACGCCGAAGCGCTCGTCCAGCTTGCCGGCGTAGCTGCCGATTCCGAGCGGCGTGCCGACGTGGTCGAGGACGATGTCCTGCTCTGGGAAGGCGCGGGCCAGGTCGACCAGCTCGGAAAGCTGCGGCTCCAGCAGCCAGGCGTCGAAGGTCAGGCCCAGAGGCGCGAGCTTCGAAAACCCCTGTCGCCAGGTCGCGTCGGCCATCAGCCCGCCCGGCGTGTGCGCCATCGGGCCGAGGACCGCCGGGTCCGGATCGCTGGCGACCATGTGGCGGATGCCGCGGAAGCGGCCATTGCCAGCGGCGATCTCGGCCTCCAGCACCTTCGTCACGCCATCGCCGAGCAGCAGGTCGGCATGGCCGACGATGCCCTCGCAGGCGCGGAACGGGCCGTAGATCCCGCTCGCGCTCATCGCCGCCACGCCGTTGACGAACTCGACCTCGCCGACCGGCGCCAGCGTGCGCGGGCCGTCGGCGCGGTAGAAGGCGCCGCACTGGACATAGACCGTGCCGACCAC
>CALALX010000071.1 GCA_937925635.1 uncultured Caulobacter sp.
CGTGCTCGAGGTCCGCAGCCACGAGACGCCGTCCCTGCTCGAGGACGGCCAGACCGTGGCCCGCCTGGTCTATGAGCCGCTGACCGCCCGCCCGACCCGACTCTACGGCGAGGACGGCTCCCACTACCTGCGGCAGGGGCTGAAGCTGTCGAAACACTTCCGGCCCTGGACCTAGGGGGGCGGAGACAAGCGTCCAGAACAAAATGTAAGGCACGCTTGACAGCGCCGCGGCCGCATGTGACAAGCGACCTTGTCAAAACGACAAGGAGCAATGACGTGAACGCCGCCGCCCCAACGCCTTCCATCCGCCGCCGCCGCGCCGACTTCGGCCGCGTGATGCTGATCTGCATCGGCCTGGGCGCTGTCGCCGGGGGCGTCGCCGCGCTGCTGGGCGCGCTCGGCCTGGCTTCGCCGCCGCTGCTCTACGCCGGCGCGGTGCTGGTCGCCGGCGTCGGCGGGCTGTGGTTCAGCTACCGCTGGTGGCGAGCCGTCGACGAGGGCGTGCGCGAGGCCCACAAGACCAGCTGGTTCTGGGGCGGGTCGGCCGGCCTGCTGATCGTCTGCGCGGTCGCCCTGGGCCTGTACGGCGTCACCCAGGGGGAGGCGGCCGGGCTGTTCGGCCTCACCCGCGGCGAGGCCGGCATGATTTTGACCGGCATCGTCTTCACCGTCGTCACCCTGCTGATCGGCTACGGCGTCTGCTGGGCCGGCTGGTGGTTCACCCGCAGCCGCTAACCTTTTCCTTCCCCGTCCGTTCCGGAGTCAGACCATGGCCACTGCGCCAAACCCCGCCCAGAAG
Source organism: uncultured Caulobacter sp. (assembly GCA_937925635.1). GTDB lineage: Bacteria > Pseudomonadota > Alphaproteobacteria > Caulobacterales > Caulobacteraceae > Caulobacter. The sequence continues at coordinate 800 of CALALX010000071.1, forward strand.
CGCTACCTCGTCCGGTTCATGCCAATCATGGCGGTCTATGTCGTGGCGATCATCCTGGTCAGCCTGGCGTTCGACTATCTCCGCCCTGCCGGTCCGCTCGCCTGGGCGCTGGCCCTGCTGCCCGGCGTCCCGATTATCGGCATGATCGCGGTCATGGGCCTCTACCTGAAGGAGGAGGGTGACGAGTTCGTGCGCAGCGTCCTGGTCGAGGCGATGCTCTGGGGCGTCGGCGTCACCCTCGCCGCGATGACGGTCTGGGGGCTCCTGGAGTTCTACGTCGCGGCGCCGCGGCTGCCCGCCTTCTTCGCCTTTCCGATCTTCTGCGGCGTCATGGGGCTGGCCCAGCCCTTCGTGAAGCGCCGCTACCGCTAGGGCCCGGCCATGAAGAACCGCCTCAAGGTCCTGCGGGCCGAGCGCGACTGGAGCCAGGCCGACCTGGCCGACAGGCTCGAGGTGTCGCGCCAGACCATCAACGCCCTGGAGACCGGCAAGTACGACCCGTCCCTGCCGCTCGCCTTCCGCATCGCCCGTCTGTTCGGGCAGCCCATCGAAGCCATCTTCGACGACAGCGCGGCCTGAGCCGCGCCTGACCCTCTCCCCCGCCATCCTGTTTTGGAGCGTTCGCATGCGTGCGTTCATGACCATCCTCGCCCTGTCGCTCGGACTCTTCGCCGGCGTCGCCACCGTCGCCCGGGCTGCCGAACCCGCGCTCCCCGTCATCCGCGATCTGGGCCGCTTCACGGTCGAGGTGCGCGGCGAGGGGCCCGACGTGATCCTGATCCCGGGCCTGGCCTCGTCCCGCGAGGTCTGGAGCCAGATCGCGCCGGACCTGGCGAAGCGCCACCGCATCCACCTGGTCCAGATCGCCGGCTTCGCCGGTCTGCCCGCCGGTCCGAACGCCGAGGGGCCGATGCTCGACCCGATCGTCGCCGATCTGCACGCCTACATTGGTCGCGAGCCCCTGACGGCCCCGGCCGTGATCGGCCATTCGCTGGGCGGCCTGCTCGGCCTCAAGCTGGCGCAGGCGCATCCCGGCGATGTCGGGCGGCTGATGGTCGTCGACGCCGTGCCGTTCCTCGGCGCCCTGAACAACCCGGCAGCCACCGCGGACACCGCGGTCGCCGGGGCCCGCGCGATGCGAGACCGGATCCTGTCCCTCAGCGAAGCCGACTTCGCCGCAACTCAGAAAAATACGGCGCCGTATATGACAAAGGCGACGGCCTGGCAGCCGACAGTGGCGGCCTGGTCGCTGGCGACCGACCGAGAGGTCATGGCCAAGGCCATGTACGAGGACATCATCGACGACGTCCGTCCGGGGCTCGCCGGCATGCGCCTGCCGGTGACCGTCCTCTATGCCTGGGATGCGACGATGCCCTTCGGCGCCGACGCCATCGATGCGGCCTATGCCCGCCACTACCAGGGTCTGGACGGGGTGACGCTGGTGCGCGTCGATGGCGCCTATCACTTCCTGATGCTCGACCAGCCGGAGCGGTTCGCCGCCGAAGTGGCCGGCTTTCTCCGCTAACCCTTACGCCCTCCTTCCAGGACAAGTTCATGCTCTCGACCCTCCGATCCTTCCTGCGTCCCCTGGCCGGGCGCCTCTGCGCCAGCGCGGCCGCCCTTCTGGCGGCGGTCGCGCTGGCCCTTCCGGCCGCCGCCGATCCGGCGATGTGGGTGGTCCGGGACAAGGACTCGACCATCTACGTGCTGGGCACGGTGCACATCCTGAAGCCCGAGACGGTCTGGCGTTCCCCGGCCATCGAAAAGGCGCTCGCCGGCTCCTCGGAGCTGTGGATCGAGGTCGACACCGACGACGCCGCGCTGATGCAGAGCCTGGTCCTCAAGTATGGGGTCGACCCCGCCAATCCCCTGCGCGGCAAGCTGGACCCCGAGCAGAAGGCCCGCTTCGAGGCCGTCGTGACCGGGCTTGGCGCCGACCCGGCGTCGATGGATCCCTATCGCCCCTGGCTGGCGGGCCTTCAGATCAGCCTCGCGCCCATCGCCAAGGCCGGCTACGACCCGGCGAGCGGCGTGGAAGCCAAGCTGAAGGCCGCCGCCCGCGCCGCCGGCAAGCCGATCCGCACCCTGGAGACGGCCGAGCAGCAGATCCGGTTCTTCGCGGATCTGCCGCCGGAACTGGAGATCGCCTTCCTGCTCTCGTCGCTGGACGACTCCCAGGACGGCCCCGCCACCCTCGACGCCATGGTCGCGGCCTGGAGCGCCGGCGACAGCGAGAGCTTGGGCGCGCTGATGATCAACGACATGGCGGCGTCCTATCCGGAGCTCTACCGCGCCTTGCTGGTCGAGCGGAACAAGGTCTGGGCCGGACAGATCCAGACCCTGCTGGCCGGCAAGGGCGTGAGCATCATCGCCGTCGGGGCGGGCCACCTGGTCGGGCCTGACAGCGTCCAGGCCCAGCTCGCCGATCGCGGCATCGCGGCCGAGCGCCTGCCGGACTGACGCCCCAGGGTCAGGTCGGAGAGGGTGCGGCGGCTCAGGCCGCCGCGCCCTCGCTCTTGCGCAGGTAGATCGACCGCTTCGGCACGCTCATCACCCGGTGAAGCATCGGCACGAAGGCCTCCATCGGCATCGACTCATAGTTCGGGTCGAAGGCCGACTGGTCGTACAGATGGCAGAACTGCGCCGTGTATTCGAAGTGCGGGTGGCCCCGGAACTGCTCGCGCATGTCGCGGTCCAGGCCCAGGTGATGGAAGAAGTAGTAGCCCTGGAAGATGCCGTGCTGCTGCACCATCCAGTGGTTGGCCTCGGACACGAACGGGAAGACCATCGCCGCCCCGATGTCCGGGTGGTTGCGCGGGCAGAGCACGTCGCCGATGTCGTGCAGCAGGGCGCAGACGACGTACTCCTCGTCGCGGCCATCGCGAAAGGCGCGGGTCGCGGTCTGCAGGCTGTGCTCCAGGCGGTCGACGACGAAGCCGCCGCAATCGCCCTTGAGGAGGTTCAGGTGGGCGACGATCCGTTCAGGCAGTTCGCGGCCGTACTGGGCGGAGGCCGAGGCGATGATCGCCCAGTCCTCCTGAGTGCCCTCGGTCATGGCGTGGAACTTCGCCCGCGCCCCCTCGTCGTGGCCGCCGTCCGCCATCGCTTCCTCCCAACGATTGTTTGAACGATCGTGCGCCGGGCGGGGGAGAGCGTCAATCCGCCTGACTCTTGAGGCCGCCGCCCCCAGCCGCTATGACGCCCCTCGCGCGGCCGTAGTTCAGAGGTAGAACGTCAGCTTCCCAAGCTGAATGTCGGGGGTTCGATTCCCCCCGGCCGCTCCAATTCCCCTCTCTGAGGCGACCTCGCCGGCCGATTCCGCTGGGCGGACGCTGCGGCAAGGCGCCAAGGTTGGACGCCATTCGCGCCAACATCATCGCCAGGGCCGGTCTCCGCCGCTGGCAAGGGAGACCCCACGATGGACTTCAACGCCGACTATGTGATGACCATCGACGGCGAGCCGGTGGCGGGCGAGCGGACGATCGAGGTGTTCAATCCGGCCACGGGCGAGGCCTTCGCCAAGGCGCCGGACTGCACGGCCGCCCAGCTCGACGCCGCCGTGGCCGCCGCGAAGCGCGCCTTCAAGACCTGGCGCAACACGCCCATCGAGGAGCGTCAGGCCTTGGTCCGCAAGGCCGGCGAGGCGTTGATCGCCCACCACGAGGACCTGGCGCGACTGTTCACCCGGGAGCAGGGGCGGCCGGTCGACGCCGCCAAGCAGGAGGTCATGGGCGCCGGCGCCTGGCTGCAGGCGGTGTCGGCGATGACGCCGCCGGTGCATGTGTCCGAGGATTCCGACGCCCAGCGCATCGAGACCCGCTACGTCCCGCTCGGCGTGGTCTGCGCCATCGCGCCCTGGAACTTCCCCGTCACCCTGGCGATGTGGAAGGTCGGTCCGGCGCTGGTCGCGGGCAACACCATGGTGCTCAAGCCCTCGCCGTTCACGCCGCTGTGCACGCTGAAGATCGGCGAGCTGTTCGGCGACATCTTCCCGCCGGGCGTGTTCAACGTGGTCAGCGGCGGCGACGAGCTGGGCCCGCTGATGACCAGCCACCCCGGCTTCGCCAAGATCTCCTTCACCGGCTCGACCGCGACCGGCAAGAGCGTCATGGCCAGCGCCGCCAAGGACCTCAAGCGTGTGACGCTGGAGCTCGGCGGCAACGACGCGGCCATCGTACTGCCGGACGTCGACCTCGACGAGGTGGCTCAGAAGATCTTCTTCGGCGCCTTCTTCAACAGCGCCCAGATCTGCGTGGCGACCAAGCGGCTCTACGTCCACGAGGACGTCTACGACGGCCTGCGTGACCGGCTGCTGAGCATCGCCAGGGCGGTGAAGGTCGGCGACGGAGCCGAGCAGGGGACCGTGCTGGGCCCGATCCAGAACCGCCGCCAGTACGACCGGGTCATGGACCTGCTCAACGACGCGAAAGCCAAGAACCTGACCCTCCTGCACGGCGCGGACATCCCCGAAGGCAAGGGCTACTTCGTGCCGGTGACCATCGTCGACAACCCCCCGGAGCACGAACGCGTGGTCCAGGAGGAAGCCTTCGGCCCCATCCTGCCGATGCTGAAGTTCAAGGAGGTCGACGACGTCATCGACCGCGCAAACGCCAGCGACTACGGCCTCGCCGGCGCGGTCTGGTCGAAGGACATCGACAAGGCGGTCGACATCGCCCGCCGCCTTGAAACCGGAACGGTCTGGGTCAATCAGAACCTCAACCTTCGCCCCGACACCCCGTTCGCCGGCCACAAGCAGAGCGGCTTCGGCGTCGAGAACGGCATGGAGGGCCTGCTGGAATACATGGTCCCGCAGGCGGTCTACGTCGCGAAGGGGTAGTCCACCCGCTGGCGGTTAGACGGCTTCGACAAAGCCGTCGGTCAGGACGCGCCCGTCCTCGGTTCGCAGTCGGAAGGGCGTGCGGTCGCCCGTCGCGCCCTTTTCCAGCCACATCGGCTGGCCGGCCCAGGCGGGCGAGCGGAAGCGCGCCGCCAGCCGGGTGATCCGGGCGCCGGCCGGGGCGGTCCGCAGTCCGGCCAGCGCCCACAGCGCCGTGCCGTGGATGAGGATGTCCGGCAGACCCGCCGCCAACGCCACGGCGCGCTCGGTGTGGATCGGGTTCCAGATCTCGGCGCACTCCGAATAGAGATGCGGGAAGCCGCGCGCGGTGGCGATCAGCTGCGGCTCGCCCACCGCCTCGAGCGGCGTGTCGAAGACGTCCGGCTCCGCCGGGCTGTCGGGGCCGTCGACGGCGACGCCGCGCAGGACGCTGACCGAGGTCGAGACCGCGACCAGCTCTTCGCCGACCCGGCTCTCGTAGACCGTGGTCGCCACGGCGCCCGCGCGACTGGCGCGGACAGCGGTCAGGCGCGCGGTGACGGTCAGGGTCTCGCTCGCCCGCACCGGCCGCAGGAAGCGCGTATCCTGCGAGGCGTGGACGCCGCGACGGGCTTCGTCGGCGGACAGGGCCTGGCGCGGGTCGGCCCGGCTCTCCAGCGCCAGCACCCATTCCGGCGCGACCACCTGCATCGGCAGCATCTCAAGCGGCGCAGCCGCCGCGTCGTCCAGCCCGGCCGCGTCGTCCGGGGCCAGCACGGCGCGGAAGGCCAGCACGCGGCGGGGCGTGGCGGCCCAGTCCAAGGGACCCCAGCGGGTTCCGACGAGCGCGGCGTTGAAGGGCATCGGTCAGACGGCCTCGGACGCCCGCGGCCGTCGCCGCGAGAGGTCCCGTCCGATGCGAATCCACAGCAGCACGAAACCGGTGATCACGACGGCCAGCGAGACCAGCGCGGCGGCGATGAGGAGCGGGTGGTTGAAGTCGTCGCCCTCCTCGAAGTCGAGGATGTGGAGCCGCCAGAAGAAATCGTAGAATCGCCACATGTCCGACCGTCTGGACACCACCTCGGCGGTCTGGGGCGACAGATAGAAGGAGGTCTTCTCCGCGTCGTCGTAATCGACCCGCCAGAGCGGTCCGGTCTTGCCGGTCTCCGGCGGCGCGGCCGACAGCAGGCGAACCGAGATGGGTGCGCCCTCGCCCTTGTAGGCCCGGATCGCGAAGGCGCGGACCTGTTCGGGCGACATCGCCGCCAGGGGCGCTCCGCTGTCGGCGGCGACGATGACCGGGTCGCCCTCCGCGAGCTTGAACACCCAAACCGGGCCGCGCGGCGTGGCCTTCACCTGGGCCTCGAT
>CALALX010000072.1 GCA_937925635.1 uncultured Caulobacter sp.
CGCTATGCCTACGCTGGCGCGGGAGCGGGCGCCTATGCCTACGCCAACGCCTCGGCCAGTGTGCGGGTCAACGTCGGCGGCCGTTACGGGCACAAGCCGCCCTACCGGCCCCCGCACCGCCCGCCCCACAAGAAGGGCTGCGGCGGCTGCCGCTAGACGGCGACCGCGCCCTTCATCTCCTCGACCACCCGCAGCGCGGCGGCCCTCGGATCGGCGGCGGCGGTGACCGGTCGGCCGATCACCAGGTGGCTGGCGCCGCTTTCGAGCGCCTGGGCGGGAGTCGCCGCGCGGGCCTGGTCGTCCTTGCCGGCCCAATCGGGTCGCACGCCTGGCGTCACCACCAGGAAATCCGGCCCGCCGATCCGCCGCGCCAGCGCCGCCTCATGCGGACTGGCCACGACGCCGTCGGCGCCGGCGTCGACAGCCTGGCGAATGCGACGCTCGACCAGCTGCTCGACGCCCATGCCGTAGCCGATCTCGGCAAGGTCCTGTCCGCTGAGGCTGGTCAGCACCGTGACGCCGAGGATCTTCGCCGAGGTTTCACCCGCCCGGCCCCTGACGGCGGCCCGCAGCACCTGCGGCTGGGCGTGGACGGTCAGCAGGTCGCAGGCGCCGGTCCCGACAATCGCGGCGGTGGCCTTTTCCACCGTCGCCCCGATGTCGTGCAGCTTCCAGTCCATGAACACCTGCCGGCCGCGCTGCTTGAGGTCGCGGGCCATGTCCATGCCGCCGACCGCCAGCATCTGCAGCCCGATCTTGTAGAATCCGACACTGTCCCCCAGCGCCTCCACCATGGCTTCGGCGTCGGCCCGGCTGGGCAGGTCGAGGGCGACGATCAGGCGCGGGTCGGCGACGGGCATGAGAGCTCCTTGCGCGGGGGGCGCGCGAACGGCTGCGAATTGGGCTAAGAGCGTTCCATGAGCCTGACCGAATACGCCGTCAACTTCTTCGTGGCCCTGTTCGCGCTGCTGGACCCGATCGGCAACGTGCCGGTGTTCGCCGCCGCGACCGCGGGCGCCCTGGCCGCGGGCCGCCGCTGGGTGGCGGTCTACATCAGCCTGTTCGCCTTCGTGTTCATGACCTTCTTCTTCTTCAGCGGCCTGGCGCTGCTGGAGTTCTTCGGCATCTCGCTGCCGGCCTTCCGCATCGCCGGCGGGGTGATCCTGTTCCTCATGGGTCTGGAGATGGCGCGTGACGACTTCACGGCCATGTTCGCGGACGCGGCCGAGGGGGCCGAGACGGAGGGGCCGCGCGCCTACGCCCGTCGCCGCTTCGAGCGACTGGTGGTGCCCTTCGCCATGCCGCTGCTGATCGGTCCGGGCGCCATCTCGACCGTGGTCATCTACGCCAGCGAGGCCAAGGCCTTCGGTCTGCAGGGCATGGCCGTCGGCATCGGCGCCATCGCGGCGGTCTCGGCCGTCACCATGCTCTGCTTCTGGCTGACCCCGGTGATCAGCAAGCTGCTCGGCCGCATCGGCATGACCATCATCGTGCGGGTGCTGGGCCTGATCCTCTGCGCCATGGCGGTGCAGTTCGTGATCATCGGCGTGTCCGACGCCGCCCGCAGCGGCATCATCAAGAAGGACGTCGTGGCGCCCTACTCGGCGGAAAAGTAGGAGCGCGCCCCACCGACCGCGTCATGGCCCGGCTTGTCCGGGCCATGACGGAAGGTAGGGTCGGAAAGGTGGTTCCTACACCTTGCGGAACCGGCCGCCCTGGCTGGACATCAGGGCCAGGCCCCAGTCGTCGGGAAGCAGTTTGGCGAAGGCGGCGATCGCCTTGTTCGGCACGCCGGTGACGCAGACCGGCCGGTTCGCCTCGGCCGCTTCGTAGCCCGCCGCGGCGACCTCGTCGGCGCCTAGCCACAGCCATTCGGGCGTCGACTGCGCGGCCAACTGGCGGGTGCCGTTGACGTCGTGGAATTCGGAGAAGGTGAAGCCCGGGCACAGGGCGCTGACATGCACGCCGGTGGCCTGGTTCTCCAGGTGCAGGCTCTGGGAGAACTTCACCAGGAAGCTCTTGGTCGCCGCGTACTGGGTGTGGCCGGCGGAGCCGGGTATCAGCCCCGCCAGCGAGGCGACGTTGACGATCCGGCCGAACTTGCGATCGACCATCCCCGGCAGAACTTTGTGGGTCAGTTCGCAGGGGGCGATCAGCATCACCTGCAGCATGTCGCGCTGCGCCGGCCACTGGGTCTCGGCATAGACGCCCGGCAGGCCGTAGCCGGCGTTGTTGACCAGGGCGTCGACCACCCGCCCGTGGCCGTCGAGCGTGGCCAGGATGACGTCGGAGGCGGCGGGCTCGGCGAGATCGGCGGTGATGGTCAGGGCCTCTACCCCGAACCGCAGGCGGATTTCGCCGGCCAGCGTCTCAAGCCGATCGGCCCGGCGGGCGGTCAGGGCCACGTCGTAGCCGTGGCTGGCGTAGATGCGGGCGAAGGCGGCGCCGATGCCGGCGGAAGCGCCGGTCACCAGCGCGAGGCGGCGGGGCATGCGGACGGACCTTTCAGGAAGTCCTGCTGGAAGACTGAGCCTCAGAGTGGCCCGCCCGCCGCGTCGGTTCAAGCGGTCGCGGAGGGCCTACGCCGCCCGCGCCAGCCTATCCTCGGCGCCCCGCGCCCAGCGCTGCGCGGCCTTGGCGACGCGGACGCCCAGCAACCGCGCCGTCTCGCGGTCGCCGGCGGGGGGTGACAGTTCGGGCGAGACGTTGTCGGCCTGGGCCGCCACGCCCGTGAACGACCCGACCCGGTTCAGGGTTTCCGGGCCACGCTCGGCGGCGGGGACGGCCGGCGAGGGGACGCCCAGGTTGATCCAGTTCATGCCGTGCTGCGCGGCGAGCACCGACAGGCTGTCCAGCGCGTGACCCTTGTCCCCGGAGAAGCTGTGCGACACCGTGAATCCGGCGGCCAGCTTGTCCTTCCAGCCTCCGGTGAAGAACACCTTCGAACTGGCCTCGGCGAACGCTTTGAAGGCCGCCGAGACGTCGCCCATGTAGGTCGGGGCGCCGAAAATCACCGCGTCGGAGGCGGTGACCTCGGCGAGCAGCGGGTCGAAGTCCTGCACGGGACTTTCGATCTTCAGCAGCACGGCCTCGGCGCCCGAATCGCGGACGCCCTGGGCCACGCTCCGGGCGAGGACTTCGTTGTGGCCGTAGCCGGAGTGGTAGGCGATGGCGATGCGGGTCATGTCGTTCTCCCTCGAACGGTAATCGTATCAGTGACGATTACATAATGAGGCTTGGAAGGGCAGCAAGGGAATCGCAACAGATTCGGTCACAGTTTTTTGGGGCAGTCTTTCAGGAGGTCTGCAACCGTGATGGTCGCCAGCCGCTCGGACGCCGCCCGGTCGGCGGCGGTGATCGCGGCGCTGACCGCGTCGGGGATCTTCTCGCCGACCGGGCAGCCGGCCGCGCCCGGCGGCGCGACGCCCAGGTGGGTGCAGCCGCCCACCGCCCTGAGCACCGCGTCGAGGCCAATGCTCTCCGGCCGCGCCTTGAGCCAGGCGCCGCCGCCGGCTCCGGCCCGAGTGTCGATCAGTCCCGCCCGCGCAAGCATGGCCGTCACGCGCCGCACGACCACCGGATTGGTCGGCATCGAGGCGGCCAGCTCGGCGCTCGACACGGCATGCTCAGGCGCCACCGCGCCCTTGTGGGCGAGATAGGCGAGGGCGTGGGCCGCGACGGGAAATTTCTGGCTATCGGACATGGAGACCGGAAGGTAGGAACGGACGGACGCGCGCGCCATTAAATTCGGCGACAGGCGCGACGCGACGGCGCGATTGAACCCGGGCCGGATTGGGTGTATCGCGCCCGCCGCACTCGCTTGGGGACTGGGCGGCGGAACGGATCCGCCGCGATCCCGGAGGGACTACATGGCTTCCGAGGCCCCCGGCGCCCCACCGTCTCCGACGGCGGCTCCCGCACCCGAACAGAACGCCCACGGCGAGGGCCACGGCGGCCACGGCTTCTGGGCGCTCGCGCTTGGATCCATCGGCGTCGTTTTCGGCGACATCGGCACCAGCCCGCTCTACGCCATGCGCGAAGCCTTGGCTCACTCCAAGAGCGGCGGCACCACTGAACTGGCCGTCCTGGGCGTGGTCTCCCTGGTCATCTGGGCGCTGACCCTCATCGTGACGGTGAAGTACGTCGTCCTGCTGATGCGGGCGGACAACAAGGGCGAGGGCGGCACCCTGGCGCTGATGGCGCTGGCCCGACGCACCCTGTCCAAGCAGACAGGCAAGCGATCCGCGGCAGTGTTTTTCCTCGGCGTGGTCGGGGCCGCGCTGTTCTACGGCGACGGCATCATCACCCCGGCGATCTCGGTGCTTTCGGCCGCCGAGGGCCTCCGGGACGCACCGGGGCTGGGCGCCAAGGTGGAACCCTTCATCCTGCCGATCTCCGCCGGCATCCTGATCGCCCTGTTCGCCGTGCAGTCCCGCGGCACCCACAGGGTCGCGTCATTCTTCGGACCGATCACGCTGATCTGGTTCCTGGTGCTGGGCGCGCTGGGCCTGCTGCACCTCGCCGACGACCTGTCGGTCTTTCGGGCCTTCAACCCCTACTACGGCGTGCGCTTCCTGTTCGAGAACGGCTTCCTCGGCTTCGTCATCCTGGGCAGCGTGTTCCTGGCGGTGACGGGCGCCGAGGCGCTCTACGCGGACATGGGTCACTTCGGAAAGAAGCCCATCCAGGCATCGTGGCTGTTCGTGGTGTTCCCGTGCCTGGCCCTGAACTACCTGGGGCAGGGGTCGTTGATCCTGTCGGACCCCGAGGCGCGTCACAATCCGTTCTGGCAGATGGCCCCCGAGTTCGCCTACTGGCCGGTCCTGATCCTGGCGACCGCCGCCACGGTCATCGCCAGCCAGGCGGTGATCACCGGCGCCTTCTCCGTCACCCAGCAGGCCGTGCAGCTGGGGCTGCTGCCGCGCATCGACATCCGCCGCACCAGCGAGACCCAGGCCGGTCAGATCTACGTGCCGCAGGTCAACACCATGCTGATGATCGGCGTGCTGGTGCTGCTGTTCAGCTTCAGGACGTCCAGCGCCCTGGCCTCGGCCTACGGCATCGCCGTCACCGGCTCGATGCTGGTCGACACCCTGCTGGCCTTCGTGATCATCAAGGCGGCGTGGAAGTGGTCCTGGCCGGCGACCCTGGCCGTGCTCGTGCCGCTGGTCGCCCTGGACCTGACCTTCATCTCCTCGAACCTGCTGAAGATCCCGCAGGGCGCCTGGATGCCGCTGGTGTTCGGCGGCGTCCTGGTGCTGATCATGTGGACCTGGACCAAGGGCGCCCAGATCCTGACCGACAAGACGCGGCGCGATTCAGTGCCCCTGGTCGACCTGATCGACATCCTGAAGGCCCGCGCGCCCCACCGCGCGCCCGGCACGGCCATCTTCCTGACCAGCGACCCGGACATGACCCCGGTCGCGCTCATGCACAACCTCAAGCACAACAAGGTCCTGCACGAGAAGAACGTCATCGCCACCGTGCGCACCGCCGAGACGCCGCGCGTGCCGGAAAGCGAACGGGTGAAGATCGAGGTGGTCAACGACGACTTCAAGAAGCTGATCCTGACCTACGGCTTCATGGAAAGTCCCAACGTGCCCAAGGCCCTGGCCCTTTGCCGCAAGCAGGGGCTGAAGTTCGACATCATGGCCACCAGCTTCTTCCTCGGCCGCCGCTCGGTGATCGCTTCGGCCCACAGCGGCATGCCCCTTTGGCAGGATAAGCTGTTCATCTTCCTGATGCGCAACGCCGCCAATCCGACGGACTTCTTCAAGATCCCGCCGGGCCGGGTCGTGGAGCTGGGCGCCCAGGTCACGGTATAGTCGGGCCATGATCCACGGCCTTTCCATCGCCGGCGACGTGTTCTGGATCGTCGCGCTCGCCCTGATGGCCTCGTTCACCCTGGCGGCCTGGCGCCGGCTGCGGCCTGAGGTCTCCGTGCCGGTGCTGTGGAAGGGCATGACGCCGACGCTGCGGGTCCCCCGCGCCGTCGCCCTGCTGACCCTGCCCGCGCTCGCCTTCGTGATCGGCGTCTGGCTCAAGATCGAGAGCCGCGCCCTGACCCTCGATCTGGCCGGTGCGACGATCACCCTGGGCGTGCGGGTCGCCCTCGCGCCGCTGTTCGCCCTGCTGCAGATCGGCCGCGTGCAGAAGGCGCTGGCCATCCTCGAAGCCGAGGGCGCGCTGGGCCCGCCCCGATAAGGTCGCAAACCGACGTTTTCCTGCGCCGATGATCGACCGCCGCGCCCTGCTCGCCGCCCTGCCGGCTCTCGCCGCGCCGGGCTTGGCGCGCGCCGAGCCGGACTGGTCAGTGAAGCTGGTCAGCGCGGCGAAGGCCCAGGTCGGCCGCACCGTCCTCTACGACCCCGCCTACGTCCGGCTGGCCTACCCCGGCGGCGACGTCCCGGCCGACCGGGGCGTCTGCACCGACGTGGTCATCCGCGCCTACCGCGCCGCCCTCGGCCTCGACCTTCAGAAGCTGGTGCACGAGGACATGGTCCGCGCCTTCGCCGCCTATCCAAGGACATGGGGCCTGCGCGCGACCGACCGCAACATCGATCACCGCCGCGTGCCCAATCTGGAGACCTTCTTCCACCGGCGGGGCGCATCCCTGCCGCTGAGCGGGCCCTGGCGCGCCGGCGACCTGGTGACCCAGCGCCTGATCCCCGGCAATTTCCCGCACATCGTGCTGGTCGCCGGCGAACGCTCGGCCCTGGACGAACCGCTGGTGGTGCACAACATCGGGGCCGGAGCGCGGCTGGAGCCGATCCCGGTCGCGGCCCGCAATGTCGGCCGCTTCCGTTTCTCGCCTGATCGGGGTTGACCGCGGGGCGCGCGCGCCGTTGAACGCGCGCGACTTTATTCACGCCCGCGCCAGGAAATCCGCCCGTGTCCGACAAGAAGTCCGTCAAGAAGGTCGTCCTCGCCTATTCCGGCGGCCTCGACACCTCGATCATCCTGAAGTGGCTGCAGACCGAATACGGGGCGGAGGTCGTCACCTTCACCGCCGACCTGGGCCAGGGCGAGGAGATCGAGCCGGCGCGCGCCAAGGCGCTGGCCGCCGGCGTCAAGCCCGAGAACATCTTCATCGAGGACGTGCGCGAGGAGTTCGTGCGCGACTACGTCTTCCCGATGTTCCGCGCCAACACCGTCTACGAGGGCCAGTACCTGCTCGGCACCTCGATCGCCCGCCCGCTGATCGCCAAGAAGCAGATCGAGATCGCCCGCAGGACCGGCGCCGACGCCGTCAGCCACGGCGCCACCGGCAAGGGCAACGATCAGGTCCGCTTCGAGCTCGGCTACTACGGCCTCGAGCCCGACATCACCGTCATCGCCCCCTGGCGGGAGTGGGACTTCAAGTCCCGCGAGGCGCTGCTCGACTTCGCCGAGAAGCACCAGATCCAGATCGCCAAGGACAAGCGCAACGAGGCGCCGTTCAGCGTGGACGCAAACCTGCTGCACAGCTCGTCGGAGGGCAAGGTCCTCGAGGATCCGGCTGTCGAGGCGCCCGAGTACGTCCACATGCGCACGATCGCGCCCGAGGACGCCCCGGACAAGCCGCACGTCTTCACCATGGACTTCGAGGGCGGCGATCCGGTCGCCATCGACGGTGTGAAGCTGTCGCCGGCGGCCCTGCTCACCAAGCTGAACGAACTGGGTCACGACAACGGAGTCGGCCGCCTCGACCTGGTCGAGAACCGCTTCGTCGGCATGAAGTCGCGCGGCGTCTATGAGACCCCGGGCGGCTCCATCCTGCTCGCCGCCCACCGCGGCATCGAGTCGATCACGCTGGACCGTGGGGCCATGCACCTGAAGGACGAGCTGATGCCGAAGTACGCATCGCTGGTCTACAACGGGTTCTGGTTTACGCCCGAGCGCGAGATGCTGCAGGCGGCCATCGACTACAGCCAGAAGAACGTCACCGGCCAGGTCCGCGTGAAGCTCTACAAGGGCAACGTCAGCGTCATCGGCCGCACCAGCCCCTACAGCCTCTACGACCAGGACCTGGTCACCTTCGAGGAAGGCAAGGTCGCCTACGACCACCGCGACGCCGGCGGCTTCATCAAGCTCAACGCCCTGCGCCTGCGCGTGCTGGCCAAGCGGGACAAGCGGGGATAGGGCGCGCTCGGCCCGTCAGGAGTCGAGCTTGTTGTAGGGATACACGTCGCGGATCTCCTCGGCGAAGAAGCCGCCCTTGGAGTCGGCGCCGATGAAGCTGCGGTGCACCTCGCCCGGGACGCCGACGTAGACGTAGCGGTCGCCGTCGACGAAGCGGACGTAGAGCTTGCCGTGCTCGTCCTCGTATTCGATGTCGGTGATGGCGGTCGAGTCGATGCGCATGGCCGTCTCCTCCGGGCGGCGAGGGCCCCCACGCTCGTGTAAATCCCTGTTCGGCCGGCGGGTTCCTGCGGCGGGCGAAGCATGACAGGCTCGCGCCACGGCGGCGCAGACCGTCGCGGGAATCGGGAGGCTCCATCCAATGCAGTCATACGCCTACGTCGCCATCGTCACCCTCGTGGCCCTGCTGGTCTATTTCTGGATGGGGCTGGGCGTCGCCGGCGCCCGGCGCAAATGTGGCATCGCCGCGCCCTGCATGACCGGCGATCCGGTGCTCGAGCGCAGTATCCGCGTCCAGGCCAATACCCTGGAGTGGCTGCCGATCTTCCTGCCGTCCCTGTGGCTGTTCCACCTGTTCTGGGCGCCGCAGGACCCGATGGGCCAGATCGCGGCGGGCCTCGGCGTGGTGTGGATCATCGGCCGGATCCTCTACGCCCTCGGCTACGTCAAGGACCCGGGCAAGCGCGAACTGGGCTTCCTGATCCAGACCCTGGCCGCCGCGGTCCTGCTGTTCGGCGCCCTGGGCAAGGCGGTCCTGATCCTGCTGGCCTAGAGCCTGATGGGTTCAGATGGAACAATCTGAACCCTGAATCAGGCTCTACACCTTTGATTCTAGAGCACGATTCAGCCATCAGACGATTCCGTCTGATGCCATCGTGCTCTAGCGCGACAGGCCCGCCAGCACCACGCCCTGCCAGATCGCCAGACCGGTCACCATCAGGCCGACCAGCCAGGTCAGGGCCCGGACCGGCAGGACCTTGGTCATCCAGCCGGCCAGCGGCGCGGCCAGCACGCCGCCGGCGATCAGGCCGCCGACCGACCAGACGTGGTCTCTCAGGCCATCGGCTTCCCAATGGCCGGTCACGATCGAAGCGACGAAGGCCGCTGAGATGGCCGAGGCGACGAAGAACTCGGCCGCGTTGGTGGTGCCGATGGCTTGGCGCGGGTCGGCGCCCGAGCCCAGCAGGGTGCTCGTCACCACCGGCCCCCAGCCGCCGCCGCCGATGGCGTCGAAGAAGCCGCCGACGAGGCCGAGCGGCGCGGGCCGCTTCCAGCTCAGCACCTTGGGCCGCGTTCCTTTCCAGGCGCGCCAGAGGATGACCAGGCCCATCAGGCCCAGCCACGCCACCACCCAGGGCTTGACCAGCTCGCCGTCGATCGAGGTCAGGACGTAGGCGCCCAGCACCCCGCCCACCACGCCGCCGGCCGACAGCAGGCCCAGCAGCCGCCAGTTCACGTTGCGATAGACGATGTGCGACACGGCCGAGGCCAGGCCGGTGAAGACCTTGGCCGCGTGGACGCTGGCCGAGGCGTTGGCGGGCGCGACGCCGAGCGCCAGCAGCACCGTCGAGGAGACCACGCCATAGGCCATGCCCAGCGCGCCGTCGACCAGCTGGGCCGCTACCCCCACGGCGAAGAAAATCCAGAAATCGGGATCCATTTGACCGCCCGGTTGCCTGACCTAAAACGCATCGCAGTTAAAGTCACCTAAGTCACTAGGATTTACCTGGCGCCGCGCTCAGGAATTCTGCCGCTCACGCCCTCTTGTCCGCCGCGTGATCGCCGTGCCATGGGCGGACATGATCCTGCCCGTCGATCCCGCCCGCTACGGCGCCTTCCTGGCGATCATGTCGGTGATGGCGGTGACGCCTGGCCCGGCGAACATCTTCGCCATCGCCACCGGCATGCAACGCGGCAAGGCGCAGGCCCTGATCGGCGTGGCGGGCATGAACGCCGCGACCCTGGTCTGGTTCGGCGGTGCGGCGCTGGGCCTGGGCGCCCTGGTCTCGGCCTTCCCCGCGGCCTTCCACGTCCTGGCCGTCGCGGGAGGGGTCTACGTCGCCTGGTTGGGCGTGAAGTCGATCTGGTCGGGAATCCGCGGCGAGGGCGGCCCGGCGACGGCGCCGGACGTCCACCGCAACCGTTCGGCCTTCCTGGACGGCTTCTCGGTGCAGATCGCCAACCCCAAGGCGCTGCTGTTCTTCACGGCCGTCTTGCCGCCGTTCCTCGACGTGCAGAGACCGCTGGTCCCGCAGCTGCTGCTGTTCGCGGCGGCGACCATCGGCTTCGATATCGTCGCGATGAGCGCCTACGGCCTTGGCGGCGCGGCGCTGTCGGCGCGGATGACCGAACCCGCCTTCCGGCGCGGCTTCGCCTTCCTGGTGGGCGCCCTGCTGATCGCGGCGGCCGTCCTGATCCTGACGCGCGGCTGACGGTCGCCACGCCCCAGGGCGACCCTAGATGCGGGTAAGGTCCCAGGCCCCGCCGGGCTTGCGGCAGGCGCGATAGCGCTCCCGCTCGACGCCGTACTTGCGGGTGTGGATCGTCTGTTCGATCCGGCGGCAGTCGCCGGTGTCGCCGCCGCGCGGCCGGACGACGGACTGCGCGACATAGCCTGTGGCGTACCCGTTCTGGCCCACGAGCAGCCAGGGCTGACCCGGGACCTTAGCCAGCACCATGAAGTCCTGGCCGCCCGGCAGCTTGCCGACGACCGCGCCGGAGGTGGACGGGCGACTCCGCAGGTTCACCGTTCCGGGCGCGTGCCACCAGCCGCCGCCGCCCTCCCAGTCGCGTCGGGGTTGGACCCCCCGCGCGTAGCTGACGTTCCTCAGGCTGTAGGGCTCGCCGTAACCCTCGCCATAGGCGTTCCACGGCTGGACCGACACGTCGCCGCGCGATCCGGTCTCGGGGTTGCGCCAGTTGGCGGCCTGCCCTGTGCGCAGGGCCTCTTCCAGGGCGGCTTCGGCGCGTCGACGGTCGGCTTCCTGCATCTTGCAGCCGATCGCCGACCCGGCGGCGGCGCCGAGGCCGGCGCCGATGGCCGTGCCCAGGCCGCGCTCGTTCTTCGACACCTGATTGCCGATGATGCCGCCGACGATGGCGCCGATCACCGCGCCGCCCTCCTGTTTCCCGCCCTCGGCGTCACAGCCGAAAATCCCGCGAGCCTGCGCCGCGCCCGGCGCCGCTGTCGCCGCGGCGGCGAGAAGTAGGGCTGTCGTGAGGGCGATGCGCATGAGGAGCCTCCTCGTGGAATGTCGAATGGGAGCCGGAGGGTATACCGACGGTCGCCGATTGCACGCCCGGGCAGGCGACGCGCGCGGCGGGGTCACGCGATTGTGCGTCCCGGTCGCGCCGCGCGCCGGCCGGGCGGATCACCCCGCGAGGGGGTCTCTCGCGCCGGCCTCGTGCTGAGTGAACGGCCCGTCCACCGCGTCCTCGCCAAACAGCGCCCTCAACTCGGCGGCGATGGCCAGGCCCTCGAGCTCGTGAGCCTCGGCCCTGGCCGGGGCGAACTGGGGGCCGGCATCGGGTTCGTGCGGGTCGAAGGCGTCGTGGAAGGCGTCTTCCCAGGCCAGCAGCCGGGTCGCGAGGGCGTCGGGCAGGTGATCGAACGGGTTGAGCGCGCGGCCGTCGTCGGCGTCCCATAGGGTCTGGAAGCCGTAGCGGAGCGCCAGCCGAACGCGGCGCGGCGCGACGACGACCGCCTGACCGTCCGGCTCCTCGCCGAAGGCGGGCGTGGGGCCGGGCTTCCCGGCCAGCTGGGGCAGGATCCAGGCGAGCATCGCCACGACGCCGACCGCCAGCGCCAAGGGCGGCCACGGCTCGGAGACGGGGCCCAGCCGGCCGTCGAGATCCAGCCACAGAACGATGGCCGTCGCGCCGGCCCAGACAGCCGCGGCGCGGGCGACCCGACGCCGGCCGAGGATCTCGTCCGCGTCGCGCGGCGGGAAGCGGACCCTGGCCCAGGCGAGCCAACCGGCCTGAAGTCCAAGGTTCAGCATGAACAGCCACGGCGCCAGCCCGCTCTGCAGCGCCAGGGCCCCGCCGCTCGCCGCCGTAACCACCGAAGCGGCCGTCAGCACCCGCCGCCGCAGCTCGTCGTCCGGGTCCGGCCGGCTCATGGCGATCGACGCCAGCGCCCGATCGAGAACGGCGTCGGCGGCGATGGCGCGCAGGGCCAAGACGCCGCCGAAGGCATAGAAGGCGCCGATCAGGCGCGCGGTGATGTCGATCACGTCCATGACGCCATCATCCACGGCGGCGAAGCGACCGCGCCCTCCATTTCGGGGGCCTCTTGGCTTTCGCCGGGTCAAGGCGCGACACTGCCGAAAACGGGAGGAACATCATGACCGCTCACGCCGCCGTCTCGGCCGCCGAGACGACATGGAACTGCTTTGAGGTCACCATCGCCGATCACGTCGCCCACATCCGCATGACGCGGCCCGAGGCGATGAACACCATGAACCGGGACTTCTGGCGCGAATTGCCGGCCATTGTGAAGGACATCGACGACAACGCGCGCGCGCGCTGCATCGTCATCTCGTCGACCGGCAAGCACTTCTGCGCCGGCATGGATCTGTCGGTGTTCGCCAACGTCGGCGAGCGCGACGGCGGTCCGGTCGACCGCCATGTCGCCGGGGAAAGCTTCCGCCGCCACGTGCATCACCTGCAGGACACCTTCACCTGCCTCGACCAGGCGCGGATGCCGGTGATCGCCGCGATCCATGGCGGCTGCATCGGCGGGGCGGTCGACTTCACCAGCGCCTGCGACATCCGTTACTGCACGGAGGACGCCTTCTTCACGATCATGGAGATCAACATCGGCATGACCGCCGATGTCGGCACCTTCCCGCGGCTGTGCAAGCTGATCCCCGAAGGCTGGGTGCGGGAGCTGGCCTACACCGGCAGCCGCCTCCCGGCCCATCGGGCGAGGGAGATTGGCCTGGTCAACGAGGTGCTGCCCGATCATGAGGCGGTGGTCGCCCACGCCCTGGCCACGGCCCGCGAGATCGCCTCGAAGTCGCCGCTGGCGGTCGCCGGCAGCAAGGTGATGATCAACTACGCCCGCGATCATACGATCAAGGACGCGCTGGACTATATCGCGCTCTGGCAGGTCGGCATGTTCTCGGGCCCGCATATGGCCGAGACCTTCGCCGCCAAGCAGGAGAAGCGCGAGCCGGTGTTCCCCGACCTCCTGCCCCTGCGGCGCGGCCTGTAGACTAGAGCACGATGGCATCAGACGGATCGTCTGATGGCTGAATCGTGCTCTAGAATCAAAGGTGTAGAGCCTGATTCAGGGTTCAGATTGTTCCATCTGAACCCATCAGGCTCTAGCGCCAGGCCGCGGCCCGGCCCTTGCGCTCGGTCGCGGCGTCGACCGGCGCGCCCAGCTTCAGGGCCCGGATGGTCGCGACCTGGGCCGCAGACGGCTGGGCGACACCGGTTTCTGCGAGCTGCACCCGCCAGCCGTCGCGGCCGCGGCAGGCGATGCCGGACAGGCCCGCCTTGCTGTCGAACGTCCTGCACCAGCCGCCCTCAGGCGCCTGGTAGGTGGCGAGAATGCGCACCGGCACGCCCGGCTTCTGTTCGGCCTGCAGGCGCCGCTCCAGCGTCGCGGCGAGCGCAGCGCGCGCGAACAGGTCGCCGTCGACGAGCTGCTGGGTCGGCCTGGGCGCGAACAGGCCGATGGCGACCCCGACGACGAGGCCGGCGATCAGGGCGGCCCAGCGAGGATCGAGCGGCTTGCGCGGCTTCGCCGTCGTGGCGCTGGTCCGAGGCGGCGGCGGCGGCTGCCGCGTCCTTCGCGCGGCGGCCAGGGACACGACCGACGCGGGACCGCCATCCCCGGCGACCGTCCCCCGGCTCTTGCGGCCGCCGGCCGAGATGGCGTCCTGGATCATCGCCCCGACCTCGCGGTGCCGGCGAAGCCGCTCGGCCACCGTGGGATCGTCTTCGACCGCCGCTTCAACGGCCAGCCGTTCGGCCTCCGACAGCTTGCCCCCGAGGTAGGCGATCAGCATCTCGTCCGTAATCGTCATGCGCCGCGCTCCCCCCGCAAGCCCGCGGCGCGCAGTTTGCCGCACCACGCTCGTCTCGCATAGCGGAGGATCAGGCTTCCATCTCGGCGTCGCGCAGGTCGGCGTCCTGCAGGCGCGCGCCGGTCAGATCCGCCTCAAGGAGGCGAACCTTCTGGGCCTGGGCGCCGCGCAGGTCGGCGCCGCGGAGAATGGCCTTGGTCATGTCGGTGCGCAGGAACCGGCCCTCTGCGATCATCAGAGGACCGAGCCGGGCGTCGCGCAGGTCCGCCTTGTGCAGCAGCGCGCCCTGCAGCCTCGCCCCGCGCAGGTCGGCGCCCTTGAGCGAGGTGTTGCGCAGGTCGGCGCCCGCCAGGTCTGCGCCCTGGAACTGAGCGCCGTCGAGGTTCATCCCGAAGAACACGGACCGCGGCGCGCCGATGCCGCTGAGCCGCCGGCCGCGCAGCTGGCGCAGCGGCCGGAAGTCGACCCGCGAGACCTTCATCACCCGGCCCGACCGGCCATCGCTGTCACAGAAGGCTTCATGCTCGCCGAGCAGATCCTGCAGCGGGGTGTCGTCGACATAGATCATCGCCGGCGGCGCCTTGAGGGCGTCCGTCAGGTCGGCGTTCTCGAGGTTGGCGTCGTCCAGCCTGACCCCGACCAGCACGGCTTGTTTGAGCGATGCGCCGGACATGTCGCTGCCGAAAATGTCGGCGCTGGTGAGGTCGGCTCCGTCGAGCACGGCGTTGATCAGCCGGGCCCCGTTCAGGCAGGCGCCGCGGAGGTCGGCGTCGGTGAAGTCGGCGGCGATCGACGGCGCGCCGGAGAGCTGAACGCCGGCGAGGTTCGCATCCTTGATGACGGCGTAGTCGAGCTCGCCCGGCTTGCGATCGTGCTTGAGAACGCGCCAGCCCTGGTCGCCGCCCTGAAGCGCGATCTGGCCCTCGCGCAGGTCGCAGCCCATCAGGTTGGCGCCGGCCAGATTGGCCCCCCGCAGACAGGCGCCGCGCAGATCGGCGCCGCCGAGGTCGGCTTCCCTCAGGTCGGCCTCGCGAAGATCGCAGCCGAACATCGTGGCCCGGTTCAAACGCGCGCCCTTCAGGCCGGCGCCGTTCAACCAGGCGCCGGTCAGGTCGGCCTCGCTGAGGTCGTAGCCGTCGAGCGCCATGTTCGAAAGGTCGGCGTAGCTGAGACTGGCGCGCATGCCGCCGCTGCGGCCGCCAAGGTACCGCGCATGGGCGTCGAGCACCTTGCGGACGGTCCCGAAGTCGTAGCTCCGGACGAGATTGGGCGGGTCGGCGGGCATTGGGCGGCGGGGTCCTTGCCCGCGCACTTTTGCCGCACCCGCCTTAATGGAAGGTTTGAAATGTCAGAAACGGTCGTTTCCGAGCCAGCCTCTTCCACGGCGACGGGCGCGTGGGACGGTCGATGCCCCAGCCCGCCGGCGGCGAGCGAGCCGTGATCAGTCTTCCTGGTCGGACTGGCTCTGTCCGGTCGCGGCCGCGATCAGGGCGGCGATCCGGTCGGTCGCGTCGGCGGCCTGGTTGACCACGCCCAGCGGCGAGGGCAGCGGACCGACGCCGCCGGCGGTCTGGTTGGCGGCGGTGCGGGCCATGGTCACGCCCTGGGCCGACCAGAAGCGCGGATCGGTCTGGGCGACGCGGACGGCCTGGGCGTTCTGGTAGATGAAGCCGTGGGTTGGATAGACCGAGGTGCCCAGGTCGCGGATCGGGTCGTACCAGACCTTGACCAGCGACCAGTCGCCCACCGGCGACATGTCGATCACGGTCACGTCACGCTCAATCTGGCCTCGGGCGCCGCCGATGCGCGACCAGTTGGCGTGCGTGACCAGGATGATGCGGTCGGTGACCAGCTTGCTGACCACGGCCACGTGGCCCAGCTGCATGCGGTCGGTCGGCTTGAAGGCCAGGACCGCGCCCATGCGCGGGTCGCGGCCGGTCTCGTACTTGCCGACAGCCTGACCCCACCAGGTGCGGGCGTCGCCGTAAATCTGGATGCCAGAAAGCAGACGCGCGAAGGGCACGCATTGCCAATAGATGTCCGCCAGGGCGTTAGCCGTGGGCGTAAGGCTGATCACCGCTGCGGCGGCCAGGGAACCGATAAGGGTTCTGGTCCGTTGACGCATCAGGAGCGCTCCCCCGTGGTACTGAAGGTGAGGGGATACTCATCTCACGCACGAATGAAAAGAGTCTTTTCACGCTGTCGCCGTGGCGTCACGTCGCGCGCGCCATGAGTCGGACCACAGTTTCATCCGCGCGCGGGCCGGCTTTTCGATCAGATGATAGGAAGCGGCCGACAGTGGAACCACGGCCGCGAGGAAGATCATCCACAGGCCGAGCGGCAGCTTTTCGGTCGGTAGATTCAAGACCTTCGCCGCTGCATTCACGAAGATGATCTTCCAGGGCACGCAGATCATGTAGGTCGAATAGCTGATCTCGCCGAGGTAGACGAAGCCCGGCTGGGAAGCAAAGCGCGAACCCTGCTGGGCGAGGCCCGCCAGGCTCAGGATCAATCCACCGAAGGCGATCACACAGAGGACATCGGGAGCGCCCGTCGCCGCCGCGATGAGCATGCCGGCGCCCGAAAACGAGGCGCCCAGGGCCGCGGCGGTCACGCTTCGCACGGCGCCGGAACGCCAGAGGGCGTGCATCGCGCAGCCCAGCAGGAAGCAGGGCACGATTCGCAGCGCGCCCCAGTGGATGGTCGCCTCGTTCAGCGAGAATCCCGCCAGCCGCTCGAAGGTCGGATAGAGGATGGCTAGCACCGAGACCACCAGGCCGGCGAACAGCCACGGCCGCCCGCGCAGCCGCCAGGCCGCCCAGGCCGACAGGGGGAAGGTCAGGTAGGCGAACCACTCCGCCGAGATCGACCAGGACGGATGGTTGAAGGCCGCCGCCGGCGCGAAGCCCCAGGCCTGGACCAGCAGCAGATTGGCCGGCAGGGCGTCCCAGCGCAGGATGTCGGCGTCGATGGCGAAGCCCGCCAGGCCCGCGCCCACGCCCAGCGCGATCATCCCGGCCAGGGTCGCCAGGTGCAGCGGATAGACTCGCGCCAGCCGGTTCCACAGGAAGTCGCCGTACCGGAACCGCCCGTCACCGAAGGCTGCGAGATAGACGTGGCAGAGAATGAAGCCCGACAGGGTGAAGAACAGCTCCACGCCCAGATAACCCTTCTCGACCAGCTGCGGCGTGAAGCCGACGTCCAGCTTCGGCCAGTAGTGGTAGAGCACGACCCAAAGCGCCGCGAAGAAGCGCAGGGCGGTCAGCGGTCTGATATTCGCGCCGTCGGGCATGGCGGTCTCCTGTCCCGTCGCGGCGCCGTCCAGGGCGCCCCTTCGGGGCGAGTGCAAATCGCGCGCCACGGGAATCGACCGAAAGCGGTTCAACCCGGCGCATTGTTCGCTACATAAGCCGAACCCGGTTCACCAGACGTGAAGGTCACACCCCCCCGATGGACAGTTTTGCCCACCTCCTTGTCGACCCCGCCGCCTGGGCGGCGCTGATCACCCTCGTGGTGATGGAGATCGTTCTGGGGATCGACAATCTGGTCTTCATCTCGATCCTCTCGAACAAGCTGCCCGAGGCGCAGCGTCAGCAGGCGCGGCGGATCGGCCTGTCGCTGGCGCTGCTGATGCGGATCGGCCTGCTGTTCTCCATCGCCTGG
Source organism: uncultured Caulobacter sp. (assembly GCA_937925635.1). Lineage (GTDB taxonomy): Bacteria > Pseudomonadota > Alphaproteobacteria > Caulobacterales > Caulobacteraceae > Caulobacter. The sequence continues at coordinate 17,823 of CALALX010000072.1, forward strand.
CTGGTCGGCCTCAAGGAGCCCGTCTTCGACCTCGGCTTCAGCGGCCCGGTGGGCGAGCATGGCGAACCCACCTTCGACACCGCCTTCTCCTGGCGCGATCTGATCCTGATCGCCGGCGGCCTGTTCCTGCTGTGGAAGGCGACCAAGGAAATTCACCACAGCGTCGATCCCGCCCCGACCGGCGACGTGCTGGACGCCAAGAACGCTGTGGCCAGCAACTTCGGCGCGGCCATCGTGCAGATCCTGCTGCTCGACCTGGTCTTCTCGATCGACTCGATCCTGACCGCCGTCGGCATGACCGACCATGTGCCGATCATGATCATCGCGGTGATCATCGCCGTGGCCTGCATGTTCCTCGCCGCCGATCCGCTCGGCAATTTCATCCACAACAACCCGACGGTGGTGATGCTGGCGCTGGGCTTCCTGCTGATGATCGGCCTGGTGCTGATCGCCGACGGCTTCGGCGTCCACGTGCCCAAGGGCTATATCTATACCGCGATGGCCTTCTCGGCCCTGGTCGAGGGGCTGAACATGTGGTCCCGCAAGAGCCGTGAGCGCAAGGCCGACCGCCTGGCCGACGCCTCGGGCGGCGCGCCGCCGCAGGGCCACTAGGCCTACAGGAAGCTGTACGGGTCCACGTCCAGCGTGACCCGTATGGCGCCCGGCGGCCGGGCCCGCGCGCGCCAGGCGGCGAGGAAGCCCTGCAGGTCCACGCCGCGGTCGGCCCGCACCAGGAAGCGCTTGCGCCGCCGGCCACGCACCAGCGCCAGCGGCGCGTCGGCCGGGCCGAAGATATCGACGCCTTCGGCGTTGGGGGCGACCGAGGCCAGCTGCCGCACATAGGATTCCAGCGCCACAGGATCGGGGCCCGATACGATGATGGCCGCCAGCCGTCCGAACGGCGGCAGGGCGGCCAACTCGCGGGCCTCCATCTCGGCCTCGATGAAGGCGTCCCGGTCCTGCGCCGCCAGGGCCTGCATGACCGGATGCTCCGGCGCATAGGTCTGCAGCAGCGCCCGACCTGGCCGGTCGCGGCGACCCGCCCGACCGCTCGCCTGGGCCAGCAACTGGAAGGTCCGCTCTCCCGCCCGCAGGTCGCCGCCGCGCAGGCCGAGGTCGGCGTCGACGACGCCCACCAGCGTCAGATTGGGAAAGTCGTGCCCCTTGGCCGCGGCCTGGGTGGCGACCAGCACGTCGATCTCGCCGGCCGCCATGGCTCCGACCAGGGACCGCGCGCCCTCGGCGTCGAACACGGTGTCGGACGAGAACACCGCCACCCGCGCCTCCGGGAACAGCGCGCGGACCTCTTCCTCGACCCGTTCCACGCCCGGACCGATCGAGACGAGGCTGTCCTTCGCCCCGCAGTGCGGGCATTTGTCCGGCCGGGGCATCGAAAAGCCGGTCAGATGGCAGACCAGCCGACCCGTATAGCGATGCTCGACCAGCCAGCTGTCGGTGTCCGGCGACTTCATGCGTTCGCCGCAGGCCTTGCACAGGACCAGGGGCGCATAGCCTCGCCGGTTGAGGAACAGCAGGGTCTGCTCGCCTCGGCCGAAGGTCTCGGCCATCGCCTCGACCAGCGGTCGCGACAGCCAGCGGCCGACCTCGGGAGGGTGCTCGCGCATGTCGATCAGCGTCACGTCCGGCAGCTGCGCCGCCCCGTGCCGCTTGCCCAGCTTCAGCCAGCGATAGCGACCTTGGCGAGCGTTCCAGACGGTCTCCAGGGACGGCGTCGCCGAGGCCAGCACGATGGCGCATTTCTCGATGTGGGCGCGGGCCACGGCCAGGTCGCGGGCCTGGTAGATGAAGCCTTCCTCCTGTTTGAAGGAGCCGTCGTGCTCCTCGTCCACGACGATCAGCCGCAGGTCGCGATAGGGCAGGAACAGCGCCGAACGGGCGCCGACCACGATCCGGGCCTGGCCAGAGGCGACCCCCTCCCAGGCCCGGCGGCGCAACGGCGGCGGCACGGCGGAGTGCCATTCCACGGGCGCGCCGCCGAAGCGGGTTTCGAACCGGGCCAGCACCGCCTGGGTCAGGGCGATCTCGGGCAACAGCACCAGCACCTGGGCGGCGGGATCGGCGTCGAGGGCCGCGGCGACCGCCTCGAGATAGACCTCGGTCTTGCCCGACCCGGTGACTCCGTCGAGCAGCGCCGCCTGATAGCCGCCCTCGCGCACCATCCCGACCAGCGCCTCGGCGGCGGCTTTCTGGCTCGGGTTGAGCTCAGGACCCGGCGAGGTCCAATCGAGGGCGTCAAATCGGTGGTCCGGCGTCACGAGATCAAGGGCAAGCGCCCCCTCGTCCAGCAGGCCCTTCACGACGCCGGAGGACACGCCTGCCTTCTCGGCCAGCTCGGCGCCGGTCATCGGCCCGCCGGCGGCGGCGTCGAGCACCTTCTGGCGGGCAGGGGTCGCGCGGGCGGGCAGCGCGCCGGTCGCCCGCAGCAGCTTGATCGGCCGGGGTCGGGGCGCGCGCAGGCCACGCAGGGCCATGGCCAGCGGCTGTCCGGGCGCGTCGACCGAGTATTTCGCAGCCCATTCGACGAACTTGAGGGTGGTCTCGGGCAGGACCGGATCGTCGATCCGTTCGAGCACCGGCTTGAGCGGCCGGTTGCCGCCCGCGCCTTCCCTCAGCGCCGTCACCACGCCCCGCACGCTGCGCGGGCCGAGGGGCACGGCGACATGATCGCCGACGGCAAGGTCCATCCCCTCCGGCTCGGCGTAGTCGAACGCCTCGGGCAGCGGCATCGGAAGAAGAACGGAGGCGATGCGGGTCACAGGTGGTCCATGGCCGATTGAGCCGCTAAAAGCGATCCCATGCAGCTGTTTCTCGACACCACCGACACCGTCGTCCTGAAGGACCTCGCCGCCACGGGCCTCGTGGATGGCGTCACCACCAACCCGACTCTCATCGCCAAGTCGGGGCGACCCATGGCCGAAGTCATCGCCGAGATCTGCGAGATCGTCGAGGGTCCGGTGAGCGCCGAAGCGGTGGCTGTCGACGCCGAGGGCATGCTGGCCGAGGGCCGCAAGCTGGCCGGCATCGCTCCGAACGTGGTCGTGAAGGTTCCGCTGACCCGCGCCGGCCTGGTCGCCACCGCGCAGTTCGCCCGCGAAGGCATTCAGACCAACGTCACCCTCTGCTTTTCGGCCAACCAGGCCCTGCTGGCCGCCAAGGCCGGCGCGACCTACGTCTCGCCCTTCATCGGTCGGCTGGACGACCAGACGCCGGGCTCGGGCGTCGAGCTGATCGGCGCCATCCGGGCGATCTATGACACCTACGGCTTCGACACCGAGATCCTGGCCGCCTCGATCCGGACGCCCCAGCACGTCACGGAATCGGCGCTGGCCGGCGCCGACTGCGCGACCATCCCGCCGGCGGTGTTCGAGGCCCTGTTCAAGCACCCGTTAACCGAAAGTGGGCTTCAACAGTTCCTGAGCGACTGGGCCAAGACCGGGCAGTCGATCCTGTAGGGCAGAATCGCCCTGCGGAACCGCGCGGTTCGGGGGCGAAAATGTCTGACGCGAAGCGGAAGGAATCGGCAGCGGAAGACCTGCGCCGCGTACTGCGGGAACATCCGTATCTGATCCGCGATGACGCGGAACTGCTGGCCGACCTCGGTCTCCGTGTCGACGCCGCCAACCTGGTGGATTTCGGGCCGGCCGCCCTGGCGCGCGTGCATGCCGCCCACAAGCGCGAGAGCCGGGCCCGCAAGCAGCTCGAGGCCACGGCCCGGGCCAACTTCGCCGCCCAGGCCCAGACCCATGCCGCTGTCATCGACCTGCTCGAGGCGCGCAACCACTCCGATCTCGCGCGTCGCATCGACGACATGGCCACCCTGCGCTTCGGCATGGTCGCCGCGACCCTGGCCCTGGAGGGGCCCGAGCGCGTGCCGGCCGGCTGGTACGCGCTGGTCGAGGGGCAGAGCGACATGATCCTGGGCGCCCAGCGCCTGCACCGCATGGGCTTCCACGCTCCCTCGCGCGGGCTCTTCGGGGCGCGGGGCGAGCAGGTTCGGTCGATGGCGCTGGTCCGCGTCGCCCTCTGGGAGCCGGCGCGTCAGGGGGTGCTGGCCTTCGGATCCCCGGATGAGAAGGGCTTCACGGAGGACATGGGCGCGGAACTGGTCGCCTTCCTGGCCCGGGTCGTCGAACGCACGGCGGAGCGATGGCCGGTCCTGTAGCCACCGCCCGCGAGGCGCTCGGCGCCTGGCTGGACCATCTCGCCAACGAGCGGCGCGTCTCACCGCGCACGGTCGAGGCCTATCTGGGCGCGGTGTCGCCCTATCTCGCCTTTCTGGAACAGCATCGCGCCGAGACGTTGAACCTCTCGGCCATGGCGACCATCACGCCGGCCGAGGTGCGCGCCTATCTGGCCCACCGCCGCGACGGCGAGCGGCCGCTGTCGGCGCGGTCGGTCTCGCAGGCGCTGTCGGCGATCCGCGGCTACCACGGTTTCCTCGACCGCCGGCTGGCGACGCCTAATCCCGCGCTCACCCTGGTGAAGGGGCCGCGCGTGAAGCCCGGCGCGCCGCGGCCGGTCAGCGAGGACAACGCCCGCGGCCTGATCGAGGAGGCGTCGCTCGACCCCGACCGCGACGGCTGGGAGGCGGCCCGCGATGAGGCGGTGCTGACCCTGCTCTGGGGCTGCGGCCTGCGGATCAGCGAGGCGCTCTCACTCAAACGGTCGGACGCGCCGCTGGGTGAGAGCCTGCGCGTGCTCGGCAAGGGGTCGAAGACGCGGATCGTGCCGGTGCTGCCGGCCGTGCGCGAAGCGATCGACGCCTATGTCGCCGCGCTGCCCTTCGCCCTGTCGCCGGACGCGCCGCTGTTCCGCGCCCCGCGCGGCGGCCCGCTGTCGCCCCGCCACGTGCAGGCGCGGGTCCAGGCGCTGCGCGGTCGCCTCGGCCTGTCCGACCGCACCACGCCCCATGCTCTGCGTCACAGCTTCGCGACGCATCTGCTGGGCGCCGGCGCCGACCTGCGCTCGATCCAGGAACTGCTCGGCCACGCCAGTCTGTCGACGACGCAGAAATACACCGCGGTCGACGCCGACGGGCTGCTGGCGGCCTATGGCAAGGCGCATCCGAGGGCGTAGTGCGTGCTTCGACACGCGCCTGCGGCGCTGCTCAGCATGACGTGGGTGGATTGCCTTGTAACGACGTCATCCTGAGAAGGCGCGAAACGGCGTGTCGAAGGACGCGAGGGCTACGCTAGCTTCCCCTTCACCCAAACCGCAGCCTCGTCGATCGCCCTGCGGCCCGCGGCGAGCCAGGGCGCGAAGGCGTGCCAGACGTGGATCATCTCCGGCCAGATCTCGGCCCGAACCTCGACGCCCGCCAAGCCGGCGCGCTCGGCCAGCAGGGTGGTGTCGGAGGCGAGGATCTCCGCCCCGCCGGCGTGGAGCAGCATCGGCGGCAGGTCGTGCAGGTCCGCCAGCGCCGGGCTGGCCAGCGGATGGTGCGGTCCTTCGCCCTGCAGGTAGGCGTCGGCGAACTCCTGCAGCCCCTCGCGGGTCAGCATCGGGTCGTGCAGGACGGCGGCGTAGGCCGCTCCGGTCTGGGCGAGGTTGGCCCAGGGGCTGATGGCGAACAGGCAGCCTGGCTGCGGCAGGCCGCTGTCGCGGATGGCGATGGCCGTGGCGATGGTCAGGCCGCCGCCGGCGCTGTCGCCGGCTATGACGATGCGACCGGGTTCGACGCCTTCGCCGAGCAGGAAGCGATAGGCTTTCACCGCGTCATCGACGGCCGCCGGGAAGCGGTGCTCGGGCGCCAGGCGGTAGTCGGGCACAAGGGCCGGACAGCCGATCGCCCCGGCCAGCCGCGCCGCCAACGGTCGGTGGCTGGTCGGGCTGCCCACGCAATAGCCGCCGCCGTGCAGGTAGAGCAGCGCGCGATGACGATCCGCGCCCTTGGGCGTCACGAACTCGGCCGGGAGGCCGGCGATGTCGACGGCTTCGACCACCGTATCCTCCGGCAAGGGCGACATGGCGCCGAAAGCGTTCATGCCGGTGCGGCGGTCTTCCCAGCTGCCGGGACCGGTCTCGACGCTGTTGAGCTGCGCCAGCAGTTCGCGGACGGCGACGATCTCGACATCCCGCCAGACGGGCGCGCCATGAGTCATTGGTCTCTCCCTGTGTTCCAGGGAGAGCCTAGGGCGGAGGGGGATGACTGGCTAGCGCCTGAAGAGGCCTCAGGCCTGCATCGTCCAGCCTTCGACGCCCATCGCCGCCTGGCGCAGGGCCTCGGACCGGGTCGGGTGCGGGTGGCAGGTCCGCGCCACGTCCTCCGACGCCGCCGAGAACTCCATGGCCACGCAGTATTCGGCGATCATGTCGCCGACATTGGGCCCGATCATGTGGACGCCCAGGATGCGGTCGGTCTTGGCGTCGGCCAGCACCTTCACGAACCCTTCGCCCTCGTGGTTGATCTTGGCGCGGCTGTTGGCGCTGAACGGGAACTTGCCGACCTTGTAGGCGACGCCCGCGGCCTTCAGGTCTTCCTCGGTCTGGCCGACCGTGGCCACCTCCGGCGCGGTGTAGATGACCCCCGGGATGATGCCGTAGTTCACATGGCCCGCCTTGCCGGCGATGAGTTCAACGCAGGCCACGCCCTCGTCCTCGGCCTTGTGGGCCAGCATCGGGCCGCTGGTCGCGTCGCCCACCACCCAGACGCCGCCGACGCCGGTCTTGAAGTGGTCGTTGGCGATGACGCCGCGCTTGTCCGGCGTGATGCCGACCGTCTCCAGGCCCAACCCCTTGGTGTAGGGACGGCGGCCGATGGCGACCAGGACGTAGTCGGCGGTCAGCACCTCGGCCTCCCCGCCGGCGACCGGCTCGACGGTCAGCTCCACCGCCTTGCCCATCGATTTGGCGCCGGTGACCTTGCTGCCCAGCTTGAACTTGAAGCCCTGTTTGGTCAGCGACCGCTGGAAGGTCTTGGCGGTTTCCTCGTCCGTTCCCGGCACGATGCGGTCGAGGAACTCGACCACCGTCACCTCGGCGCCCAGGCGGCGCCAGACGGAGCCGAGCTCGAGGCCGATCACGCCGGCGCCGATGACCACGAGCGACTTGGGCACTTCGGTCAGCGACAGGGCGCCAGTCGAGTCGACGATGCGCTTGTTGTCGACCTCGACGCCGGGCAGCGGGGTGGCCTCCGAGCCGGTGGCGATGATGATGTTCTTCGTCTCGTAGGTCATCTCGGCGCCATGCGCGGCCGTGACCACGACCTTGCCCGGCCCGTCGATGCGGCCCCAGCCCTTGATCCACTCGACCTTGTTCTTCTTGAATAGGAATTCGATACCCTTGGTCAGGGCGGTCACGCTTTCCGACTTCTGGGCCATCATCTGGGCGAGGTTCAGCTTGGGCTTCACCTCGATGCCCAGCTTGGCGAACTCGCCGCCGGTCGCGGCCTCGTAGAGCTCCGAGGCGTGCAGAAGCGCCTTGGACGGCATGCAGCCGACGTTCAGGCAGGTCCCGCCCAGCGTCTCGCGGCCCTCGACGCAGGCCACCTTCAGGCCCAGCTGGCCGGCGCGGATCGCCGCGTTGTAGCCGCCGGGGCCGCCCCCGATGATGACGACGTCGTACTGGGCCATGGGTCTGGAAACCTTGTCTCGCGAAGAATGCGAACGGGATATGGGCGCGCGGTCGCGCTCGTGCGAGGCGGTTTAAGCCCTCGCGCCCCTAGGTCAACAGAAGAGACCCCGAAATCGGGGTCAGCGGACGCCGTGCTGGTCGGCGCCCGTCTCGCCGGGCCGTGTCCTCCCGCGGGGCGCCAGCACGAAGAACAGCACCAGCAGCGCGCCGCCCTCGACCTTCAGCAAGGTGACCAGGGCCGCGGCCTCTTCCGGGGTGAAGGTCGTGCCCGCCAGCTTGAGACCCATGAACAGCCAGGTGGCCGTGTCGACGGCGGTCGCGGCGGCTGCGATCCAGATCGCGCTCAACGGATCCCGCTGGGCTGCGTTCAGCGCCGTCAGCCGCAGAAGCGCCGCGCCGCCGACCGCCAGCAGCGGTTGCCACATCCAGGCGGCCGCGCCCGGAATCAGCCAACGGGCAGGATCGAACTCGCCCACCGTGGGCATGACCGTGTCGACCAGCGAGAGCAGTCCGCGCGCGCCGGCGTCCGAGCCGGTGAGGAAGGCGGCGCCGGGCCCGAGCAGGTGGTAGGCAAGCGCGACGAGCACCACAGCCTGGACCGGCAGCGCCCTCAGTCCGGCCGTGGCCGACGGTCCGATCGTCGCCGGTTGCAGGGCGCGCCGGATCCGCGCCCGCTCGGCGTGGGGGACCTGGGCGGACTTGCTGACGGTGCTGTCGCCGAGCGCCGAACCGCCTCGCGGAGCCGCTTGCGAGCCGATGTCCAGGTCCGTCCCCCGGCTCCACGGCCAGCGGAATCGCGGCGGCCCCTCGACGATGTTGGGACGGTGATCGTTCACGTCAGCCCTGCGCATAGAGAGGTCGCTTCCTCACGGCTGGACTGAACCACGCCGAGACAGGGAAGTGGAACCCGATGTTCCGCGGACAGGCTCGGCGCGCGAGGCATCCTAGTTGCCAATGACCAGCCGGACCCAAGGCCAGCCGGTCACCACCAGGCTCAAGGCAAGTCCGACCAGCAGGAGGGTCATGACGAGCGACGCCATGAAGCCGAATCGCCTCCGGCCCGCGACCAGCCAGCCGGCGGCCGGTCCGGCGGTCAGCATCAGGGCCGTCGCCGCCATGCGGTCGCTGTCCGTGATCGACGATGGGATCGCATCCTCCTCCTCCAGGGCGTCCGCCTCCGGCCGATGGCGGAGGATGGCCACGCTGTCGGCGAGGTCCTCCTCGCTGACGCTCAGGCGAAATCCTCCGAGCGCCCTCTGCTCCAGCCAGAACACCGAACCATAGTGGACGTCGGCGACCGTCGCGGCGATGCCGGCGGACCGCAGGAGCGAGGCCGCGATCTCGGCCTCGGCCAGGGTGTGAAATCGCGCGACATCGGCGAGGGCCATGGCCGAACCATGACGCAGCAATCGAGGGTTCGTCCAGTCGTCCTACGGATGCGGCGCGGCGACGCCGTGCTTGCGGGCGAGGTGGCGCAGGATGGCCTTCTCGTCCGAGATGAGCCTCAGGCCGTTCGCCTGGAGCACATCTTCGCCCTGCGTGTGTTCGGCCAGGATCAGCAGCGGCATGCCCTGATGGTCCTCGCCGACCAGGTCGATGATCGCCTGACGGGGCCGGGGGAACGGGTAGTAGGTGATGTCGAGCGCCTCGCGCACCTGGGGGAAGGCGGCGAGGAAGCCCTCGACCATGCAACAGGCCGGGCAGACCCAGCCCTTGCCGCCGCTGTCCAGCGCCGGATCCTCGAACCCGGGCCGCAGCAGGTAGAGCCGGTCCTTCGCCAAGGCCTAGACGTCCAGCAGCATGCGCTGCGGGTCTTCCAGGGCTTCCTTGACCTTGACCAGGAAGGTCACCGCGCCCTGGCCGTCGACCACGCGGTGGTCGTAGCTGAGGGCCAGGTACATCATCGGGCGGATCACGATCTGGCCGTTCACGACCATCGGGCGCTCCTGGATCTTGTGCATGCCCAGGATGCCCGACTGCGGCGCGTTCAGGATCGGCGTCGACATCAGCGAGCCGTAGACTCCGCCGTTCGAGATGGTGAAGGTGCCGCCCTGCATGTCCTCAATGGTCAGTTGGCCGTCGCGGGCCTTCTTGCCGAGGTCGCCGATGGCCTTCTCGATCTCGGCCAGGTTCATGGTGTCGGCGTCGCGGACGACCGGCACGACCAGGCCCTTCTCGGTGCCGACGGCGACGCCGATGTCGTAGTGGTTCTTGTAGATCAGGTCCGTGCCGTCGATCTCGGCGTTCACGTCCGGGATGGCCTTCAGGGCGCTGATGCAGGCCTTCACGAAGAAGCTCATGAAGCCCAGCTTCACGCCGTGCTTCTTTTCGAACTGGTCCTTGTAGGCGTTGCGCAGGGCCATCACCGCCGTCATGTCGACCTCGTTGAAGGTCGTCAGCATCGCGGCGGTGTTCTGGGCTTCCTTCAGCCGGCGCGCGATGGTCTGGCGCAGGCGGGTCATCTTCACCCGGTCCTCGCGCTCGTGGATCGCGCGCGGCGCGGCGGGGGCCGCCGGGGCGGCCGGAGCGGCGGCGCGGGCTTCCAGCGCGGCCAGGGCGTCGCCCTTGGTGATGCGGCCGTCCTTGCCGGAGCCGGCGACCGAGGCGGGGTCGAGACCGGTTTCGGAGACGATGCGCTGCACCGACGGGGCCAGCGGCGCGGCCTCGATTTTCGGCGCGGGGGCCGGGGCAGGCGCGGCGGCCGGGGCCGGAGCAGGCTCGGCCTTCGCAGCCGGCGCGGCGGCCGGTTTGGCGGCCGCGGTCGCGCCCTCGGAGACCTTGCCCAGCACCGCGCCAGGGGTGACCGTCTCGCCATCCGGGGCCGAGATCGTCTCCAGCACCCCGTCGACCGGCGAGGCTACTTCGAGGCTGACCTTGTCGGTCTCCAGCTCGACGAGGATCTCGTCCTTCCTGACCGCGTCGCCCGGCTTCTTGGTCCAGCGGGCCACCGTCGCTTCGGTGACGGATTCACCCAGGGCGGGGGTCATGATGTCGGCCATCGGTCGTCTTTCTTTCGTTCGTACTGTCGTCGGGCGGGGCTTCGCGCCGTCAGGCGAAGGCTTCTGCCAGGAAGGTCTCGAGTTCTTTCAGGTGGCGGCTCATCAGGCCGGCCGCCGTGGAGGCGGACGCCGGACGGCCGACATAGCGGGCGCGTCTCGCCTTCACATCGAGACGATCAAGCGTCAGTTCAAGCCAGGGGTCGACAAAGGTCCAGCCGCCCATGTTCTTGGGTTCCTCCTGACACCAGACCAGCTCGGCGTTGCGGAAGCGCGCCAGGACCTGGCTGACCGACTTGTGAGGCCAGGGATAGAACTGCTCGAGCCGCAGGATGTAGACGTCGTCGCGGCCCGACGCCGCGCGGGCGTCGATCAGATCGAAATAGACCTTTCCCGAGCACAGGATGACGCGCTTGATCTCAGCGTCCGGCTTCAGGACGATTCCGCCGACATCGCACTGCGCCTCGGCGCCGTCGACCATCACGCGGTGGAAGCTGGAGGTCTCGGCCAGGTCGGCGAGGTTGCTGACGGCCTTCTTGTGACGCAGCAGGCTCTTGGGGGTCATGATGACCAGCGGCTTGCGGAACTCGCGGCGCATCTGCCGGCGCAGGGCGTGGAAGTAGTTCGCCGGCGTCGAGCAGTTGAGGACCTGCATGTTGTCCTCGGCGCAGGCCTGCAGGAAGCGCTCGAGGCGCGCGGAGCTGTGCTCCGGTCCCTGGCCCTCGTAGCCGTGCGGCAGCAGCATGACCAGGCCGCTCATCCGCAGCCATTTGCGCTCGCCCGAGCTGATGAACTGGTCGATGACCACCTGGGCGCCGTTCACGAAGTCGCCGAATTGGGCTTCCCACAGCGTCAGGGTGTTGGGGTCGGCCAGCGAGAAGCCGTACTCGAAGCCCAGCACCGCCTCTTCCGACAGGGCCGAGTCGATGACCTCGTAGTGGGCCTGCCCCGGACGGATGTTGTTGAGGGGCGTGTAGTGCTCCTCGGTGGTCTGGTCGATCAGGTCCGAGTGGCGCTGGGTGAAGGTGCCGCGCACGCTGTCCTGGCCGCTGAGGCGGACCGGATAGCCCTCGTCGAGAAGGGTGGCGAAGGCCAGGTGCTCGGCGGTGCCCCAGTCCAGGCCCTCGCCCGCCTCGATGGCGGCGCGCCGCGCCTCGACCACGCGGCGCACGGTCTTGTGGGCGTCGATGTGATCGGGGATGGCGGTGATCTTGCGGCCCAGGTCGAGCAGCTTGGCCATCGGCACGCCGGTCTGGCCGCGTCGTTCCTCGTCGCCCGGCAGGCTCAGGCCCGCCCACTTGCCGTCCAGCCAGTCGGCCTTGTTGGCCTTGTAGGTCTTGCCCGCGTCGAACTCGCCGTCGAGGAAGGCGTTGAATTCCCCGACCCAGCCCTCGCCTTCGGCCTCGGTGATGATTCCCTCGCCGACCAGGCGGCGCGCGTAGATCTCGCGCGTCGACGGCTGGTCCTTGATGCGGGCGTACATCAGGGGCGAGGTCATCGTCGGATCGTCGCCCTCGTTGTGGCCGAACCGCCGGTAGCAGAACATGTCGATGACGACGTCCTTGCCGAACTGCTGGCGATACTCGGTGGCCACCTTGGCGGCGAAGACCACGGCCTCGGGGTCGTCCCCGTTCACGTGGAAGATCGGCGCCTCGACCATCAGCGCCACGTCCGAGGGATAGGGGCTGGTGCGGCTGTAGGCCGGCGCTGTCGTGAAGCCGATCTGGTTGTTGACGATGAAATGGATCGTGCCGCCGACGCGGAATCCCTTCACGCCCGAAATCGCGAAGCACTCGGCCACCACGCCCTGGCCGGCGAAGGCGGCGTCGCCGTGCAGCAGCACCGGCAGCACATGGCCGCGGCCCGCGTCCGGCGTCTCGCGCAGGGTGAAGGCTTGTTTCGCGCGCGCCTTGCCCAGCACGACCGGGTTGACGATTTCCAGGTGCGAGGGGTTGGCGGTCAGCGACAGGTGGACGTTGTTGCCGTCGAAGCTGCGGTCCGACGAAGCGCCCATGTGGTACTTCACGTCGCCCGAGCCCTCGATGTCCGAGGGGACGGACGAACCACCCTGAAACTCGTGGAAGATGACGTGGTAGGGCTTGCCCATCACGGCGGCCAGGACGTTCAGGCGGCCGCGGTGCGGCATGCCCAGAACGATGTCCTTCACGCCCAGCGCGCCGCCGCGCTTGATGATCTGCTCCATGGCCGGGACCAGGGCTTCGCCGCCGTCGAGGCCGAACCGCTTGGTGCCGGGGAAGCGCTTGTGCAGGAAGCGTTCGAAGCCCTCGGCCTCGATCAGCTTCTTGAGGATGGCGACCTTGCCCTCCTTGGAGAAGGTGATCTCCTTGTCGCGGCCCTCGATGCGCTGTTGCAGCCAGGACTTCTCGGCCGGGTCGGAGATGTGCATGTACTGCACGCCGACCGTGCCGCAGTAGGTGCGGCGCAGGATGGCCAGGATCTCGCGCAGGGTGGAGGTCTCCAGACCCAGCACGAAGTCGAGGAAGATCGGGCGGTCGTAGTCGGCCTCGGTGAAGCCGTAGGTCGCTGGGTCCAGCTCGCTGGCGTCGCCCGGCGGCGTCGCCATGCCGAGCGGGTCGAGGTTGGCGCGCAGGTGGCCGCGCATCCGGTAGGCGCGGATCATCATGATCGCGCGCAGAGAATCCAGGGTGGCGGCGCGCACGTCGCCGGCGCTTGCGGCCGGCTGCTTGGCCTCGATCGACTTGCCGAGCTTGGCCTCGACCGCGGGCCAGAGGCCGTCGATGGCCGACAGCCAGTCGGGTCGTGGCGCGGCGACGCCGCGCGGCGTCCAGGACGGCCTGGCGGCCGCCTTCTGCACGTCATCCGCCCGGTCGTGCAGCGTCGAGAAGAAGCCGGCCCAGGACGCGTCGACCGAGCCGGGGTCCTTCGACCATCGAGCATAGAGATCTTCCACGAAGGCCGCGTTCGCGCCGTAGAGGAAGGAAGTTTCGGTCAGAACCTGATTGATGATGCCTGCGTCGTCCGCCATCGGTCTCGCGCCTGTCAGCCGCCTGTGGACAGCGGCTTAGCTGTCCGGGCGTAAATATAGTCTCTCGCGCCCGATTTCCCGTGGAAACCGGCCCCCTGGCGGAGAAAAATGAGCCCGGACGTTTCGCGCCCGGGCTCTGGTCTTTCGGGCTTAGCCCTTCAGCACTTCGAGAAGCGTCTCGCCGAGCTTGGCGGGCGAGGGCGACACGCGGATGCCCGCCGCCTCCATGGCCGCGATCTTGTCTTCGGCGCCGCCCTTGCCGCCGGACACGATGGCCCCGGCGTGGCCCATGTGGCGTCCCGGAGGGGCCGTGCGGCCGGCGATGAAGCCGACCATCGGCTTCTTGCGGCCACGCTTGGCTTCGTCGATCAGGAACTGGGCCGCGTCCTCTTCGGCGCTGCCGCCGATCTCGCCGATCATGACGATCGACTTGGTCGCCTCGTCGGCCAGGAACAGCTCCAGCACGTCGATGAACTCGGTGCCCTTGACCGGGTCGCCGCCGATGCCGACGGCCGTGGTCTGGCCGAGGCCGGCGTTGGTGGTCTGGAACACCGCCTCATAGGTCAGGGTGCCCGAGCGCGAGACGACGCCGACGCTGCCTTCCGAGAAGATGCCGCCCGGCATGATGCCGATCTTGCACTGGTTCGGGGTCAGGACGCCGGGGCAGTTGGGGCCGATCAGGCGCGACTTGCTGCCGGCCAGGGCCTTCTTGACCTTGACCATGTCCAGCACCGGGATGCCCTCGGTGATGCAGACGATCAGCGGAACCTCGGCGTCGATGGCCTCCAGGATCGCGTCGGCCGCGAACGGCGGCGGGACGTAGATCACCGAGGCGTCGGCGCCGGTGGCGTCCTTGGCTTCGCCGACCGTGTCAAACATCGGCAGGCCGACGTGAGTCGTGCCGCCTTTGCCCGGCGTGACGCCGCCGACCATCTTCGTGCCGTAGGCGATGGCCTGTTCAGTGTGGAAGGTGCCCTGCGAGCCGGTGACGCCCTGGCAGATGACCTTGGTGTGGGAACCGATCAGAACCGACATTAGCGAGCGCCCTTCACGGCGGCGACGATCTTCTCCGCGCCGTCCGACAGATCGTTGGCGGCGATGACGTTCAGGCCGCTCTCGTTGATGATTTTCTTGCCCAGCTCGACGTTGGTGCCTTCCAGGCGAACGACGAGCGGAACCTTCAGGCCGACTTCCTTGACCGCGGCCACAACGCCCTCGGCGATGATGTCGCAGCGCATGATGCCGCCGAAGATGTTGACCAGGATGCCTTTGACGGCCGGGTCGGCGGTGATGATCTTGAAGGCCGCGGTGACCTTCTCCTTGGAGGCGCCACCGCCGACGTCGAGGAAGTTGGCCGGCTCGGCGCCGTACAGCTTGATGATGTCCATGGTGGCCATGGCCAGGCCGGCGCCGTTGACCATGCAGCCGAT
>CALALX010000073.1 GCA_937925635.1 uncultured Caulobacter sp.
ATGCCAGCCGGCGTTGGCGCCCCAGCTGCGGCGAGGCCCTTGATGGCGCCGGGCGCCCAGAACTTCGATGCGACGAGAAGCACCAATTCGGCCAGCACAGCCGCGCCGATGAGCAGTCCGAGCGGCATGTTCTTCATGTAGCCCGCGCGCAGTTCCGCGAAGTCGACGTCGAGCATCATGACGACGAACAGGAACAGCACCGCGACCGCGCCGACGTAGACGACGATCAGCAGCATCGCCAGGAACTCGGCGCCCATCAGCACGAACAGACCCGCGGCGCTGAAGAAGGCCGTGATCAGAAACAGCACCGAGTGCACAGGGTTGCGTGCGAAGACGACCGCGAGACCCGCCAGGATCGTCACGGTGGCCATCAGGTAGAAGGCTATCGCCTGCAGAGCCATGGGGGCCCCTTATCCCTTCTCAAAACGGACAGCTGAATCGCGCGCCTCCCTCTATCGGTAGGCGGCGTCCAGTTCCAGATTCTTCGCGATCTCGCGTTCCCAGCGGTCGCCGTTATCCAGCAGCCGCTCCTTGTCGTAGTAGAGTTCCTCGCGGGTCTCGGTGGCGAACTCGGTGTTCGGCCCCTCGACGATCGCGTCCACTGGGCAGGCCTCCTGACAGAGACCGCAGTAGATGCACTTCACCATATCGATGTCGTAGCGCGTCGTGCGGCGGCTGCCGTCCTCGCGCGGCTCGGCCTCGATGTAGATGGCCTGGGCCGGGCAGATCGCCTCACACAGCTTGCAGGCGATGCAGCGCTCTTCCCCGGAGGGATAGCGGCGCAGGGCGTGCTCGCCCCGGAAGCGCGGCGACTGCGGCCCGCGCTCGTTCGGATAGATGACCGTCTTCTTGGGGGCCATCATGTACTTCATGGCCAGCCAGAAGGCGCCGTTGAAGTCCACGAGGGCCGCGCCCTTCAGGGCCTGACCGATGCGCTGCATCATCACTGGGCGCCCTTCTTCGGAATGAAACAGACGTAGTTCGACATCTGGGCGGGATCCTCGCCCTTGACGCCCTTGGGCCGCACCTCGCCGCCGACCTGGGCGCACTCGGCCTTGGCGCGAACCATGGCGTCGTAGTTCACCAGGCCCCGGCCAAGGCTGTAGGTCTCGATCCCGCTGTCGGTGGTGGCGCAGGCGGCGAGGCCCAGCGCCAGCAGGATGCCGGCGGCGCGGATCACATCATCACCTTCTGGAAGACCTTGTAGCCGGCGACCAGGAACACCCCGACCAGGGAGGTCGGCAGGAACACCTTCCAGCCCAGGCGCATCAGCTGGTCGTAGCGGTAGCGGGGCACGATCGCCTTCGCCATCGCGAACATGAAGAACCAGAAGACGACCTTGATCGCGAAGAACAGGAAGTAGAACAGGCTCTGCAGCGTCGCCGGCCAGCTGTCGACGAACGGGGTTGGGAAGCCCGGGTCCCAGCCGCCGAAGAACAGGATCGAGATCATCGCGCACATCAGGACGATGGCGACGTACTCGCCCAGCATGAACAGCAGGTAGGGCGAGGCGCTGTACTCGACCTGGTAGCCGGCCACGAGCTCGGACTCGGCTTCCGGCAGGTCGAACGGCGGGCGGTTCGTCTCGGCCAGGGCCGAGATGTAGAACACGACCATCATCGGGATCATGACCAGCGCCAGGGGCAGGTTGGCGAGGCCGCCGCCGCCCAGGACGTTCCAGTTCCAGAAGCCGCCGGTCTGCTTCTCGACGATCTCGGTCAGGTTCATCGAGCCCGACAGCAGGATCACGGTGATGATCACGAAGCCGATCGACACTTCGTACGACACCATCTGCGCCGCCGAGCGCAGCGCGCCCAGGAACGGGTACTTCGAGTTCGAAGCCCAGCCGCCCATGATGATGCCGTAGACGCCCAGCGAGCTCATCGCCAGCAGGTAGAGGATGCCGACGTTGATGTCGGCGATCACCCAACCCGGCGCGAAAGCGACCACGCCCCACCCCGCCAGGGCCAGGGTGACGGTGATGACCGGGGCCAGCAGGAAGACGAACTTGTCGGCGCCGGCCGGAATGACCAGCTCCTTGATCACGAACTTGATCAGGTCGGCGAACGACTGAAGCAGGCCGAACGGACCCACGACGTTGGGGCCCTTCCGCATCTGCACGCCCGCCCAGATCTTGCGGTCGGCGAGCAGCAGGAAGGCGATCGACACCAGCAGGACGACGACGATCAGCAGGATCTGACCGAGCGTCAGGCCAAACCAGAGCCAGGGCGAAAAGGTCTCAGGCACCGGGCTACTCCGCGGCCAGCTTGGCGGCGCCAGAGGCGACGGCCGCGCATTCGGCCATCGTCACGCTGGCGCGCGCGATCGGGTTGGTCAGGTGGAAGGCCGCCACGGCGCTGGTCAGCGGCGCATCGGTCGCCTTGCCGCCGTCGCCGAGGCCGGCGAGGTCGAACACCGTCGGGGTCGAGCCCGGGGCGTAGTCGATCTGACCGAAGGTCGGGTGGTCGGCGAACAGCTTCGCGCGCAGCTGGTCCAGGCTGTCGTACGGCAGCTTGGCGCCGAGGTGCTCGCTGAGGGCGCGCAGGATGGCCCAGTCCTCGCGGGCTTCGCCCTTGGGGAACACGGCCCGCTCGCCCATCTGCACCCGGCCCTCGGTGTTCACGTACAGGCCGTTCTTCTCGGTGTAGGCGGCGCCCGGCAGGATGACGTCCGCCTTGTGCGCGCCGCGGTCGCCGTGGCTGCCCAGGTAGACGGTGAAGGCGCCCGAGGCCGAGGCCTCGATCTCGTCGGCGCCCAGCAGGAACAGCACGTCCAGGCCGCCCGGCTTGACCATCTCCAGCGCCGTCTTGCCGCCCGCGCCCGGCAGGAAGCCGAGATCCAGGCCGCCGACGCGGGCGGCGGCGGTGTGCAGCACGTTCCAGCCGTTCCAGCCTTCGCGGACGACGTTGAAGGTCTTGGCCAGGCCGGCCACCGCCTTCAGCACCGCGCCGCCGTCGCCGCGGGCCAGAGCGCCCTGCCCGACGATGATCGCCGGGCGCTGGGCGGCCTTCAACGCGGCCACGAAGTCGGACTTGCTCTTGGCCAGGCCCGACACGGTCGCCGCGCCGGCGCCGAGGTAGTCGTAATCGTAGGTCAAGTCCGCCTGGTCGCCGATCACGCCGATGCGCATCTTGCCGGCCAGCCACTGCTTGCGCAGGCGGGCGTTGAACACCGGCGCCTCGAGGCGTGGGTTGGTCCCGACCAGCAGCACGACGTCGGCGTCCTCGATCCCGGCGAGGGTCGAGTTGAACAGCCAGCTCTCACGCGGGCCGGCGCCGAGCGCGACGCCGTCCTGGCGGCAGTCGGCATTCTTCGAGCCCAGCGCCGTGAACAGGTCCAGCGCGGCCTTCATCGACTCGGCGTCCTGCAGGTCGCCGGCGATGACGCCGATACGGTCCGGCGTGGTCGCCTTGATCTTGCCGGCCACGGCCGCGAACGCCTCGCCCCAGGTGGCCGGGGTCAGCTTGCCGTTCACGCGGACGTACGGGCGGTCGAGGCGCTGACGGCTCAGGCCGTCGACGGCGTAGCGGCTCTTGTCGCTCAGCCACTCCTCGTTGATGTCCTCGTTCACCCGCGGCAGGGCGCGCAGCACCTGAGCGCCGCGGCTGTCGACGCGGATGGCGCTGCCCAGCGCGTCCATGACGTCCACCGACTGGGTCTTCTTCAGTTCCCAGGGGCGGTAGTTGAACGCCCACGGCTTGTGGGTCAGGGCGCCGACCGGGCAGAGGTCATTGACGTTGCCCGACAGTTCGGAGGCCACCGCCTTGCCCAGATAGGTCGTGATTTCAACGTCTTCGCCGCGCGAGATAAGGCCGATATCCGGCACGCCGGCCACTTCGGTGATGAAGCGGACGCAGCGGGTGCACTGGATGCAGCGGGTCATCACGGTCTTGATGACCGGACCCATTTCCTTCTCCTCGACGGCGCGCTTGTTCTCGTCGTAGCGGCTGTCGTCCCGGCCATAGCCCATGGCCTGGTCCTGAAGGTCGCACTCGCCGCCCTGGTCGCAGATCGGGCAGTCCAGCGGGTGGTTGATGAGCAGGAACTCCATCACCCCTTCGCGGGCCTTCTTGACCATCGGCGTGTTGGTGACGATCTCCTGGCCCTCGGCGGCCGGCAGCGCGCACGACGCCTGGGGCTTGGGCGGTCCGGGCTTCACCTCGACCAGGCACATGCGGCAGTTGCCGGCGATGCTGAGGCGCTCGTGATAGCAGAAGCGCGGGATCTCTTCCCCGGCCAGTTCCGCGACCTGCAGAACCGTCATCCCGGGCTCGAACTCGACCTCGACGCCGTTGACCTTGGCTTTGGGCATCTCGTTACTCCGCCGCCACGAGGGTGGCGCCCTGCACGTGCGGGCGGCCGGCGCGATAGCTGGTGATCCGGTCCTCCACCTCGTGGCGGAAGTGGCGGAACAGGCCCTGGATCGGCCAGGCGGCCGCGTCGCCCAGGGCGCAGATGGTGTGGCCCTCGACCTGGGTGGTGACATCCAGGAGCGTGTCGATCTCCTTCATGTCCGCCTCGCCGGTGGCCATGCGCTCCATCACCCGCCACATCCAGCCGGTGCCTTCGCGGCACGGCGTGCACTGGCCGCAGCTCTCGTGCTTGTAGAAGTAGCTGAGGCGCGCGATCGCCCGGACCAGGTCGGTGGACTTGTCCATGACGATGACGGCGGCGGTGCCCAGGCCCGAGCGCAGCTCGCGCAGGGCGTCGAAGTCCATCGGCAGGTCTTCGCACTGCTCGGCCGGGATCATCGGCACGGACGACCCGCCCGGGATGACGGCCTTCAGGTTGCCCCAGCCGCCGCGGATGCCGCCGCAGTGGTCTTCCATCAGCTGACGGAAGGGGATGCTCATCGCCTCTTCGACGTTGCAGGGCAGGTTCACGTGGCCGCTGACGCAGAACAGCTTGGTGCCGGTGTTGTTTGGACGGCCAAAGCCCGCGAACCACCCTGCCCCGCGGCGCAGGATCGTGCCGACGACGGCGATCGACTCGACGTTGTTGACCGTGGTCGGCATGCCGTAGAGGCCGGCGCCGGCCGGGAACGGCGGCTTTAGGCGCGGCTGGCCCTTCTTGCCTTCCAGGCTTTCCAGCAGGGCGGTTTCCTCGCCGCAGATGTAGGCCCCGGCGCCGTGGTGGACGTAGAGGTCGAAGTCCCAGCCGTGGACGTTGTTCTTGCCGATCAGCTTGGCCTCGTAGGCCTGCTTGATCGCCGCCTCGAGAACCTCGCGCTCCCGCACGTACTCGCCGCGGATGTAGATGTAGCAGGCGTGCGCCTGCATCGCGAAGGAGGCGATCAGGCAGCCCTCGATCAGCAGATGCGGATCGTGGCGCATGATCTCCCGGTCCTTGCAGGTGCCGGGTTCCGACTCGTCGGCGTTGACGACCAGATAGTGCGGCCGCCCGTCCTTGAGCTCCTTGGGCATGAACGACCACTTCAGGCCGGTGCCAAAGCCCGCGCCGCCGCGACCGCGCAGGCCCGACTGCTTGACGTTGTCGATGATCCAGTCACGCCCGGCGTCGAGCATGTCCTTCGTCGCGTTCCAGCAGCCGCGCGTCTTCGCCCCTTCGAGACCCCAGTCGTGGAGCCCGTAGAGGTTGGTGAAGATGCGGTCCTTGTCTTCGAGAATTCCGACCATGACCTCTAGACGCCCGGATTGAACGGATTGGCGCGGCGCCACTGCGTGCGGCGCCAGATGACGTAGATGAAAAGAACCCAGCCCAGCGCGATCGCCGCGTAGCCGCCCCAGATCGCCTCGTGCGGCCAGGACCAGACGAACCGCGAGGTCAGCACAGAGGCGGCGCCGGCCAGGATCAGCAGGAAGCCGACCAGCCGCTCACGGCGGTAGAGCCCGCGCAGGGTGTCGATATAGGCGGACCGCTTCCGCAGCAGCTCGGCCTCGGCGAGATTGGGATCAGCCATTGGCGGCCTCCATGACTCCGCTCACCCCGGCGAAGGCCGGGGCCCAGACGCAAGCGCGGGACTCAGGATTCAGGCCTGGATGCTCAGGCTGAATCTGGGTCCCGGCCTTCGCCGGGATGAGCGGATAAAGAGGGCTCACGCCGGCGTCCCCGCCTTCTTGGCCTTCTTCGCCTTCTCGGGCGCGTTGGGCAGCTTGATCTTCTTCGCGGCCGAGCCGTCGTACAGCTTCGGATCGGTCAGGGTCTGGATCTTGCCGTGCGGCTCGGAGGCCTTGCGGCCGACGTACGACCCGGGCTTGGGCGTCTTGCCCGCCGCGAAGTCGTCGAGGATCTGGCCGAGCGTCTGCGGCGTCAGGTCCTCGTAGTAATAGTCGTTGATCGCGGCCATCGGCGCGTTGCTGCACGCGCCCAGGCACTCGACCTCCTCCCAGCTGAACTTGCCGTCGGCGGTGACGTGGTTCTTGGGGCCGATCTTCTCGTGCAGGACGGCCTTGAGGTCATTGGCGCCGCACAGCATGCAGGGCGTGGTGCCGCACAGCTGCACGAAGGCGACCTTGCCGACCGGCTCCAGCTGGAAGCTGGTGTAGAAGGTGGCGACCTCGAGCACGCGGATCACCGGCATGCCGAGCAGCTCGGCGATCGCCCGGATGGCCGGCTCGGAGACCCAACCTTCCTGCTTCTGGACCAGCCACAGGATCGGGATCACCGCCGACTGGCGGCGCTCGGCCGGGTACTTGGCGATCCACCACTGCGCCTTCTTCAGCGTGTCCTTGCTGAAGTCGAACGAAGCGGGCTGCTCCTTGGCGAGACGACGGACGGACATGCGTCTAGGCCTTCACGAAATCGACGCGGGCGATCTTGCCCCCGGCGAAGCTGTAGATGGCGGCGACCTCGAAGGGCGTCGCGTCGGGCGAGCGGAAGACCCGCTCATGGTCGATGACCGTATTGCCGATAACCACGCGGCCGACCAGCTCGGCGCGGTTCTGCGGAAACTGCGCGAACAGGCCCTCGTAGCGGGCGCGATAGTCGGCGATGCCGCGCAGGTTCGGCTCGGCGTTCAGGTCGGCCACCACCACGTCGTCCGCGAAACAGGCGCAATGAGCGTCCAGATCCTGGGCGTTGTAGGCGTCGAGCTGAGCCTGGGCGAGGTCGAGCGGGCTCATTGACCGCCGCCTTCCGTCGCATAGGCCGCCTGCAGCTTACGGGTCGGCTGGAACAACACTTCAATCAACAGCATAGGCCCGCCGATCACGGCCGCCACGATCACGAATTCGACCCAGCCGGACTGGCTCACAAGGTCGAACATCGGATTGATCGCGGCGATGCCGACAGTCCAGGGCGCGATCGACAGGAAGATTGCGCCGAAGAGCTGCCCGCAATGCTCCGGCCGACGGGCACGCGCCTTCGGGGAGTTCGCCCAGGCGATCCCCGAAATGACTGCGGTGAATACGGCCACGGCGGCCAGCCAGAGAATGCTGCTCGTCACCGGTCGATCTCCCCGAACACGATGTCCAGCGAGCCGAGGATGGCGCTGACGTCGGCCAGCATGTGGCCGCGGTTGAGGAAGTCCATCGCCGCCAAGTGCGGGAAGCCGGGCGCGCGGATCTTGCAGCGGTAGGGCTTGTTGGAGCCGTCGCTGACCAGGAACACGCCGAACTCGCCCTTGGGCGCTTCCACGCAGGCGTAGACCTCGCCCGGCGGGGTGCGGAAGCCCTCGGTGTAGAGCTTGAAGTGGTGGATCAGGGATTCCATCGACCGCTTCATCTCGCCCCGGCGCGGCGGCGTGATCTTGTTGTCGGTGGTCATCACCGGGCCGCGCGTCTTGCGCAGCATGTCGCAGGCCTGGCGGATGATCTTCGTCGACTCGCGCATCTCCTGCATGCGGCAGAGGTAGCGGTCGTAGCAGTCGCCGTTGACGCCCAGCGGGATGTCGAACTCGAAGTCGTTGTAGTTCTCGTACGGCTGGTTGCGGCGCAGGTCCCAGGCGATGTTCGAGCCGCGCACCATGACGCCGGAGAAGCCCCAGGCGATGGCGTCTTCCTTCGTCACCACGCCGATGTCGACGTTGCGCTGCTTGAAGATGCGGTTGCCGGTGATCAGCGTCTCAATGTCGTCGCAGATCTTCGGGAAGGCCCTGGCCCAGTCGTCGATGTCCTCGACCAGCGCGTCGGGCAGGTCCTGGTGGACGCCGCCGGGGCGGAAGTAGTTGCTGTGCAGGCGAGCGCCGCAGGCGCGCTCGTAGAACACCATCAGCTTCTCGCGCTCCTCGAAGCCCCAGAGCGGCGGCGTCAGGGCGCCGACGTCCATGGCCTGGGTGGTCACGTTGAGCAGGTGGTTCAGGATGCGGCCGATCTCGCTGTAGAGCACGCGGATGATCTGGCCGCGGATCGGAACCTCGACGCCGAGCAGTTTCTCGATGGCGAGGCAGAAGGCGTGCTCCTGGTTCATCGGCGCCACGTAGTCGAGGCGGTCGAAGTACGGCACGTTCTGCAGGTAGGTGCGGGCCTCCATCAGCTTCTCGGTGCCGCGATGCAGCAGGCCGATATGCGGGTCGCACCGCTCGACGATCTCGCCGTCCAGCTCAAGAACCAGACGCAAAACCCCGTGCGCCGCGGGATGTTGCGGCCCGAAGTTGATGTTGAAGTTGCGGATGCGCTGCTCGCCGACCAGCGCCGCCGGATGTTCCCGACCGTCCATCATCCGCAGGCCCCCATCGCCTCGCCATTCCCCGGCGCCCCGCCGCGCCGCTCCCACCCCCCC
>CALALX010000074.1 GCA_937925635.1 uncultured Caulobacter sp.
GTCTTGCGCCGCGCCCGGCCTCGTCCTAAGCCGCGCGGAACATGTTCGCCTTCCTCGCCAACCCCGACCGCTTCATGGCCTTCGCCCGCTGGGCGGCGCCGATGTTCGGCGTGCTGGCCGGCCTGCTGATCGCGGCCGGTCTCTGGTTCGGATTCACCGCGCCGGAGGACTATCAGCAGGGCGACACCGTCCGGATCATGTTCATCCATGTCCCGGCCGCGATCCTGGCCAGTTTCGTCTACCTCTGCCTGGGCGTGGCCAGCCTGCTGTCGCTGATCTTCCGTCACGCGCTGGCCGACGCCGCCGCCAAGTCCGCCGCCCCGCTGGGCGCGATCTTCACGGCCCTGGCGCTTGTCACCGGCGCCCTGTGGGGCAAGCCGATGTGGGGAACCTGGTGGGTCTGGGACGCGCGCCTGACCTCGGTGCTGGTGCTGCTGCTGTTCTACCTCGGCTACATCGCCCTGCGCTCTGCGATCGACGACGAGACCAAGGGCGGTCGGGCCGCGGCCATCCTGGCGCTGGTCGGGCTGATCAATCTGCCGATCGTCAAGTTCTCGGTCGACTGGTGGAACAGCCTGCACCAAGGCTCGTCGACCATGTTCGCCGACGCCGGCGACGCCTTGCCGCCCGTCTACGCCCTGCCGCTGGCCCTGATGGCGCTGGGATACACCTCCGCCTTCGGCGCGCTGTGGCTGGTGCGGATCGAGACCGAGGTGCGGCGGCGCAGGGCGACCGTCCTGGCCATGCGGGCGGCGGGGTCCTGATGCTCGACTTCGACGCCGGAAAGTACGCGCTCTACGTCTGGCCCGCCTTCGCCGCGACCGTGATCGCCTTTGGCTGGATGGTCGGCGACACCCTGGCCCGCGCCCGAAAATGGAAGCGCGAGTTGGACAGCCTCGCCGACCGGGGCGACCTGCGCAGGGACGATCCGTGAAGCGCCTGCTGGCCTTCCTGCCGCTGGCGGCGCTGGTTCTGCTGGCCGTGCTGTTCGTCGGCTACAGCCTCAAGCGCAACCCGCAGGTCCAGCCTCAGGCGATGGTCGGCAAGCCGATGCCGGCCCTGACCCTGCCCACGCTGGACGCCGGTCGGCCTGTCGCCCTGACCCAGGCCGCCCAGGGTCCGGTGCTGGTCAATTTCTTCGCCTCCTGGTGCGCGCCCTGCGAGATCGAGCATCCGGTGCTGATGAAGCTCAAGGCGGAAGGGGCGCCGATCGTGGGGGTCGCCTACAAGGACGCCCCGGAAAACAGTCGGGCCTTCCTGACCCGCCTGGGCGATCCGTTCCGCGAGCGCCTGGTCGATCGCGACGGCCGCGCCGGACTGGAGTTCGGCGTCACCGGCGTGCCGGAAACCTACCTGATCGGCTCGGACGGAACGATCCTGGCCAAGCACAGCGGCCCGCTGACCATCGAGGACGGCCGCGCCCTGCTGGCCAAGGCGCGTTAACCGCCGCTTCACGGGAGCGATCATAGTTTCTGCGGCGTTAACCATGTTTGGGATTCGCCCGTGACCGCCGTCCGCCCCCCCGTCTGGCCGACCGTCCAGCCGCCCGCTTCGGGCGGGACCGGCCGTGCGTCGGCGCGGGGCGCCTTCTTCGAACAGGCGCTGGGCCGGGCGACGCAGCCGCAGGCCGTTCAGGCGCCGACCGTCCGGGCCGAGACGACGCCGCAACCCCAGGCGGAGCGCGTGCGGACGACCTTCACGCCGTCGTCGGAACCGCCGCGAAAGATCCTGCGGCCGGGCTCGCTGCTGGACATCAAGGTCTAGGCTCCACGCTGCCGAACACGTCGGGCCGTGACGCGGAGAGGGGAAGACGGCGAAGCGGCGCCGGATCAATCAGTCCGCCGGCGCGACCTCGACCGGGTCCGCCTTGGCGGCTTTCTTCTTTTTCTTCTTCTCGGCCTTGGGCCCCTTGTCGGTCTTGGGGGCCTTGTCGACCTTGACCTTGCGGGCCGGGGCGACGCCGGTGGCGAGGGCGTCGAGGGCTTCGAGGAAGGCCTTGCGCTTGCCCTTGGGCAGCAGGGCCAGCAGGCGGCCGTCGGCGGCGCCGGCCCGCGGGGCCGTCGCTTCGAGGGCCAGACGGCCGGCGTCGGTGAGGCGCACGGCGTTGGCGCGGGCGTCGAGGTTGGAGCGTTCGCGGGCCAGCAGGCCCTTGTCGATCATCCGGGCGACCATGTCGGCGAGGGTCGAGCGGTCGACGCCGGTGGCGGCGACGAGGTCGGCCTGGGCCGCGCCCTCGCGGGCGGCGACGGCGGCCAACACGGCGTGCTGACGCTGGGTGACGGCGCCGGGACCCGCCTCTTCGGCATAGAAGTCCAGGGCCCGCTGAGCGGCGCGGTGAAGAAGATGACCGACAGACGCTTCGACCGCGGCCGCGCGTTTCGCCGACTTGTCCTTGGCCATGAAGATCCCCTCCGGCTGAGCCGTGCGGAAGCTAGCGACCATACACGACGATTTGACGACGGACGATCGCGGGCCCGTCAACCTTCGTGTTCGGTCGTTCCGTGGTCCTCGAAGTCGGTCTTCGCCTGCTCCAGATGCTTCATCATGAAAGGCACCTGCAGGAGGGAGAAGCCGAGCGTCAGGATGGTCAGGCCGGGGAACTTGAACCAGACCCAGACGGCGTCCGATTGCGTGCGCCAGACAGCCTCGTTGAGGGCCGCGACAAAGGCGAAGAACAGGCCATAGCGGATCGACAGCGTACGCCAGCCGGAGTCCGGCAGGGCGATGGCGTCGCCCATCAGCAGCTTCAGCGGCGTCTTCTTCATCAGCAGGCCGCCCAGCAACAGGATGGCGAAGACGCTGTTCAGGATGGTCGGCTTGATCTTCAGCAGTCGCGGGTCGTGGAAGATCAGCGCCAGGCCGCCGAACAGCAGCGCGGCCAGGCCGGCGATCAGCGGCATCGGCGCGATCCGCCGCTCCACCGCGAAACCGATGGCCAGGGCCAGCGCCGAGGCGACGACAATGACCCAGGTCGCCTTCTGGATGTCGCGCAGGATCAGGAAGCCGATCAGGAAGGCGACCAGCGGCCCATAGTCCACGGCCGGGCGGACCCAGGCAGGGCCCTTGCGGCGGGAGGCGTCCTCGGACCCGGTCATGCTCAGTTCTCCAGTCCGACCAGCGAGCGCGAGAAGGCCCGGGCGTCGAAAGGTTGCAGGTCGTCGATGCCCTCGCCGACGCCGATCAGCTTGATCGGCGAGTCCGAGGCCTGGGCGACGGGCACCAGCACCCCGCCGCGCGCCGTGCCGTCCAGCTTGGTCATCACGATGCCCGAGACGCCGATCTGGTTGCCGAAGATCTTCTCCTGGGCCAGCGCGTTGCGGCCGACCGTGGCGTCCAGCACCAGCAGGGTCTCGTGCGGCGCCTCGGCGTCGACCTTCTTGATCACGCGAATGACCTTCAGGAGCTCATTCATGAGGTCCTGCTTGTTCTGCAGGCGGCCGGCCGTGTCGATCAGCACGACATCGTAGTTTTCGGCCTTCGCCCGCTCGACGGCCTCGAAAGCCAGGGCCGCGCTGTCAGCGCCCAGCCCCTTGCTCATGAAGTCGGCCCCGGCCCGCTCGGCCCAGACCTTCAGCTGCTCGACGGCGGCGGCGCGGAAGGTGTCGCCGGCGGCGATCAGCACCTTCGCGCCCTTCGCCCGCAGATCGGCGGCGATCTTGCCCAGCGTCGTGGTCTTGCCCGACCCGTTCACCCCGACGAACAGGACGACATAGGGGCGCGGCCCCGACAGCGGATCGAACACGCCCTCGCGGTTGACCAGCTCGGCCGAGACGGCGGCGGCCAGGGCTTCCTTGACCTCCTCCTCGGTGGAGGACTTGCCGAAGCGTGCGTCGCCAAACGCCTTGGTGATCTTCGCCGCCGCGTGCGGGCCGAGGTCGGCCTCGATCAGCATCTCTTCCAGCTGGTCGAGCTGGTCCTGGTCGAGCGGCTTCTTGACGAAGACGCTCGTGACCTGGTCGGTCATCTCCTTCGACGACCGCGAAAGCCCCGCGGTCAGCCGCTTGAACCAGCCTTGTTTCTGTTCAGCCATGAGGGGCTCTTAGCTGTTCGGGGCGCGGGGCTCAATCAAACGCATTGCGTCCTTCGACACGCATCCTGCGGACGCTGCTCAGGATGACTGGATGGGTGCGATCCTGAGTCAGTCATCCTGAGCAGGCCCGAAGGGCCATGTCGAAGGACGCACGGAACCGCGCTACACACGCTTCATGACCGCGCTCGAAACCGCCTATGTCGTGTTCGACTACGCCGCCGTCGCCGTGTTCGCGGCGACCGGCGCGCTGGCCGCCGCGCGGGAGCGGCACGACATCGTCACCTTCGCCTTCTTCGCGGCCATCACCGGCGTCGGCGGCGGCACGCTGCGCGATCTGATGATCGACGCGCCGGTCGTCTGGATCGTGCAGCCCGGCTATCTGCTGGCGTGCCTGGCCGCCGCCATCGTGGTCTGGCTGGTCGGCGAGCGGACCTGGCGCATGGGCGCCCTGCTCTGGCTCGACGCGGTCGGCATGGCGGCCTACGCCGTGGTCGGCGCGGCCAAGGCCCTGAGCCTGGGCGTACATCCGATCCCGGCGACGGTGATGGGCGTGCTGACCGCCTGCTTCGGCGGCATCATCCGCGACGTGCTGGCCGGCGCGCCGTCAGTGCTGCTCCGCCGGGAGATCTATGTCACCGCGGCCCTGCTGGCGGCCGCCGTGTTCGTGCTGCTGGCCAGCCTGGGCGTCGACCGCCTGGTCGCCGGCGGCGCGGGCTTTGTCGCAGGCCTGGCGCTGCGCGGCGCGGCCCTGCGGTGGGGCTGGAGCCTGCCGGCGTTCGGGAAGGGGTCGGCGCCTACGCCTTAGCCGCCCAGACGCTCTCCTTCACCGCGAAGGCCAGCAGCGTCAGCCAGCCGATCAGGAAGCCCAGCGTCATGATGCCGCTGTAGGCGGCCGGATCGATCGCCGCCGGGATGAAGCTGACCGCCGGCGCGACCATGGCAAGGCCGAGGATCCAGCGCCTCGGCGCGCCCAGCAGGCAGACGCCGGCGACCAGCAGGCCGTGCACCGCCAGCGCGCCGAATTTGATCCAGGCCGCCGTCGAGGCGCGTTGGGTCATGGCGTCGGTCGCCTTGTCGAGGTCGGCGGTGATGGCCAGCAGCTCCAGCGTCTCGACGTAGTCGGCGGCCAGCGCCGCGATCGAGGCCAGGATGGCCAGCAGCACCAGCGGCGGCCGCCCGCCCCGCGCCGCGAAGATCGCTCCGAAGACGCCGAACAGGGTGTAGGCCGGGATGTAGGCCTGGACGTCGAGGGTATTGGCCGCGTCCATGGCGGTGACCAGGGTCGCGCGGCAGCTGTCCGGCTGGAACAGACGCATCGCCTCGGCGACCGTGCGCGCGAACTCGAAGGCGATGACCTGCGGCCCGCCGCAGCCGGCCGCCTGCGCGGCGGTCACCTCGGGCAGGATGCGGAACCCGACGGTCACCACCAGCGAGGCCATGCCCGCCATCGCCGTCAGGATCGCCCAGAATCTGGTGTTCGATGTCATCGACGCTGCCCCCGCTCGAAGAACGGGGTTCAGTGTAGGGCGGTTGGCGGTGGAGCGGAACCGGGTTGCGTGGTTCGCGACGCTCGCCTGAGGCTCGCTCCTCACCATGACGAAGGTGGGTAGCGTTCTACTGAGTTCGTCATCCTGAGGAGCGATCCCTCGGGATCGCGTCTCGAAGGACGCACGGCGCCTCAGCGCGCCGGCCACTCGTCCGTGTCGTGGTCCGGATGCTGACGCGAGTGGATGGTCTCGTCGTAACCTTCGGGCGGCAGCAGGACCTCCAGCGACGGGATGCTGTCCGTCCACGGCATCCGCGCGCCGACCTCCAGCTGCACCGTCGGGACGGCCAGTGACGGATCGTCCAGCGAGCCGATCGAGACGTCGATCCAGTCGCCGGCGTATTCAAACGTCAGCGGCGTGCCGCAGTCGCCGCAGAAGCCCCGCTCGATCTTGTTGGAGCTGGAGAAGCGCTTCCGCTCCCCGCGCGTCCAGGTCAGCTCGGCCTTGCGGGCCGACACCAGCGGCCCGAACGGCCCGCCGAACGCCTTCTGGCACATGCGGCAATGGCAGATCGACGCCCGACCGAGCTCGCCCGCGATCCGGTAGCGGACCGCGCCGCACTGACAGCCGCCGGTGATGCTCACGCCACGACCTCGCCGACAACCTTGTCGCCATCGACGCCGGTGATCCGTATACGAATGATCTCGCCGATCGGCCCGCCGCCGGAGAAGACGATCTCGGTGAGATCGTCGGCGCGGGCGAAGCCATCGCGTTCGACCAGGCCGTTCAGCGTCCGGCCGACCTGCCGCTGCAGGTGGCGCTGCAGGGCGGCCTCGCCTGCCTCGCGCAGGCGGCGGGCGCGCGCCTTGATCACCGGCCCCTTCACGGGCGGCATCTTCGCCGCCGGGGTGCCGGGGCGGGCGCTGTAGGGGAAGACGTGCAGGAAGCTGAGGCCCGCCTCCTCGACCAGCTTCAGGGTGTTCTCGAACGCCGCGTCGCTCTCGGTCGGGAAGCCGGCGATCAGGTCGGCGCCGAAGGCGGTGTCGGGGCGCACCGCGCGGACGTCGGCGATCAGCTTCAGCGCATCGGCCCGCAGGTGGCGGCGCTTCATCCGCTTCAGGATCAGGTCATCGCCCGCTTGCAGCGACAGATGCAGGTAGGGCATCAGCCGCGGCTCTTCGGCCAGGCACCGCATCAGGTCCGGGTCGATCTCGGCGGCGTCGATCGAGGACAGACGCAGGCGCGGGAGCTCGGGGACCAGCTTGAGGATCCGCGCCACCAGCTGGCCCAGCGTCGGCTGGCCCGGCAGGTCGGCGCCCCAGCTTGTGATGTCGACGCCGGTCAGCACCACCTCGCGATAGCCCTCTGCGGTCAGGCGGCGGACCTGCTCGACCACCTCGCCGGCGGCGGCCGACCGCGAGTTCCCGCGGCCGTAGGGGATGATGCAGAAGGTGCAGCGGTGGTCGCAGCCGTTCTGGACCTCGACATAGGCCCGCGCGCGCTCCATGCCCCCTATGGCCTTCAGCCCTGCGACCAGATGCCCGGCCGTCTCGCGCACCGACATGATGTCGTTGACCCGCACCCGGGCCGAGGTGTCCGACAGCGCGCCGGGGGCCGCCTTCTCGGCGTTGCCCAGCACCAGGTCGACCTCGGGCATGGCGGCGAAGGCGGTAGGGTCGATCTGGGCCGCGCAGCCGGTGACGATCAGCCGGGCCCCCGGCCGCTCGCGCCGCGCCTTGCGGATCGCCTGCCGCGCCTGGCGCACGGCCTCGTTGGTGACGGCGCAGGTGTTGAACACGACCGCGTCGGCCAGCCCGTCCGCCTCGGCCCGCGCGCGGATGGCCTCGCTCTCATAGGCGTTCAGCCGGCACCCGAAGGTGACGACCTGCACGTCCTCGAGCTCGGCGGGGATGGAGAGGGTGGAGGGCATGGCTCAAACGAACACGGGCGGCCGATGGGGCCGCCCTTGGGGTGAGGGATATAGCACCGATAGCGGCCAGATGGGAGGCTAGCTGGCCAAGGCGTCCTTGGCCGCAACATCGACGAGAATCCGACTTCCGATCGGAACGGTCGCTTTCGTCTCGGCGGGGAGTCTGATCACGATCTGCCACGGGCTCTTCAGTCGCGAAGCTTCGGCCAGGCGGAAATGGGTGACCTCAAACTTCGCTCGGGCGGAAAATGCGGTGCCGTCGGGGCGAACGACCGTCACGTCCTCGTCTCGGTTCGCCCAGCGCGGGGGCACTTCGAAGAGTGGCGCGAGAGTCAGCCCCAGTCCCGATAGATCGAAAATATCCTCGACAACCATGAGTTCGACGCGACTCTGATCCCGCTCTCTCATGCACACTCCGCCCTGACGCCTTGGCGGAGCATGGCGCGGGTGGGCGTCCTTGACCAGGCCGGCCGCGCCGCGCTCCCATTCCATCAAGGCTGAAGGGCGAAGACTTCAGCGCTTCCCAAAGCCCTCCTCCTCGATGGAGGAGGGTTGGGTGGTGGTGTGGCCGATGCGACGACGGTCAAGTTCAATAGGCTCGGCGCCCACAGGCGCTTCCCCCACAAGACAGCGGATACACCACCATCCCCGGCCCTTCCTCCATTGAGGAGGAAGGGAGCAGTCGGCTAAGACGTTCCGCAACAAGATCACCGGAACCCCACCGCCCCGCCCATGACCGCTTCCCGTCCCCGCCGCAGCGCCCTGTACATGCCCGCCTCCAACGCCAAGGCGATCGAGAAGGCTCGGAGCCTGTCGTGCGACGTGATCATCCTCGACCTCGAGGACGCCGTCGCGCCCGAGGCCAAGGAGACCGCCCGCGAACAGGCCGTCCAGGCGGTGAAGGACGGCGGCTTCGGCCGGCGGGAGCTGGTCATCCGCGTCAACGGCGCCGACACCCCCTGGGGCGAGGCCGACCTCCGCGCCGCGGCGGCCGCGCGGCCGGACGCCATCCTGGTCCCGAAGGTGAACTCGGCCGCCGACATCGCCGCCTACTCCGCGCCGCTGCACGAGGACACCGCCCTCTGGGCGATGATCGAGACCGGCCGGGCGATCTTCAACGTCGAGAGCATCGCCGCGGCGGCCGCCACGACCCAGCTGGCTGCGTTCGTCATGGGCGTGAACGACCTGGCCAAGGAGACCCGCGCCCACATCACGCCGGGCCGCGAGGCGTTCCACGCCGCCCTGTCGCTGTCGGTGATGGCCGCCCGCATCCACGGCCTGACGATCCTGGACGGCGTGCCGAACGACATCGAGGACCTCAACGCCCTGGAGGCCGTCTGCCGCCAGGGGGTCGAGTTCGGCTTCGACGGCAAGACCCTGATCCACCCCAAGCAGATCGACATCTGCAACCTGGTGTTCTCGCCGACCCCCGGGGAAGTGGACTTCGCCCGCGCGGTGATCGCCGCCTTCGCCCTGCCGGAGAACCTGGGCAAGGGCGCCATCCGCGTCGAGGGCAAGATGACCGAGCTGCTGCACCTGGAGCAGGCGAAGCGTCTGGTCGCCGTCGCCGACGCCATCCGCGAGGCGGAAGCCGCTTGATCCGAGCCGGCGTCGCCCTCCTGCTGACGCTGTGCCTGACGGCCACTGCCGCCAGGGCGCAGGAGGCCGCGCCGTCCGACACGGGCGGGGACCCGATCGCCGACATTCTGCAAGCCCTGCCGCCCGACCAATCCACCGACGAGGCCGAGCCCGAGGCGACGGCGCCGGCCGAGGCCGCCCTCCAGTCCGCGCCCTTCACCCCCGGCGTCCAGCCGGCCACGCCCCTGCTGACGCCGGCGCCGGCCGCCGCGCCGCCGGGCTATGTGCGCGCCACGCCCTATGATCCCGGCGCCGCCGCGATGCGGCCGGCCGCGCCGTCTCGCCCGGCGCTCGACCGCCCGGTGATGCTCGACGAGACCGGCCGCACGCCGGACGGGCCGCCGACGCCGGTCGACCTGGGATACGAGGCGCGCATCCGAGGTTCGGCGGCCAGCGCCCAGGGCCTGCAGGGGCCGCTGGACGGCGGCTGGACCGTGCGCGGTCCGGACGGGACCGCCCTCTACGGCTTCCAGCTCGTCGACCGCGGCGGCTACGGACCGCTCGAAGGCGCCTGGCGCGCCATTGGCGGCTCGGGACGCGTCGGCCTGATCGACAGCCTGGAGCGACAGGGCTCGATCCTGATCGTGCGGATCACGCGGAGCTACGGACGACCGACCACCGTGCTGACCCTGACCGCGGGCGGCGACGGCGGGTGGGTCGGCGACATGACGGACGAGGCGGGGACCCGGCCCGTCACGATGAGACGAAACTAACTGTCTCGCCGCGGATCAGAGGGTCACCACGACCCCGTCCCGGGCCTCGACCGGCCAGGCGCTCAACGGCCTTCCCGCACAGGGCCCGCTGGTCGCGAGACCGTCCTCGATGCGAAACAGGGCGCCGTGGGCGGTGCAGAGGATCAGGTCGCCCTCGCGGGTCAGGAACCGACCCAGCGGATTGGCCAGCGGCGAGCCGGCGTGCGGGCAGCGGTCGACATAGCCGAACACCGAGCCGTCCTTGCGGACCACGAAACCGGCGAACAGCCGCTCGCCCTCGCGGAACAGGAAGCCCTTCGCGCCGGGGTCCGGGATGTCGGCCAGGGCGCAGAGCGGCGTTCCGGCCGGCGGTCTGGCGGGATTGCTCAGGCCAGGGCTCCGATGGTCACCCGCCAGGGCTCCACGCTCGAGCGCTCGAACAGACCGGCCCGGGCGTAGGGGTCCCTGGCATGGAAGGCCTCGGCGGCGGCCAGGTCGTCGGCCTCGATGATCATCAGCGATCCGGCCATCGTCTCGTCGGCGTGGAGAAAGGGCCCGCCGAGCTTCACCACGCCGGGCTGCGTCGCGATCCAGTCCAGGTGGGCCTGGCGCGTGGCGGCGCGGATGGCGGGGCCCTCGTCGGCCTTGTCCTTCCATTGGATGACGAACAGCGGCATCGGAACTCCTATCTCTCTGATTTCAGCGGCCGCGACAGCAGGCCCAGGATGGCCTCGTCCACGCCGACCTCGCCGGCCAGGATGGCGGCGACGGCCTCGCAGATCGGGGTCTCCACGTCCAGCTTGCGAGCCAGGGCGCGGACGGCGGGCGCCGAGGCGACCCCCTCGGCGACCGTCAGCTTGCCGGCGAGGGCCTCCTCCAGCGTCTCGCCGCGGCCGAGGGCCAGGCCGACGCTCATGTTGCGCGACTGCGGACTGGAGCAGGTCAGGACCAGGTCGCCCAGGCCGCACAGGCCGGCGACGGTCTCGGCCCGACCGCCCAGCGCCTCGGCGACCCGGGTCATCTCGGCGAACCCCCGCGTGATCAGGGCCGCGTGGGCGCTGCGGCCCAGCTGCCGGCCCTCGACGATGCCGCAGGCGATGGCCAGCACGTTCTTGATCGCCCCGCCGGCCTCCGCGCCGATCATGTCGTCGGTGACATAGGGCCGGAAGGCCGGGGTGGCGATGGCGCCGGCCAGGGCGCGCGCCAGGTCCTCGTCGGGACAGGCCAGGGTGACGGCGGTCGGCAAGCCTCGGGCGACCTCGCCGGCGAAGCTCGGTCCCGACAGGACGGCGGCGGGGGCGTTCGGCAGCGTCTCGGCCAGCACCTCGGTCATCAGGCACAGCGTGCCCTGCTCGACCCCCTTGGCGCAGAGCACGATCGGCAGGGTTTCGCGCACATGCGACGCCAGCGCCGCCAGCGTGGCGCGCAGGTGCTGGGCGGGCGCCACGGCGAGAATGAGATCGCAGGCCCCGAGGTCTTCCAGTTCGGTCGTGGCGCTGATCACCGGGTCCAGCGCCACCCCGGGCAGGAACAGTGGATTGTCGTTGCGGCTGTTGATCGCCTCGACGACCTCCGGCTCGCGGGCCTGCAGGGTGACGGCGAGGCCGGCGCGCGCACAGACCTGGGCGAGCGCGGTGCCCCAGGCCCCGCCGCCGATAACGCCCGCGTATTTCAGTTCGCTCATGCCTTGGCGCCCTTGCGGCCCGGAACGTGGGTGGGATTGCTCCTCGCGGCCGCCTGGTCCAGCGGCCAGCGCGGCCGGGCGGCCGCGTCGAGGGGGTCGGAGAGGCCGAGGGCCAGCCGTTCGGCGGCGGCCAGGGCGATCATCGCGGCGTTGTCTGTGCAGTACTTCAGCGGCGGCGCATGGAACGAGAAGCCGTACCTGCCGCAGAGCGCCTCCAGCCGGTCCCGCACCGCCTGGTTGGCCGCAACGCCGCCCGCCACGACGAAGCGCAGGTCGCGGCCCTCGCGCCGTTCGCGGTACTCGGCCATGGCCATCTCCGTCCGCTCGGCCAGCTGGCGGGCGATGGCGAACTGCACCGAAGCGGCCAGGTCGCGGCGGTCGGCGTCCGCGGTCAGGCCGTCGGCCGCCCGCGCCGCGGCGGTCTTCAAGCCGGAGAAGGAGAAGTCGAAGTCCTTGCGGCCGAGCAGGGCGCGCGGCAGCGGGAAGCGTTCCGGATCGCCGCCGACGGCCAGCTTCTCCAGCTCAGGCCCGCCGGGATAGGGCAGGCCCATGGTCTTGGCGATCTTGTCGAAGGCCTCGCCGGCCGCGTCGTCGATGGTCGAGCCCAGGCGGCGGCAGGCGCCGACGCCGGCGACCTCGAGCAGCTGGCAGTGCCCGCCGCTGACCAGCAGCAGCAGGAAGGGGTAGGCGATGTCCGCGCCCAGCCGGGCCGAGACCGCATGACCCTCCAGGTGGTTCACCGCGACCAGCGGCAGGCCGCGGGCCAGGGCCACCGCCTTGCCGAAGCTCAGGCCCACCATCACGCCGCCGACGAGGCCCGGCCCCGCCGTGGCGCCGACGCCGCTCAGGTCGCCCCAGCCGACGCCGGCGTCGGCCATCGCCCGCGCCACGATCCCGTCGATCGACTCGACGTGGGCCCGCGCGGCGATCTCCGGCACCACGCCGCCGTAGGGCGCGTGCTCGGCGATCTGGCTGTTGATGACGCTCGACAACACGTCGACGCGGCCGTTCGCCTCGCGCCGCACGACGGCGGCGGCGGTTTCGTCGCAGCTGGTTTCGATGCCGAGTAGAGTGAGGGCGGTCATGCAGGTTGCGGCTTGGGGACCCCTCCTGTAGCAGCGGGGACCGGTTTCTCACCCGAGGTAACGTCCCCGTCGTGCCCCCGCAACAACCCATCCGGATCGGAACCCGCGGTTCGAAGCTCGCCCTGACCCAGAGCGGCATGATGCGCGACCGCATCGCCGCCGCCCTCGGCTGTCCGCAAGGCGCTTCGGCCGAGGAGGTCGCGACCTATGCGGTGCTGGTCACCATCACCACAACCGGCGACCGCATCCAGGACCGTCGGCTGCTCGAAATCGGCGGCAAGGCGCTGTTCACCAAGGAGATCGAGGAAGCCCTGCTCGACGGCCGTGTCGACGCCGCCGTCCATTCGATGAAGGACGTGCCGGCCGAGCAGCCGCCGGGCCTGGCCATCGCCGCCATCCCAGAGCGCGAGGACCCGCGTGACGCCTTCGTCTCCCTGACGTACGGCGCGATGGCCGAGCTGCCGCACGGCGCCCGTCTGGGCACCGCTTCGCTGCGCCGCCAGGCCCAGGCGCTGCACGTCCGGCCGGACCTGGAGATCGTCATGCTGCGCGGCAACGTCGACACCCGGCTGGCCAAGCTGGAGGCCGGCGAGGCCGACGCCATCCTGTTGGCCGCCTCGGGCCTGAACCGGCTCGGTCTCGGCGGCGTCGTGAAGAGCTTCCTCGACCCGGTCGCGTTCCCGCCCGCCCCGGGACAGGGCGCCCTGGCCATCCAGACCCGCCTTGAAGACCGGGATGCGGCCTGGGCCGTCGCCTTGCGCTGCGAGGCGACGACATTGGCGGTCACGGCGGAACGCGGGGCCATGACCGCGCTGGAGGCGTCCTGCCGCACGCCGATCGGAGCGCACGGGAGATTTGTCGACGGACGGCTGCGTCTGCTCGTGGAGGCGTTGAGTCCCGACGGCGCGAAGCGCTTCCGCCAGGACGGCGACGCCGAACTCGCCGACGATCCGCATACGCAGGCCTTCGACCTCGGCCTCGCCCTGGGCAAGGACGTCCAGTCCGCCGGCGGCGACGCCATCGTCCTCGAGGATTGATCCGGCCTGGGGCCGGGAGCAGGGTGCGCGGATGTCGGGCGGGGCGCTGAACGTCTGGATCACACGGGCCGAGCCCGGCGCCGCGGCGACGGCCGAACGCGTCGTCGCGCTGGGCCATGCGCCGGTGATCGCGCCGCTGCTTCGCATCGAGTCGACGGCCGGGGCCGAGATCGACCTGCGCGGCGTCGCGGCCCTGGCCTTCACCAGCGCCAATGGCGTGCGCGCCTTCGCGGAGAAGGAACCCTCGCGGACGCTGAAGGTGTTCGCGGTCGGCGCCGGCACCGCCGCGGCGGCCAAGGCGGCGGGGTTTCGCGAGGTGCTGTCGGCCGACGGCGACGTCCATGCCCTGGCTCAGAGAATCGCCGCCCGCAAGGCCGAGCTGAAGGGGGCCGTGCTGCATCCAGGGGCCGCCGAACCGGCGGGCGACCTGGTCGGAGACCTTGTGGCCGCTGGGGTCGAGGCCCGCGGCGTGGCGCTCTACGATACGGTCGCCGTCGCGCCGGACGAGACCTTTCTCGCCGGACTGGCGGAACTGGACGTGGTTCTCGTGCATTCGCCCAAGGCGGCCAAGGCGCTGGCGGGCGTACTGCGCAAGCGGGACGCGGCCCATCTTCGTGTATTGTGCCTGTCGCCGGCGGTCGCCAGGCCGCTGGCGCGCGCGAAAGTGCGTGAAGTCGGCCGCGCCCCGTTTCCGATCGAGGCGGCGTTGCTTAATCTGATCGGCAGAGGACGGAGCGGAATCGCCCCGCCGTCAGCCAAGGGGGCTACGAAACGCAGGCCATGACCACCGCGCCCGATCCCGCCGAGATCACCCCGCCCACCGACCCCGCCCGCTATGGGCGTCGCCGGAGCTTCGGAGTGGCGTTCTGGGCGGTGACGGCGCTTGTCGTGGTGGTGTTCGCTGTCGGCGTCGCCGGCGCCAAGCTGTGGCCGAGGATCACCGGCCAGTCGCCGGCGGCCCCGGCGACCGGCGCGCCGACCGCCCTGCCCTTCGCCGACGCCGAGGCGCCCCGTCCCGCCGAGTCGCCCGCACCGCCCGCCGGCGCCGCCGAGCCTTCGGCCGAGATCGCCGCCCTGCAGGCGCGCGTGGCCGCGCTCGAGGCCGGTCAGGCGCGCACCGTCAACGCCGCCGCCGCCGCCCTGGCCGCCGCCGCCCTGGCCGAAGCGACCCAAGGCTCAGGTCCGTTCGAGACGGAGTTGGCGGCGGTCGAGCGTCTGATGCCGCTGTCGGCGGAGGTTCGCGGCCTCAAGCCCTTCGCCGAGACCGGCGCCGCGAGCCGGGCCGCCCTGGCCGCCGAGTTCGACAGCGCCGCCGCCCGGGCCTCGACGGCCGCCCGCGATCCGGGCGAGCGCGCCGGCTTCGTCGCCCGACTGCAGCACGCCCTCTCTTCGATCGTGACCATCCGCCAGGTCGGCTCGACGGTGGGCGCGGCCCCCGACGCCGTCCTGGCCCGCGCCAACGCCGCCGTGGCCGAGGGCGACGTGGCCGGCGCCCTGCGCATCCTGCGCGATCTGCCGCCCGGCGCGTCCACGGCGATGGGGCCGTGGCAGATCCGCGCGCAGCAGCGGGTCGCCGTCGACCGACTGGTGGCGGGCATCCGCGCCCAGGCCATCTCCGACCTGATGGCGGTCTCGCGGGAGCAGCCATGATCCGCACCGCGATCGTCCTGTTCATCGTCGCCTCCTTCGCGGTGGCGGCCCTGGCGCTGGGGGGCGACGCCGGCTCGGCCCGGCTGCTGTGGTTCGGCTGGCAGGTGGACATGACGGCCGCCGCCGCCGCCCTGCTGGTGCTCGTCGTCTCCCTGCTGGCGACCATCTTCTGGAGCGTGCTGAAGTGGATCCTCGAGGCGCCGCAACGCGCCGCGAGGGCCCGCGCCGAGTCTCGCCGGAGGCAGGGGCAGGAGGCCCTGGCCCGCGGCTTCCTCGCCGCCGCCGCCGGCGACGGGTCCGAGGCCCGCCGCCTGGCCCAGAAGGCGGCCGAGTTGGCCGACGACGCGCCGGCCCTGGCGCGCGCGCTCGCCGCGCAGGCCGCCGAGGCCGCCGGCGACCTGCCCGCCGCCAAGGCCGCCTACTCCGCCATGCTCGGCTTTCCCGACATGCGGCTGGCCGGTCTGAAAGGGCTGATGCACGCGGCCCAGGCCGAGGGCGACAAGGCGGCCGCCATCCGCCATGCCCAGAGCGCCTACGGGCTCGCCAAGACGGCCCGCTGGGCCTGGCGCGCCTTGCTCGAGGCCCGGCTGGAGGCCGGCGACTGGGCCGCGGCGCTGGACCTCGTCTCCGGGGCGCAGGAGCGCAAGATCGTCTCGCCGATCGTCGCCGACCGCACCCGCGCCGCCCTGCTCGCCGCCTCGGCCGCCAGCTTCGAGACCGATCCGCAGGAGAAGCTGCGCGCCCAGGCCGTCGACTTCGCGCTGCAGTCGGCCAAGCTGAAACCCGACTTCGCGCCCGGCGTGGTCATGGCCGCCCGGCTGCTGGCCGCCGACGGCAAGATCGGCCGCGCCGCTTCTCTGCTGGAGGGCGCCTGGAAGGCGCGGCCGCACCCGGCCCTGTGGCTGGCCTACCGCGACCTGCGCACCGACGAGACGCCGCGCGAGCGGGCCAAGCGTCTGTCCGGCCTCGCGGCTCTCAACGCCGCCGACCGCGAGAGCCGCATCCTGTTGGTCGAGCAGGCGCTGATCGCGGGCGAGGTCTCCGCCGCCCGCGAGGCCGCACGCGCGCTGGAGAGCGAGCCCCTGACCCAGCGCCTGGCCGGACTGCAGGCCCGCGCCGCCAACGCCGCCCATGTCGCCGACGAGGCGCGCGCCTGGATGGCCCGGGGCGCCGCCGCGCCGCAGGAACCGGACTGGTCCGACCTCGATCCGGAGGGCCGCGCCTTCAATTACCGCCCAGACGACTGGACGCGGCTGGTCGCCACCTACGGCGAGACGGGCGAGCTGATCCATCCGCGCCTGGAGCGCCGCGAGCGCGGCCTGAGCGATTTGCCGGAGCTGCCGGCGGCCTATGTCGAGTCGACGCCGTTCGTCAGCGCCGCCGCGGGCGACGCGCCGGTGATGCCGATCCCGGACGACCCCGGCGTGCCCGACCACGGCCCCCCGCGCACAGATCCGCCGCCCCGACCGCCGACACCGCGACGCAGGCGCTTGGCAAGTGCGAGCCGCCCCGCTAAATAGGCGCCCTTCCGGGGACGCCTTCCCAAAGAGGGCCGCTTTAGCTCAGCCGGTAGAGCGGCGCATTCGTAATGCGTAGGTCAGGTGTTCGAGTCACCTAAGCGGCACCACTTCTTCTCACTTCCGACGAATCGGGCGCCGGTCAGGCTGTGGCCTTTTCCGGCACGGGCGGCTCGTAGGCGGGCGCCATGGCGATGACCTCGTCGGGGATGCTCAGCATCCGCGCGTAGGCCGCCTCGGGGTAGGTCATGTGGGGCTTGGCGGGGTCGTAGGGCGGCTGGGCCACCGGGCTCGGGCCGTCGTACGCTTGCGGAGCGCGGTAGCGGGCGGCCTCCTCGGCGTCGATGCCGGCTTTGGCCAGGACGGCGGGGTCGATCCAGCGGTCCGGCTCGACGGCGCAGAGCGACGTCGAGATCTCCAGCGCCATGTTGTCCGGTCCGGCGAAGTAGATCGACTTGCAGAAGCCGTGATGGATCGGCCCCATGACGTTGACCCCGTGGCTGCGGATGCGGTCACGCATGGCCAGCAGGGCCGCCTCGTCCGGCACGCCGAAGGCCAGATGCTGCATCGTGCCCCGGGCGCTGGGCATCTCGCCGCGGCCGGCGTGGGTAACGCCGAGCGTGACCGGAATGTCGTCGACGCCCGGCAGCTGCACGATCGAGAAATAGGCCCCGTCGCTCATCTTCAGGAAGGCGTGCAGGCCGCCCTCGACCCCGTGCATGTCGAACAGGGCCACGAGCGGGAAGCCCACGACCTCACTGAAGAAGGCGATGTGTTTCTTGATGTCGCCGGCCATCATGGCGATGTGATGCACGCCGGTGGGATGCTGGCTCATGGATTGGTCTCCCGGTTGTCGCGATTGCGGCCCGTCGCCAGCCCCGCGGTGAGGGTCTCGACGATCAGGTCCTCCCAGTCCGCCCGGGCGTCTTCCTGGTCCGGGTCGTAGTTGAAGTTGGCCCGCATCAGCGGCGCCATGTTCACCGCGCCGGCGGCCCCGGTCTGCAGCAGGATCAGGATCTGCTCCGGGGGGAAGGGCTTGAGATCGCCGTCGGCGATGGCCGTGCGCACCAGCGTCAGCAGGTTGCGATTGCGGCGGCCGATCAGGTTCTCGACCAGCCAGTCGAGACGCTCGCCGCCCGCCATCCCTTCCAGGGCGACGATGCGGCCCAGCGCCGGCCAGCGCCAGGACAGTCGGACGAAATGGCGCATGGCGATCTGCAGCGCCGCGAAGGCCGAGACGTCGCGGGCGGAGGAGATCAGACGCTCCTCCTCGGCGATGGCCGCCGCCAGCATGCCGATCGCGCCGCGCCAGAGCGCGTCCTTGTCGGCGAAATGGTAGTGCAGCGCCGGCTGCGACACCTCCGCCTCGCGGGCGATGTCGGCCATGGTCACCCGCTCGAAGCCGAGTCGGGCGAACAGGTCGAGCGCCGCCTCGCGGATGCGGTCGCAGGTCCGCTCCCCCTTGCTGCGGCGATGCGCGTCCGGCGCGCTGGCGAGGTTTGACAGGCTCATCAGTGTTTCTGATTATGTAGTCAGAAACGAGCCGCGACAAGTCGCGGCCGGGGAGGCGTGGGATGAGCGTGGTTCGAGAGGCCTATGGCTTCGTGCATGCGGACACGGGGCGACTGAAGGAAGTCTACGGCGGGCCGACCGGTCAGGTGTTCGTCGAATGCATGCGGATTCGCCCCGAGACCGGGACGTCGGACACCGTGATCCTGTTCAGCCATCCGATCGGCGGCGGCTCGTTCCTGCCGATGGTCACCGCCCTGGCCAGGGCAGGGGCGCACGTCATCTACTGCAACCCGCGCTACCGCGGGAACGACACCGCCCTGATCATGGAGAAGTGCGTCCTCGACCTGGGGGCCTGCATCCGCGACCTCAAGGAGCGGTTCGGCTACGAGAAGGTGCTGCTGGGCGGCTGGTCCGGCGGCGGATCGCTGTCGCTGTTCTACCAGGACCAGGCGGAGCATCCGACCATCACCCACACGCCGGCGGGCGACGAGGTCGACCTGGTCGGCGCGGGACTGATCCCGGCCGACGGCATCCTGCTCCTGGCGGCGCACATCAGTCGCTCGGTGACCATGACCGAGTGGATCGACCCCTCGATCCTCGACGAGAGCCGGCCGTTCGAACGGGACCGCGCGCTGAACATCTACGGGCCAGACTGCCCGCACCAGCCCCCCTACGACGCGGCCTTCGTCACCCGGTTCCGTGAAGCCCAGGTCGCGCGCAACCGTCGGATCACCGCCTGGGCCAAGGCCCAGCTGGCCGACCTCAAGGCCGCGGGCGATCCCGACGCCGAGCGTTGCTTCGTCGTCCAGGGCACCATGTGCGACGTTCGCTGGACCGACCCGACCCAGGATCCTTCCGATCGGCCGCCATACACCTGCTATCTGGGCGACCCCAAGATCGCCAATGACGGGCCGGTGGGTCTGGGCCGGTTCACCACCCTGC
Source organism: uncultured Caulobacter sp. (assembly GCA_937925635.1). GTDB lineage: Bacteria > Pseudomonadota > Alphaproteobacteria > Caulobacterales > Caulobacteraceae > Caulobacter. The sequence goes on from CALALX010000074.1 coordinate 19,205, forward strand.
GCTCCTGGCTTTCGCAGTGGAGCTTTGACGAGAGCCGCGCCAATGGGGTGATCAACGCGGGCCGGATCTCCTGCCCGGTGCTGGTGATCAACAATACCGCCGACCTGGCCTGCACCCCCAGCCACGCCCAGCGCCTGTTCGACGCCGTCGCGTCCGCCGACAAGTCGATCGTCCAGATCAAGGACGCCGACCACTACTACGTCTCGCGCAAGGATCTCCTGCCGACGGCGGTGGCCCAGGTGACGTCCTGGATGGGCGAGCGGGGGTTCTGAGCGCCTGACGCCACGGCGCCATTTTCTGTGTCCCTCCGGCGGCCTAAGGTCGCTTGGCGGAACGAGGGAGCGCGGCGTCATGAACTTCGAACTCAGCGAAGAGCACCGGATGATCAAGGATCTGGTGCGCAAGTTCGTCGCCGACGAGCTGATCCCGCTGGAGCCGGTGGTGCTGAAGCGCGAGGCCGAGGGCGGACCGGCGGCGCTGACGGCGGAGGAGCAGGCCAGGGTCGACCGAGTCTCGCGCGAGCTGGGTCTCTGGGGCCTGGATGCGCCCGAGGACGTCGGCGGCGTCGACCTGCCGGCCGTGGCGCTGGTCGGCGTCAACGAGGAGCTGGGCTACAGCTGCACGCCCTACACCCTGCCGCCCGACAGCCCGAACCTGCGCATGCTGATGGCCACGGTCGACGAGCGGCAGCGGGCCGCCTACCTGGCGCCCTATGTCGCCGGCGAGACCATCTCGGCGATCGGCATCTCCGAGCCAGGCGCGGGGTCGGACCCCGCCGGCATGATCACCCGCGCCGACCGTGTACCTGGCGAGGATGGGGACGACTGGGTCATCAACGGCCGCAAGATCTGGATCACCCGCGGGGCCGAGGCCGACTTCACCATCGTCATGGCCGTGACCGACCGCGAAAAGGGCGCGCGGGGCGGCATCAGCGCCTTCCTGGTCGACAAGGGCACGCCCGGCTTCAACATCCAGCGCCGCATCCCGATGCTCGGCGGCCAGTACAGCTACGAGATCGCGCTGGAGGATTGCCGCGTGCCGGGCTGGAAGCTGCTCGGCGCCGAGGGCAATGGCTTTGGGCCGATGCAGGTGCGGCTCAGCACCCGGCGGATCGAGATGGCCAGCTGGTCGATCGGCATGGCCCGGCGGGCGCTGGACATGCTGATCGAGTACGCGCCGCAGCGCAGCACCTTCGGCGCGCCGCTGTCGGAACGGCAGCAGATCCAGTGGTGGGTTTCCGACGCCGCCACCCGCATCCACGCCGCCCGGCTGATGACCTACGACTGCGCCTGGAAGCTCGACCAGGGCCGCGACGTGCGCAATGAGATCTCGATGATCAAGGCCTACGGCACCGAGATGGCCTACGAGGTGGTCGACAACGTCATGCAGGCCTTCGGGGCCATGGGCATGACCCGCGAGCTGCCGCTGCACCTGATGCAGTCCAAGCTGCGGACGATGCGGATCTATGACGGCCCCACCGAGATCCACAAATGGGTCGTGGCCCGCAACCTGCTGGGATTGAAACGATGAAGACGCGTTATGGCGAGGTGAAGGTCTCGGTCGAGGGGCATGTCGCCGTGCTTGAGATCGACCGGCCGCCGAACAATCACGTCACCGTCCAGCTGATCCGCGACCTCGCCGACGCGCTGGACGACGTCGACGCCGACCCCGCGCTGCGCGTGAGCCTTCTGTGCACAGCCGGCCGCGTGTTCTGCGGCGGGGCCGACCTGGTGACCCCGGGCGAGGCCGGGGGCGTCGACTCGACCAAGGACCTCTACGCGCAGGCGGCGCGGTTGTTCGCCACGACGAAGCCGATCGTGGCCGCCATCCAGGGGGCGGCCGTCGGCGCGGGCCTGGGCCTGGCGCTGGTCGCGGACGTCCGCGTGGCGGCGCCCGAGGCCCGTTTCAGCGCCAACTTCGTCAAGCTCGGCTTCCATCCGGGCTTCGGCACGACCGCCGCCCTGCCCCGCCTGATCGGCGAGCAGCGGGCGGCGCTGATGTTCCTGACCGGCCGCCGGATCAAGGCCGACGAGGCGCTGGCCTGGGGTCTGGTCGACGACGTGACCGACCTCTCCGGCCTGCGCGCCGACGCCATGGCCTGGGCCGAGGAGATCGCCGAGAACGCGCCGCTGGCCGTGCAGGCGACGCGGGCCACCCTGCGCGCCGGGCTGGCCGAGGCGATCCGCGCGGCCACCGACCGCGAGGCCGCCGAGCAGAAGATCCTGCGCACGACCAACGACTTCGCCGAGGGCGTCCGCGCCGTGGCCGAGCGCCGGCCGGGGCAGTTCACGGGGTCGTAGAACGCCCCGAGGCTGGACCGTCGCAGGGCTTGGCCCCGTCCCGAAGGCAGCACGAGCGCACCCGTCGTCGGTGCGGCTTCGACAGGGACAGACACCCCAAGTGTCTGTCCCTGAACGGCTTCGCCGCCTGTGATAGGGGGACAGAGTCAAATCTGCGCACCCCTTGGTCGTCATACCGCATCCTCATGGCGTCACACCGCACGGGGAGGGCGCATGGCCAGCGACCTTGCGGCGGGGTGATGGAGATCGAGCGGGGACAGGGATGAGGGGGTTACTCATCCGGTCCGGGACGGGGCTCGCTGCCTCGCCCGCCCGCCGGAGGCGCTCCGGCTAAGCCCGAATACGGCTGCCGAGCGGAAGCTTCCGGATAACGATCTTCGCGGAGCGCACTGGCTCACGCCACCGTTCACACGCTCACACACAGACTTCCGGGGTGAACCCGGGGCGCTCCGCACCACCTCCCCGCCTTCAGGGCGAACCCCGTGAAGCGGCTTCCGCATGGGGACAGCTACAGCTACCGCCTATCGACGGAAGCAGTTCCCATTGCCCTCGCCCGCCCGATGGCGCATCCCGTCCGCATGACCAGGACCGCCCCCACCGTCGCCGTGATCGGCGCCGGCCCCGCCGGACTGATGGCGGCCGAGACGCTGGCGGCCGCCGGCCTCGCCGTGACCGTCCACGAGAAGATGCCGACGGTCGGCCGCAAGTTCCTGATGGCCGGGCGAGGCGGGCTGAACCTGACCCACAGCGAGGCCCTGGACGCGTTCAAGGCCCGGTACGGCGAGGCGGCGGCCAGGATCGCGCCGCTGATCGAAGCCTTCCCGCCGTCGGCGCTGGTCGCCTGGGCCGAGGGCCTGGGTCAGGAGACCTTCACCGGCTCCAGCGGCCGGGTGTTTCCAAAGGCGATGAAGGCCTCGCCGCTTCTTCGCGCCTGGCTGTCGCGCCTGGAGGCGCTGGGCGTGACCGTGAGGACGCGGAGCGAATGGCTGGGTTGGACCGACGACGGCGGGCTGCGTTTCAGGGCGCCGGACGGCGAGGCGGTCGAGCGGCCCGACGCCGTCGTGCTGGCCCTGGGCGGCGCCAGCTGGGCGCGGCTGGGCTCGGACGGCGGCTGGGCGGCGCGGCTGGCCCGCCGCGGGGTGGCGCTGGCGCCGTTCAGGCCGTCGAACTGCGGGTTCAATGTCGCCTGGACCAGCCTGTTTCGTGATCGCTTCGCCGGTCTGCCGCTGAAGGCCGCCGGCTTCAGCCACGGCGAGTCGAGCGTGCGCGGCGACGCCATGATCACGGCCTACGGGATCGAGGGGGGCGCGGTCTACGCCCTGTCCGCGGGGCTGCGCGACGCCATCGCCGCCGATGGCTCGACCAGCCTGACCCTCGACCTGCGACCCACCCTGACTCGCCAACAGCTGACTGGCCGCCTGCACCGCGGCGAGAAGGGCCAGTCGGCGGCCACCCGGCTGCGCAAACTGGCGAACCTGTCGCCCCTGGAGATCAACCTCGTGCGGGAGGGTTGCGGTCTCGACCTGCCGCTGGATCCGGGCGCGTTGGCCTCGCGGATCAAGGCGGTTCCGCTGACCCTGACCGGGACGGCGCCGATCGACCGCGCCATCTCCACGGCCGGGGGCGTGAGTTTCGCGGAGGTCGGCGACGACCTTCAGCTCAAGGCGCTGCCGGGCGTCTTCGTCGCCGGCGAGATGCTGGACTGGGAGGCGCCGACCGGCGGCTACCTGCTGCAGGCCTCATTCGCGAGCGGGGTCGCGGCGGCGAAGGGGGTCCTTTCTTCCCTCCCCTGATGGGAGGCAAGGATCAGTGCGAACCGGCGAAGACCACGCCGACCATGACGGCCGCATACTGCACGGCGGCGCCGGCGACCACGTGGCCATGCCAGACGGCGCGGCGGAAGTGGAACGTCTTCATCAGGTAGAAGATCACGCCGGTCGAGTAGATCAGGCCGCCGATGCCGAGCAACAGCAGGGCGACCCAGCTCATGCCGTCGATCATCGGCTTGATGGCCACCAGCACGATCCAGCCCAGCGCCACGTACAGCGCCACCCAGAAGCCGCGGCCCAGGCCCGGCAGGAAGAGCTTTCCGGCGATGCCGAGCGTCGCCAGCGTCCAGACCCCGGCGGTCATGCCCAGCGACCAGGCGCCGGTCAGGTTCTGGGTCGTGAACGGGGTGTAGGAGCCGGCGATCATCAGGAAGATGCCGGCATGGTCAAACCGGCGCAGCACCGGCCGCCAATGCCGCTTGCCGAAGTTGTAGGCCAGCGAACACCCCAGCATGGTCATCATGCCGACCGCGTAGATCGCGATCGCCGCCGTCTGGCCGAGCGTGCCGAAGCCGACCGACAGGCCGAGCAGGATGCCGCCGCCGAACAGGGCGAAGGCGAGGCCGATGATGTGCACGACCAGGTCCGCGCATTTCGCGCCGGAGGTCGGATAGTGGGTGGCGGGCTTGTCGGTCAGGTCCATCGCTCTACAGCCTAGCGCCGGATTGTGTCGGCCGAAAGCGCAGCGAAGCCGCCAGACCGTCTTCTCTGAACTCGCTCTCAAGGTCTCCGCCATGCGCCCTGAGCAGCCGGGTGATCAGCCGGACGCCAAAGCCGGTCCTGTCCGGCGGCGCGATGACCACGCCGGACTCGCGCCAGTTCACCTCCACCAGGCCCGAGTCGGCCAGCCTCCAGGTCACCTCCAGCGCCCCGTCGACGGAATAGGCGCCGTACTTGGCGGCGTTGGTGGCCATCTCGTGGACGACCAGGGCCAGGTCGACCGCCACCGCCGCGTCCAGCCGGACCGGCTCGCCCTCCATCGTCAGGCGTCGTCCGCCCGAGCCGGCGTAAGGGGACAGCTCCGCCTGCAGCACCTGCCGCAGGTCGGCCTGCTCGGCGGCCCCGCCCGTCAACAGGTCGTGGGTGCGCGCGAGCGCGGTGATCCTGGCCTCGAAGGCCTGGCGATAGGCCTCGATCGAGGCCGACGCCCGCGCTGTCTGCGACGAGATCGACAGCACCGTGGCCAGGGTGTTCTTCACGCGGTGGGTCATCTCGGCCAGCAACAGCCGCTGCCGCGCCTCGCTCTCCTCCAGCGCCGCCTGGGCCAGTCGCTGGTCGGTGACGTCGGTGTTGACCCCGACCATGCCGACGAAGACGCCGTTCTCGAACCGGGGCGTCGCGACGGTCTCGAGGACGCGGACCGCGCCGTCGGCGCGCCGATAGCGCCCTTCGCAGCGGAAGCCCGTCCGGGTCGCCATCGCCTGCGAGAACGGACCGAACACCGCCTCGCCATCCTCGGGCAGAAGGGTCGAGGCCCAGCTGAAGGCGGCGACGTCCTCGACGCCCCAGAAGTCACGCAGGGCGCGATTGAGATAGACGCAGCGGCCCTCCGCGTCCCCGCGCCAAAGCATGGCAGGCGCGTCCTCGGCGACCGAAGCGAAACTCTCGAGAGGCATGTCCGCCCCCAACCCTGACCCGGCGACGAAAAGGCGGCTCAAATCGGGCCGTCGTCAAGCGGGCGGCCGACATAGCGGCGAAGTTCAGAGCCGGAAGGCGGCGAGATGGTCGTAGTGAGGCCGGGCGGCGTCGGCGATGGCGGCCAGCGCGTCGGACAGGACCGGCGCGGCCGACTCGTCCGGCGGCGCGCCAAAGCCGGTCGAGCGCTCGACCGCGTCGTACCAGGCGGGCGCCCAGACGCCGTCGCTGTCCCGCCGTCCCGCCGGCCAGGCCAGCATCGCCGCGTCGAACGGCACGCCCAGCGCCGCGCACAGCCGGCCCAGCGTCCCGGCCGGATCGGCCAGCACGTCGCGGCCCTCGACCACCGGCGGCGGCGCGCCGAGGCGGTCGGCCTCGCGATCGAACAGCTCGCGCTGTCGCACGATCCCGATGTCAGCCAGGGTCACCTCGCCGCGCTTGACCACATAGGAGGCCAGGACCCGCGCCGGATCCCGGATCAGGAAGGCGTTCCGGCAGCCGTCCGCCCAGTCCAGCCCGAACCCGCCCACCATGTGGTGGGTCATGTGCTTCTGGTACCAGACCGCCGCCCCGCCGGGCGCGGGCCCGGTCAGTTCGGCGGCCACCGCGCGCCAGTCCGTCGGCTGGGCGGCCAGCACCTCATCCCGCATGGGATGGTCCAGCCCGGTCGCGGCCAGATAGGCGGCGTAGAAGGGCTCGTCGCTGACCGCGCAGTCGGCCCGGTTCTCGAACGACCGCATCATCGCCGTCGAGATGTTGCGCGGTCCGGACCACATGCAGATGCGGAGGGTGTCGCTCACAGCCCGGCGTCCCGGTCCTTCAGCTGTTCGTACAGCGCCCGCAGCTGGGCGGTGCGCGGGCCGGGCAGGGCCTGGGGCAGGGCGCGGCCGTCGATCTCGCGCACGGGCGTCAGGCCGCCGAAGGTGCCGGTGACGAAGGCCTCGTCGGCGGCGCGCGCGTCCTCGAGCGGGAAGCGGTCGAGGCGCAGCGGAATCTTCGCCTCGCCGCACAGGGCGATGACGTTGGCGCGGGTGACGCCGTTGAAGCAGAACTCGCCGGTCGAGGTGCGGACTTCGCCGTCCTTCACCCAGAAGAAGTTGGTCGCGTTGCAGCTCGACACGAAGCCGTCCGGATCGAGCATCAGCGCCTCGTCGGCGCCCGCGCGGATCGCCTCGTTCAGCGCGATGATCAGGTTCAGCCGGCTGTGGCTGTTGAGGCGCATGTCGAACATGTGCGCCGGGGTGCAGCGCACGCCCACGGTGGCCAGCGTCAGGCCCTGGGTGACGACCGACGGGCTGGGGACCTTCCATTCGGCCAGGATGACGACGGTCGGGACGCCGAGCGCGTTGCGCGGATCCTGGTTGGCGCCGGTCTTTTCGCCGCGCGTCACCATCAGCCGCAGGTGGACGCCGTCCTCCATGCGGTTGGCTCGGATCAGCTCGGCGAGGGCGTCGGCCATCTGGGCGCGCGACATGCCGATGTCGAGCGCGATGGCGTCGGCGCCCTGGTAGAGCCGGTCGAGGTGGGTCTCCAGGAACAACAGCCTCCCCCTGTGCAGCCGCAGCCCCTCCCAGACGCCGTCGCCGACCACGAAGCCGGCGTCAAAGACCGAGATCTTGGCCGCGTCGCGGGTGACCAGCCTGCCGTTCAGCCAGATCAGCGCATTGGCGTTGCGGGGATCGGCGGCGAAGTCCTGGCTGCCGGCCATGGTTCAGGCTCCCGGAGTGGTGTCGGGTCGGGGGCCGAAGGCGGCGGTGAGGGCGGCTTCGTCCACCCCCTCGACCTCGACCTGCTTGAGGCGGGCGGTGTCGCCCGAGGCGATGCGGACGGCCGATTTGGCCACGCGCAGCGTCTTGGCCAGCAGCGCCGTCAGCGCCGCGTTGGCCTCGCCCTCGACGGGCGGGGCGGCGACGCGCGCCTTCAGGAAGGGCCGGCCGTCCGCGCCGATCGCCCAGCCCTCGACCGCGTCGCGGCCGCCGCGCGGGGTGAGGCGGACGGCCAGGCGCATGGTCAGTAGTCGACACCGAGCGACACCGCGATTCCGCGAAGGATGAACCTTTGCACGCCCGTGATCAGCAAGATCAGGATGATCGGCGTGATATCGACCCCGCCTAGCGACGGCACGACCTTGCGGATGGGGGCGAGCAGCGGCCGGGTCACCGCATCGAGGAAATGCGAGAACTGATAAACGAACCGATTGCGCAGGTTGATGATGTCGAATGCCACCAGCCAGGACAGGATGGCGTTGAGGATCAGCGCCAGCACGACGAGGTTCAGCAATTGGTGGGCGAGCCAGAAGACGAGGCCGAGGATCGAGTACATGAAGCCGGGTTCCGGTCGGATGATGTCCCGGTTCTAGCGGCGAGGCGGGGCGCCAGCAAGGCGCGCGCCGGATGGTCGCGCTTCCATGGCGGACGGCTGCTTGACAGCCTTTGCCCCCAGCCGTATTTGCCGCGCTCTTCTCTCGCCTGAGAGGGGGCCGTAGCTCAGTTGGTAGAGCGCCTCGTTCGCAATGAGGAGGTCAGGGGTTCGACTCCCCTCGGCTCCACCAGGCCAGGGCCTGGGGGCGGTTCGTCCCCGAATTGGGTGCAATCCGCCCGCCAGATTCCGACTTTCTAAAGCGTCGTGGCCTAGGAAGACCAGGTTCTGTCAGGAACCGCCTATGCCACGTCTGCGCGCCGCGCTGAAACTCGACAATTCACCGATCTCGCCGCAGGCCTTCATGGTCATGGTGCGGCAGCACGAAGCCTTTCTGGCCGGCCGCGTCGGCGGCCAGAGGGCGAACGGCCGTTTCGTCACGGCGCGAAATATCGTCTGCCGGCGCCGGAACCTGTCCGACGCCGAGTTCACCGGCGCGGATCTGGAGGGCGCTGACCTCAGCGGCTGCGATCTGCGACGCGCCAGCTTCTACAGCGCCAGCCTGATGACCGCCGATCTGACGGAGGTGGATCTGCGGCGCGGCGACCTTCGTGGCTCAAGGCTCGGCGGCGCACGCCTGACCGGCTCCCGGCTTGACGAAGCCGATCTCCGCTCGGCGGTGCTGTGCAAGCATGACGAGATCGCCGGACTGCGCTGGATGGGCGCGGCCGACGGCTTCCGCGGCCTGAAGATGAACGGCGCGGACCTGTCGGGCGCCGTCGCCTTTGCCGTCGACTTTTCGAACTGCACGCTGAAGGGCGCCTCCCTGCGCGGAGCGAACCTGAAGAACGCCAACTTCAGCAACGCCAACATGAGCGGCGTCGATCTGCACGGAGCCAACTTGGAAGGCGTCCGGCTGAACGGCGCGATCCTGACCGGCGTGCCGGTGGCGCGACTGCGTCTGCCGGCGTCCGCCCTCGACGGTTGCCTCGTCGACCCGACGCCCGAGGCCTGGACCGAAGCCGAGGCCGTCCAGGCCGAGGTCGATCGCGCCGAGATCTGGATCGGCACCATGTCCGTGACCGGCGGAGGCCTCGCGGAGCTGGCCGGAAAGGACCTGCGCCCAGCCCGAGGAGCCTTCCGCGATCGGACCCTGCCGGGCATGAACGCCACCGGCGCGATCGGCGTCGAGATCGACTTCTGCGGCTCTCGACTCCAGGCGGCGCGCTTCGACGGGGCCGACCTGCGGGGCGCTGATTTCTCGCAGGCGGATCTTCGCGGCGCGAGCTTCGTCGGCGCCAACCTGGCGCATGCTCAGTTCGAAGGCGCGGTGCTGGACGACCTGAGGCTGGATAGCGGCGCACGCCGACCGACGGACTTCAGCGGGGCGATTCTCGACGGGACGGGAATCGCGCCTGCCCGCGCCGCGGTCATCCTCTGATGAGGCGGCCAGACTCGCTGGCCGACGGACCGACGGACGGCCCTGGCGATCTCCCCGACCGCCAACAGGCTAATCAAGCGGTCGTCGAGGCCGAATGACCATCCCCCGATCTCGACGACGATGACCTCAAGGTCGTCGGGCGACGCCGGGCGTGCGCCGCACGTCGTCAGAATTCTTCCCAGCCGGCGTCATCGACAACCTTGAGCGCCGCCCTGCCTTCGGCGGAGAAGGCGCGCGCCGCCTCTGCGAGCCGCTTGCGGGCCGCCAGGACCGGGGGCGAGCCAGCCGGCGGCGCGTCGTCGGTCTCGATCGCCGCCCGGTTCTCCTCGCCAAGTCGGAAGCGGCCCACCAGGCGACCCAGCTCCGACGTCTCGGCGCGCAGCGAATGGGTGGCGGCGGTGGCCTGTTCGACCATGGCGGCGTTCTGCTGCGTCACCTGGTCCATGTGATTGACAGCCGTATTGACCTCGTTGAGGGCGTTCGACTGCTCGCGCGCCGATCCCGCGATCGCCGTGACCAGGTCGTTGATCTCCGCGACCCGCTGCACGATCCGGCTGAGCGCGTCGCCGGTCTCCCCAACCAGCTTGGCGCCGGTCTCGACATGGCGTCCGCTGGCCGAGATCAGACCCTTGATCTCCTTGGCCGCCTCGGCCGAGCGCTGGGCCAGGGCCCGGACCTCGGAGGCCACGACCGCGAAGCCGCGCCCGGCCTCACCGGCCCTCGCAGCCTCGACGCCGGCGTTCAGCGCCAGGAGATTGGTCTGGAAGGCGATCTCGTCGATCACGCCGATGATCTGTCCGATCTCATTGGACGACGCTTCGATCTTGCCCATGGCGGCGACGGCGTCGTTCATGATCTGGCCGGAGTGCTGGGCCTCCTCCCGGGCGGTCGCCACCAGCTGCGCGGCCTGATCGGCGCCGTCCGCGGCCCTTCTGACCGATGCGGTCAACTGGTCCATCGCGGCGGCCGTCTCCTCGAGGCTGGCGGCCTGTTGCTCCGTCCGCCGGGACAGGTCGTCGGAGGCCTGGGAGATCTCGTCCGAGCCGTGGCGGATTCCTGCCGACGACCGGGCGACCGCCTCAAGGGTCTGCGACAGCGCCGTCACCGCCGCATTGAAGTCGTCCTTCAGGCTCTGGAACTCCGGCGCGACCGGCTCGGTGAATGCGGCGGCCAGGTCGCCCGACGCCAGTCGCGACAGGGCCCTTCCGATGGCTTCGACCGCCGCCTTCTGGCGGACCTCGGCGGCGAGGCGAACCTCTTCAGCGGCCTTCCGCTCCGCATCAAGGGTCTCGATGTAGATCGAAATGGCGAAGTCCATGTCGAGCAGCACCGCCTTGACCAGGCTGGACAGCTGCCGGCCCAGTTTCTCGACCGCGGGCCTGCGAACGCCGAGGCCCTTGGGCGCGTGCTCGCGCACGACGGCCTCGACGAGCTTCTCGGTGACCAGCGCATAGCCGCCGATGTACCAGCGCGGCTCCAGACCGATGCGAGCGTGCACCTGGCCGATGGCGCGAACGCCCCGGACGTAGGCGTCGCCGTAGCTGGCGCTGGCGATGATGTCCCAGTGTTGCTGCTGGCGCCCCGCCGCGGCGGCCACGTGCGCGTCGGAGCTGAAGAACCGGCGTGTCTCCGGAAATTGCCGCACTTGGGCGTAGAAGGCGTCGAGGGCCGGGCCGATCTCTTTCTTGATCAATGGGCGAAGCGACGCGATCTCGGCCTGCGCGACCGCGTCCAGCCGCATGAACTCAAGGCGTTGCATCAGGGCATGGTCGTTCGACATGTCAGTCCCCCACGACGCGCCAGGCGTCGACGAAATCCGCGGTCATGAGCAGGGCGGGGTCGCGGCCGCCCGCCGCCGAGAAGAGGGACTCCCTGGCCCTGACCTCCTCGAGCGCGGCCTGGAGCGCCTCTGGACCGCCGGCCATGTGGCTGATGGCGTCGACGAGAACGGCGAGCACATGGCTGTGCGTCTCGACATCGATCCCGTGCGCCCTCAGTGCGGCGCAGGTTGGGAACAGGGTTTTGGGGAACGGACCGCCGTCGGACATTGAGGACACCGGGAACGCCGCGTCACGGGCGGCAGACATCGGGCGTGACTGGAGAACGATGCCCGCTGCGCGGTGAATATTCATCTAATGAAAATAGACCTACGGGCGGCAAATACACTCACGATGAGGATAGACTACGAGACCTTTGCAGGAGCGCAGATCCTGTAATATTGAGAAATGCTCACTTTGAACTGCACTGCAAGTGTTGGCGAGCAGTAGGCCTTCGTTGGGCGCCCCTCATGTCGAGGTCAGCCGATCCAGACCACCTTCGAACCTTCGTCGATGGTCGACGTCGCCGCCTTCCGCTCCTCCAGCGCGCCGAGGGCGTCCAATTGGGCGATCAGCAGGCCCAGATCCCTGACGGTGTCGGGCACAGTGCTGGAACTCACCAGGCGCCGGACAGCCGCGCTCGGAACGATCACCCCTTCGCGTCCGACCCGCACGCAGAATCCGCGATCGGCCAGGCTCATGACGTGGCGGCGGGCGGTCTCGTAGGGGATCATCAGCTGCTTGCTGATGGCGTAGACGCTGACGGGCCTGCGCGCCTCGTCGGGGGGAATCGAAAAGCTCGATGGCAGGTCGGTCCTGTCCCGGGTCAGGAACTCCGGAATGTTGCCGCACATGACCGCGACCAGGATGATGCCGTCCATCAGGTTTCCGCCGGTCAGAGCGACCAGACGCTCAACCGACCGCATGAAGAAGGCCAGACCCGCGCGTGCGCAGCCGGGCGAGAGGCTCGCACCTTCTTCGTCTTCGGCGACCAAAGCGATCGACATGCCGAAACAACCCCCTCCCTTAGGACTATGGGGGCCAGATTGCATCTATCCGAACGTCTGTAATTGATCCTGCTCAATTCATGGGGGGGAGCGGCCCCAGGGTCGCCTCAGGCCGCCTGCATCAGCCTGAGCAGGATCAGCGCCGCGATCGCGGTCGCCGGTACGGCGAAGCTCCAGTACAACACGTCTTTCACGGCCAGCCCTCCAGCTATCCCGACCGAAGGGCCAACGTCGTCGTCGACGCCTGTGTTCCCTCCGCACTCCCCGCGCCGCCGCGATTTCGCGCGACAGGCGATGGGAGCGTGGCGGATTCTCGCGCCAGCGTCGAGCCACTCCCTTGGCCCTGCGACCGCGGGCCGCTGCGGCGCCTAGTGCGCCTCGTCCCAGTTGTCGGCGGCGCGGGCCTCGACGACCAGCGGGACGGTCAGCTCGACCGCCGGGACGGCCGCCTTCTCCATGACCGCGCGGATCAGGGTCATGGCCGCCTCGGCCTTGTCGGCCGGCGCCTCGAAGACCAGTTCGTCGTGCACCTGCAGCAGCATCTTCACGTCCGACAGGCCGGCGTCGGCCAGGGCGGCGTGCATGCGCATCATGGCCCGGCGGATGATGTCGGCCGCCGCGCCCTGGATCGGGGCGTTGATGGCGGCGCGCTCGCCGAACTGCCGCTCGGCCCCCGACTTGGAGTGGATGGCCGGGATATGGATGCGGCGTCCGAAGATGGTCGAGACATGGCCGGCTTCGCGCACGACGGCCCGGGTGCGGTCCATGTAGTCGCGGATGCCAGGGAAGCGTTCGAAGTAGGTCTTGATGTAGGCGCCGGCCTCGCCCTGGTCGATGCCAAGCTGGTTGGCCAGGCCGAAGGCGCTAATGCCGTAGACGATGCCGAAGTTGATCGCCTTGGCGCGGCGGCGGGTCTCGGCGGGCATGCCCTCGACCGGCACGCCGAACATCTCCGAGGCGGTGGCGGCGTGAATGTCGAGCCCGGCCTGGAAGGCGCGCTTGAGTTCCGGAATGTCGCCGATATGGGCCAGCAGACGTAGCTCGATCTGGCTGTAGTCCGCGCTGATCAGGACGTTGCCCGGCGCGGCGACGAAGGCTTGGCGGATCTGGCGGCCGATCTCGTTGCGGACAGGGATGTTCTGCAGGTTCGGATCGGAGGAGGCCAGGCGACCCGTGGTGGCGGCGGCCAGCTGGTAGGAGGTGTGCACCCGGTTGGTGACCGGATCGGCGGCGGCGACCAGGGCGTCGGTGTAGGTGCCCTTCAGCTTCGACAGCTGCCGCCAATCGAGCAGGGTGCGCGGCAGGTCGTGGGCCAGCGCCAGCTCCTCGAGCACGCTGGCGTCGGTGCCCCACTGGCCGGTGGCGGTCTTCTTGCCGCCCGGCAGGGCCATCTCGCCGAACAGGATGTCGCCGATCTGTCTGGGACTGCCGAGGTTGAACGGCCGGCCGGCCAGGTCGTGGGCCTGGGCCTCCAGCTCGACCATCTTCATGCCGAACTCGTGGCTGAGCCGGCGCAGGCGGTCCGGATCAACCCGAATGCCCTCCAGCTCCATATCGGCGAGCACGGCGGGCATGCCCCGTTCGAGCGTCTCGTAGACAGTTAGCAGGCCCTCGCGCGCCAGGCGGGGCTTGAGGAGCCGCCACAGCCGCAGAGTGACGTCGGCGTCCTCGGCGGCGTAGCAGGTCGCCGGCTTCAATTCGACGTGCTTGAACGACTTCTGCGCCTTGCCGACGCCCGCCACCTGCTTGAAGGGGATGGGGTCGTGGCCCAGGTGCAGCCGGGCCAGCTCGTCCATGCCGTGGCCGTGCAGGCCGCCCTCGAGCACGTACGAGATCAGCATGGTGTCGTCGATCGGCGCCACGCGGATGCCGCGTCGCGCCATCACGGCCATGTCGTACTTGCCGTTCTGGGTGACCTTCAGCACGGTCGGGTCTTCCAGAAGCACCTTCAGCCGCTTCAGCGCCTCGTCCGTGTCGATCTGGACGATGGCCTCGCGCGTGTCCGGCGTGTCGCCGAAGTCCAGGCCGCCGGCCCCTTCCATCGGCGGGTGCTCGTGGGTGAGCGGGATGTAGCAGGCGTCGTTGGGTCCGATGGCCAGCGACACGCCGCAAAGGCCCGCATGGGTCGCCGACAGGGCGTCGGTCTCGGTGTCGAAGCCAACGATCCCCGCCGCGGTCGCCCGGGCGATATAGGCGTCGAGCGCCTCAAGGGTCTGTACGCACTGGTAGGCGTCGAGGTCGAAGGCCTGCGCCGGGGCGTCGGCGTTGACGGCCTGTGGCGCGTAGCGAGGCGAGATGACGGGGGCCGTCGGAATCGCCGTCCGACCCTTCGGCTGGGTGAAGGCCTGACCGTCATGAGCCTCGTGCTTGCCGTCGCCAACCCGGCGCTGGAGACTGCGGAACTCCATCAGCTCCAGGAAGGCCGACAGGGTTGTCGGATCGGGGTCCTTGACCGCGAAGTCGTCGATCGGCTCGGGGGCGGGCGCATCGCAGGTCAGGCGGACCAGTTCGCGGCTGAGCAGGATCTGGTCGCGGTGCTCGATCAGGGTTTCGCGGCGCTTTGGCTGCTTGATCTCGCCAGCCCGGGCCAGCAGCGTGTCGAGATCGCCGTATTCGCCCAGCAGGGCGGCGGCGGTCTTGGGGCCGATGCCGGGCGCGCCAGGCACGTTGTCGACGCTGTCGCCGATCAGGGCCTGCAGATCGACCATCTTGTCCGGCGTGACGCCGAACTTCTCCATGACCGCGTCCTCCTCCAGACGACGGTCCTTCATCGGATCGTACATGACCACGCCGCGGCCGATCAGCTGCATCAGGTCCTTGTCCGAGGAGACGATGACCGCCTCCCCGCCCAGATCCCGCGCCTTGCAGGCATAGGTGGCGATCAGGTCGTCGGCCTCGTAGCCGGGCAGCTCCACGCAGTGGACGCCGAACGCCTTCGTCGCCTCGCGCACCAGTGGGAACTGCGGGACCAGATCCTCGGGGGCCGGCGGGCGGTGGGCCTTGTACTGGTCGTAGAGATCATTGCGGAACGTCTTTTCGGAGTGGTCGAAGATGGCCGCCAGGTGGGTCGGGCCGTCCGCGCCCTTCATGTCCTTCAGCAGCTTCCACAGCATGTTGCAGTAGCCCTGCACGGCGCCGACCGGCAGGCCGTCGGACTTGCGGGTCAGCGGCGGCAGCGCGTGGTAGGCCCGGAAGATGTAGGCCGAGGCGTCGATCAGATAGAGCCGCAGGGCGGGCCCGTCCTGGGTCAGCGGGCGGTCTTCGGCGGCGGGCGCGGCGGTGTCGGTCATGGGGGCAAGATAGTGGCTGACTCGCGCCGGGTCAGCCCGCCATCGCGCTTGCACGCGCCGCGCGGTTGACGCCACTATGGGGCAAGTATCGGAGGCTTTTCATGCGAACGTTGATCGCCGCGGCCGCGGCCCTGGCTGGCCTGGCCTGGGGCGCGGGATCCCTGGCCGGCGACGCCGGGTCGGTCGTCACCAACCCCGACTGGGCGCGCAAGCCGACCGGCGACGAGATTGCACGGCATTATCCCGACGAAGCGGTGGATCGTTCCGTGAGCGGACGCGCCACCGTGACCTGCACGGTCGGCGTCGATGGCCGGCTGAGGGACTGCAAGGCGATCTCCGAGTGGCCGGTGGGCATGGGCTTTGGCGTCGCCGTCGAGAAGATGGCTGTTCGCGAGTTCCGGATGAAGCCGATGCTGCGGGACGGCAAACCCGTCGACGGCGCTTCGGTGCGGATCCCCATCGTCTTCCTGGTCGGATCAGGCGCCCGCTATGTCATTCTCGACCCGATCTGGGCCCGGGCGCCGACCTTCGAGGACATGGCCGCCGCCTGGCCGGCCGAGGCGGGCGAGCTTGAGAGCGGCGCGGCCGCGGTGCGCTGCCGGCTGGGTCAGACCGGCCACCTGCGCGACTGCACGATCGCCGGCGGGGTTCCGAAGGGCGCCCTGTTCGGCAAGGCCGCCCTGCCCCTCACGGACCGCTTCCAGATGCGAATGACCCCGGAGGAGGCGACGAAGTACGCCAACGCCGACGTTATTCTGAGCTTCCAGTTCCACAATCCCACGACTCCGGCCGGCCAGGCGCGAAAGGTGGTCAAGCCGACCTGGATCAGCCGCATCGACCCGAAGAAGATCGTCGCCCTGTATCCGGCCGCCGCCGCCGAGAAGGGCGTGACGCAGGGTGTGGGCGTGGCCGATTGCCTGGTCGCCGCGGACGGTCGCCTGACGGACTGCAAGGTCGCCCGGGAGTCGCCCGAAGGCCTCGGTTTCGGCGCCTCGGCGGTCGCCGTCGCCGGCATCACCCAGATGAACCCGTGGACGAACGGCGGACGGCCGGTCCAGGGCGCGCGGGTCAGACTGCCGATCAACTTCAACCTGGCGCCCGAGCCAGAGGTGGAAGAATCGGCGGCTGATTAGCTCGGCAGCCTCGCCAGCACCTCGGCCGCGAAGGTCGACAGGGTGTCGTCGCGGGCGCCCATGATCACGATGCGGTCGCCGGGGCGCGCCAGCTCGACCAGCCGGTCGCCGACGGCCTCGCGGCTGTCCAGCGCCTCGGCGTGGCGGCCGGCGGCGGCGACGTCGCCGGCGATGTCGGCGCTGGTCACGTCCCGCGTGGTGGTGCCGCCGTGGTAGACCGGCGGCGGCATCAGCAGCATGTCCTCGGCGGTCAGCCCGCTGGCGAAGCCCTCGACGAACTCGCGCCGCATCATCCTGAGCGGCCCGAAGCCATGCGGCTGGAACATCACCAGCAGCCGGCCCGGGAAGGCATGCAGCGCCTCGAGCGTGGCGGCGATCTTGTCCGGGTTGTGCCCGAAGTCGTCGATGACGGTGACGCCGCCCTTGCGGCCGACGATTTCCATCCGCCGCTTGACGCCGCTGTAGCCCTCTAGCGCCGCCGCCGCATTCGCCACGTCGAGGCCCAGGGCCTTGGCCGCGCCCAGGGCCGCCATGGCGTTGGCGACGTTGTGGCGGCCCGGCACGCCCAGGGTCACCGGCACGTCCAGTCCGTCGCGGCCGGTCAGCCGGAAGGTAATGGCCTCGGGCTGCGGGACGATGTCCGACGCTTCCAGATCGGCGTCCAGGTCCGACAGGCTCCAGGTGACCATGCGGTCCGGCCGGGCCTTGCTGGCCAGCAGCGCCGTCTCGTCGTTGTCGAGGTTGAGCACCACGCGATGAGCCCGGTCGGCGAAGCCGGCGAACAGGGTCCGCAGCTCGTCCATCGACTTGTGGTCCTCGGAGATGTTGTTGATCACCGCCACCGTCGCGTCGTAGCGCGCGATCGAGCCGTCGCTCTCGTCGACCTCGCTGACGAACAGGTCGCCCTTGCCGACCAGGGCGCTGGCGAAGGGGATGTCGTCGGTGACGAAGTTCTTCATCACCGCGCCGTTCATCACCGTCGGGTCCTGACCGAGGCTGTGCAGGATCCAGGCGATCATCGCCGTGGTCGTCGACTTGCCGCTGGTGCCGGCGACGCCGACCGAGCGCGCGGCGCTGTTGAACAGGTCGGCGAGCAGTTCGGGCCGGCGCAGCACGGTGGCGCCGACCTCCCGGGCCCGAACCATGTCCGGCACCGTGTCCTCGACGGCGGCGCTGGCCACGATCACCTGGTCGGCGCTGACGACGCCGCTGCCGTCCTGGGCGTGCAGGCCGATGCCCCGGTCGGCGAGGAAGGCGAACTTCGCGCCGGTCATGCCTTTGTCGAGCGCTCTGTCAGAGCCTTCGACAACTTCGCCCATGGCCTGGACGATCAGGGCCAGGGGCAGCATGCCGCTGCCGCCGATGCCGGAGAAGAAGTAGGGTCTGTCGCGAAGCATGTCCGGCCAATATACGGTCGGGACGAGGGCGGCAAACGGCCGGAAGGACAGGCATGGGCGAGCGGGTTCGGATCGGCGTGGTCGCGCCCTCGTCCTTCATCGACCCAGCCGTGCCAGATGAGGTGACGGCCTTCGCCCGCGAGCGCTACGGCGACCGAGTCGAGCTGATGTTCGACCCTCAGTGCTTCCTGCGCCACGGCCATTTCGCCGGTACCGACGCCGAGCGGGCGGAAGGGGTCCTGCGCATCGCCAACGATCCGTCAATCGACGCGGTCTGGTTCGCGCGCGGCGGCTACGGCGCGGCGCGGCCGGCCGAGGCGATCCTGGCGGGCCTGGATGACGCGGCGCGGCGCAAGATCTGGATGGGCTACAGCGACGGCGGCGCGCTGTTGGCCGGACTTTATCGGGCCGGATTTCCGCTTCTGGCCCACGGACCGTTGCCGCACGATATCCGCCGCGCGGACGGCACGGCGGCGGTGGCGCGGGCGCTGGCCTGGCTGGTCGATCGCGATCCCGCCGCGCTGGAGGCCAATCTGGTTCCCGGCGAGAAGACCGTCGCCTTCAACCTGACCATCCTCAGCCAGATCCTCGGCACGCCGCTGGAGCCGGACCTGACCGATCATGTGCTGATGATCGAGGAGGTCGGCGAGTACGCCTATCGCATCGACCGCACGCTCTTCCACCTGACCAGCAGCCCGGCGATCCGCCGCGTGAGGGGCATACGCATGGGCCGCTTCCTGGTCGACGAGAACCCGACCGCCGACTTCGGCATGACGGCGGAGGAGATCGTCCGCTTCTGGTGCGAGCGCTCGGGGATCCCGTTTCTCGGCGCCGCGGACATCGGCCACGACGCCGCCAACAAGGTGGTGCCGTTCGGGCGAGTTTAGGGCCGCACGCCTTCTCTCACTCCGTCATGGCCCGAACACGTCGGGCCATGACGCGGTGGTGGAGGCCTACAGGAACAGCTTGTTGTAGTCCGTCGTCGCCCCGCCCGCCGCGCTGAGCGCGTCCGAGTCCCCGGATTCCAGGAAGGCCGTCGTCGCCGTCTTCAGGGCGTTGAGCGCCGCGCGCGCAAGGCCGGTGGCGGACGACAACCGCCGGGCGCCCAGGGTCTCCAGGGTCGCGGCGGCCGCCAGACCGGGCCGCGCCATGACGTTGAGGGGCAGGCCGCACGCAGCGGCGATCGTCGCGATATCGGCGTCCCTGACGATGTAGGGAACGAACAGGCCGTCGGCCCCGGCCTCGCGATACAGGGCTCCGCGTCGCAGCGACTCGGCGACGGCGGCCTCGCCCTCTGCAAGGCCCTTCAGGAAGACGTCGGTGCGGGCGTTGACGAACAGGTTCACGCCCGCCTTCGCCGCCGCCTCGCGCACCACGCCGATCTTGCGCGCCAGCAGCTCCGGCGGTTCGCGGCCGTCCTCGATGTTGATGCCGACCGCGCCGGCGTCGATGATCCTGGCGATGTTCTCCGCCACCTGGGCAGGGTCGTCGGCGTAACCGCCCTCGAAGTCGCAGGTCACCGGGATCGACACCACGCGGGTGATCTCTCGCACCGTGGCGACGAGGAAGTCGACCGGCAGATGATGGCCGTCGGCGTAGCCGTGCGCCCAGCAGACGGCGGCGCTGGAGGTGGCCACGGCGCGGGCGCCGAGGGTCTCGATGACCCGCGCGGATCCGGCGTCCCAGGCGTTGGGAAGGATCAGGAAACCGGAGGCGTGCAGCCCGCGAAAGAGATCGGCGTTGCTCATGGGCCGAAGATAGGTCCGTCGGCCGAAGCCGTCAGCCCCGGCGCTCGCGGAAACCGGACCTCAATGTCCGGCCGAACCCTCATAGACGCCCGGCGCGAGCCGTTCGTCCTCGTCGCCCGGCGCGGTGGCGGCCACGAAGCGGCGATCGCAGTAGGGGCAGTCGACCCAGCCCGCCTCGCCCATCTCAAGCCACACCTTCGGATGGCCGAGCGCGCCGCCGACGCCCTCGCAGGCGATGCGGTGTGAACGGACCGCCACCGTTTCCGGCGCGGGAAAGGTCGCGGCCTGCGGCAGCGGGGTTGCGGTCGGCGTCGTCGCCTTGGGCTTGCGGGCCATCGAGGGTCTTCCGTGCAAAGCGCTGGGCCGCCCTTGGCTGGACGGCGCGCGAGGCATACCTATGCGACGCGCCGCTTTGGCGTCAACGACCCGGGTCCCCATGCAGCTGCCTGACTACGCGATCGAAGCCGAAGGTCTCTACAAGACCTACGCCGGCACCAAGACCACGCCGCCGAAGCAGGCGCTGAACGGCATTGATCTGAAGATCCCGCGGGGCTCGATCTTCGGCCTGCTGGGCCCGAACGGCGCGGGCAAGTCGACCTTCATCAACATCCTGGCCGGTCTGACCAAGAAGACCTCCGGCACGGTGCGAATCTGGGGCCGCGACATCGACGAGCGCTCCCGCGACGCCCGCGCCGCGATCGGCGTCGTGCCCCAGGAGTTGGCCGCCGACGTGTTCTTCACCCCTCGCGAGTCCCTGGAAGTGCAGGCCGGCATGTACGGCGTGCCGAAGAGCGAGCGAAAGACCGACGAACTGCTCGCCGCCCTCGGCCTCTCCGACAAGGCCGGGGCCTACGTCCGCATGCTTTCGGGCGGCATGAAGCGGCGCCTCATGGTGGCCAAGGCCATGGTTCACAGCCCGCCGGTGCTGATCCTCGACGAACCGACCGCCGGGGTCGACGTCGAACTGCGCCGCCAGCTCTGGAACTATGTCATCGGTCTCAACCGGCAGGGCGTGACCATTGTCCTGACCACCCACTACCTCGAAGAGGCGCAGGAGCTCTGCGACCAGATCGCCATCGTCAACCGCGGCGAGGTCACGGCCTGCGAACCAACCGAAACCCTGCTGAAGCGGCTGGACACCCGCAACGTGGTGGTGACGCCCGAGGAGCCGGTGGCCACGGCGCCGGATCTGACCGGCTTCGAGACCCGGCTGCGGGGCGGCGGCTCATTCGCGGTGACCTACAAGACCGGCCAATCGAGCGTCGAGCAGGTCCTGGCGGCGGTGCGGGCCAGCGGCCTGCACATCAAGGACATCGCCACGGAGGACCCCGATCTCGAGGACGTCTTCCTGGCCTTGACCTACGACGCGCCGGGCGGCGTCAGCCCGACGAAGGACTGATCGGATCGGGACTGCTTCGGGCGCCAGCCCGTAGCTGTCCCTCAACACCCTTCGACACTGTCGAGGGCCAGGAAGCGCGTCCCGGCCTCTTCTACAGTTCGATCATGTCGAAGTCGGCCTTGGGCGTGCCGCACAGCGGGCAGACCCAGTCGGCCGGGATATCGGCCCAGCGCGTGCCGGCGGGCAGCCCCTCTCCCGGGTCGCCCTCGGCCTCGTCGTAGAGATAGCCGCAGGTCCGGCATTGCCAGGTCTTGTAGGCGTCTTCGGTGGTCATGATCGCTGTCCGGACGGCGTGGCGAAACTCAGTCGCAGGGTGGCCAGGCTGGTCTCCCGGATCGGATCGAGGTCCATCTCCGGATCGACCAGGCACTGGATCGACAAGCCGAGCAACAGGCTGCCGACCATCAGGGCGGCGGCGTCCGGATCGAGGTCGGCGCGGATGGCGCCCTCGTCCTGGCCGCGAATGACGATGCCTTCGAGCAGTCGTTCGACCCGCGTGTGCGAGGCCGCGAAGGCCGTGCGCAACGTCGACAGATCGGCCACGGCGTCGGCCATCAGCATGAAGTAGGCGCGCCCGTCCGCCTCCAGCTTCAGGCGGCGAAGATAGTGGTCAACGTAGGCCAGCAGGGCGTCGAGGCCGGGGGCCCGATCGATGCCGGCGGCGGCCAGCGCCTCGTTCTGTCGCTCGTGCAGGTGGGCGATCAGGGCCTCGGTCATGCCCTGCTTGGAGCCGAACTTCTGGGTCGCCAGGCCCCGGCTGTAGCCGGCCCGCTGGCCGATCGCCTCGAAGGTCGCCGCCCGCACGCCCTGCTCGACAACGAGCTCGGTCGCAGCCCTCAGGAGCCGACGCTCCGATTCGTCCCGGCGTTCGGCCTGGGATCGCCTGGCGGTGGTGGTCACGCGGTCGGGCATGGGCGATCTCTAACTTATTTGTTGGACGTATAGCAACTGAATGCTAGACAAATGATAAGGCCGCCGGGTGAGAGCGGCGCCACGCTACGGGAGATACGGATGATTCCGCAGGACATCGCCAACACCATCGTCGACCCCAAGGCGTACGCCCACTGGGATCGATCGCACGAGGCCTTCCGTTGGCTGCGCGCCAATGCGCCGCTGGAGCAGGCCCAGCCCGAGGGCTTCGATCCCTTCTGGGTGGTCACGCGGTTCGCCGACATCCAGGAGGTCGAGAAGCAGAACGACCTGTTCCACAACGGCGACCGGGCGACCGTGGTGACGCCCATCGAGGCCGATCTGAAGGTCCGGCAGCTGACCGGCGGCTCGCCGCACCTGGTCCGCTCGCTGGTCCAGATGGACAATCCGGACCACTTCGCCTACCGCCGGCTGACCCAGGCTTGGTTCCTGCCGCAGAACCTCCGCCAGCTGGAAGCGCGAATCCGCGAGATCGCGCGCGGCTTCGTGGACCGCATGGCCGAGAAGGGCGATCGCTGCGACTTCGCCCGCGACGTCGCCTTCCTCTATCCGCTGCATGTGATCATGGAAGTGCTCGGCGTGCCCGAGTGCGATGAGCCGCGCATGCTCAAGCTGACCCAGGAGCTGTTCGGCAGCGCCGATCCCGAGCTGAACCGCTCCGGCGGGGCCGTCACCGACGTCGACGCCGGCATCGCCAACGTCCAGGCCACGGTCGTGGACTTCATGACCTACTTCAACGCCATGACCGAGGACCGTCGGCGCAATCCGCGCAACGACCTCGCCAGCGTCATCGCCAACGGCCAGATCGAGGGCCAGCCGCTCGGCCATCTCGAGGCCATGAGCTACTACATCATCGCCGCCACGGCCGGGCACGACACGACCTCCAACACCACGTCCGGCGCCATGTGGGCCATGGCCGAGAACCCCGACCAGTTCCGCAAGGTGAAGGACAACCTCGCCCTGATCCCGGGCCTGATCGAGGAATCGATCCGCTGGGAAACGCCGGTGAAGCACTTCATGCGCACGGCGACCGCCGACGCCGAACTGGCGGGCCGCAAGATCGCCAAGGGCGACTGGCTGTACCTGAGCTATCCGTCGGGCAATCGCGACGAGAGCGTGTTCACCGATCCCTACCGCTTCGACATCGAGCGCACGCCCAACAAGCACGTCGCCTTCGGCTACGGGGCCCACGTCTGCCTGGGCCAGCACCTGGCCCGCATGGAAATGCGCCTGCTGTGGGAGGAGCTGCTGCCCCGGCTGGAGAGCATCGAGCTCGACGGCGAGCCACGTCGCATGGAGGCGGGCTTCGTCTGCGGTCCGAAGGCGGTCCCGGTCCGCTTCCGGATGCACTGACCCGGAGCGGTCGATCTGATGGTTTCAGATCGACCGCTCTAGTTTCCTTGCTGGTCGCGCGATTGGTCCGATAGCCGGTTCCGGCCTATGGGAACGCGCCCTAGTTGAGGCGTCCCGGGGCGGCGACCGCGCCGCTTCCGCGGTCCTCGGCGAGAATCTGCGGCGCCAGGGCCGCCAGCGCCGGATTGATCACCAGGCTCGAGAAGGCGGTCATGAAGCTGGCCCCGTTGATCAGCAGCAGCTGTTCGGCGCCGGCCTGCCGCAAGGCGGCGGTGACCACGTTCAGCGCCTGACGGTAGCGGCCCTCGCCGTCCGGCGCCTCGCCATACTGGGCCCAGAGCGCGCGCCAGACGCGGTGGAACGGGGTCAGCACCGCCCCGACCTGCTGGACCAGCGGCCCCGGTTGCGCCTCGCGCAGCAGGAACTGGATATGGTCGCGCACCTCCCAGGGCGTCATCACCACCGGGGCGTTGACCCGTTCGACCTCAAGTTCGGCGACCCGGCCCGGCTCCGGCGCGACACGCTGCGGCGCCCAGTCGGGCAGGGCCATGCTGTGCGGCTTGCCGGCCTGGAACAGATCCCAGAACTTCGCCCCGCCGACGGTGTCGGCCACCAAATGGATCCGCGACTTGCCGGTCTCGTTGCTGACCATGTGCGGCAACCAGGTGTCGAACACCCAGCACTCGCCGGCGGCCATGTTGATCTCCGCCGCCCCGGCCCGGAAGCGCACCTCGGGGAAGGTGACGATCGGCACATGGACGCGCAGGTGGTCGCGCCAGTAGTAGCCGAGGTCGGCGTGCGGCGTGACCTCGGCGTTGCCCTGCAGGCGCATCAGCCGCGATCGGCCCCAGACGGCGCCCAGGCTCTCCATCGCCTGCATCAGATAGGCGCAGCGGCGCAGCAGCGGCGTCGGCTGCATCGGCCCCGTCGGCGACTCCCCGGTCACCACGCCGCCGGCCGAGACCAGCGGCAGATAGTCGTTGCCGGCGTAGCCCGCCGGATGCGGGAACCAGTTCTCCTCGCCGAGGGCGGCGATCTCGGCGGCCAGCGCCTCCGCGTCGAAGGCGAGCGGCAGCTGGATGAACGGGGCGGGAAGCTTCAAGGTCGGGGTCTCCGTACGGACGGGGCTGTTCTATCCGCGCCGCCCGCCGGTGTCACGGCGGCCGCCTTGCCGTCCTGAAGCCGGGCGCCTAACCTCGCGGCCGGGGGAAGGAGGGCGGATCATGCTGGAGCGGATCTTCCGGCTGAAGGAGAACGGCACGGCGGTGCGCACCGAGGTGCTGGCCGGGTTCACCACCTTCCTGACCATGGCCTACATCATCCTGGTCAATCCGACGATCCTGGCCGACGCCGGGATGCCGGCGGCGGGCGCGGCGGCGGCCACCTGCCTGGCGGCCGCCTTCGGCTCGATCTGCATGGGCCTGTTCGCCAACTACCCGATCGCGCTGGCCCCCGGCATGGGGCTGAACGCCTACTTCACCTACACCGTGGTCAAGGGCATGGGCCTGCCCTGGGAGACCGCGCTGGGCTGCGTCTTCCTGTCGGGCGTCGCCTTCCTGCTGCTGACCGTCGCGGGCGTGCGACGGCTGATCGTGGGCGCCATCCCGCGCGATCTGTTCGCGGCCATCGCCGCCGGCATCGGCCTGTTCATCGCCTTCATCGGCCTGCGGAGCGCAGGCCTCGTCGTCGCCCACCCGGCCACCACCGTGGCGCTCGGCGATCTGACCGCTCCGGCCGCGGCCCTGGCCGTTTTCGGCCTGGCGGTGACCGCCGCCCTGCTCGCCTGGCGCGTCAAGGCGGCCATGCTGATCGGCATCCTGGCCACCACGGCCCTGGCCTGGATCCTCGGCCTGGTGGACTTCCGGCCCGCGCCCTACAACGTGGCCGAACTGACCGCGACGGCCTTCAAGCTCGACGTCCCGGCGGCCTTGGGTCTCGGCGGCGGCGGCCTGACCCTGGCGCTGGTCGAGATCCTGTTCGTGTTCCTGTTCGTCGACCTGTTCGACAACGTCGGCACCCTGGTGGCGGTCAGCAAGCGGGCCGGCATCGTCGACCCAGAGACCGGCGAGATTCCCCGCCTCGACAAGGTCCTTCTCACCGATTCCGCCGCCACCATGGTCGGCGCGGTGGCGGGAACCACCACCACGGTCAGCTACATCGAGAGCGCCGCGGGCGTTTCCGCCGGGGGCCGCACGGGCCTGACCGCGGTCGTTGTCGGTCTGCTGTTCCTGGCCGCGATGGCGTTCGCGCCCTTCGCCCAGGCCATCCCGCCCGCCGCCACGGCCCCGGCCCTGATCCTGGTCGGCGCCATGATGATGGCGCCGCTGGCGGGGAGCGACTGGACCGATCCGATGGTGGCCGTCCCCGGCTTCCTGACCCTGATCGCCATCCCGCTGACCTTCTCGATCGCCAACGGCCTGGCTTTCGGCATCATCGCCCATGCGGTGCTCAAGCTGGCCCGGGGCCAGGCCCGACCAGCCGACTGGCCGGTGTTCCTGCTGGCGGCCTTGTTCGCGGTCCGCTTCGTCTGGCTCGCGGCGGGGTAGCGCTCGGCGCCGACTTCCGCTAAAGACCCGCCTCCGCCAGCGATCCGCACCCGTAGCTCAGCTGGATAGAGCGTTGCCCTCCGAAGGCAAAGGTCACACGTTCGAATCGTGTCGGGTGCGCCATTCGTTTGCCGGGGTCGGACGGGGCCGGGGCCGCGTGGGCCCGCGACTACAACCACTTCGAGCGTTTGAACCGCGCGTAGAGAACGGCGCAGACGGCCAGGATGAGCGCCACCGCCAGCGGATAGCCGTACTTCCAGTGCAGCTCCGGCATGTGGTCGAAGTTCATGCCGTAGACGCCGGCGATGGCGGTCGGGACGGCCAGGATGGCCGCCCAGGCGGCGAGGCGGCGGGTGATCGCCCCCTGACGCTGTTGCTCGAGCAGGGTGCTGGCCTCGAACACCGACGACAGCACCTCGCGCAGCCCCTCGACCATCGAGGCGACCCGGCGCACATGGTCGCCGACATCGCGGAAGTAGGGCCGCACCTCCGGATCGACACAGGGCAGATCGTGATGCTCAAGGCGGCTGGCGACCTCCTCCATCGGCCCCAGCACGCGCCGGAAACGCATGAGCTCGCGGCGCAGGTTGAAGATGCGATTGACCTCATGACGGCTGAGGAAGGCGTCGAGCGCGTAGTGCTCCATGGCCAGGACCTCTTCCTCGATGGCGTCGACGATCGGAAAGTAGCCGTCGACGATGAAATCGAGGACCGCGTGCAGGATGTAGTCGACGCCGTGCCTGAGCTGGTCTGGGGCCGCCTCCAGATGATGGCGCAGCTCAAGGTGGGCCCGCGCCGAGCCGTGCCGGACGGTGATGATATGGTCATGGCCGACGAACAGGTCGGTCTCGCCGTAGCCGATCACCCCCTGGTCGAGATGGGCCGTGCGGGCGACGACGAAGAGGTGTTCGCCATAGACGTCGACCTTGGGCATCTGGTCGGCCTTCAGCGCGTCCTCGATAGCCAGCGGATGCAGCTTGAAGCGCTGCCGCAACACCTCAAGCTCGGCCGCGCTCGGCTCGAAGAGGCCGATCCAGGCATATTCCCCGGGCGCCATGGCCAGGCTCTCGGGGACGGCCAGGTCGATTTCCCGAAGGCGCCTGCCCTCCCCGTAAACATAGGCCGCGACGACGCTCATCTGGTGCCTGCTCGATCCTCTGCGCGCCGGGACGCTGGTCGGTAGTTAATCCGGTTCGCGGGAAAACGTCCTAGCCGAAACGGTAGCCGACCCCCGGTTCGGTCAGAATGACCGCCGGCGCGGCCGGATCCGTCTCCAGCTTCTGGCGCAGCTGGCCGACGAAGACCCGCAGGTACTGAACGTCGTGTTCATGGGCGGGGCCCCAGACGGCGGTGAGGATCTGGCGATGGGTCAGCACCCGGCCGGCGCCCCCCGCCAGACAGGCCAGGAGATCGTACTCCTTGGGCGACAGCTTGACCGCCTCGCCGGCCTTGGTGACCCTGCGGTTGACCAGGTCGATCTCGACCTCGCCGGAGCGCATGATCTGCTCGGCGCCCTCGCGGCGCAGGCGGTGGCGCATGGCGACGCGCAGTCGAGCGAGCAGCTCGCCGACCCCGAACGGCTTTTCCACATAGTCGTCGGCGCCGGCGTCGAGGGCGTCGATCTTCTCGGTCTCTCGGTCCCGGGCGGAGAGGATCAGGATCGGGCCGTCGTAGAAGGCGCGGGCCTTCTGAAGCGCTTCCTTGCCGTCCATGTCCGGCAGTCCGAGGTCGAGCACCACCGCGTCGGGCGGTTTGCGGGCGATCTCGCGCAGGCCGGCGCCGGCGTCGTCGGCGCGGACGTGCTCGTAGCCGGAGGCGTCGAGCGCCGGCCCCAGGAAGCGGTGAATCTGGGGCTCGTCGTCGATGACGAGGATGCGGGGGCGATAGGCGGTCAAAGCATGTGTCCCGGCGTGGCGGTTTCCTTGCGCAGGCTGATCAGGATGCGGGTGCCGCGTCCGTCGTGGATCGGGCTGGCGGCGGCGATTCGCCCGCCCATGGCTTCAACGAAGCCCTTGGAGATGGCCAGCCCCAGGCCGGCGCCCTTGCCGCGATCGGTGGCCTCCTCCATACGCCGGAACCGCTCGAAGACGCGCTCCAGCTCGGCGGTGAGGATGCCCCGGCCCTCGTCCTCGATCGAGATCACCACATTGCCGCGATCCTCGTAGGCGGCGGTCTCGATGGCCGAGCCATCGGGGCTGTAGGCGATGGCGTTTTCCAGGATGTTGACCAGGGCCTGCTCGAGCAGGGACGGATCGGCCATGACCATGCTGAGCTCGGCCGGGAAGTCGCGGTCCAGCCGGCGGTGCTCGAGCCGGCGCTCGACCCGCGCGATCGCCGCGCCCAGCACGTCTCGCACGTCGGTCCATTCGCGGCGTGTGACCAGGGCGCCGCCCTCCAGCCGGGTCATGTCCAGCAGGTCGCCGACATAGCGATTCAGCCGCTCGGCCTCCTCGCGAATTGACAGCAACAGGTCGGTGCGCACCCGCGCCTCCATGCCCTTGCCGAAGTCGATCAGGGTGGTCACCGCGCCCAGCACCGTCGACAGGGGCGTGCGCAGGTCATGACTGACCGAGTTGAGCAGGGCTGAGCGCAATCTGTCGGACCGGCGCAGCGCTTCGGCGTCTGCGGCCTCGGCCGCGAATTCGGCCCGCTCCAGGGCGATGGCGCCCTGGTCGAGCAGCGCGAGGGCGAAGCGCTCGTCCTCCTCGGCCGCCAGCGCCCGGGGCTCGAGCGCGACGACGCCCGAGCGCGCCTTGACGCCCTGGAGCGGCCGGAAGGTCCAGCCGGCGTTGGGCAGGGTGCCGGTGCCGGCTCCGGCCGGCTCGCCCCGCTCCCAGGCCCAGCGGGCGGCGGCGATGTCGCCGGTGGACAAGGTCTCCATGTCCGGCGAGGCGGCGCTGGCGACGATGTCGCCGTCGGCCGGCAGGAAGACGATGGCCTTGCCGCCGGTCGCCGCCGCCAGCTGTTCGGCCAGGGCGGCGGCGGCCTGCTCCTTGCGCGCGGCGCCGGACAGTCGCCGGCTGGCCGCCAATAGGGCGGAGATGGCCGAGGCCCGGCGCGATGTGGCCCGCGCCTGGTCCCTGACGCGACCCGCCAGCCAGCCCGTGGTCATGGCGGCGGCGAAGAAGACCGCAAACGTCAGCACATCGGCGGGATGGCCGATCAGGAAGGTGAGGCGAGGTTCCAGAAAGAAGAAGTTGTAGGCGACCGCCGCCATCGCCGCCGCGGTGACCGCCGGCCACAGGCCGAACGCCAGCCCCGATCCCAGCACGCTGAGCATGAAGATCATCGCCAGATTGGCGTTCTCGACCTGACGGTCCATCAGCATCGCCAGCCCGATGGCCGCGGCGACCAGGGTCGCGGCGCCGAGGTGTCCGCGCCAGTTCGGGCGATCCTCCCGCCGTCGCGGCCGGACCGCCTGGGCGGCATGGTCGTCGGCGCCCGCCTCGGTGATGATGTGCAACGCCGCGCCCGCCGCGCCGTCCAGCAGGGCCGGCGCGAGCGAGCGGCCGAACAGGCTCCGCCACTTCGATCGCCGGGACTTGCCCACCACGATCTGGGTCACATTGTTGCGCCGGGCGTAGTCGCGCACGGCGGCGACCAGGTCATCGCCATTGAGCACCACCGTGGAGCCGCCCAGCTGTTCGGCCAGCTTGAGCGCCTCGTTCAGCTTGACCCGGCCGATGGCGTCGCCGGCGGCGCGGTTGGGCCGCTCGATGTGCGCCACCGTCCAGGAGGCGTCCATCATCATGTCGGACAGGCGGCGGCCGGCGCGGACCAGCGAGCCGGCCATGGCGTCGGGCCCGATCAGCACCAGGATCCGCTCGCCCGCCGCCCAGGGTCCCTCGACTCCGGCCGCGCGCATGGCCTGGTTCAGCTGGTCGTCGACCGTCTGGGCGGCGCGGCGCAGCGCCAACTCGCGCAGGGCGGTCAGGTTTTCGGGCTTGAAGAAGCGGTCGGCGGCCAGTCGCGCCGTCTCGGGAACATAGACCTTGCCCGCCGCCATCCGTTCGCGCAGCTCGGTCGGGGTGATGTCGATCAGCTCGATCTCGTCGGCGCGGGACAGGACGCTATCGGGCACCGTCTCGCGCTGGCGCACGCCAGTGATCTTCCAGACCACGTCGACGAGGCTTTCCAGGTGCTGGACGTTGAGCGTGGTCCAGACGTCGATGCCGGCGGCCAGCAGCTCTTCGACATCCTGCCAACGCTTGGGATGACGCGAGCCGGGGGCATTGGAGTGAGCGTACTCATCGACCAGGAGCAGCTGGGGCTTGCGCGCCAGGGCGGCGTCGAGGTCGAACTCGAGCAACGTCCGGTCGCGGTAGTCGATCGGCCTGCGCGGCAGGACCTCCAGGCCTTCGAGAAGGGCCTCCGTCTCCTGCCGGCCGTGCGTCTCGACGACGCCGACCAGCACGTCGCCGCCGCCCGTCTTGAAGCGGGCGGCGGCGCTAAGCATCTCGAACGTCTTGCCGACGCCCGGGGCCATGCCGAGGAAGACCTTCAGCCGACCCCGGCCGCCCCGTCCCGCCGCGGCGAGCAGGGCGTCAGGATCCGGGCGTGGCGGCTCGTCGGGACTCATGCGGCGGGAGGTTGCGCCCGGCCGAGCGCCGCGTCGAGCGCGAGGTTGGCCTTCAGGACATTGACCCGCGGCTGGCCGAGGAATCCCAGCGTCGGGCCTTCCGTCGCCGTGGCGATGGCGGCCCGGACCTTTGCCGGAGCCACGCCGCGGGCGACGGCGATCCGCTGGACCTGACGCTCGGCGAAGGCCGGCGAGATGTGCGGGTCCAGGCCGGAGCCGGAGGCGGTCACCGCATCGACCGGCACGGCGCCCGCGCCGTCGGCCCGGAGGGCGTCGGCGTCGGTCTTCACGCGGGCGATGTAGTCCTCGTTCAGCGGGCCGTAGTTGGAGCCCGAGGAGGCGGCGGCGTCATAGCCTTCGCCGGCCGCCGAGGGCCGCGGGTGCAGATAGGCGGCGCCGGCGAAGGGCTGGCCGATCAGCGCCGAGCCGACGACCTTGCCGGCCTTGTCCTTGACCAGCGAGCCGTTGGCCTGAGCCGGGAAGGCGGCCTGGCCGACCGCTGTCACGGCCAACGGATAGCCGAGGCCCAGAAGGCCGGTGAAGAGGACCATCGAGACGATGGCGGGGCGGAGGTGGGAAAGCATGGCGCTCGTCCTTCAGATGGCCGCGCCGATCAGGGCACAGGCGAACAGCAGTCCAATGAGGGAAAGGGAGACGAACAACTCGCGGACGACAGACTTCATGGTCATGCGAGCCCCAGCACCGACACGATCAGGTCGATCAGCTTGATGCCGATGAACGGCGCCACGAGGCCGCCTAGACCATAGATCGTCAGGTTGCGGCTGAGCAGCTTGCCGGCCCCGATGGCCCGGTACTTCACGCCGCGCAGGGCGAGCGGGATCAGGGCCACGATGACCAGGGCGTTGAAGATCACCGCCGACAGGATCGCGCTCTGCGGGCTGTGCAGCTGCATGATGTTGACGCCGGCCAGCGCCGGAAGGCTGGCCACGAACAGCGCCGGGATGATGGCGAAGTACTTGGCCACGTCGTTGGCGATCGAGAAGGTGGTCAGGGCGCCGCGCGTGATCAGCAGCTGCTTGCCCACCTCGATGATCTCGAGGACCTTGGTCGGGTCGCTGTCGAGGTCGACCATGTTGCCGGCCTCGCGGGCCGCCTGGGCGCCGGTCTGCATGGCCACGCCGACGTCGGCCTGGGCGAGCGCCGGGGCGTCGTTGGCCCCGTCGCCGCACATGGCGACCAGCCGGCCCTTGGCCTGTTCGGCGCGGATCAGGCGCAGCTTGTCCTCGGGGGTGGCCTCGGCGAGGAAGTCGTCGACGCCGGCTTCCGAGGCGATGGCCGCCGCGGTCACCGGGTTGTCGCCGGTGATCATCATCGTCCGCACGCCCATGCGGCGCAGGTCGGCGAAGCGTTCCTTGACGCCCGGCTTGACCACGTCCTTCAGGTGAATGACGCCGACCAGGACGCCGTTCTCGCTGACGGCCAGCGGCGTGCCGCCCGAGCGGGCGATGCGGTCCACAGCCTGGCGGAACTCGGCGGGAGCCTGGGCCTCGACGATGTCGAGGGTCTTCAACACCGCGTCGACCGCGCCCTTGCGCCAGGACGAGGTCCCGGCGTCGAGGCCCGACTGCCGGGTCGTCGCCGAGAAGGCGATGAAGCTCGCCCCTTCCGGCGTGCCGGCCGTCAGGCCCTGCTCGCGGGCGAGGTCGACGATCGAACGGCCCTCCGGCGTCTCGTCGGCCAGCGAAGCCATCAGGGCGGCGCGCAGGGCCGCCTCCGGACGCACGCCCGGCGCCGGGATCACTTCGGTCGCCATGCGGTTGCCGAAGGTGATGGTGCCGGTCTTGTCGAGCAGCAGGGTGTCGACGTCGCCGGACGCCTCCACGGCGCGGCCCGAGGTGGCCAGCACATTGACCTTCAGCAGCCGGTCCATGCCGGCGATGCCGACGGCGCTGAGCAGGCCGCCGATCGTGGTCGGGATCAGGGTGACGAACAGCGCGCCCAGCACCATCGGGTCGAGCTTGACGCCCGAGTAGGCGCCCAGGCCCAGCAGGGTGACGACGGCGATCAGGAAGACCAGCGTCAGGCCGGCCAGCAGCACGGCCAGCGCCAGCTCGTTCGGCGTCTTGCGGCGGTCGGCGCCCTCGACCATGGCGATCATGCGGTCGAGGAAGGTCGAGCCCGGCTGGCTGGTGATGCGCACCTTGATCCAGTCCGACACCACCGTGGTGCCGCCGGTGACGGCCGAACGGTCGCCGCCGCTTTCACGGATGACGGGCGCGCTCTCGCCGGTGATGGCCGCCTCGTTGACGCTGGCGACGCCCTCGATGATCTCGCCATCGGCCGGGATCACGTCGCCGGCCTCGACCAGAACGACCTCGCCGGCGCCGATCTTGTGCGCCGGCGTGGGGATCCAGGTGCCGGTGTTGGGGTCGATCAGGAGCTTGGCCTTGGTCGTGACGCGAGCGGCCCGAAGGCTGTCGGCGGCGGCCTTTCCGCGGCCCTCGGCCACGCTTTCCGCCAGGTTGGCGAACAGCACGGTGGCCCAGAGCCAGGCGGCGATCTGAATCGGGAAGCCCGCCGGCTGGTCGCCCGCGAGGGCGACCGCGGCCGAGACCGTGGCCAGGGCGGCCACGACCTCGGTCGCCAGGATGACCGGGTTGCCGGTCAGCTTCCTGGGGTCGAGCTTGACGAAGGCGTCCTTGAGGGCCCGCAGGAGCGCCCCCGTGGACAGGGTGGTGTTGGCGATCGCGCTCTTGGTGTGGCGACCAGCCGTGACGGCGTCGGTGGACATTTCAGGCGTCCTTGAGATCAGTGACTCAGCGCGCCGCCGCCAGCACCTGGAAGTGCTCGACGATCGGACCCAGCGCGAGTGCGGGGAAGAATTGCAGGCCGCCGAGGATCAGGATGATCCCGATCAGCAGGCCGACGAACAGCGGGCCGTCGCTCGGCAGGGTGCCGGTGGTCGGAGCGAGCTTTGGCTTGGCGGCCAGGGCGCCCGCGATGGCCAGCACCGGCACGATGTAGGCGAAGCGGCCCAGCAGCATGGCGATGCCCAGGGTCGTGTTCCACCACGGCGCGTTGGCGGTCAGGCCGGCGAAGGCCGACCCGTTGTTCCCCGCCGCCGAGCTGTAGGCGTACATGATCTCCGACAGACCGTGCGGGCCCTTGTTGAGGAGGCCGGCCAAGGCGACAGGCAGCACCGCCGCCATGGCCGAGAAGCCGAGGATGGCGAGCGGCAGGATCAGGACCGCCAGCATGGCGAACTTGATCTCGCGGGCCTCGACCTTCTTGCCCAGGTACTCGGGCGTGCGGCCGACCATGAGACCGGCGACGAACACCGCCAGCAGGGCCATGACGACCATGCCGTACAGGCCCGAGCCGACGCCGCCGGGCAGGATCTCGCCCAGCTGGATCATGAACATCGCGATCCCGCCGCCCAGCGGCGTGAAGCTGCCGTGCATGCCGTTGACGCCGCCATCGGAGGCGCCGGTGGTGGCGGCGGCCCAGGAGGCCGTCGAGGCGGCGCCGAAGCGGACTTCCTTGCCTTCCATGCTGACCGGGGCGTCGACGCCGGCGGCGATCATGGCCGGCTGCGGGGTCATGGTCTCGGCGGCATAGATGCCGGCCGCCGCCGCGCCAACCAGGATGACCATCACGGCGACCAGGGCGCGGGCTTCCTTGCGGGCCAGCACGACGCGCCCGAAGGCGAACACCGCCGCCAGGCTCAGCACGTTCATGGCCACGATCTGAACCAGGTTGGTCCAGGCGTTGGGGTTCTCGAACGGATGGCTGGAATTGGCGTTGAAGACGCCGCCGCCGTTGGTGCCAAACTGCTTGATGATTTCCTGACTGGCGACGGGGAACAGGGCCAGCGTCTGCTGGGCGCCCTCGACGGTCGTCGCGGTGGTGTTGGCGGCCAGCGACTGCGGCACGCCCAGCGCCACCAGGACGATGGCGAAGACCAGGCTGACCGGCAGAAGGACGTAGAGGACGATCCGGGTCACATCGACCCAGAAGTTGCCCAGCGACTCGGCCTTGTCGGCCGCGAAGGCGCGGGCGACGGCGGCCGCGATCGCCAGGCCGGCGGCGGCGGAGACGAAGTTCTGCACCGTCAGCCCGGCCATCTGCGCGAAGGTCGAGAGCGTCGTTTCGGGGACGTAGGACTGCCAGTTGGTGTTGGTGACGAAGCTGGCGGCCGTGTTGAACGCCAGGTGCGGCGACAGACCGTCGAACCCCTGCGGATTGAGCGGCAGAAGGTTCTGCAGGCGCAGGATGCCGTACAGGAACGCGAAGCCGACGGCGCTGAAGGCCATCACCGAACCGGCGTAGGCGACCCAGCCCTGGCCCTTGGCCCTGTCGACGCCGAACGCCGTGTAGGCGAACGCCTCGAACGGCTTGAGCACCGGGTCGAGCCATGTCCGCTCGCCGGTCCAGACGCGCGCCAGATAGGCGCCGAACGGCCAGCTCAGCGCCAGTGTGAGGCCGATCGTGGAGACGATCTCGGCCCAGCCCCGCCAGTCCATGCGAGGTCTCCTTTCAGGATGATCAGAAGCGGTCGGGGCGGATCAGCGCCGCGACCATGTAGACGGCGAGGCCGACCGCGGCGGCGCCGTAGAGGAGCGTCACGAGCATGGCGTCAGACCTTGCGCAGCAACGCGGCGTAGAGGCCAAAGAGCGCGAACGCTCCCAGCCCCAGCAGCAGGAAGAGGATGTCAGCCATGAAGGCCTCCGGGTCAGTGTCGGCGTGGAACGTCGCGCCGACCGGCGTCAGGGTTCGAGTTGAAAGCCGCGAGCGCCGCGTAAGGACCGCATAAAGAGTCGCGACGACCGGCCGGAGAAACTGGTCTGAAGCGGTTGTTCCGCTTGCGCCTGGACCGGATGGCGAGCGCCGGTGTTCTGGCCCGGCGGCGCTCGAGGGGATCGGCCGCCTGCCCGCGCCTCAGAACCAGCCGGCGCCGCGCAGGGCCTTCGCGTAGGCGCGGCTGACCGGAACCTCGGCCCCGTCCACCAGGGTGAGCGTCGCCTTGCCGTCGCCCCGGCGGGCCGAGGCCACGGCGCCCTTGGCCACCCACCAGGAACGATGCACCTGGGCGCCCTCCAGACCCTCCAGTTCGGCGACGGCGTCCGACAGGCGCATCAGGATCAGGTCCTGGCCCTTGCTGGTGTGGAGCCGCAGATAGTGGTCCTCGGCCTCGACCGCGAACAGGTCGCCGCCGCGCAGCTTGGCCGGCAGGCGATCGAGGAAGCGGGCGGGCGCGGCCCCGGCCGGCGAGGCGTGGGTCTCGGCCGGGGCCCGCTGGGTGAAGTAGTTCAGCGCCGTCATCACGCAGGTGACCACGAACACCGGTCCGACGAAGTAGCGCAGGCTCGCCAGATGCGGCACGCCCTGGAAGAACAGGCTCGACAGGAACCAGATGGCCAGCGTCAGCGGGACGGTCAGCGCGACGGCGATGGCCGCCCCCTGCAGCGCCGGGCGGTCGTCCAGCCACCCGCCGCGGTCGACGACCTCTGACACGATGACGCCGCCGAGACCGCCCGTCAGCATGGCCGTGATCCAGTAGGCGAGTCGCTGGCCGAGTGGCGCGTCGCCGCTGCCAAAGGCGCCGGCCAGGGCCATGAACACGCCCGCCGCCACGGCGATCACCAGCCCGCGCCAGTGTCTCCAGGCGACAATCCTGGCGATCGGCGAAGCGTGAGCGGCATCCGCCGGCGTTTCGCGAACCGAGCCGGTCTTTCCACGCATGTCCGGCTGCACGTCCAGGCCGCTCCCCCTAAGCCTCGGTCATCGACCACCCGCCAGCGCGGACGGCGCTGAATGACCATCCTGCGGATGAAAACCGCCGTCCCGTTCCTGTCAATCGCGACCCTCCGCGGCGACGACATCGCCGCCTTCACCCTCGACTGATCGCCGCGTCAGCGGTCCCGGAGCCCGATCCATGACCACCCAATCCTCGCACATCCTCCCCGGCAGCCGCTTCGCCGGCTGGATCCTGGTCGCCCTCGCGGCCGTGACCGTCGCGGTCGTGTTCGGCCCCCGGATGCTGCGGAGCGTCGCCGACGCGAACCCGCACGGGCCCGATCTGGCGCTGTTCGCGGCACAGCCGCTGGTCATCAAGCTGCACGTCCTGGCGGCCCTGGGAACTGTCGCGCTGGGCGGCGCGATCCTGTCGCTGCGCAAGGGCGACCGGCGGCACCGCACCTTCGGCTGGCTCTGGGTGGCCCTCATGGCGCTCGCGGCCGGGTCATCCCTCTTCATCGTCGGACTGAACGGCGACCACTGGTCCGTCATTCACCTGCTCAGCGGCTGGACGCTTGTGATGCTGCCGATCGGCGTCCTGGCGGCGCGACGCCACAGGTCGGTCGCGCACGGCAAGGCGATGACCGGAATCTTCGTGGGCGGATCACTGGTCGCCGGCGCCTTCACCTTCCTGCCCGGACGGCTGATGTGGAACCTGTTCTTCGGCTGAGCGCCTTGCCAGCAACGCGGCGCGAGGTCTATCGGAGGCGGGCGGCGATGTCCGGCCGCCCGTCAGGACGCGTGATGACCGCAGCCAAGAGACCCGCCCGCAACGGCGGACGAGGCCGTCCCTCGAAGTCGGTCGGCATCGACCTCAAGGGAACCATCCTCGACTCGGCCGAGGCCTTGTTCGCGCGGCACGGCTTCTATGGCGTGACCACGCGCCAGGTGGCCTCGGAGGCCGGCGTCGACACCGCCCTGATCCACTACTATTTCGGCGCCAAGCGAGAGCTGTTCGACGCCGTGCTGCTTCGCCGGGCGGAGATCATCAACCGTGTCCGGGCGGACGCCATGACCGCCTACGAGGCGGCCCATCCCGGGTCGATGACCGCCGAGGGCGTGATCGCCGCCTTCATCGATCCGCTGATCGAGATGACGCTGAATGGCGGGCAGGGCTGGAAGAACTGGCTGGCCCTGGTCGCGCAGATCGCCATGACGCCGGCCTGGGGCGGAGCGATCATGCACCGCTTCTTCGACCCGGTGGTGCACCAGCTGGTCGACACGCTCAAGCGCGCCATGCCGCAGGCCGAGCTGACCGACCTCTACTGGTGCTACCAGTTCCTGACCGGCTCGATGATGATGACGGTCGCCGAGACGGGCCGGATCGATCAGCTGTCGGATGGTCTGTGCCACGCCAGCGACCTTGAGGCGGCGCGTCAGCGGCTCTACGCCTATTGCGCCGCGGGATTCGAGGCGGTGGTCGCCAAGGCGCCAGGCTGACTCCTCCGCCCGTGTGGCGCCAATTCATCACATGGTGAAAAATATCCGCGTTCCCCCATCGCGGCCTCTTCCGCGCATCGGCGGTTTGGCCGAGTGTTCGCGCAATTCGCGTTTTGGTGAATTTGGAACTTAGACGATCCCGGGAACAGGGATCGCTCGGGAGGATGACATGAGGACGATGTGGAAGGCCGCCCTTCTGGCCGGCGCCGCCTGGAGTGCGTGTGCGACCTTCGCCGTGGCGCAGGACGCCCAGGCTGGTGAAACCGAAGTCGACGCGGTCGTGGTCACCGCGCGCCGCACCGAGGAAACCCTTCAGTCGGTGCCCGGCGCTGTCTCGGCGTTCAATGGCGCCGCGCTTGAGCGCCTGCAGGCCACCGACGTCACCGCCCTGCAGGGCGCGGTGCCGAACGTGAACCTGGCCCAGGGCCGCGGCTCGTCGAACGCGACCAACATCTTCATCCGCGGCATCGGCCAGCCCGACGCGCTGCAGACCTTCGATCCGGCGGTCGGCGTCTATGTCGACGATGTCTACTACAGCCGTATCCGCGGCACCCAGTTCGACCTGTTCGACCTTGAGCGCGTGGAAGTGCTGCGCGGCCCGCAGGGCACGCTGTACGGCAAGAACACCATCGGCGGCGCGCTGAAGGTCGTCACCCGCAAGCCGGGCGACACGTTCCGCGCCGGTCTTACCGCCGCCTACGGCAGCTACAACCAGATGGAGCTCAAGGGCTCGGTCTCCGGCCCCGTCAGCGACACCCTGTCGCTCGGCGTTTCCGGCCTGATCGCCAAGCGCGACGGCTATGTCGAGGATCCGGTCAGCAACGAAGAGTACAACGACAAGAACACCTGGGCCGTGCGCGCCCAGGCGGCCTGGAAGCCGTCGGACACGGTCACGGTCGACCTGTCGGCCGACTACAGCCGTGACGACGCGGCCATGACGGTGGGCCAGGCGACCAACACCCTGACGACCATTCTGGGCGTGCCGCTCTATGTGGTCTCCAACCCGCCGCCGGCCTACGACTTCAAGACCCGCACGACGACGACGCTTCCGAACTCGACCGAGTTGACCCACTACGGCCTCTCGGCCGCCGTGACCTGGGAGCTCAGCGACAGCCTGACGCTGAAGTCGATCACCGCCTACCGGAACCTTGAGACCGACGACTACGTCGACATCGACGCGACGCAGCTCGAACTCGGCGACGTGTTTGTCGGCGTCGACCAGGACCAGACCAGCCAGGAGTTCCAGCTGACCTACCAGGAAGGCCCCTGGACCGTGGTCGGCGGCGTCTACTGGATGCAGGAGAACATCGCCTCCCACCAGGAGGCCTACGCCGACGACTTCCTGGGCGCGGCCTTCGGCAACGCCACCTTCCTGCGCACCGTCGACGACGACCTGGAGACCACCAGCAAGGCGGCCTACGTCAACGCCAGCTATGACCTGACCGAGACGCTGCAGATCACCGGCGGCGTGCGCTACACGGAAGAAGAGAAGACCTACTCGCGCAGCACCTCGACCTTCTCGTCGAACGTCCTGTTCACCGCCGACCCGGCCTTCGCGTTCAAAAACCTGACGGAGACCTGGGACGACGTCTCGCCGATGGCCGACATCCGCTGGATGCCGTCGGACAACGTCACCTTCTACGTCCGCGGTTCGAAGGGCTTCAAATCGGGCGGCTTCAACGGGCGCGCCAACAACCCGGGCGAACAGGCGCCGTATGAGCCGGAAAGCGTCACCAGCTACGAAGGCGGCGTGAAGACGAGCTGGGTCGGCGGCCGCTACCTGCTGAACCTGACCGCCTTCACCAATGACTATCAGGACTTCCAGGCGCGGGTGTCGGGCACGGTGACCGACCCGGGCACCGGGCTGCCGAGCCCGGAACTGACGGTGATCAACGCCGGCAGCATGAAGACCTCGGGCGCCGAACTCGAAGCCGTCGCGCGTCCCGTGCCCGGCCTGCTGCTCGACGCCCAGATCGGCCTCCTGAACGCCGAGTACGAGGACTTCGACGACGTGCGCTTCGTCGCCACCGGCGGCAGCCGCGCGTTCCAGAAGCCGGCCTTCGCGCCGCGCTGGACCGCCCGGTACGGCGCCCAGTACACGCTCGACATGGGCGACAGCGGCTCCCTGACCTTCGGCGCCGCCGCCAAGTACCGCTCGGAGATGGCCCTCGCCGTCGACAACACGCCGACCAACAGCAAGGTCCGCCTGCCCGGCATGTGGGACGACGATCACTGGATCTGGGACGCCCGCGTCGTCTGGGAAAGCGGCGACGGCCGCTTCACCGCCGGCGTCTACGGCCAGAACATCGGCGACGAGCTGTACAAGACCGACGCGCAGGAATTCTCGTCGGTTGGCGGCATCCGCACGGCCTACTACGGGGCGCCGCGCACCGTCACGCTTCGCCTGTCGGCCAAGTACTAGAACGCGGGGCCTTTCGGGCCCTTCGCACACGCAACATTGGACCCCGCCGGTCGTCCGGCGGGGTTCTTTTTTCCT
The DNA here is from genome assembly GCA_937925635.1 of uncultured Caulobacter sp. Lineage (GTDB taxonomy): Bacteria > Pseudomonadota > Alphaproteobacteria > Caulobacterales > Caulobacteraceae > Caulobacter. The sequence goes on from CALALX010000074.1 coordinate 59,662, forward strand.
ATCGCTTCCATCGGGTTGCACCCGTCGCGCGACCGCGCCATAACCCGCCCCGACCCGCGACGGCGGGCCTTCCCCTGCGGCATACGCGAGACCCCAAGAGCGCGATGAACATCCACGAGCATCAGGCCAAGGCCGTCCTGGCCGAATTCGGCGTTCCCGTCCCCAAGGGCTTTGCGGCCTTCACCCCCGACGAGGCCGAGATGGCCGCCGAGAAGCTCGGCACGCCCGTCTTCGTCGTGAAGAGCCAGATCCACGCCGGCGGTCGCGGCAAGGGCCGCTTCGAGGGCCTGGGCCCCGACGCCAAGGGCGGCGTGCGCGTCGTCAAGTCGGTCGAGGAAGTCCGCAAGAACGCCGAGGAGATGCTCGGCCGCGTGCTGGTGACCCACCAGACCGGTCCGAAGGGCAAGCAGGTCAACCGCCTCTACATCGAGGAAGGCGCGGCCATCGCCAAGGAGTTCTACCTGTCGCTGCTGGTCGACCGGCAGACGAGCAAGGTCTCGGTGGTCGCCTCCACCGAAGGCGGCATGGACATCGAGGAAGTCGCCCACGACACGCCCGAGAAGATCCACACCTTCTCGATCGATCCGGCGACCGGCGTGTGGCCGACCCACCAGCGCGCGCTGGCCAAGGCGCTCGGCCTGACCGGCGGCCTGGCCAAGGAAGCGGCCTCGCTGCTGACCCAGCTCTATACGGCGTTCCTGGCCAAGGACATGTCGATGCTGGAAGTGAACCCGCTGATCGTCACCGCCGACGACCACCTGCGCGTCCTCGACGCCAAGGTCTCGTTCGACGGCAACAGCCTGTTCCGCCACGCCGACATCCGCGAGCTGCGCGACGAGACCGAGGAAGACCCCAAGGAGATCGAAGCCAGCAAGTACGACCTGGCCTACATCGCCCTGGACGGCGAGATCGGCTGCATGGTCAACGGCGCCGGCCTGGCCATGGCCACCATGGACATCATCA
>CALALX010000075.1 GCA_937925635.1 uncultured Caulobacter sp.
AACGCCTCGACCCAGTTCGCTGACGGCGGCGAGTTCGGCTTCGGCGCCGAGATCGGCATCGCCACCGACAAGCTGCACGCGCGAGGCCCGGTCGGCGCCGAGCAGCTGACCACCTTCAAATATGTGGTCCGGGGAACCGGGCAGACGCGGCCTTGAACCTGACCCACAATCCCTTTGGTGGTCCGGTGCGGACGACTCTGAAGACCGGAGCGGCGGCTCTGCGCCTGGGATTTGACCTGCGGCCCGGCATGCGGGTCGGTCTTTACGGCGGCTCGTTCAACCCGGCCCATGACGGCCACGCCCACGTCGCCGAGACGGCGCGCAAGCGGCTGCGGCTCGATCGGGTGATCTGGCTGGTGTCGCCACAGAATCCGCTGAAGGCCTCGCATGAGACCGCGCCGCTGGCGCGGCGGATGGCCGGCGTCCGGGCCCAGGCCGGAGACCGCGGCATGATCGTGTCCGACGCCGAGAGTCGGATGGGCTCCCAGTACACCATCGACACCGTGCGGGCGCTGAAGGCCCGGTTCCCGGGCGTGAAGTTCGTCTGGATCATGGGCGCCGACAGCCTGGCGAGCTTCCACCGCTGGCGCGGCTGGACCCAGATCATGCGAGAACTGCCGGTGGCCGTGATCTCCCGGCCCTGGGCCAGCCTTAAGAGCCGTTTCTCGCCCGCCGCCCGCCGTTTCGCCCACGCCCGCCGTCCAGCGCGGGAGGCGCCACTGCTGCCCGGCGCGGCCGCCCCGGCCTGGGTCTATCTGCACGGCCCGCTGAATTTCGCGTCCTCGACCGCCCTGCGCGAGGGGCGCCGCAAGGCCGGAAAGTGATTCGCTGACGGCGGCCCCCGGACGTGCTATGGGGTCTCGCTTGCGAGGCTGACAAAGGAGCACTCCGCTGAACCGCGAGTTGGCGCCCGTGGCGCACGAAGCCCCCTCGGGGACTTCATCCGACGAACCCCGACAGGTGAGTTCGCTCGAAGACCTGATCCTGGCGCGTCTGAACGACGACAAGGCGCAGGACATCGTTGTCATCGATCTCAAGGGCAAGAGCCCCATGGCCGACGCGATGATCGTCGCTTCGGGCCGGTCGCACCGCCACGTCGGCGCGCTGGCAGACCATGTGCTGCGCGCCCTCAAGGAAGCCGGGCACGGCAAGGCGCGGGTCGAAGGCCTGCCGCACTGCGACTGGGTGCTGATCGACACGGGCGACATCATCGTCCACCTGTTCCGCCCCGAGGTGCGCACCTTCTACAACATCGAGAAGATCTGGTCGGTCGACTCGCCGCACATCACGCCGGCGAAGAACTGATCCGCATTCCGAGTGTGCCCGCGCAGGCGGGGACCCAAGCGGTCCGTCCGCCCGGCAACCTCAGCTTGGGCCCCCGCCTTCGCGGGGGTGATCGGGTTAGAGCGTGAAAGTCACCCTCCTCACCGTCCACCGTCTGGGCCGGGCTCCGGAAGCCCTGCTGGCGAAGGACTATGCCGAGCGGGCCACGGCCAGCGGCCGCGCGCTCGGCCTCGGCCCCGTCGACATCGTCGAGGTCGAGGCGAAGAAGCCCGGCAAGGCCGCCGAGGCCGAGGTGATCCTGCCGCACCTCAAGGACGCCCATGTCGTCTGCTGCGACGAACACGGCACGGTCCGCACCTCCCGCGACTTCGCCGGCCGGATCGGCCGCCTGCGCGACGATGGCGTGCGCCGGCTGGTGTTCGTGATCGGCGGCGCGGACGGGCTGGACGCCTCGGTGCTGGCCGCCGCCCATGAGAAGCTGGCCTTCGGTCCCCAGACCTGGCCCCACGCCCTCGCCCGCGCCATGCTGGCGGAGCAGGTCTATCGCGCCGTGACCATCCTGGCGGGGTCGCCGTACCACCGGGACTGAGGTATCGCTAGCGGATGCGCCGCCGCCTGATCATCGCCGCCGTCCTCGCCCTCGCCGGCGTCGCGGGCGGCAGCGTGGCGCAGGAGCCGGCCAGCGCGCCGTCGCAGGCCATGGTCGCGGTGCAGTCCGGCTCCCTGGCCGGCCGAATCGAGGCCCGCCGCCAGATCGAGGCCCTGCGCGCCGAGCTCAAGCGTCTCGCCTCGCGACAGGCCCAGGACGGCCGAGATGTGGCCAGCGCCCGCATGCGGCTGCAGATGCTGAACGTGCGCGAGACCGCGTTGACCGCCGAGCTCGGCCGCGATCGCAATCGTCTGGCCCGGCTGCTGGGCGCTCTCGTGGTGTTTCGGCGCCAGCCGCCACCGGCCCTTCTGGTGCGACCAGAGGACGCCCGCGACGCGGTGCGCGCGGCCATTCTGATCCGCGCCATGACCCCGGCCCTGGAAGCCCGCGCTCGCGTCTACAGCGAGGAGGCGCGCGAGATCGCCGCCTTGCGCCGCCAGGCCGCCGCCGCCGACGCCGAACGCTTCACCGCGGAGAGTCTCGCCGCCCAGCACCGGGGCGACGTCGAGCGGCTGCTGGCCGAACAGTCGGCCATCGAGAAGCGGTTCGCCGACGACGCTCTGCTGGCCGGCCGCGAGGCCGGCAGCCCAGGCCAGTTGGCCGACAGCTTCCCGCGCGTGGCCGGACCCGATGGCGGCCCTGGACGCCTGGGCCGGCCGGTCGAGGGTGTCCTGGCGCGGCGCTTCGGCGCGTCCGCTCCAGGCGGCGGCCGTTCCGACGGGATCGCGTTCGCCGCGAAGCCGGGCGCCATGGTGACCAGTCCGGCGCAAGGCGTGGTTGAATTCGCTGGGCCGGTCACGGGATGGGGCGTCATCTTGATCTTGAGAACGGGAGCCGCCTACCATCTCGTCCTCGGCGGCATGAGCGAGGTGACGGTCGCGCCCGGACAATCGGTCGCGGCGGGCGCGCCTGTCGGAAAGCTCGCCGATGGCGGACGATCGGGGTCTGAGCTCTATCTGGAGCTTCGGCGATCCGGGACGCCGGTTGATCCGGCGCCATGGTTGCAGGGCGGAAGCCGCAGCGCCGCGGCGACGCCTTAATTTCGGCCCGGCCTCCGCGCGAGGTTGGCGCGGAACTTGTAGCGGTCACGGCGTGTAGCGCCGTTTAGGGAGCCCCGACGGGCGATGACGAAGAAGAACCTGGTGATCGGCGCTTGCGCCTTCATTCTCGGCGCCGGCTCGATGGCCTATGTGAGCCAGACCGCCCAGGCGACGGCCAAGCCCAAGAGCGAGGCCTACCACATGCTCGGCCTGTTCGGGGACGTCCTCGAGCAGATCGAGCACAAGTACGTCGTCCCCGTCGATCAGAAGAAGCTGATCGAGGCCGCCATCGAAGGCATGGTCGCCTCGCTCGATCCGCACTCGGCCTACCTGCCGCCCGAGAGTTTCGAGGACATGCAGGAGTCGACCCGCGGCGAGTACGGCGGCCTCGGCATCGAAATCACCAGCGAAGACGGCGTGGTGAAGATCATCGCGCCTATGGACGACACTCCGGCCTCGCGCGCCGGCCTGCAGCCCGGCGACTTCATCACGGGCGTCAACGGCGAGAGCGTCATCGGCTTGCCGAGCAATGAGGCGGTGAAGCTGATGCGCGGCAAGCCGGGCGAGAAGGTCACCCTGACCATCGCCCGCGAGAAGGCCGATCCCTTTGACGTGACCCTGGTCCGCGAAGTCATCAAGCCCAAGTCGGTGACCGCCCGTCTTGAGGGTGACTACGGCTACGTCCGCCTTTCTGGCTTCAACGAAAAGGCCACCGACGAGGTGACGGCGGCCATTCAGGGCCTGATGAAGCAGAACCCGCGCATGAAGGGTCTGGTCTTCGACCTGCGCAACAACCCGGGCGGCCTGCTCGACCAGGCGGTCGGCGTGTCGGACATCTTCCTCGACGGCGGCGAGGTGGTCAGCCAGCGCGGTCGCGCGGCCGACGACATCGAGCGCTATCACGCCCGTCCGGGCGACATGCTGAACGGCCTGCCGGTGGTGGTGCTGGTCAACAACGGCTCGGCCTCGGCGGCCGAGATCGTCGCCGGCGCCCTGCAGGACCGCAAGCGAGCCGAGATCGTCGGGCTGACCAGCTTCGGCAAGGGTTCGGTGCAGCAGGTCATCCCCCTGGCCAACGGCGAGGACGGCGCCCTGAAGATCACCACGGCGCGCTACTTCACGCCGTCGGGCCGCTCGATCCAGCGCACCGGCATCGAACCGGACCTGGAGGTCGCGGCGACCCGCGAGCAGGCGGAGCTGATCGCCACCCGCTCGATCCAGTACAGCGAGGCGATGCTCCGCAACGCCCTCGACGCGGAAGAGGGCAAGACGCGTCGCGGCGCCCATACGCCGGCCGAGGCGCCGCCGCTGACCTTCGACGAGGAGGCCTGCAAGGACCGGAGGCTGGCGACCCTGGATCTCAAGTGCGACTTCCAGCTGCAGCGCGCCATCGATGTGCTGCGCAATGGCTCGGTCGCGGCGACCCCGAAGTTGCCCAAGCCGCAGCCGCGCGTGGCTGTCGTCGATGGCAAGGTGACGCCCAAGCCCGTCACGAAATAGGGCTTCGTTAACCATAAAGGGCGAGGCTGGGATTCAGTAGAATCCCAGCCTCCGCCATGTTCTCCACCAAGCCGCTCGCCCGACCGACCACGACGTCCGCGCAGAGCCGCATGGCGCGCGCGAAGACGATCGCGCTGACCGCGGCGCAGAACCCCTACGTTTCGGCGGGCGGCGCCGGGCTGTTGTTTCTGCTGACCCTGGCGACCCTGATCGCCATCACCGGCGACCCCAAGGCCGGCGCACCCGTGGTTCGCATTTCTTTGGCCCAGGCGGCCGCCAGCGGCGTCGCCCTGCCCGGATGGCGTGACGCCCTGGCGCCCGAAACCGACGGCGAAGCGGAAATCAGCACCGGCTACTATTCGTTGTCGGAAGACCCGTTATCGCTCGCCGCGTCCGGTCCGATCGAGGGCTCCGCGGTGATCACGCTTCCCGGCGGCGGCGCGGCCGAGGGTAGCGCGCACGCGCCCTTGCCGGCGGCCCCCCTCGCCGGCCTGACGGCGCCGGGGCCGGGCGGCGCGCCGCTGCCGGTCATCGCCGCGAACGGCCAGAAGCCCGCCGAGGCCTACGCCCGTCCGTTCACCCCCAACGGCAAGCCGCGCGTGGCGCTGGTAGTCGGCGGGCTGGGCCTCAACGCGGCCCTGACCCGCAAGGCGATCGAGACCCTGCCGCCGGAGGTTACGCTCTCGTTCGCTCCGTATGCGGAGGGGCTGCAGGGCTGGATCGACATGGCCCGCGCCAATGGTCACGAGGTGCTGCTGGAAGCGCCGATGGAGCCCACCGACTATCCGCAGAACGATCCCGGCCCAATGACCCTGCTGGCCGCCAGCCAGCCGGCCGAGACGACGCGCAGGCTGGAATGGCTCTTGTCCCGGGCCACGGGCTACTTCGGCCTGACCAACTACCTGGGCTCGCGGTTCATGACGACGCCGACGGCGATGGCCGGCTTCACGGGCGCGCTCAAGCAACGCGGCCTGGCCTTCATCGACGACGGCAGCGCCGGACGCGGCGGCGGCCCGATGCGCGCCTCGGCCGATCGCGTGATCGACGACGACCTTTCCGCCGAGGCGATCGATCGCCAGCTGACGATGCTTGAGGCCGCGGCCCGCGCCGAGGGTCAAGCGCTGGGTTCCGGCTTCGCCTACCCCGTCACCGTCGACCAGGCGACGCGCTGGGCGCAGGGCCTGGCCGATCGAGGCTTCCAGCTCGCGCCGGCCTCGGCCCTGGTCAAGACGTGAGTGATCCGCACCCTGATCACCGCCCCAATGTAGGCGTCGTCCTGTTCAACGCTGAGGGCCGGGTGTGGCTGGGCAAGCGCGCGCGCACGCCGGCCCCCTGGAACTGGCAGTTTCCTCAGGGCGGCGTCGACGCCGGCGAGGATCTGCTCGACGCCGCCCGCCGCGAGCTTGAGGAGGAGACTGGCGCTCGGTCTACGGAGTATCTCGGTCGGACCGACGGCTGGATCGTGTACGATTTTCCGGACGAGGTGCTGGCGCGGGGCGGAAAATGGCGTGGTCAGAAGCAGGTTTGGTTCGCCTTCCGCTTCACCGGCGATGAGGCCGAGTTCCGTCTCGACGGCCATCACCAGGTCGAGTTCGAGGACTGGCGCTGGGCCCGTCTCGACGAAGCGCCCGAACTGATCGTACCCTTCAAGCGCGCCGCCTACGAACAGGTCGCGCAGGCGTTCAGGCCATACGCCGGACCCTGAGGACGCGGAGGCGTCCGGCAGGGCCGGCCGGCGCATCGGAGGGACGGCAATGAGCACGATCATCATGGTCCACGGCGTGGGCGGCACGGCCGAGGCCTTCTCACGGCTGGCGCCGGCCTTCCGGGATCTGGGCTGGAAGGTCGAGACCCCGACCCTGTTTCCGGACAAACGCACGGCCGAGAACCCGCCGGCCGACCTGCACAGGCTGCGGCTGAAGGACTATGTCGACGCCATCGAGACCCTGGCCCGGCACGTCGAGGCGGCCGAGGGCGTCGCCCCGGTGCTGTTCGGCCATTCGATGGGCGGCATGATCGTCCAGAAGCTGGCCGAGCGCGGGGTCGGCCGGGCCGGCGTGCTGCTGACCCCCGCCTCGCCGGCCGACGCGCGCGGCTCGCGGGCCCTGGCCCAGGCGGTGACCTTCGCCAACATCCTGTTCACCGGCGACCCCGCCAACAAGGCGCACAAGATCTGGAGGACGGGCTTCTTCTGGGGCGTGCTGAACCGTGTGCCCAAGGCCAAGCACGAGGGCATCTACGCCGGCACGGTCTATGACAGCGGCGGCGTCTACAACGACCTCGCCTATCCGGACCGGGACCCGGACAGGACCTGCTTCATCGACAGCGCCAGGATCGCCATCCCGCTGCTCGTGCTGGGCGGCGCGCGGGACCGCGCCACGCCGATCGACGACGTCCGCAGGGTCGGGGCGAAGTACGCCGCGGTCGGAGGGGCCTATATCGAATACCCCGAGAACGCCCACTGGATCGTCGACGAGCCGGGCACCGACAAGGTGATCGCCGACATCGCCGGCTGGCTGGCCGACAAGGGAATCACGGCGAAGCCGCCGGCCAAGGCCGCGACCGTAGCCAAGCCGAAGGCGGCGGCCAAGGCGGCTCCGGCGGCGAAGGCGAAGGCTGCTCCGGCGGCCCGGAGCGGCAGACCGGCGAAACCCGCTCCGGCCACGGAGACCGCCGCCAAGCGAGCCGCCAAGGGCGCCGCCGCCCCCAAGCCGCCGGCCAAGACCACAGCACCCAGCTCCAAGGCTCCCGGGAAGCCGGCTGCGGTCAAGGCGACGTCGGCCCCGGCCGCGAAGTCGGCCAAGGCGGCCAAGGCGGCCAAGCCTGCGACGAAAGCGACGACGCCCGGCAAAACAACTGTTCGGACACCGAAATCAAAGTAAGCTCCCCTCGCGCGGACAGGGGACGCCAAGCAGCGCCGCCGCCGCATCGAGTGAGGGGAATGATGCCAGCACCCGTCGTCATGGTGCACGGAGCCTTCTGTGGCGGCTGGGTCTTCGAGCGCTTTCGCAGGCCGTTCGAGGCGGCGGGCCATGTCGTCCTGGCGCCCGAATTGCGCGGTCACGAACCGGGCGGTTCGCCGGCCGGAGTCGGCATGCGCGACTATGCCAGCGACGTGGCGGCCCTCTGCAGGGCCCTGCCTGAACCCCCGATCCTGATCGGCCATTCCATGGGCGGGCTGGTCGCCAAGCTGGCCGCCGCCCAGGCCCCTGTCTCTTCCCTGGTGCTGCTCGCCCCGTCGCCGCCCTGGGGCGTCTCGGGCAGCACGATGGAGGAGGCCGTGAGCGCCATGAGCCTCTACGCTCTGGGTCCGTTCTGGCTTCAGGCCATCGACCCCGACTACGCCCTGGCCAAGCGCTTCAGTCTCGACCGCATGACGCGCGAGGACCGGCGCGCCGTGTTCGAGCGGATGGTCCCGGAAAGCGGCCTGGCCCTGTGGCAAACCCTGAACTGGTGGCTGGATCCGTTCATGAGCACGGCGGTCGGGACGATCGCCGCGCCCTCGCTCGTCGTCGCCGGCGGTCGGGACGTCATCCATCCGCCGGCCACGGCTCGTCAGACGGCCCAGCGGATCGGCTCACGGTTCGAGGTGCTGTCGGAGATGAGCCACTGGATTCCAGGCGAGCCCGGCTGGGATGGCGCGGCCGCCCTCTGCCTCGATTGGCTCGCGGCCGGGAAGCGCGCGGCCGCCTGATCCGGCGCCACCCGGAGATTCGACCGTCTTCAGCTCTGCGCCGGCGAAAACAGCTTCAGCCCCAGGATTCCGGCCACGATCAGGCCCAGGCAGACGAGGCGCGCGGCGGTGGCCGGCTCCTTCAGCACCAGGATGCCGAACAGGGCCGTCCCGACCGCGCCGATGCCCGTCCAGACCGCGTAGGCCGTGCCCAGCGGCAGCGACCGCACCGCCCAGCCGAGCAAGGCCATCGACATGACGAGGCTAATGCCGGTGCCGATCGTCGGCCACAGCCGGGTGAAGCCTTCCGAGTATCTGAGTCCGACAGCCCAGCCGACCTCGAACAGGCCAGCGAAGAACAGAACGATCCAGGCCATGACCACACTCCCGTCGCGATGACAGGGGCGTCCCCGTCGGAGAGGAGAAGCGCCGGTCGGGTCGTCCCGACCGGCCGCGGCCGCCTACTGAGCGGGCGTCTTGTAGAGGCTGTAGAGCAGCTCGGTGCGGTCGGCCTTGCTCGACAGCGGCGCGCCGTTCGGCTTGCGCACGGTCACCAGGACCACGGCTTCCTGCTCGGTTTCGCCACGCATTTCCCACGACCGGGTGGTGCGTTCCATGTCCGTGACGCTCTTGTCGTTGCGGTACAGGTCCCAGCCCTTGCCCATCGCCCAGTTGTGCAGGTCGATGATCACCGGCGTGACGCCGTCGACAGGGTGCAGGACCACCACATTGCAGACCTGCGGATTGGTGCCCGGAGGGCTGACGCTGATGGTGTAGCCCTTGGTGTAGGTGCGGACCCACACGTCCTTCTTCAGCTTGAAGCCCGCCTGGGCGGCCAGCGCCTTCATGTCGCCGCCGCGAACGCTCTCAGCGCAGACGCGCGTCAGCACGTCGAGGACGGCCAGTGAGGTCACATTGGTCGGTACCGGCGGCGGAGCCGGCGGTGCGGGCGTCGGCTCAGGGGGCGGGGCCGGAACCTCGGCGGCCGGAACCGGCGTCGGTTCGGCGGTCGGCGTGGCCGGAGTTTCCTGGGCGAAGGCGGCCGTGGCGAACACCGCGGCAGCGGTCAGGCCAAGAAGCGCGTGGCTACGCATGTCGTTCACATCCCTTAACAGTGTCGAGCGGCACTAAAGACCGCCCCGCAATCCCTCGCAAGCCGTTCTTAACGCGGCTTTACGGCGGGATGAGGTCAGGCCGCGGACTCGACCGCGTGCTCGGCCAGGATGGTCAGGCCCTGAGCGTTGACGTCGGCGAAGCCGCCGTGGATCTCGAAGGTCCGGGTGGACGAGCCGTCCACGACCGTCACCACGCCTTCGCGCAGCGCGGTCATGAACGGCGCGTGGCCGACCAGGACGCCGAAATCGCCCTCGGCGCCCGGGGCGTCGACGCGGTCGACGTCGCCCGAGAACACCTCGCGCTCAGGCGCGACCAGGGAGAAGTGGAGCTTCTCAGCCATTACGCCGCTTCCAGAGCCATCTTCTCGGCCTTGGCGACCGCTTCCTCGATCGTGCCGACCATGTAGAAGGCGCCTTCCGGCAGGTGGTCGTACTCGCCGTCGCAGATCGCCTTGAACGACCGGATGGTGTCCTTCAGGTCGACGAAGGCGCCCGGCGTGTTGGTGAACTGCTCGGCGACGTGGAACGGCTGGCTCAGGAAGCGGCTGATCTTCCGGGCGCGGGCCACGGTCAGCTTGTCCTCTTCCGACAGTTCGTCCATGCCCAGGATGGCGATGATGTCCTTCAGCTGCTTGTACTGCTGCAGGATTTCCTGGGTTTGGCGGGCGACTTGGTAGTGCTCTTCGCCGATGACCAGCGGGTCCATGATCCGGCTGGTGGAGTCGAGCGGGTCGACGGCCGGGAAGATGGCCTGGGCGGCGATGTCGCGGCTCAGCACGGTGGTGGCGTCAAGGTGGGCGAACGAGGCGGCCGGGGCCGGGTCGGTCAGGTCGTCGGCGGGAACGTAGATGGCCTGGACCGACGTGATCGAACCCTTGTTGGTCGAGGTGATACGCTCCTGCAGGTTGCCCATCTCGGTGGCCAGGGTGGGCTGATAGCCCACGGCCGACGGGATCCGGCCCAGCAGCGCCGACACTTCGGCGCCGGCCTGGGTGAAGCGGAAGATGTTGTCGACGAACAGCAGCACGTCCTTGCCTTCCACGTCGCGGAAGTACTCGGCCTGGGTCAGACCGGTCAGGGCGACGCGGGCGCGGGCGCCCGGGGGCTCGTTCATCTGGCCGTAGACCAGGGCGCACTTGGAGCCGACGGTCGAGCCGTTGTTGGCCTTGGGGTCCACGTTGACGTTGGACTCGATCATCTCGTGGTACAGGTCGTTGCCTTCGCGGGTGCGTTCACCCACGCCGGCCAGCACCGAGTAGCCGCCGTAGGCTTTGGCGATGTTGTTGATCAGCTCCTGCATCGTCACGGTCTTGCCGACGCCGGCGCCGCCGAACAGGCCGATCTTGCCGCCCTTGGTGTAGGGGCACATCA
>CALALX010000076.1 GCA_937925635.1 uncultured Caulobacter sp.
GGCGGAGAAGCCGCGTGCGACGCCGGCGCGCATCTCCTCGTCCAGCACCATCTCGTCGGCGAAGGTCACCGCGCCGGAGGGGTCGATGACGACCACGTCGCCCTTGGCCGTGATCAGGCCGGACTTGATCTCGTAGACGATCGAGCGGGCGCGCAGCGTACGGCCGCGATAACGGACCTCGACGTCGCCCTCGGCCGTCACGCGCTGCGCCGCGTCCTCCTGGATGAGGGTGTCGGCCTCGAGATAGAAGCCGTTCGCGCCCAGGCCGTCGTCCTCGGCCGGCGGTTGGGCCGGCGCCGCGGGCGTGGCGGCGGCGGCGGGGTCCTGCGCCAGGGCGGGCGTGGCGAAGGCGAGCGCGGCGGCCGCCGCGCCGGCGAGCAGGCGAAGGCGTTCGGCGTGGGGGATTGCGCCCTGGCTAGCGATGGTCATGTGGCGCTCGTCCTCCCGGCGGCGCGCCCCCGCACGATTCCGCCGTCCTCCGTATAGCAAAGCAGGGTCAGTCCCGATAACAGCGCAAGCAGCGGCGGCGCCCAGGCGGCCGCGAAGGCCGGCACGATCTCGGCCTTGCCGAGCGCGCCGCAGAACTGGTTGAAGAAGAAGAACACGAAGCCCAGCGCCACGCCGGAGCCGGCCAGCACGGCCAGGCCGCCCAGGCGCATCAGGCGCAGCGAGAAGGCCGCGGCCAGCAGCGACATGGCCGCGAACAGCAGCGGCGTCGCCAGCAGCTGGTGCAGGCGGAGCCGGTAGGGCAGGGCCGAGAAGCCGGCGGCCTCCGTGCCCCGGATCGTCGCCGGCAGACGCCAGAAAGCGATCGCCTCGGGGGTGGTGAAGCGCTCGATGGCGGCCTGCTCGTCGAGCGTGGAGGGAATCGACAGGGTCTCGGACCGCACCGAACCGGCGCCGGGCGCGGCTTCCCGCACCCCCTTCAGGCGCCAGTAGCCCGGCATCAGGCGCGCCTCGTCCGCCTCGATGCGGCGTTCGAACTCCAGCCCTCCGTTGGCGTTGACCCTGTACTTGTACATCGACACGTTCTTCAGCCGCACGGTTCCGTCCGCCTCGTCGTGCGAGCGGGCGCGGATCACCACCTGGGAGGTGGCGTCGCCCTGACGCAGCCAGGTGTCCTTGGGCGTCGAGGTCTGGAACTCCTCCAGCACCGCGTCGCGGGACTGCTCGAACTCGGCGCCGAGCATGGCGGCCAGCGGGTTCAGGGCGGCCACGGTCACCGCGCCGACCACGAAGGCGGCGACGGTCGCCGGCAGGATGAAACGCCAGGCCGAGACGCCGGCCGCGCGCATGGCGATCAGCTCGCTCCGCCGGTTGAGGCCCACGAACGCCGCCAGGGCGCCGAACAGGAAGGCGAAGGGCAGCAGCGTCAGGATCGTCGACGGGGCCTTGAGCAGGGTCAGCCACAGCAGGCGCGGAAAGCCCGCGTCGCCCCGGCCGCCCACGGTCCGCGAGACTTCCACGAAATCGATGAGCAGGATCACCGCCCCGATCACCGCCAGGGCGCCCGCCACGCCCAGCAGGGTGCGCGAGAGCACGTAGCGTTCGAGTCGCCCGACGCCCAGGTTCATGTCGCCACTCCCGCCGCCGGCGAGGTCCGGGTCTCGGAAAAGCCGAACGGCAGCCACTCGCGCCAGCCGTGGCGGCGCCGCACCGACCGGTAGAGCTGCCCAAAGCCCCAGGCGGCGGCGAGCAGGGGGGCGACGTACTGCAGGACATTCACGGCCGGGGTGTCCTGGGCCGCGGACTCGACGACGAAGCCGATGATGCGCACCACGGCGGCGGCGCCGCCGACGACGGCGATGCGGCGGCCGTAGCCAAGCCTGCTGAAGCTCGACCCCAGCACGGCGGCCAGGGCCATGGCCATGAACGTCAGGCTGTAGAGCGGCGAGGCGAGACGGGCGTGGCCCTCGGCCAGCAGCTTGTCGCGGTTCTTCTTCTCGTAGGTCTGTGACAGATCGGGGAAGAAGAGCTCGTGCAGATATCGGTCGGACGCCTTGTAGGTGACCGAGTCGGCGGTATCGAGGAAGGGCGACAGCTCCAGCGCGTACTCCTCGAACGACAGGTAGTTCAAAACCCCGGCCGTCGAGAATTCCTGGTTGGAGCCATGCCGCATGACCAGCACCGGCGCCCCGCCGCGGTAGGTGATGCGACCCTCCCGCGCGGTGTAGGTCGTGGCGCCGCCGTCCGGTTTGCGATGGTGGATGAACAGGTTGAGGATCTTGCCGTCCGGCTCGACGGTCTGGCCGTAGACGGTCAGCCTGGGCGCGGGCTCGGAGAACTCGCCCTCGCGGACCAGGGTGGCGGCCAGGTCGCTGCGGGCGGCCGAGACAATCTCGCGCATCGCCCGGTAGGACGCCGGTTGAATCCAGAGGTTGACGAACAGGCCGAGCAGGACGGCCAGCACCGCCAGCCGCACGGCCGGCGAGATCAGCCGCCAGCGGCTCATGCCTCCGGCCTGGCAGACGACCAGTTCGTGATCGGTTTGCAGCCGGTTCAGGGCCACCAGCGCGGCCACGAAGATGGCGATCGGCAGGATCAGGTTCATCAGCTGCGGCATCGCCAGCAGGATGACCTGCAGATAGACCCAGGCGGTCTGGCGCTGCTCGATGATGATGTCGAGGCGTCCCAGGCTCTGGCTGAGCAGCCCGACCGCGCCCAGCGCCGCGGCCGCCAGCAGGGTCGGCGTCAGCAACTGGCGGAACAGATAGCGCTCGATCAGACGCATGGAGGGAAGCTGGGCCCGTCTGGGGTTCGGGAAAGCCCCAAATCAGGGGTGGTCCGTTCTATACGCCCTGCCGCGTCGGAAACAACAGCCGCCGCTTCCCTAGCGCCCGGGGTTGGACTATGCCGCGCCAACCACCTTCAGGAGCGTTCCCATGCGCATTGAGTTCGTCGCCTCCTCCGCCGCAGCCTCCATTTCGGGCGGCGCCGCCGCCGTCATGGTGTTCGAGGAGGGCAAGAGGTCCACCGCCGCCGACGACATGGACCGCGCCACGTCCGGCGCGCTGGGTCGCGCCCTGGAGGCGGCGCCGCGCTTCGCCGGCAAGCCGGGCCAGACGGTCGAGCTGGTCGCGCCGTCGGGCGTCAACGTCCAGCGCCTGGTCGTCGTCGGCTCGGGCCCGGCCGACAAATGGGGCGGCGACACCGCGGAGCGCTTCGCGGCCCAGGCCTATGGCGCGGTGAAGCTGTCCGGCGCCACCACCCTCTATGTGTTCACACCCGGCGCCAAGGCCGAGGAGTCGGCCCGGGCGGCGTTCGGCGCGACCCTGGCGGCCTATCGGTTCGACAAGTATCTGACGACCGAGAAGGCGGAGAAGAAGCCGTCGGTCGAGACGGTGAAGGTGATCACCGACGACGTCGCCGCCGCCGAGGCGGCCTTCGCGCCGCTGAAGGCCCTCGCCGAGGCGATCTGCTTCTCGCGCGACCTGGTGTCCGAACCGCCGAATGTCCTGTTCCCGGCCGAGTACGCGCGGCGGATCAAGGACCTCGAATCGCTGGGCCTGGAGGTCGAGATCCTGGGCGAGGCGGAGATGGCCAAGCTCGGCATGGGCAGCCTGCTCGGCGTCGGTCAGGGCAGCGTCCGCGACAGCCAGCTGGTCGTCATCCAATGGAAGAACGGCGGCGACAGCCAGCCGATCGCCTTCGTCGGCAAGGGCGTCACCTTCGACACCGGCGGCATCAGCCTCAAGCCGGCCGACGGCATGGAGGACATGAAGTGGGACATGGGCGGCTCGGCCGCCGTGGCCGGCCTCATGCACGCGCTGGCGGGCCGCAAGGCCAAGGTCAACGCCGTCGGCATCCTCGGTCTGGTCGAGAACATGCCGGACGGCAACGCGCAGCGTCCCGGCGACGTGGTGACCTCGATGTCCGGCCAGACGATCGAGATCATCAACACCGACGCCGAGGGCCGCCTCGTTCTGGCGGACGCACTCTGGTACTGCCAGGACCGCTTCAAGCCGCGGTTCATGGTCGACCTCGCCACCCTGACAGGCGCGATCATCATTTCCCTGGGCAATGACTACGCCGGATTGTTCAGCAACGACGATACTTTGTCGGAAAATCTTCTGGCGGCTTCTAAAGCGACGGGCGAGACCATCTGGCGCATGCCGCTGCCGGAGGCCTACAACAAGCAGATCGAGAGCATGGTCGCTGACGTGAAGAACACCGGCGGCCGGCCCGGCGGGTCGATCACCGCGGCCCTGTTCCTGCAGAAGTTCGTCAACGGCCTGCCGTGGGCGCACCTGGACATCGCCGGGACCGCCTGGAAGAAGCCCTCGACCGTCCCGACCAGCCCCGACGGCGCCACCGGCTTCGGCGTGCGCCTGCTGAACCAGATGGTGGCCGACAAGTACGAGGTCTGAGGCTTCATCCGATTGCCCCCGCGAAGGCGGGGGTCCAAGCTGATGAGGATTGAAGCGGCGAGTCCGCTTGGGTCCCCGCCTGCGCGGGGACGCTCGGAGTAGGAATGTCCGAAGCCGCCTGCGAGGTCTGGTTCTACCATCTGGAGCGCTCATCGCTCGACCAGGTGCTGCCCGACCTGCTGGACAAGACGCTCAAGCGGGGTTGGAAGGCGCTGGTGCGCACCGGCGATCCCGAGCGTATCGAGCACCTCGACGGCTGGCTGTGGAGCTATCGGGACGAAAGCTTCCTGCCGCACGGCCTGGCCGAGGAGCCGTTCGCCGAACACCAGCCGGTGCTGTTGACCAACCGGCAGGACAACCCGAACGCGGCCGAGGCGTTGTTCCTGATCGACGGCGCCGAACCGGGCGACCTGACGCCGCACGCGCGCTGCATCGTGCTGTTCGACGGCCGGGATGAGGCCGCTCTGGCCGTGGCGCGCGGCCGGTGGAAGGCGTTCAAGGCGCAGGGTCTGGCGATCAGCTACTGGCAACAGACCGAGCGCGGATGGGAGAAGAAGGCATGATGCGGAAACTGGCGACCGTGGCGGGGCTGCTCGCCCTTTCGGCCTGCGCCTCGGCCCCGGAGCCCGCCGCGCCGCCGGCCACGCCCGTCGCCGAGGCGCCGACCGTGCCGCTGCCGCCGCCGCCCGAGCCAGACTCCTGCAAGGCGGCGGATTTCAAGTACCTGATCGGCCGCAACAAAAGCGAGATCCCGGTGCCGACCGACCCCTCCAGGCGCCGGGTGACCTGCACGTCCTGCCCGGTGACGATGGATTATCGGCCCGAGCGGCTGAACATCCTTTTCGACGCCGAGACGGGCGTGGTGAAAGAGGTGAAGTGCGGCTAGTGCGTCCTTCGCGACGCTCGCTTGAGGCTCGCTCCTCAGGATGACGAACTCAGTGGAATGCAAGCCACCTTCGTCATGCTGAGGAGCGGACCCTCAGGTCCGCGTCGCGAAGCACGCGGCGCGCCAGCTACATCCCCTTCACGAGCGCATTCAGCTGATCGGCCACCTGGCCCCAGCCTTCGTGAAAGCCCATCTGCTCATGCTGCTTCAGGGTCTCCTCCGACCAGTGCATGGCCGTGGCCGTGTATTTCGTGCGGCCGTCGCCGAGGTCTTCGAGCTCGACATGGGCGACCATGAACGGCTGCCCGGTCGGGATCCAGCCGGGAAGGAAGGCGTCGGTGGTCACGATCTTCCGGTTGGGGATGATCTCCAGATAGACGCCAGGGTTGGGGAACTCCTGGCCCTCGGGGCTGCGCATCACGATGCCGGCCGAGCCGCCCGGGCGCAGGTCGCAGTCCGCGGAGACGATGCTCCACGGCGCCGGCGCGAACCAGGTCTTGAGGATGTCGGGCGTGGTCCATGCCTTGAAGACCTTGTCCGGGGTCGCGTCGAGGATGCGTTCGAGGACGAGCTTGAATTGCGGTTCGGCGGTCATGGGCGGTTCTCCTTGATCAGGCCGATGGGAGGTCCAGGGCGACCCTGCCGTCTGTCGGATGGATCGCTCACAGGACGAAGGACCCGGCCGGAATCCGACATGGCCATTCGGCTTTTTCGCGGCGATTTGACGGGGATCAAGGCCGATCGTCGCTGCGCGGGGCGACCTGCTCCGGCGCGCCGGACGGCGGGCGAGGCGAGAGGAGCGGTCGGATGGTGCGGACGGCGATGATGGCGGGGCTGCTGGCCCTGACGGCCTGCGCGGGCGGCGTCGCCGCCGAACCGGCGCCGGTCGCCGCGACAAGCGGAGACCCCTTCTACGGCAAGCAGGTCGCCGAACGCAGCTGCGGCGGATGCCATGCCGTCTCGCATGGGCCCAGCCCGATGGCGGGCGCGCCCGCGTTTTCGGACCTGCATCGACGATATCCGGTCGGCGGCCTTCCACAGCTGCTGCAGGAGGGCATGGTCCTGCCCTCCGACCGCATGCAGGAGGAGGGGTCGCGGTACACCCATCCGCGAATGCCGGCCGTGCAGCTCGGCCCTGACGAGATCGAGGCGTTGACCGCCTACCTGCGCAGCCTGGAGCCGAAGCGGTAGGGCCTCAGGCCTCCACCGCCGCCAGCTGCTCGGCGATCTCCATCCACTCGGCCTCCGCCCTGTCGACGGCGGCTTGCGCCCTGACGCGTTTCTCCGTGAATTCAGCAACCTTGGCCGGTTGCTTCACGTAGATCTGAGTGTCAGCCAGGACGGCGTCGATCTCTTCGAGCGCCTTGGTCGTGCGGGCCAGAACGGCCTCGGCGGCCTCCAGCCTGCGCTTCAGCGGTCCGGCCATGCCGGCGGCGGGCTTTGGCGCGGGCGGCGGCGGAGGCGGCGGCGCGGCCGGCTGCTCTCGCTTGACCTGGGTCGGGGCGCGGGCGGCGACGCGGGCACGGTCGATGACGAACTTCGCATAGTCGTCCATGTCGCCATCGAACGGCTTGATCGAGCCGTCCGCGGCCAGCCACAGCCGGTCGGCGACCAGCTCCATCAGCGAGCGGTCGTGGGTGATCAGGATCACCGCGCCTTCGTAGTCGTTCAGGGCGTCCAGCAAGGCCCGGCGGCTGTCGATGTCCAGGTGGTTGGTCGGCTCGTCGAGGATGAGCATGTGCGGCGCGTCCATCGCCACCAGGTTCAGCAGCAGGCGGGCGCGCTCGCCGCCGGACAGGCTCTCGACTCGCGTTTCCTGCTTCTCGAAGGCGAGGCCGAACTGGGCCAGGCGTGAGCGGCGCGAGCTCTCCGACGCCTCGGGCATGGCGCGGCGGATGATCTCCAGCGCCGTGTCGTCGGGATCCATGGCCTCGATCTGGTGCTGGTGGAACCAGCCGACCTTCATTTTGCGGTCGCGGTGGAACTCGCCGCTCTGCACGCCCAGCGCCCCGGCGATCAGCTTGGCGAAGGTCGACTTGCCGGCGCCGTTGACGCCCAGCAGGCCGATGCGGTCG
>CALALX010000077.1 GCA_937925635.1 uncultured Caulobacter sp.
CCGCTGTTCGGCCCCGGCGTGAAGGTCGTGCCCCAGGTCGAGCCGTCGAAGCCGGCCGTGCCGATCACGTCGCCCAGCGGGATCGCGCCGGGGTCGAGGTCGCTGCGGCAGACGATGTCGCCGGTGCCCGGATCGACCACCGCGTCGATCGCCGCGAACCAGCGCTCGTTGATGCGGTTGTTGCGATAGGTGCTGATCTCCTCCGTCTGGCCCCAGACATAGGACAGCTCGTAGCTCAGCCAGTCGGTCAGGTCGCCGCGCGCGCCCAGCACGGTGCGATAGGTCTCGCGCTGGATATCGCGGCCCGTCGCGCCGAGGTCGATATTGTCGCGGCCGACGAGGACGTAGTCGCCGAGCCCGAAATTGTCGAGGCCGACGCCGTCGATGATGTTCTGCAGCGCATCGTCGACGATCGCCTGCGGGATGTAGGCGTTGTCGAGCGGCACGGCGATGCCGTAGTCGAAGGTCGGCTGCGCCGTGAAGCTGGTGCGGGTCTGGGCGTACTTGGCTTCGGCGAAGACCTCGAAGGCCTTGTCGAATTCGTAGCGCGCCGTCATCGCGAACAGGTCGCGGTCTTCCTCGGGCAGCAGCTCGTCCACGAAGGCGTCGAGCAGCGTACCGTCGCCGCCGATCATCGTGAAGCCGCCGTTGGAGATGCCGTCCGTCCAGGGCTGGCCGTCGCCGCGGAAGCTGACGCCGGAGATCGTCGGGCCGGCGAAGGCGGAGGTGTAGACCGCGCCGCCCGGCGCGGTGTCGATGTAGCGCAGGTCGGACAGCAGCACCCGGTCGTAGACGTTCGGATCGTCCGGAATGTCGTTGGGATTGCGCGCCAGGTTGAGGCGGCGGCCCGGGAACGAGAAGTCGCGGTCGGCGCTGGTCACCGCGGTGGTGCGGGCGACCTCGGCCGAGAGCGTGATGTTGCCCTTGTCGCCGTCGAAATTGGCGCCGACCGTCATGCTGGCGACCGCGCTGTCGGCGCCGCCCTGCTCCGAGCCGCCGATCTGGACGCGGCCCGCCGCGCCCTCGAAGTCGCGCTTCATCACGAAGTTGACGACGCCCGACACGCCGTCGGCGCCGTAGATCGCCGAGGCGCCGCCCGTCAGCACCTCGATGCGCTCGATCAGCGCGAGCGGGATCATGTTGATGTCGACCGCCTGCGAACCGGGCGAGCCGGCGACGTGGCGGCGGCCGTCGACCAGCACCAGCGTGCGGTCTTCGCCCAGATTGCGCAGGTTGAGCAGGTTGAGGCCGGCCTGGGCCTGGCCGCCCGTGTCGGCCGAATCCTCGGAATCGAACGAGTTCACCAGGGCCGGGACCTCCTGCAGGAAGTCGGTCAGGTTGACGACGCCCGCCTGCTGGATCTGGGCGCCCGTCACCGACGAGACCGGACCCGAGCGGTCATAGTCGGGAACCTTCAGCCGCGAGCCGGTGACGACGATCGTTTCCTCGCTCTCGGCCGTCTCGGTCGCCTCGGCTTCGGGCGCCGGCGTGGGTGCCGGCGCCGGTGCTTCCTGGGCCAAGCCGGCCGGCGAAGCCCAAAGTCCAAGCGCCAGAACCGCGCCAATAGCCGTCGTCTGCAGAATCCCTGCGTTAATCCGCTGCATGTGAATTGCCCCTAGCGTAAGTCTGCCCGGAAGCTACGACGCAGAGGCATTGTGTCAATTCAACACTGCTCAACTCGCCCGCGCCGGCATGTTTCCGCGCGTGTGCGGTGCACAATCGCAACACATCTGATTCGATATTGGTTTGCTGGCGGACGCATCCCGGCGCCGCCGGCAACTTGACTTAGTTGCCGGCGCTCGACGCTTGCCGCCTCGCACCTGCCGGGCGACCGGTGCGTCGCGCGCGCGAACCTGGCGGGCGTTTGAAAGCCCTTTGTTGCATTGCCCCTTGCCGAGTTGCATTGCCCCTTGCCGATTGGCGCCATCACATTACTGTCATTGCGATCACGCTAACGAGAGACCCGCTGACCGTGCGCCTTACCCTGTCGCTCACCGCCGCCCCGTGCTTGATGCTGGCCTCGCTTCTGGCGGCGCCTGCCGCGCTCGCCGGATCCAATGACTGTTCCGAGGCGACCATCGCCGCCAAGAACGCCGAAACCTACGCCCAGCTGACCAAGGCCGGCGACATCGCCGAGCGCATGCGCCCCACCAGCTTCTTCTTCTATGGCGAGCCCGAGAAGATCCTGAAGCTCGGCGCGACGCTCACCGAGAACGGCTTCGTGATGACCGAGCCGACCGACAACGGCCAGGCGATCCTGGTCAACCTGCCCGATGGCGTAACATTCGATGTCGGCAGTGCGACGCTGAAGCCCGAGTTCCGCGCCACGCTGGACAAGGTGGCCGAGAGCCTGATCCAGTATCCCAACAGCCTGATCGACGTCTACGGCCATACGGATTCGACCGGATCGGATGCCTTCAATCAGACCCTGTCGGAAAATCGCGCCCGCACGGTGATGAACTACCTGATCATGAAGAACGTGCCCGCAGCGCGGATCCGCAGCCAGGGCTTTGGCGAGACCATGCCGATTGCCGACAACGCCACGCCCGAGGGCCGCTCGAAGAACCGGCGGGTCGAGATCAAGATCGTGCCGGTGACTCAGGAAGACGTGGCCGCTGCGCGCGCCGCCGGTTCCTGATCGCACCGTCCCTGCAGGCAAGGAAAGGCTCGTCCGCAAGGGCGAGCCTTTCTTGTCAGTCCCCCTGCGCCAGCTCCTTCGCGCGTCCGGCCAGCCGTTCGACTGCGGCACCGTGGATCGCCGGAGCGCAGGCGAGGACCCCGAAGGCGCGCGGGTCGCGCTTGTTGTAGGCAAGCGGATGGCCGAAGGCATCGGTCACAGCCGCACCGGCCTCGCGCGCGATCAGGGCGGCGGCGCCGATATCCCATTCGTTGCCCCAGCGCAGCGTGGCGACCAGGTCCGCCTCATCGGCCGCGACCATGGCGATCCTCAGCGCGATCGAATTGGGCTGATCGACCAGGGTGAGGTCGGCATCGGCCCTGGGCAGGGCGTGGGCCGGAACCCGCGCGCCGGGAAGTTCGGCTCGGCGGCTGGCGGAAAGCCGCGCTCCGTTGCGCCAGGATCCCTGCCCGGCCTCGCCATGCCAGAACTCCCCGCGCGCCGGAGCATCCAGCATCCCGAACAGCGGCCTCCCGGCACTGACGAGTGCGACTGAAACAGCCCAGCCGGTCCGTCCGCGAATGAAATCGCGGGTCCCGTCGATCGGATCGACCAGCCAGATCAGTCCGCCCTCCAGCCGGTCGGGCGCATCAACGGTCTCTTCCGACAGCCAACCGGCGGACGGCAGCAGCGTGGTCAGCTCGCGCTTGAGGAAGCGGTCAACGGCGAGGTCTGCCGCGCTGACCGGACTGCCGCCGTGCTTATCCCAGACGTCCAGCGCATGGCCGTGGCCGGGCCAGGCGGCCATGGCCAGCCGCCCGGCCTCGCGGACGATGGCTTCGAGGCGGGCGCGGTCGATCACGCGGCTGGCTTCCCTATTACTGCGAATGACTCGCAACTGGCGTTCATATTTCTCACCTTGACCCCCCTTACAGGCCTTTTCAAGCCCGCCCGCCTGTGCTTAGGGCACCGTCATTCCCGGTGCCAGCACCACCCCCACGGAGCCATTCACCCATGAACATCCACGAGTATCAGGGCAAGGAACTGCTCAGCCGCTTCGGCATCGCCATCCCCAAGGGCATTCCGGCCATGTCGGTCGAGGAAGCGGTGGAAGCCGCCAAGCAGCTGCCCGGGCCGCTCTATGTGGTGAACAGCCAGATCCACGCCGGCGGGCGCGGCAAGGGCAAGTTCAAGGAACTGGGCCCCGATGCCAAGGGCGGCGTGCGCCTGGCCAAGAGCCTTGAGGAAGTGGAAGCCCACGCCAAGGAGATGCTAGGCAACACCCTGGTGACGATCCAGACCGGCGATGCGGGCAAGCAGGTCAACCGCCTCTACATCACCGACGGCGTGGACATCGGCAAGGAATACTACCTGTCGATGCTGGTCGATCGCGCCACCGGCCGCATCGCCATGATCGCCTCGACCGAAGGCGGAATGAGCATCGAGGACGTCGCCCATGAAACCCCGGAAAAGATCGTCACCATCACGATCGATCCGGCCCAGGGCTTCATGCCGCACCACGGCCGTGCGCTGGCTTTCGGTCTCAAGCTGAAGGGTGATCTCAACAAGCAGGCCCAGGTGCTGGGCAAGCAGCTGTACGACGCTTTCGTCGCGCTCGACTGCTCGATGATCGAAATCAACCCGCTGGCCGAATCGGACGGCAAGCTGCTGGTGCTCGACACCAAGATGAGCTTCGATTCGAACGCGCTCTACCGC
>CALALX010000078.1 GCA_937925635.1 uncultured Caulobacter sp.
GATATTGCCCGCCCCCGGGCGTGTCAACAGCTTCTACGGAACGAGATAGTGAAAAGGCGCCACCGGCCCGGTCGCCAGGGCCAGCAGCGCCCACAGACCCGTCACCGCGATGCCCGCCACGAAGAAGGTGACGGCGTAGGGCAGCAGGATCGACAACAGGCCGCCGACGCCGAGTTCGGGCTTCCAGCGCCGCGCGAAGCCAAGCAGCAGCACGAAATAGGGCGTCATCGGCGAGGCGATCACCAGGCTGGAATCGCCCATGCGGTAGGCCGCCGTGGTCATCTCCGGGCTGACGCCCAGCAGCATGAGCATCGGCACCATCACCGGCCCGAGCGCCGCCCACTTCGCGGAGGCGGAGGCGATGAACATGTCGAGGCCCGCGGCCAGGAAGGTCACGCCCACCAGGATGAAGGGCAGGGGCAGGCCCGACTCGCGCAGGACGCCGGCGCCCTTGATCGCCGAGATGGCCCCCAGATTCGACCAGTTGAACATGGCGATGAAGTGCGCCGCCGCGAAGGCCAGGACGATGTACGGGGCCATGGCGGCGATCGATTCGGCTGACAGGCGGACCACGTCGCTGTCCTTGCGGATCACGCCGGTCTTGACGCCGTAGACGCAGCCGGCCGCCAGGAAGAGCAGGAAGAAGCCCGAGACCAGCGAGCGGAAGAAGGGCGTCCACTGGGCCGGACCGCTGGCGGCGTCGTCCCGCAGCGGCGCGCCGGGCAGCAGCACCAGGGCCGCCCACAGCAGGATGACGGCCAGCGCCGCGAGGCCCGCCATGGGCAGCGCGCCGCGCGGCGGCGGCGGCGTCTCCGCCTCGCCGACGGCGTCCACCGTCGCCCCGGTCCAGGGGCCCAGGCGCGGCTCGACAATGCGATCGGTGACCCACCAGCCGACCAGGGTGAAGACGACGGCGCCGGTGACGGTGAAGTACCAGTTGCCGGCCAGGTTGGCGGTCCAGTCCGGGTCGAGCAGCCGCGCGGCCGGCTCGGTGAAGCCGAGAATCAGCGCGTCGAACTGGCCGGGGAGGGGATTGCCCGCGAACGAGGCGATGGTCCCCGCGTAGGCGCAGGCCAGGCCGGCGATGGGATGGCGGCCGGCGACCGCGAACACCGCGGCGGCCAGCGGCGGCAGCACCACGATTCCCGAGTCGGCGGCGTGGTTGGACAGCAGCCCGATCAGCAGGACCATCGGGGTCAGCAGCTTCTTCGGCGCGGCGGCGACCAGGCCGCGGATGGCGTCGGCCAGCAGGCCCACCCGCTCGGCGATGCCGGCTCCCAGCATCACCAGCAGAACCAGGCCCAGCGGCGCGAAGCCTGTGAAAGTCTTCGCCATTTCGGTCAGCAGGGTGCGGACGTTTTCCGGCGCCAGCAGGCTCTTGGCGACCAGGGTCTCGCCTGTCACGGGGTTCACCGCCGACACCCCGAGCAGGGAGAAGGCCACGCTGGCGACGACCAACGCGGCGATCAGCCACAGGAAGATGAAGACGGGGTCGGGAAGCCGGTCGCCCAGGCGTTCGACAGCGTCGAGGACTCGAAGGGCGAGGGGGCGCTTGCTCACGGGCCGGATGACTGCACGCGGTTCGCCGAGGCGCAAGCCGCCCGCGTCGTCCTGATAACGATTCTCAAGAGTTGCCTGCCGTTTGAACGGCCTTGAGGCATGGGCTACAAGGCGCCCGACTCCTTCCCGGGACACTCATGAACGCCTTTCTCCTCCAGTACCTCCCGATCGTGATTCTGCTTGGAATCGCGGCGGCCCTCGGCGTGCTGTTCATCGTCTTGTCGGCGACGCTCGGCCCGTCCGCTCCGGACCCCGAGAAGCTCTCGGCCTACGAGTGCGGCTTCAACGCCTTCGACGATGCGCGGATGAAGTTCGACGTCCGGTTCTATCTGGTCTCGATCCTGTTCATCATCTTCGACCTCGAGGTCGCGTTCCTGTTCCCGTGGGCGGTCAGCCTGCTGAAACTGCCGCCCGAGCAGTCGCTGTTCGCCTTCTGGTCGATGATGACCTTCCTGGGCGTCCTGACGGTCGGCTTCATCTACGAGTGGAAGAAGGGCGCCCTCGAATGGGAGTGATCGTTCCCGCCGGTTCGGCCGGCCGCACGACGGTCGAGGGTTACGACCCCCGGCTCCATGACCCCTATTTCGACGGCGTCTCGCAGGCGCTGGCCGACAAGGGCTTCGTCACCGCCGCCGCCGACGACCTGATCACCTGGGCGCGCACCGGCTCGCTGATGTGGATGACCTTCGGGCTCGCCTGCTGCGCGGTGGAGATGATGCAGGCGTCGATGCCGCGCTACGACCTGGAGCGTTACGGCTTTGCGCCCCGCGCCAGCCCGCGCCAGAGCGACGTCATGATCGTCGCCGGCACCCTGACCAACAAGATGGCCCCGGCCCTGCGCAAGGTCTACGACCAGATGCCGGAGCCCCGCTACGTCATCAGCATGGGCAGCTGCGCCAACGGCGGCGGCTACTACTACTACAGCTACAGCGTCGTGCGCGGCTGCGACCGGGTGGTGCCGGTCGACATCTACGTCCCGGGCTGTCCGCCGACGGCCGAAGCGCTGGTCTACGGCGTGCTGCAGCTGCAGAAGAAGATCCGCCGCACGGGGACCATCGAGCGATGAGCGACCTCGAAACCCTCGGCACGACCATCGTCGCCAACAGCGGCGGCGCCATCACCGGCTACGAAGTGGCCTACGGCGAGCTGACGGTGCACGGTCCGGCCCACCGGGTGACGGCGGCGCTGACCTACCTGCGCGACCATCCGGAGTTCCGCTTCCACCAGCTGGTGGACCTGTGCGGCGTCGACTACCCGGAGCGCCCGCTGCGGTTCGACGTGGTCTACCACCTGCTGTCGCTGGTGAAGAACCACCGCATCCGCCTGAAGGTGCAGACCGACGAGGACACCGCCGTCCCGTCCGTCTCGGACATCTTCCCGGCCGCCAACTGGTTCGAGCGCGAGGCGTTCGACATGTATGGCGTCTTCTTCGAGAACCACCCGGACCTGCGCCGGCTGCTCACCGACTACGGCTTCCACGGCCATCCGCTGCGGAAAGACTTCCCGATGACCGGCTACGTCGAGGTCCGCTACGACGACGAGCTGAAGCGGGTGGTCTACGAGCCGGTCAAGATCGCGGAGTTCCGTCAGTTCGATTTCCTGTCGCCCTGGGAAGGCGCCAAGTACGCGCTGCCCGGCGACGAGAAGGCCGGGGGATGACCTATGAGCGCTCGCAAGGGGTCCATCCAGGGAGGAGTCGCCTTCTTCCTGGTGACGTTCTCCACCTGTCTCTTATACACATCTCCGAGCCCACGAGACCGTACTAGATCTCGTA
>CALALX010000079.1 GCA_937925635.1 uncultured Caulobacter sp.
CCCTGACCCTTCCCCCCTCCAGGGGGAAGGGAATCGTCGTCCCGCCCGGCGGCCAGGCCGCGGCCCTCGCGCCCCTGCCGATCACCGCCCTGCGGCTGGACGCGGCGGCGGCCGCCCAGCTGCCGCGTCTCGGCCTGACCCGCATCGACCGTATCCTCGGCCTGCCGCGCGCCCAGCTGACCCGACGGTTCGGTCCGACCACCGTCCAGCGGCTGGACCAGGCGCTGGGTCGCGCGGGCGAGGCGTTGAGCTTTCGCCGGCCGCCCTCGCCTTGGTTCGATCGCCTGGCCTTCGCCGAGCCGATCAGCCTGCTGGACGACCTGGTTCGCGCCGCCGGAGACATCGCCGCCCGCCTCTGCGAGCGATTGCGCGTCGAGGGCAAGGGCGCGCGGCGGTTCGAGCTGACGTTCCATCGCCTGGACGGCAGGGGCTTCCCCAGCGCCGTCGGCCTATCGGTCGCCGGTCGCGACGCCAAGGTGCTGACGCGGCTGTTCGCGCCGAAGCTGGAGGCCGTCGATCCCGGCTTCGGCATCGAGATCGTGACCCTGTCGGCCGATGGCGTGGAGGGGTTGTCCGCCGCCCAGCACCGGCTGGACGACGCCCGTGCGGCCATGACCGAGGAGAGCGTCGTCGCCCTGGTCGACCGCCTCGCCAATCGCCTGGGCGAGGACGCCGTCTGGCGGGCCGAGGTGTTCGAGAGCCATGTGCCCGAGCGGGCGGTGCGCCTGGCGCCGGCCGCGTCCGCCCCGGTCCCGGACGGATGGGACCCGGACAAGCCCCGTCCCATCCGGCTGTTTCCCCATCCGGAGGCGATCGAGGCTGTGGCTGTCCTGCCTGACGAGCCGCCGGTCGCCTTCACCTGGCGCGGCCGCCGCCACCGCGTCCGGCTGTCCGAAGGCCCCGAGCGCATCTCCGAAGAGTGGTGGCGCAAGCCGATCGACGCCGTCGCCCCAGGCTTCGTGCGCGACTACTACCGCGTCGAGGACGAGGCCGGCGGCCGTTACTGGCTGTTCCGCGCGGGGCTGTACGGCGATCCGGAGAGCGCGCCGCGCTGGTGGCTGCATGGGGTGTTCGCGTGACCCGTTACGTGGAGTTGCAGACCACCACCAACTACAGCTTTCTGCGCGGGGCCTCGCATCCCGGCGAACTGGTCCGGACCGCCCAGGCCCTGGGCATGCCGGCGCTGGGGATCACCGACCGCAACAGCCTCGCCGGCGTCGTGCGGGCCTGGGCCGAGGCGCGCGACCGGGGGACCCGCAGCCTGACCGGCTGCCGGCTGGACTTCATCGACGGCGCGCCGAGCCTGCTCTGCTACCCTTCCGACCGCGAGGCCTACGCGCGGCTGACCCGGCTGCTGACCATCGGCCAGAGCGGGGCGGAAAAGGGCCAGTGCGACCTGCTGGTCGAGGACTTCCTTGAGCAGTCCGAGGGCCAGCTGGTGCTGATCGTGCCGCCGGACCGGCTGACCGCGGATTTCGAGGCCCGGGCGGCCGCCCTCGCCGGCAGGCTGCGCGGCCAGGTCTGGCTGGCGGCGTCGCGCGGCTACGGGGCTCGCGACCTCAAGCGTATTCACCGCCTGTATGAGATCTCCCGCCGCATCGGGGCGCCGATGGTCGCCACGGGCGACGTCCTCTACCATGGCCCCGAGCGGCGGCCCTTGCAGGACGTCCTGACCTGCGTGCGCGAGGGCTGCACGATCACCCAGGCCGGCTGCCGGCTTGAGGCCAACGCCGAGCGTTGCCTGAAGTCGCCCGCGGAAATGGCGCGTCTCTTCCGCAACTGGCCCGACGCCGTCGAACGCTCCGCGCAGATCGCCGACCGCATCACCTTCGACCTCGGCGCGCTGCGCGAGGAATACCCGGACGAGCCCGTGCCGCCCGGCAAGACGGCGATGCAGCACCTGCGGGCCCTGACCTTCGAAGGCGCCCGCAAACGCTATCCGGACGGGACGCCGACCAAGGTGGTGAAGAACCTGCGGATGGAGCTGCGGCTGATCCGCAAGATGAACTACCCCAACTATTTCCTGACCGTGCACGACATCGTCGCCGAGGCCCGGCGGCTGGGCATCCTCTGTCAGGGGCGGGGGTCCGCCGCCAACTCCTCGGTCTGCTACTGCCTGCATGTGACCGCGATCGATCCGATGAAGCACCGGCTGCTGTTCACCCGCTTCATCTCCGAGAACCGCGGCGAGCCGCCCGACATCGACGTCGACTTCGAGCATGAGCGGCGCGAGGAGGTGATGCAGTACGTCTACCGGCGCTACGGCCGGCACAAGGCGGCCATCTGCGGGACGGTGATCCACTATCGCCCGCGCAGCGCCATCCGCGACGTGGGCAAGGCGCTGGGCCTGACCGAGGACGTCACCGCCGCGCTGGCGGGCACGGTCTGGGGCAGCTGGGGCGGCGAGATCGCGCAGGAGCACATCCGTCAGGTCGGCCTCGATCCCGACAACGAGGAGATTCGGCGCGCCGTGACCCTCGCCGCCGAACTGCTGAACTTCCCTCGCCACCTGTCGCAGCACGTCGGCGGCTTCGTGCTGACCAAGCGGCGACTGGACGAGACCGTGCCGATCGGCAACGCGGCGATGAAGGACCGCACCTTCATCATGTGGGACAAGGACGACATCGACGCCCTCGGGCTGATGAAGGTCGACATCCTGGCGCTCGGCATGCTGACCGCCCTGCAGCGGGGGCTGGGCATGCTGCGGCGGGACCACGGTCAGGCGCTGTGGGACCTGGCCGACATCCCCGACGAGGAGCCGGGCGTCTACGGCATGCTCCAGAAGGCCGACTCGCTGGGCGTGTTCCAGGTCGAGAGCCGGGCCCAGATGTCGATGCTGCCGCGCCTGAAGCCGGACAAGTTCTATGACCTGGTCATCGAGGTGGCGATCGTCCGGCCGGGGCCGATCCAGGGCAAGATGGTCCATCCCTACCTGCGCCGCAAACAGGGGCTGGAGGAGCCCGACTGGCCGGCGCCGCATCCCGACCACGGGCCGCCGGATGAACTCAAGCAGGTGCTCGGCAACACCCTCGGCGTGCCGCTCTTCCAGGAGCAGGCGATGAGCCTGGCCATCGAGGCGGCGAAATTCACGCCGGACGAGGCCGACGGCCTGCGCCGGGCGATGGCGACGTTCAAGAACCTGGGCGATCCGGCCCACTACCGCGACCGGTTCGTGAACGGCATGACCGCGCGCGGCTACGATGCGGACTTCGCGGCCCGCTGCTTCCAGCAGATCGAGGGCTTTGGCCACTACGGCTTTCCGGAGAGCCACGCGGCCAGCTTCGCCAAGCTGGTCTACGTCTCGGCCTGGATGAAATGGGCCTGGCCGGACGTGTTCTGCGCCGCCCTGCTGAACGCGCAGCCGATGGGGTTCTACCAGCCGGCCCAACTGGTCCGCGACGCGCGCGATCACGGGGTCGAGGTGCGGTCGCCGGATGTGATGCTGAGCGACTGGGACAGCACGCTGGAGCCGGCGTCGAACCCCAATCCGCGCCTGTACTGGCCGCGTCCGGCGGGCTGCGGTCCGATCAAGGCCGTCCGCCTGGGCCTGCGTCAGGTCAAGGGGCTGAAGAAGGCGGAGATCCTGCGCCTGGTCGCGGCCCGGCAAGCGGGGGCCCGAACCTTGCTCGAGCTGGCCCGGGCGGCGTCGCTGTCGCGGAGAACCCTGGAACTGCTGGCCGAGGCCGACGCCTTTCGCTCGCTGGGCATGGACCGGCGGGCGGCGCTATGGGCGGTCAAGGGCGAGGCGGCCGAGGTCGCCCGCGACGCCGCCTCGATGCTGGATGGCCTGCCGCTGTTCGAGGCGCCGGTGAACCTGCCGGTCCTCACCCTGCCGCAGCATGTGGCCGAGGACTACAGGACCACCAGCCTGTCGCTGAAGGCGCACCCCTGCGAGTTCTTCCGGCCGATGCTCGACCGGATGGGCTGCGTGCGGGCCGCCGATCTGCCGGGCGTCCGCAGCGGGACGCGGGTTTCGCTGGGCGGGCTGGTGCTGATCCGCCAGCGGCCGGGCACGGCCAAGGGCGTGGTCTTCATCACCCTGGAGGACGAGAGCGGCCCGGCCAACGCCGTGGTCTGGCAGGACGTCTTCAAGGCCAACCGCCGGCTGGCGATGAGTTCGTCCTTCCTGGTCGTTCATGGCCGCATCCAGCGCGACCATGACGGGCGTAAGGAGGGCGAGGTGATCCACATCGTCGTCGAGCGGTTCACCGACCTGACGCCGGAGCTGGTCCGGATGCGAGAAGAGGGCCGCGGCCCCGACCGGCTGAAGAGGTCCGGTCAAGGCTGGTCCGCAGCCGCGATTTTCACTGAGGGGCCAGTAGATTCCGTTCATCCCGGGATGAGCGGATCGAGAAAGGAGCGCGCCCCCTAAGCCGCCTCCGCCGTCGCCGGCGGCGCGTCGACGTGCGCGGCGGCTTCGGCGAGGGCGGCGAACAGTTCCTCCAGCGCGATCGGCTTGCGCACGACGCCGTCGGCGCCGGCCGCGCGGTAGCGGGCGACGTCCTCCTCGTAGACATTGGCGGTCAGCATCCAGACCGGGATCGTCGAACCCGCGCCGCGCAACGCGCGCAGGGCTGACAAGCCGTCCATGACCGGCATGTTGGCGTCCATCAGCACCATGTCGAACGACTCGGCGGCGAGGGCGGTCAGCGCCTGCTGGCCGTTCTCGACGACCGTCAGCGTCACCGGCAGCGGCTCAAGCAGGGCCCGCAGGACGTGACGGTTGCCGGCGTTGTCCTCCGCGGCCAGCACCCGCAGCGGCCGCGTCTCGTCCAGACCATCGGCCTCGATCTGGACGTCGCCGTCGTCCACCAGCCCGCACGCCGGGGCCGTGAAGGTCACGCGGAAGGCCGCGCCGCCGCCGGGCGCGTCGCCGACCTCGATCTGGCCGCCCATCAGGGCCAGGTTGCCGGCGCAGATGGCCAGACCCAACCCGGCGCCGCCCAGCGCGCGCCCGGCCG
Source organism: uncultured Caulobacter sp. (assembly GCA_937925635.1). Taxonomy (GTDB): domain Bacteria; phylum Pseudomonadota; class Alphaproteobacteria; order Caulobacterales; family Caulobacteraceae; genus Caulobacter. The sequence goes on from CALALX010000079.1 coordinate 4,962, forward strand.
TCGTCTGTTCGAACACGCGGAAGATCCGTTCGCGGTCGGCGGCGGGAACGCCCGGCCCCTGGTCGAGGACCTCCATCCGAACCGTCAGGTCGGAGTCGCCCGACTCCGCGGCCGCGGCCACGCGGAGGGTGACCTGGCCGCCGCGCGGGCTGAACTTCAGCGCGTTGGAGACGAGGTTGATCAGCACCTGTTCGACCTTGCCGCCATCGGCCAGCAGGCCACAGGAGCCGGGCAGGCCGTCGAGATCGGGAACCAGGGTCACATCCTGCTCGGCGGCCCGCTGGCCCCAGACCCGGAAGACCGTCTCGACCGATTGGCGCAGGTCGAAGGGCTCGGGCGACAGGGTGGTCTTGCCGGCCTCGATGCGGCCGATGTCGAGCATGGCGTCGAGCAGCCGCTTGAGCAGCGCGCCCGCGTCGACGACGCCGCGCGCCATGTCCTTCTGGCGCGTCGACAGCCGCGAACGGGTGAGGGCCTCGGCCAGGCCCAGCACGGCGTTGAGCGGCGTGCGGATCTCGTGGCTCGTCATCGCGAGGAAGTCGGACTTGGCCCGGCTGGCCGCCTCGGCCTGGGCCTGGGCGGCCTCGGCCCGCGCGACCATGGCGGTCAGGGCGAGGTTCTTTTCCTCCAGCGCCAGGCGGGCGTCGGCGAGGGTCCGGTCGGTCGACTGCTGGCGCCAGCTGGCGGCGACGATGGCCACCACGAACAGCAGCACGGCGGCGGCGAAATGCCCGCTGGGCATGGCCGGGCCGGCGTTGAGTGAGATCCACACCATCGACCCGATCGAGGGCGCGATCGCCGCCGCATAGCCCAGCCGGCTCATGTGCACCTGCAGGGCCGTGAACATCAGCACGCCGATGATCAGCAGGCCGGTCTCGAGCCGCACCACCTGGCTCGTCGCGTCGGCCCGTACGTCCAGCGCCATGGCGCAGGCCTGCAGCGAGATCAGGAAGGTGATCAGACCGGTGCGGACGGTCAGCTTGCGAAGCGCCTGGCTGGCGTCGGGGTCGCGCGCGGCGACCTCCACGGCCCAGAACAGCACCGAATAGAGCGCCAGATGCAGGACGCCGAACCCGAGGGCGTAGAGCGGATCGGTCTCGACCGCGACGATGGCCGTCAGCCCGAGCGCCATCGCAAAGCGTACGGCCGCCATGCCGCGAAAGTGGCGGATGTGGCCTTCCAGTTTCAGCGCGGCGACGTGCCCGGGCGAGGTATCCATGGTCGGGCATCAGACCATCGGTGTGTGAACATGCGACTAAACGTCTCGCCCCGCGCGGCCGTCGGAACACAAAGAGACGATCGCCTTCCGCCTCAGGCGCGGTCCAGCGGCAGGATGTCCGCCGGATCTCCGGCGGAGGCGGCGGCCGCGCCGGATGAGCGCCGCAACAGGCAGTCGGCGGCCGCGAAGACGGTGACCAGCGAACTGTCCTGATCGGGGAAGGGGACCACGCCGCCGGGCGTGATCCGCGCGCGCATCCAGTGTTCGCGCGGTCCGTTGGCGGGAAGCGGCTCTGCCAGCGGCGCGGACGCCAGGCGGAACGGCGTCGACGCGCCCTGCAGCGCCAGCACCAAGGGCTTCAGGAACAGCTCGGCGCAGACGAAGCCGGAGGCCGGGTTGCCGGGCAGACCCAGCACCAGCCGTCCGTCGGCCAGTCGCCCGAACCAGGTCGGCTTGCCGGGCCGCACATTGACCGTCTCGACATCCAGCGCGAGGCCCAGGGCCGTCAGGGCGGGCTTGACGAGGTCGTAGTCGCCGACCGAGGCGCCGCCCACTGTGACAACCAGATCGGCCGCGACGTCGCGGACGGCGGCGGCGATGGCGGCCTCGTCGTCGCCGGTGGGCGCGAGCCGCGTCGCCTCGGCGCCCCAGCGCGCCAGCATCGGCTGCAGGCCGGCCGAGCCCGACTCGTAGATCTGGAACGGCCCCGCCGCCCCGCCAGGCGCCGCCAGCTCCTCGCCGGTCGCGAGAACGGCCACGCGCGGTCGGCGGGCGACGGAAACCTCGGCGCGGCCGGCGGCGGCGGCCAGAGACAGTTTCCAGGGATCCAGGCGCGCGCCGGCCGCCAGCAGCGCCGCGCCGGACCGGAAGTCGCCGCCGCGCGGGCGGATGTTGGCGGAGGGGCCCGCCGGTCCGAGCCGGACCCAGTCGCCATCCCGCGTCGCCTGCTCCTGGATCACGACCAGATCGGCCCCGTCGGGCACGGGCGCGCCCGTGAAGATGCGGACGGCCTCGCCGGCCTGCAGCGGCAACGCGTAGCCCCGTCCGGCGGCGCTTTCCCCGACGATGCGCAAGGCGACGGCCTCGCCCGCGTCGGCGCGGCGCACGGCCCATCCGTCCATGGCGGAGGCGTTGAAGGGCGGCTGATCGCGCTGGGCGACGATGGTCTCGGCCAGCACGCGGCCGTCCGCCCGCGCCAGCGGAACGGTCTCGACGGTGGGCGCGCCGGCTCGCGCCAGCATCCGGGCCCGCGCGTCCTCGACGCTCAGACCCTTGCGCTGCCGGGCGTCAGCCGACGAAGGCGCGTTCGAGGACATAGTCGCCAGGCTCCGCGTTGGACCCCTCGACCATGCCGTGAGTCTCGACCAGGGCGGCCATGTCCTTGATGAAGTTCATGCTGCCGCACAGCATGACGCGGTCCTCCGCCGGATTGAACCGGTCGCCCGGCAGGCCGAGGTCGCGAAACAGCTGGCCCGAGGCGATCAGGTCCGTGAACCGGCCCTGGCGCTCGAACGGCTCGCGGGTCACGGTCGGATAATAGGTCAGCTGGGCCTTCGCCTCCTCGCCGATCAGCGGATCGTCGTGGATGCCGGCGGTGAAGAAGTCGCGATAGGCCAGTTCGGCGACGTCGCGCACGCCGTGGCAGACGTACACCTGCTCGAAGCGGCTGTAGGCCTCCGGATCGCGGGCCACCGCCAGCCAGGGGGCCAGGCCCGTGCCGGTGCCGAACAGGAACAGGCGCTTGCCGCCCTTGAGCGCGTCCAGCACCAGGGTGCCGGTCGGCTTCTTGCCCATCAGCACGGTGTCGCCGGGCTGGATCTTCTGCAGCCGGCTGGTCAACGGGCCGTCGGCGACCTTGATCGAGAAGAACTCGAGCTCTTCCGCCCAGGCGGGCGAACCGATCGAGTAGGCGCGGAGGACCGGCTTGCCGCCGTCTTCCCCGGGGAGGCCGATCATCACGAACTCACCGGACCGGAAGCGGAAGCTTTCCGGGCGGGTGATGGCGAAGCTGAACAGACGGTCGGTCCAGTGCTTCACCCACAGCACCTTCTCCTCGAAGAAGGGGCTGGCCTTGACGGGCGCGGCCTCAAGTTCGGCGGTCGGCATGTCTCTGAATTTCCTGGCGACCACGGCGGGCCGATGCTGATCCTCATGTGATGCGGCGCAGCATGATGTCAACGCGAGGAAGACTCGGGGAGCGGATAGGGATGCTGCGGGAAGGGGGGGTGTGCGGCCGCCCGTCCGCTTTCGACCCATTGCGGACCGAAGCAGCCTCCTCCACGATCTGGGACATGGTCCAAGTCGTTTATCTCCAACCTCACGAGCCAATGCCCGACCTGGGTGACGATGAGCGCTGGTTGACCGTCGAGGCTTCAGATGACGGTCGCTTCTTTGGCACCGGCGGCTCATGGAAGGCAGACGGCGAATGGGTGGGATACGGGTCGCTGGCCGAGGATGACGTCTCGTTCGAGAAGGCCCTGGAGGCGGCTCAGGCGTGGGCCGAGAAATACCAGGTTCCGACCATTTGGGTTCAGCTAACGCCTTAGGTCCGCTAACCACCCTTAGCTGACCTTCCCCACTCCTCCCGCTCATCCTCGCGGAAGCGAGGACCCAGGCTTATGGCCGGTGCACGCATTCCAAGGGATGTCTGGCTCCCGGCGTGGCGCGCGCTTCCATTGGAAGGGAGCAACCCTTCGATCTCTTGGATGTCAGCGTGCCGGCCGAGCCGGGTCAGTCAAGGACAGCGCTTCGCGCTGCCGCGCCGCGGCGGGCCGAAGGCCCGTCCTTGAGTGACCCGGATCGACCGGCGATCGTCTCGCCATGAGATGAAGGGCGTGGTGGGGCGTGGAAGCGCCCTTCTGTCCCCGCCTTCCCGGCGAAGGCCGGGATCCCGACTTCCCCCTTCCCCCCTCCAGGGGGAAGGACGCGAACAGGGGGATAGATTCAATTCGATCCACCTCCTGCGCCGACCCCCGCATTCTCACCCCGTCCCCGTCGCGGGGGAGGGCGCGTGGTACCAGCCTGATGCGGCGGCGGGGAGTGGTCGAGCGGGATCAGGCGGAGGGGTCGCAAGCCTCCGCGCCGGGCGTGCGCTGGTTTGCACGTCCGCCCGTCCGTGGGCGGCTGCTCAACCGTTCGGTACGTCCGGCGGCAGGGGGCGATCAGGCCTTGTGGGATAAAGGGGTGAACAGCTCCGCGCGTCCCGGGCCTGCGGCCAAAACGACCACGCGGAGCGTCAGTCTTCGTCGAAACGGTTACTCACTACCCTGCTCCGGGCGAAGGCCCGGCGCTCCGCCACACCTCCCCAACCTGTTCGCGCCGGGCCCGAAGAGGAGGCGAAGCCGTGTCTGCTACTGCTCCCCGCTGCCCGGGTCCGTCTCGGTCTTCGGCGTCTGGACGGACTCCTCCGCACCCTTCGGTTCCGTCGCCGGGCGCGGGGGGTCGCCGTCCTTCGACGGGCGGAGGTTTTCGTTCTCGGTCTCGCGATTGTGGGGACGTTCGGTCATGGAGGGCTCCCTTCGCGACAAAAACGTCGCGCGAGGGGCTTCGATCCGGCGCGGCCTTGCTTGCCCGCCGTCGCCGTCCCTGCTAAACGGCGCGCTTCCGGTGATCGATGGACTGACCGGCGGGCATCACCGCCTACGGTCCGCTGTCTCCTCGCCGGAGGGCAGACGCCCGCGAGGGTCGACGTCTAGGAGTGTAGCTCAGCTGGTAGAGCATCGGTCTCCAAAACCGAGGGCCGGGGGTTCGAGTCCCTCCACTCCTGCCACCTTGTCACTATATCCGGAGCGCGATGGTCGCGCTTCGGCCAGTCGAAAGAGCTTCAGACCCGTCCGATGGCCAAGAAAACGGGCAATCTCGCCGCGATGAAACAGCGCGCCGCCAAGAGCGCCGCCGCCGTCGCCGCACCTGCCGGACAAGCCGCCGCGCCGGCGGAACCGAAGAAGCCCTTCAACATCGTGCAGTTCGCCCGTGAGGTCCGCGCCGAGGCCCGGAAGATCACCTGGACGAGCCGCAAGGAAACCTGGATCACGTCGGTGATGGTTCTCATCATGGTCGTGATTGCGTCGATCTTCTTCTTCCTGGTCGATACGAGCCTCTCGTTCATCGTGTCCCAGGTCCTGAAGCTCGCGAACGCCGGATAGATCATGAACGCCGAAGCCGAAGCCCGGCCCTCCAACCCGCGCCACAAGTGGTACATCGTCCACGCCTACTCGAACTTCGAGAAGAAGGTCGCCGACCACATCCGTGACCAGGCCAGGGCTCAGGGCCTGGAAGAGTTCTTCTCCGAGATCCTGGTCCCGACCGAGACCGTCACCGAGGTGCGCCGCGGCCGCAAGGTCGACGCCGAGCGCAAGTTCCTGCCCGGCTACGTGCTGGTGAAGATGGACCTCAGCGACGAGGCCTACCACCTGGTCAAGAACACTCCGAAGGTGACCGGCTTCCTCGGCTCGGGCAGCAAGCCCATGCCGATCTCCGAGAAGGAAGCGGCCCGCATGATCGGCGTGGTCGAGGAAAGCGTCGAGCGTCCCAAGTCGACCGTCAGCTTCGAGATCGGCGAACAGGTGCGCGTCACCGACGGTCCGTTCGCCAGCTTCAACGGCGCCGTCGAGCAGGTCGACGAGGCCCGCGAGCGCCTGCACGTGGCCGTCTCGATCTTCGGCCGCGCGACCCCGGTCGAGCTGGAATACAGCCAGGTCGAGAAGGTCAGCTGATCCGTCATCCTCGCGCTCGTCGCGAGGACCCATGGACACGGCGAGCAGCAAGAAGGGCGCGGATCATTCCGCGCCCTTTTCCTTTGGCCCATCACGCATGGGTCCTCGCGACGAGCGCGAGGATGACGGAGATGGGGAAGCGGCGGTTGTCCCCCGCGACCTTCTCTGCTAAACGCCGCCGCTTCCTCGGCTCGCCGGGGATCAAATCCGTGGGAGGGGTCTGCCCGCACCACGGCCGCATAGGCGCTTTAACTAGCGCCGCTTAAACGGAGACAGAGATGGCCAAGAAGATCTTGGGCTACATCAAACTGCAGGTGGCCGCCGGGTCCGCCACGCCCTCGCCGCCGATCGGTCCGGCGCTGGGCCAGCGCGGCGTCAACATCATGGGCTTCTGCAAGGAGTTCAACGCGCGCACCGAGAAGGAAGTGAAGGGCACGCCCCTGCCGACCGTGATCACGGTCTACCAGGACAAGTCCTTCACCTTCGTCACCAAGACCCCGCCGGCGACGCACTTCATCAAGCAGGCGCTCGGCCTCAAGTCGGGCTCGAACAAGCCGGGCCGCGAGTCGGCCGGCCAGATCACCCGCGCTCAGCTCGTCGACATCGCCGAGAAGAAGATGAAGGACCTCAACGCCAACGACGTTGACGCCGCCGCCCGCATCATCGAGGGCTCCGCCCGCTCGATGGGCCTCAAGATCGTGGAGGCCTAGGACCATGGCCAAGCAACCCAAGCGCATGCAGGCCTGGACCGGCGATCGCGACGCGATCCATTCGGTCGAAGAGGCCGTGAAGCTGGTCAAGGCGAACGCCAAGGCCAAGTTCGACGAATCCATCGAGATCGCCGTCAACCTGGGCGTTGACCCGCGTCACGCCGACCAGCAGGTCCGCGGCGTGGTCTCGCTGCCCTCGGGCACCGGCCGCGACGTCCGCGTCGCCGTCATCGCCAAGGACGCCAAGGCCGAGGAAGCCAAGGCCGCCGGCGCCGAAGTCGTCGGCGCCGAGGACCTGGTCGAGCGCATCCAGGGCGGCTTCATGGACTTCGACCGCGTCATCGCCACCCCGGACATGATGGCCCTGGTCGGCCGTCTCGGTAAGGTGCTGGGCCCGCGCGGCCTGATGCCGAACCCGCGCGTCGGCACCGTGACCCCGAACGTGGGCCAGGCGGTGAAGGACGCCAAGGGCGGCGCCATCGAGTTCCGCGTCGAGAAGGCGGGCATCATCCATGCCGGCATCGGCAAGGCCTCGTTCACCGAAGAGCAGATCCTGGCCAACGTCCGCGCCCTCGTGGACGCGCTGAACAAGGCCAAGCCGTCGGGCGCCAAGGGCACCTACGTGAAGCGCATCGCCATCTCCTCGACGATGGGCCCGGGCTTCAAGGTCGACACCGGCTCGGTCAGCGCCTAGGCGCCGGACCAGCTGCAGGACAAACGGACGGGCGGGCTCGCGAGGGCCCGCCCGTTTCGCTTTCTGGACTAGCAGGGCAGGGCCGCCAGGTCGCCGCTCACCCGCAGTTCGCAGGCCTTGAACACCGCGCTGGGCGCCACGGCCTTCCAGTAGCCGGCGTCTTCCAGGCGGCCGAGGCCGAACCGTTCGACACAGCGTCGGCGGCGAGCGGCGGCGACCTCGAGCAGGTGGGCGTGGCGGCCGCGCGGCGTCTGCCGTGGGGCGGGGACGAAGGCGCGCAGGCGGCGCGCCTCGGCGCGGGTCCAGGGCAGGAGGTCGGTCCTGATCGGGCCCAAGAGCATGGGCTTCAGCTTTCGTCATCGCGTTCCGAGCGGCGTTCGGCGCCCGGGTCGCGGTGGTCGATCGTCTTCCGCGATCGTCTCTGAAATGGGGATCACCTGTGGATCGTTCCAGAGTCTCCCTGAAAAATCCGGCAGTTGTATGGTTATCGCGTGGCGGGAGGCTGGCGCACGATCTTCAGTAGGCGGATGTCGTAGCCGAGGGCAGCGATCCGCTTGCGATGGGAGTCCATCGTTGCGGCGTCCGGAGCCGGATCGCGGCTGAGCAGCCAGAGGTAGCGGCCCGACGGCTCGCCGACGATCGCCCAGCCGTAGTCGTCGGCCCTGTCCAGGACCCAGTAGTCGGCGAAGAAGGGACCGAAGAAGGCGACCTTCAGCTTCGCGCCGTTCGAGCCCTCGACCACCTTTGCGCGGCCTTCGGCGGAACGCGCCTCGCCCTCCGGCGCGCCCTCGCGGCAGGTGTTCAGCACCCGAACCATGCCGTCGGGCCGCAGGCTGTACTCAGCGGTGACGCCCTCGCAGCCGCGCTCGAAGCGGTTGTCGTACCGCGCCAGCTCGTACCACTTGCCGAGGTAGCGCTGCAGCTCGACCGGCTTGGCGGGCTGCGGCACGGCGCTGTTCCCCACGGGCCCGCCGCATCCGGCGAGCAGGACGGTGAGCGCAAGGGCGGCGAACGAGCGGCGGATCATGTGGGGTCTCCTCGGCGCGGACATAGTCGACCGTAACGCGGCTGCAAGACCCAGGTCGCGGGGTCGCTTGAGTTTCCGCCGCTCTTCCTCTATACGCGCGGCCTTCCTCGACGGGTTCACCCGACGGGGATCCTGTCCGAGAGTTACGGGATGCCGGGGCCACCGGCGTCTTCATCGAAGGGAGAGCCTCCCTTCGCCGTGAGGAGACGGGGAACAGAAGACGCCGCCGATCCGGCCATCAGGCTCCGGACGCGGCCGACACTTTCCTTGGGACAGGTCTACCGTCACCCGCCTTCGGGAGCGATCCCGCGCGCGGGCGGCATGCTTTCGGCGTCCGGATGGTCCGGCCGCCGCGAACTTTGGAGACCGCAATGAACCGCGCTGAAAAAGCGGAATCGATCGAGACGCTCAAGGGCGTCTTCGCCGATGCCGGCGCCGTGGTCGTGACCCACTACATGGGTCTGACCGTTGCGGAAATGACCGACCTCCGTCTGCGCCTCCGCAAGGAAGGCGCGGCGATCAAGGTGGTGAAGAACACTCTGGCCCAGAAGGCTCTGGCCGGCTCGCTTGGTGAAAAGGGCGACGCCCTGTTCACCGGTCCGGTCGCCATCGCCTATGCGCCGGACCCCGTCTCCGCCGCCAAGGTCGCCGCCCAGTTCGCCAAGGAGAACGACAAGTTCACCCTCGTTGGCGGCTTCATGGGCGCGGAAGTCCTCGACCAGAACGCAGTGAAGGCCCTGGCCACCCTGCCGTCGCTGGACGAACTCCGCGGCAAGCTCATCGGCCTTCTGCAGGCTCCGGCGACCAAGGTCGCGGGCGTCGTGCAGGCTCCGGCCGCCCAGCTGGCCCGCGTCTTCAGCGCCTACGGCGCCAAAGAAGCCGCGTAATCCCGGTCATCTCCGCCTCAATCCAAACACCCCAAGGAAACTGACACCATGTCGAAGCTCGATAAGATCGTTGAGGACCTCTCCTCGCTGACCGTCCTGGAAGCCGCTGAGCTCTCCAAGCTGCTCGAAGAAAAGTGGGGCGTCTCCGCCGCCGCTCCGGTCGCCATGATGGCCGGCCCGGCCGCCGGTGGCGCTGCTCCGGCCGAAGCCGCCGAAGAGCAAACCGAGTTCACCGTTGTTCTGACCGCCGGTGGCGACAAGAAGATCAACGTGATCAAGGAAGTCCGCGGCGTTCGTCCGGACCTCGGCCTGAAGGAAGCCAAGGACCTCGTCGAAGGCGCTCCGCAGAACGTCCTCGAGAACGTCTCCAAGCAAGTCGCCGAAGAGACCAAGAAGAAGCTCGAAGAAGCCGGCGCTTCCGTCTCGATCAAGTAAGACGGTTCGCGTCAGCTCTGACGCTTACGATCGCGGGCTCCGGAGGAAACTCCGGAGCCCGTTTTCGTTGGCCGCTAGATCGGCTCCAGATTCATCCAGCGCAGCGCCGGCAGGGTCGCCGGCCCGTCATGGCCGCTGTTCCAGACCGCCCAGCGCTCCTCGGCCTCGCAGTGGATTTTCCATCGCTCGGCCAAGGCGGCCATGACGGCGTCGAACGTCCCGATCAGATCGGGGGTGGCGAGCCGCAGCCAGACGCCCTGGTACTCCGGGATCTTCCAGTAGCGATCGACCTCGCGCACCAGCACCCGCGCCGAGGGCGGCAACAGCCTGACGATCTCGTCGGCCAGCGCTTCTCCGGCAGCGGCATCGGGCAGCTCGGCATAGACCCGCAGGCCCAGGTCCACCGCTACTTCTTCCGGGGCGCGAGGATGTCGCCCAGGCGATCGGGCACGCCCTCGATGCGCTCCAGGCGCGGGTAGCGGAGGCCGCCCTTCCAGTCGATCGTCACCACGCGGTATTTGTCGCCGGACTTGACGATCAGCTCGATCGGGCCGCCGGCCTTCGCCGCCGTGATGGCGGCCTTCAGGCGGTCGGCGCTAAAGGCCTCGCCGTTCACGGCGACGATCTGATTGCTGACGGTCAGGCCGGACTTGAAGGCGGGCCCCTCCCACTGGACGCCGGTGATCGTTCCGCCCGCATTGAGCGCCAGTCCGATCGAGTACATCAGGTCGGTGCGCTTTGAGAGCGTGTCGGCGCCCTTCTGGAAGCTGTTGGGCGTCTCGCCCCACGCCAGCTTCCAGCCGCCGCGCGCGAAGCCGTCGAGCGGGGCCGTCTCGGACATGGCGATGCGGGCCTTCAGGAAGGCGGCCCAATCGTAGGGGGTTACGCCGTTCAGCACCGCGGCGACCTCGGCGACGTCGTAGACCTCCGGCGTGTAGTCGCCTTCGTTCCCGCCGAAGAAGGCCTTGGCGAAGTCGTCGAGGGACTTCTTCCCGGCGGTCCGCTCGCGGATCAGGGTGTCGACGTCCAGCCACACCAGCAGGCCTTCGGAATAGTAATCCTCGTTGCGCTGCCAGCTGAGCCAGCCCTTCGGCTTACGGGCGCTGATGATCGGGTCGTGGGTGGTGTCGCTCATGTCGCGCCACTGGCGGCCGACGCGGGCGTCGTAGGTGGCGGCGACCAGGGCCAGCGCGCCCAGGGCGTCCTCGCGGCTCCACAGCCCCGAGCGGGCCGACAGCATGTAGCCCCAGTACTGGGTCTGACCTTCATAGACCCACATCAGGGTGTCGCGCATCGGCGTCGCGTAGTCGTGCGTCCAGAGGTCAGCCGGGCGGCGGAACTTGCCGTTCCAGCTGTGGGTGTACTCGTGCGGAAGCAGGTCCCGTTCCGAGGCCATCCTGCCCCACTCGGTGAAGTAGTCGGGATCAACCCCGTTTTCGGACGAGCGATGATGCTCCAGCCCGATGCCGCCCATCCGGTCGGTCAGCGACAGCAGGAAGTCGTAGCGGTCGTAGTGGCGCACCCCAAACAGCCGGTCCGCCTGGACCACCAGGTTGCGATGCTTCTGGATCTGCTCCTCGGAGGCGGCGAGCAGATCGGCGCGGTCGGCGACGATGTTCAGCCGCACCGGCGAACGGCCGCCCGGATCGAGGTCGACCTGGCGATAGTAGCGTCCCGCGAACATCGGCGAGTCGACCAAGGTCTCGAAGGACACCGGCTTGAAGGTGGTCGTGGCGCCCTCCTGGGCCGCGACATCCAGGGCGACGCCGAACTTCCAGCCCTCGGGCAGGACCACCGAGGCCTCGACCGGAATCTGCCGCGTGTACCAGCCGGCCGGATAGAGGGCGGCGGCGTTCCACTGCAGGTTCAGCATCTCGGGCGTGACGACCACCCGGCCCTGGTCCGGGGCAGTGGCCGACAGGAACTCGAACGAGACGTTCAAGGCCTTCGCGCCTTCTGGAACATCGATATGGTAGGCGAAGACCTCGACCGGGTCGCGCACCCACTTCACCGGCTTGCCGTCCGCCGTGATGGCGAGGCCGGCGACTTTCTCCAGCTCGCCGCGCGGACCATGCTTGCCCGGCAGCCATTCGGGATAGAGCAGCACCATGGGCCCGGCCTTGGCCACCGGGATGGTCTGGCGGACCCGGAAGATGCGACGATCCAGATCGGTCGCATCGACCGTCAGCTTCATCACGCCCGGGAAGGGAGCGTCCTTCGCCTCGGGAATGGCGGGCGGCATCGGCAGCGGGCGAGGGCCGGGGCTTTCCTGGGCGGCGGCGGAGCTGGCCAGCAGCAGGGCGGCGGCGAAGGCGGCGGTCAAGCGAAGGGACAAGGGGAGGATCTCACGAGCGGTGATGTCGACCGCATATGAGCCGGGGTCGGACGGACCGGCAAGGTCGTCGGAACCGCTTTCGACGGACCGGCGTTACTCGCGGATGCTGAAGCTCGCGGGTGTCTTTCTCGTCGTCATGATCATCGCCGGCGTGCTGGGCTTCGTCGTCGACGTGGCCGGCGGCATCGCCAAGATCGCCTTCTTCCTCTGCCTGATCGGCCTGGTCGGGTCGCTGGGGATGAAGGCGTTCCGCAAGACATAGCCCGGTCGCCCGGCGTCGGAATCGGAAGCGTCTAGACAAAAGTCAAGCGCCCCCCTTTCCTTGTCCCCAGCTTTGCCTTATATCCGCCCCCTCGCGAAAAATCCGATCAACTGAGACGCGATTCTTCGCGCGCGTGCCCGACAGCCCGGTCAAAGCCCTCCGACCGGTGCGATGGGGCGCCCCTGATACGCCAGGGGCAAGGTCTTGCGTCCGCTTCCGGCGATGCCGGAAGAGCCGAGGGTGGACGCGACAAGACACAATGACGCGCGGACTCCATCCGCGCACGCAGGGATCAAAATGGCGCAATCCTTCACCGGCAAGAAGCGGATCCGGAAATCGTTCGGCCGCATTCCCGAAGCTGTGCAGATGCCGAACCTCATCGAGGTTCAGCGTTCGTCCTACGAGCAGTTCCTCCAGCGCGAAGTCCGCGCGGGCGAGCGCCGTGACGAAGGCATCGAGGCGGTCTTCAAGTCGGTCTTCCCGATCAAGGACTTCAACGAGCGCGCGGTGCTCGAATACGTCTCCTACGAGTTCGAGGAGCCGAAGTACGACGTCGAGGAGTGCATCCAGCGCGACATGACGTATGCCGCGCCCCTGAAGGTGAAGCTCCGTCTCATCGTGTTCGAGATGGAAGAGGAAACCGGCGCCCGCTCGGTCAAGGACATCAAGGAGCAGGACGTCTACATGGGCGACATCCCGCTCATGACGGACAAGGGCACCTTCATCGTCAACGGCACCGAGCGCGTCATCGTCTCGCAGATGCACCGTTCGCCGGGCGTCTTCTTCGACCATGACAAGGGCAAGACCCACTCCTCGGGCAAGCTCCTGTTCGCCGCGCGCGTGATCCCGTACCGCGGCAGCTGGCTCGACTTCGAGTTCGACGCCAAGGACATCGTCTATGTCCGCATCGACCGCCGCCGGAAGCTGCCGGCGACGACCTTCCTCTACGGCCTCGGCATGGACGGCGAGGAAATCCTCACCACCTTCTACGACGTCGTTCCGTTCGAGAAGCGTCCTGGCGGCTGGGCCACCCCGTACAAGCCCGAGCGCTGGCGCGGCGTGAAGCCGGAGTTCCCGCTGATCGACGCCGACACCGGCGAGGAAGTGGCCCCGGCCGGCCAGAAGATCTCCGCCCGCGCGGCGAAGAAGCTGGGCGACACGGTCAAGACGCTCCTGCTGTCGCCTGACGCGCTGGTCGGCCGCTACCTGGCCCGCGACGAAGTGAACATGGAGACCGGCGAGATCTACGCCGAGGCCGGCGACGAGCTCGACACCGCCATCATCGAAGCCCTGGAAGAGAAGGGCTTCACCACCATTGACGTGCTCGACATCGACCACGTCACGGTCGGCGCCTACATGCGCAACACCCTGCGCGTCGACAAGAACGCCGTCCGCGAGGACGCCCTGTTCGACATCTACCGCGTCATGCGTCCGGGCGAGCCGCCGACGGTGGAAGCCGCCGAGGCGATGTTCAAGTCGCTGTTCTTCGACCAGGAGCGCTACGACCTCAGCTCGGTCGGCCGCGTGAAGATGAACATGCGCCTGGAACAGGATGTCGCCGACGATGTCCGCGTTCTGCGCAAGGAAGACGTACTGGAAGTCCTGAAGGTCCTGGTGGGCCTGCGCGACGGCCGCGGTGAAATCGACGACATCGACAATCTCGGCAACCGCCGGGTCCGTTCGGTCGGCGAGCTTCTGGAAAACCAATACCGCGTGGGCCTGCTCCGCATGGAGCGGGCGATCAAGGAGCGCATGAGCTCGGTCGATATCGACACGGTCATGCCGCACGACCTGATCAATGCGAAGCCCGCCGCGGCGGCGGTTCGTGAATTCTTCGGCTCCTCGCAGCTGTCGCAGTTCATGGACCAGACCAACCCGCTCTCGGAAATCACCCACAAGCGCCGCCTCTCGGCGCTTGGCCCGGGTGGTCTGACCCGCGAGCGCGCCGGCTTCGAAGTCCGCGACGTGCACCCGACCCACTACGGCCGGATCTGCCCGATCGAGACGCCGGAAGGCCCGAACATC
>CALALX010000080.1 GCA_937925635.1 uncultured Caulobacter sp.
AGCGCCGCAACGCTGGCACTGGCAGCCACTTCATCGGCGAGGACGCCTACGCCAAGCAGGATGCCGCCATCGCGGCCGATGAGGCTCGGCTCAAGGCCGCCTAGCCGACCCTTCTGAAATTCCCCCTGACCAAGGGGTTAAGCTAAGAGTAACCTGAAGGAAATCGCCAGCCCTCGACGCTGGCGTGGTGAGGGCGGAGAGCCGCCCCTACTGGTCACGGTAAGGCGGTCGAGGAATGGCAAGGCAAGGCACGTCCCGTTGAGGCGTGTTGAGGCTTGGCGGTCAAGGAAAGGGCGATGCGTCAAGCATCGCCCTTTTGACATACAGGAGCCTGATTGGCGTAACCCCATCCTCGGAGCGCGTCAGGCCGCCGCTTCGAGCTTCGGAATCGCGCTGACGTCGACTTCCCGCCTGGCATGCCAGACGTCATAGGCCGCCTGCATGCGGACCCACATCTCGGGCGAGCTGCCGAACATCTTGGCGAGGCGGACGGCAACCGCCGGGCTGACCGGCTTCTTCTCGTTCAGGATGTCATAGAGGTGCTGGCGCGACAGGCCGAGCAGGCGGGCGATCTCGGCCTTCGCCAGCCCAACGGCGGGCAACACGTCCTCGCGCAAGATCGCGCCCGGATGGGCCGGGCAGCGGTCGGGGTTACGGATGGTCATCGGCGGGGCCTCCATTGGCTAGTGGTACTGCTCGAAGTCGACGTCGGTCGCATCTGCTCCGTCGAAGGCAAACGTAACGCACCACGGGCCGTTGACGTGAACCGTGTAACGGGTCGGCTTGAAGCCCTTGAGGGCGTGGAAGTCGAAGCCTGACACGTCCATGTCCTCGGGGCTGGCTGCGGCGTCCAAGACGTCGAGGCGGCGCAGGATGCGAGCGTGCATGCGCGCGTCGATCTTGGACTTCCCGGTTTCCCAGAGGGCTTTCAGAGCCTTGTTGCGGAACGTTTTGATCATGGTCAATGCGTAAGCGATCCGCTTGCGCCTGTCAATCCATTTGTCAGCAAGTGGCTTACGGATTTGTTGGGGAGCGGAGCTTGGGTAAATGATCTACCTGTTCCCCTACCTGCTCACCGGCGACGCCCCCGACGACCCGTACTTCGATCTGCCGGTCATCGCGTACCGCAACCGGCTGGCCGAGGGCGTGCTGACGGCGAGCTCGGCGGGCGAGGACGGGGCGGCGGCGAACGCGATCACGGGCACGACGTTCGACTTCTGGCGCCCGTTGACGCCGGCGTCGTCGCTCGAGGTCGAGTTGCCGGGCGCGCAGCCGTGCGACTACTGCGCGATTGCGGCGCACACGCTTGGGTCTCGGGGCTACAGCGTGACGTGCCAGTACTGGCAGGACGGCGAGTGGGTCGAGGCGGGCAGCGTCCTGCCGGCGAACGACGAGCCCGTCGTGATGCTGTTCCCAGAGGCGATCTCGGATCGGTGGAGGATCGTGCTGAACGGCGTCGGCGCGCTGCCGGTCATCGGCGTCGCGATGATCGGCCCGACGCTGACGATGCAGCGCGGCATCATCGCGCCGTTCACTCCGCCGGGCATGGCGTCGCAGGTGTCGCTGGAGAGTAGCGTCAGCCTTGGCGGGCATCTGCTCGGGCAGAGCGTGACGTTCGAGGGCGCGCGTTTCAGCGTGTCGTTCGCCCCGCTCGACGAGTGGTGGGTGCGCGGCGACTTCGCTGCGTTCCGGCGGCACTTCAACGTCGGCGGCGGTTTCGTGCTGGCGTGGTCTCCGGCGAGCAACCCGCAGGAGGTCGGCTACTGCTGGCGGGCCGAGGGCGAGGGAACCGAACTGACGCCGGTCTACCGCGAGGACGTCTACATGGACGTGACGATGGAGGTCCGGGCGCATGTCGGCTAGGCAGCCCGTCCAGGTCATCGAGATCGACGTTGACGCCTGCGCCCTGACCTACGGAGTGGGTCTCTGCCCGGCCGCGCTCGGGCTCAGCGGAAATCGCAAATGTTTCAATACGTTCGCGACGTGTCAGGCGCCGTCGGCGTTCGCCAAGGCCCCCCTGACGCTGCGGTTCGCGACGCCGACCACGCGCCTGCCTCGCGGGCAGACGGTGTTCCCGGCGCTGGTCGGCGTGTCGGGGCGGCCGGCGAGCGTGACCCTTGCGGGCGTCGATCCGTCGCGCGGGCCGCTCGGCCGGCGGGCGACGGTCACTGTGCGGCTGGTCGACTTCCCCTACCACGATAGGCTGACCGACAAGTACGCCGCCGAGCGCGTGAGTGGCGCGGCGCAGCTTGACGAGCCCGGCTATGACCCGGCCAAGCGGTCGACGTTCTTCGCCAAGCTGCGGGCGCGCTGGCCCTACTACGCCGGCCGCCCGCTGCGGGTGCGGGACGGCTATATCCGCGACGGCGCCATCGTCGACGAGCGGGTGCAGCACTTCGTCATCACCGGGTTTGACGGCCCTGACGACAACGGCGACGTCACCCTCGAGGCGAAGGATGTCCTGGCGCTGGCTGACGACGAGCGCGCGCTTGCGCCAAGGGCGTCGAACGGCCGGCTGGCGGCTGCCATCACCGTCGATGCGACGACGCTGACGCTGACGCCGACCGGCGTTGGCGCCGAGTATCCGGAGAGCGGCCGTGCTGTCGTCGGCTCGGAGATCGTCGCCTACACGCGCGCGGGCGACGTCATCACCATGACCGCTCGCGGCGTCGCCGGGACGCAGGCGGCGACGCACAGCGCGGGCGACACGTTCCAGATCGTGCTGCGGTTCGATGGGGCGCGACTCGACACCGTCATCAGGACGCTGCTGGTCGACTACGCTGGCGTGGACCCGAGCTGGATCGACGATTGGGAGCCCGAGGTCACGCGATGGCTGGCTGGCCTGCAGTTGAGCGCGCATATCACCGCGCCGACCGGCGTCGCTTCGCTGATCGGCGAGCTTGCCGTTCTCGGCGTGTCGATCTGGTGGAACTCCGAGGCGCAGAAGATCAAGCTCCGCGCCAACCGCCCCCCTGATGGCGAGACCGTCCACGGCCTGACGGACCGGGCGAACATCGTCGCGGTGCGGACCGAGGACCGGCCCGACGAGCGGCTGACGCAGGTTCTGTTCTACCACGACATCATCGACCCGACGAAATCCGCGACGGAGCCGAGCAATTTCAACCGCTTGACGGCGACGGCCGATCTCGGGGCCGAGGCCGAGCTTGCCTACGGCGACACGCGGGTGCGCCGCATCTTCTCGCGGTGGCTGGGGCCGACGCAGGACAACGAGGTCGCCGGCATCTCGGCGCGGCTGCTGTCGCGGTTCAGGACGACGCCGCGACTGCTGCACATAACCGTCGACGCCAAGGATCGCGGGATCGGGCTGGCCGCCGTGGCCCAGGTCGAGACGCGCATCAATGTCGACGAGACCGGCGCGGTTCAGCCGGGGCTGTTTCAGGTCACGGCGGTCGAGGAGACGTCGCCAGGCCATCAGATCGAACTGACCGTGCAGACCTACGAGTTTGCCGGCCGGTACGGGTTCATCACGCGAGACGACCGGCCGCGCTATTCGCTGTCGTCGCCGGCCCAGCGGGATTTCGGGGCCTACATCGCGGCAGATGCGCCGCCGCCTTTCCCTGACGGCAGCGCCGCTTACCGGATCATCTGACCCATGGCATATCGCGGAATAGCCGGCTCGGAGACAAACCCCGAGGCGCCGGTCACTACGTCCTTGATGAAGGCGCTGGCGGAGAACCCCGTCGCCATCGCCGAAGGCGCCGCCGGCGCGCCGCGCATCCGGACGTCCGCGCTCGTCGCGCCGGCGGCGGGGAGCATCGGCGTCGCGCGCTGGTTCGGCTCGAACACCTACACCACCGGCACCCCGTCTTCGCTGTGGGCCGACGCCGGCCTCGGCCGCGCCTATGTCGAGGGGCGCAACGTCGGGTTCATGATGCTCGTGCCGGGGCGCATCCGGGCGATGGTGGATCACCGCCGCGCGCCTTCCGCCAGCGGCGTGACGTGTCAGGTCCGCGTGCTCCTTAACGGCAGCGTCGTCAACACGTGGTCGACGAGCGGCGACTCTTTCGTCGCGCGGCAGGCAGATATCGACGTGGTGCTGGGGGATATTGTCTCGTTCCAGCTCCGCAAAGAGGACGTGCTCCCCGCTGGCGATGCGCAGTGGCGCAACATGCGCATCGCCTCGTCGTCGCCCAATATAGCCGCGATTTAGGTTCTCCATGCCCAACTATGTCTTGCAGTCCACCGTCTTGGTGGCCAACGGCGCCGTGTCCGTTGCCCCGGGCGCGGCGATCACCGTGCGCGCGGAGACGTCGGGCGCGGTCGTGCCGCTGTGGCTCGACAAGGAAGG
>CALALX010000081.1 GCA_937925635.1 uncultured Caulobacter sp.
GTCTACGGCTGGGACATGAGCGAGTTCGATTTCGACGCCGTCGTGGTCGGGGCCGGGGCCGTGGGTCTGGCGACGGGCTACGCCCTGTCGCGCCGGAGCCTGCTGGTCGCCGTGCTGGAGAAGGAGGCCGCCATCGGCCAGGGCGTCTCCTCGCGCAATTCCGAGGTCATCCACGCCGGCCTCTACTATCCGACCGGCTCGCTGAAGGCCCGGCTCTGCGTCCAGGGCCGCCGCGCGCTCTACGCCTTCCTCGACCGGCATCACGTCGACTATCGCAAGTGCGGCAAGCTGGTCGTCGCCACCGCGCCAGACGAGGTCGCCCGGCTCGACGCCATCCTCGACCAGGCGCGCATCAACGACGTCGAGGGCATGGAGCGACTCTCGGCGGAACAGGCGATGGTCATGGAGCCTGGCCTCAAGTGCTTCGGCGCCCTGCTGTCGCCCGAGAGCGGCGTCTTCGACAGCCACGGCTACATGCTGGCCCTCGTCGGCGAGATCGAGGCCGCGGGCGGCGCCGTGGTCACCGCCACCCCGTTCGAGGGCGCGAGCCCTCTGCCTGGCGGCGGCTTCCGCGTCCGCGCCGGCGGCGAGGCGCCGACCGACCTGACCTGCCGCTTGCTGGTCACCGCGCCCGGTCTTTCGGCGCAGGCGGTCGCCGCCTCGATCGAGGGCTTCCCGGACGCCGGCATCCCCAAGGGTCATTACGGCAAGGGCGTCTACTTCCGCCTGCAGGCCAAGGCCCCATTCGAGCGGCTGGTCTATCCGCCGCCGATCCACGGCGCGCTCGGCACCCACTATCGCAAGGACCTCGGCGGCCAGGCGGTGTTCGGCCCGGACCTGACCTTCGTCGAGGACGAGGACTATGCCGTCGACCCGACCCGCCGCGCCGATTTCGCCGCCTACATCCGCAAGTTCTGGCCGGCGCTGGACGAGACCCTGCTGTCGCCCGACTACGCCGGCATCCGCCCCAAGCTGCATGGCGAGGGCGAGCCGCAGCCCGACTTCCGCATCGACGGCCCGGACGCACACGGCATCGAAGGCCTGGTCGCCCTGTTCGGCATCGAGAGCCCGGGGCTGACGAGCTCGCTGGCGATCGGGGAAGAGGCGGCGGTGAGGCTCGCTCCATGATCCTCCCCCTCGTGGGGGAGGGGGACCACCCGGAGGGTGGTGGAGAGGGAAGCGCCGCCGCTTGACGTTGAAGCGCGGCGTTCGACGTCGCCCACTTTCCGGACAGCCGTCACCGCCCGTGCTTCCCGCTCCACCATGCTCCGCATGGTCCCCCTCTCCCAAACGGGAGAGGATTACTTGCGGGGAACCAGCTTCAGCACCCGCCCCTTGGCGTTGTCGGTGAGCAGATAGACCGCGCCGTCCGGCCCGACCCGCACATCGCGGATGCGCTCGTCGAGGTCCTGCAGCAGCCATTCCTCGCCCGTGACCCGGTCGCCGCCGAGCGTCAGCCGGACCAGCTTCTTGCTCGACAGGCCGCCAATGAACAGGCTGCCCTTCCAGGCCGGGAACAGGGCGGCGTCATAGAAGGCCATGCCGGAGGGCGCGATCACCGGGTCCCAGAAGTAGACCGGCTGCTCCATCCCGGCCCTTGTGGTGATCCCCGCGCCGACCGGCTGGCCGCTGTACTCCTCGCCGTAGGTGATCGTCGGCCAGCCGTAATCCTTGCCGGCTTGCGGGATGTTCAGCTCGTCGCCGCCCCTGGGACCGTGCTCGACGGTCCACAGCTTGCCGGTCCAGGGGTTGACCGCCGCCGACTGGATGTTGCGGTGGCCGATGGACCATATGCCCTTGTTGGCTTCGCTCACGGCCGCGAACGGATTGTCCTTGGGGATCGCGCCGTCGGGATAGAGGCGGATGACCTTGCCGAACGCGGACTTCAGATCCTGGGCCTGGGCGCGTCCGGGCAGGATCGAGCGTTCGCCGGTGGTGATGAACAGGAAGCCGTCCGGCGAAAAGGCCAGCCGGCTGCCATAGTGCATGCCGCTCTCCAGCGTCGGCGTCATCCGCCAGATGACCTGCACGTCCTCCATGCGCGGCTGAGCGCCCATGACCAGCCGGCCCCGCGCCGCGACCGTGCCGTCGCCGTCGGTGCGCTTCTCGGCATAGGTCCAGTAGACCAGTCCGTCCGGCCCGACCGCCACGTCCAGCAGGCCGCCCTGCTTCGCGGCATAGACCTCGGGCAGGCCCGTCACCGGCGCCGAAAGCGCGCCGTCCTGGCCGACGATGCGCAGGCGGCCGGCCTTCTCGGTGACCAGCATCTCGCCCGACGGCAGGAAGGCCAGGCCCCAGGGCTTCTCAAGCCCCTCGGCGACGGTGACGACCTCGAAGGCGACGTTGGCGCTGACCAGAGGCGCGCGGGTCTGGCCGGGGAAGGCCGGCGTCTGGCCCTCGGCGTTCGCGGGCCGGGTCTCCAGCGGTTGGCCGGCGGCCGGCGCGGCGGTCGAGGTCTCGCCGCCGCAGGCGGCCAGCGCGAAGGCGACGGAGATCAGGGGCAGGGGACGCATGGGGGGTCTCCATCTGGGGCGGCTCGGCATTCGGCAGCCAGTTTCTATCCGAGTGTCCCCGCGAAGGCGGGGACCCAAGCGGCCTCTTCGGCTTCGCACCGGCGTACTTGCAAGCTCGGCTTAGGTCCCCGCCTTCGCGGGGACGCTCGGAGACTAGGGGGCCAGGTAAGTGCAGCTAGCCTTCTCCCAGCAAAGACTTCAGCGCGGCCTTCGGTTCCGCCCCCTCGAGATGGATCAGCGACCACAGGGCGAAGAACAGCAGCGGCCAGCGGTTGTGGGCCTGGGCCGGGTCGGTGAACACGGCCCTGACGCCGTCCACGTCGCAGACCTCGGCCACGGCCTTCACCCCGGCGATGCGCGGGCCGAGGTCGCCGGCGCGCGGCGCGATCCAGGCGGCCACCGGGACGGTGAAGCCCTTCTTCTTCGCCCACGGTTCGGCGGCGGGACAGTGCCGCTCCAGCCACTTACGCAGGATGTACTTCCCGAACTTGCCGCGCACCTTCATGCGGTCGGGAAGGTTGAAGGCGAAGGCCGCGACTTCCTTGTCCAGGAACGGCGTCCGCCCCTCCAGCCCGTGCGCCATCAGCATCCGGTCGAGCTTGAGCAGCAGGTCGTTGGGCAGCCAGGTGACGATGTCGGCGTATTGGGCGCGCTGGAGGGGGGACCAGTCCTGTGGAGCTTCCGCAGCCTGCTGCCAGCTGGCGAGGGCGCTGGTGCCCTTGTCCTTCAGGAACGGCGCGTCGATCTGCGGCTCGGCGGGCCGCCCACCCAGCCACGATGGCCGCAGCGCCCGGCGATAGCGTCCATAGCCGCCGAACAGTTCGTCGCCGCCTTCGCCGCTCAGCACGACGGTCAGCGTTCCCTTGGCCGCCTCGGCCAGCTTGTACGTGGGCAGGCAGGCGTAATCGGTGGTCGGGTCGTCGAGGTAGCGCGCCACTTCCGGCGCGATCCGCCAGAAGTCTTCTTCACCGAAGGTCGTCTCCCGCCAGTCGAGGTTCAGCGCCCTCGCCACCCGCTCGGCGGCGCCACGCTCGTCGCGCGCCTCGGGCGCATCGAAGCCGCAGGTGAAGGCGGTGACGGGCCGCTCATTCAGACGGCTCATCAGCGTCGCGATCGCGGTGCTGTCGATCCCGCCGGAGAGGAACAGACCATAGGGGACGTCCGACCGCTGGTGGACCTTCACGCTGTCTTGGAGGATGGCGTCGAGCGTCTTGAGAACCGATGCCTCGTCCGAAGTCGCCCGTGCGACGGTCTCTCCCTGCCAGTCGAGGGTGCGGACGCTGCACATCGCTCCGTCAGAGGCGCGCTCCGTGGCAAAGCCGGGAGCCTCGCGGTCGATCCAGTGCCCTGAAATCTCGGAGATCGCGTAGCCCAGCGCGAGCACCTGGGCCGACGAGTCGGCGTTGGGTGTGGGGAGCTGATCGGCGAAAGCGCCGGACTCGGAGGCGAAGCGGAATCCCTGGGGACCACCATCCGTGTACAGCGGCTTGATCCCGAACCCGTCCCTGACCAGCCAGGTCCGCCCGTCGCCGCCGATCAGGCAGAAGGCGTACATGCCGCGCAGGCGTTCGAAGGCCTTCTCGCCTTCCTGGGCGTAGAGGTGCAGCAGCGGCTCGAAGTCCGAGCCGGTCGCCAGCTTGTCCTTCAGCTGGAATTCCTCGGCCAGCTCGACGTAGTTGTAGATCTCGCCGTTGCCGATGATCGTCGAGCCGGCGGCGTGCAGCGGTTGCCAGCCGCCTTCCAGGTCGATGATCGACAGCCGCGCGTGGGCCACGCACCAGCCCGGTCCGCTCTCGACCCGGATGCCGTTCGGACCGCGATGGGCGATCCGCTCGATCATGGCGCGGACCTCGCGCTCGGCCGCCTCCGGATCGGTGACGCCGAGGATCCCGGCGATGCCGCACATCAGACCGCTCCGAGCCGGCTGAACAGGCTGCGCCACTCGCCGACGACGGCGTCGCGGCTGAACTCGCTCTCGACCCGGGCGTGGCCGTTCTGCACGAAGCGGATCTTCATCATTGGGTCGGCCAGGATGGCCTTGACCCCGTCGGCCAGCGGCTCGGGCTCGTCGATGGGGACCAGGATGCCGTCCTCGCCGTGCCGGATCAGGGCGCCCGGTCCCTGGCTGTCGGCGGCGACCACCGGCAGGCCGTGGGCCCAGGCCTGGATCACCACGTTGCCCAGGGGCTCGAAGCGCGAGGGGAAGACGCAGACGTCGGCGGTCCGGTACAGCGCCCCGGCGTCGTTGCGCCAGCCCAGGAACCGCACCCGGTCGGCGACGCCCAGCGCCGCGGCCATGGCCTTCAGCTTGTCCTCCAACGCGCCGTCGCCGGCGATCCAGAGGTAGGCGTCCGGGATCATGGCCAGCGCCTTGAGGCTGACGTCATGGGCCTTGGCGTCGTGCAGACGGCCCATGCCGAGCAGCAGCGGCGCGCCCTCCGGCGTATCGAGGCTGGCACGCGACACCGGCGCCACGTCCTCGGCGGCGGCGGCGAAGTTGGGGATGTAGCTGACCTGCCCGGCCGGCCAGCCCTGGCCGACGATCCAGTCGGCGATGTCGCGGGTGTTGCCGACCAGATGGTCGAAGCCCTGGTAGTATTTGAGGCTGTAGTAGCCGCCCAGCCGCCCGATCCGCTTCCAGGGGCCGGCCGGGGTATGCCGCGCGGCGCGGTTCATCCAGGCGACCATAGCCCTGGCGCCGGTGCGGCGGCCGAAGGCGGCGATGCGCGGCCGGGTCAGAAAGTCCAGCGGCCCGCCGAATCCGAAGCTGTCGGTGACCACCCCGGCGGCCGAAAGGGCTCTGGCCCGTTCGGCGTGCGACCGCAGCGCGCAGGTTTGCTCCATCCCCGCCGCGTGCAGGGCCGAGACGAGGTCGACGAAATAGGTTTCGGCGCCGCCGTCGCCACGCGATCCGAGGAGGTGAAGCACGCTCATGCGGCGGCGACCCTAGCGGTCCCGCGCCGGTTTCCCAAGAGGATGATCTGAAGCTTGATGCACGGGCCGAGGGGACTTATAAGGCCCGACCTTCGCGCGAGCGGACCCGGTTCGGCTGGGTAGCTCAGATGGTTAGAGCGGTGGATTCATAACCCACAGGTCGGCGGTTCGATCCCGCCCCCCGCCACCACCGGGTCCGCGCGCGAACGGATGGACGGGCCCTTCGGGGCCCGTTGTCGTATGGGGCCGGCGTCAGATCTTGACGGTGGCGTGCTGGTCCTCTCGCCGCCGTCCCTGGGTCGCGCGCATGGCGTCGACGCGACGGCGGCGACAGGGTCCGAAGAAGTCCGCCGTCCTGACGAAATCGCGCGGGTGCAGGATGACCGCTTCGAGCCGCCGGGCGATCGTGGTCGCGGATACGGGCTTGGTCAGGAATTCGGTGGCGCCGCGATCGCGGGCCTCGGTCAGGCGCTTCATGTCGCTGTGGCCGGTCAGCATGATCACCGGGGTGAAGCACCAGGGCTCGGGCAGCGCGCGCAGCGCGCTCAGGAAATCCAGCCCGTTCACCCGCGGCATCTCATAGTCGCAGAAGATGATGTCGGGCTTGACCGTCCGCACGGCCTCAAGGCCGCGCGCGCCATCGGGCGCGAAATGCCGATCACGGACACCCAACCCGGACAGAACCGCGCCGAGGATGGACCGCATCTGGGCGTTGTCGTCGATCACCAGGGTTCTGAGTCTGCCGAGCCCGCTCACCGGAAAGGCCTCCGTAAACGCTCAAGGTAGTCGCATGGCGCGCGGGAGGGACGGCGTATTGCGCCCAATTTGGGCGGTTTGAGACGAATTGACACCGGCGTCGGTCTCAGGCGGCGACGGAATCCGCTTCACCGCCCGACAGGGCCGCTTCCAGCGCCTCCAGCATGCGCTCGGCCTTGATCGGCTTTTCGACCACATCGTTCATGCCGGCCTCGATGTAGGCGCGGACGTCTTCCGGATCGGCGTTGGCGGTCAGGGCGATGATCGGCGTCCGCGAGGCGGGGCCCTCGAGCGCGCGGATGGCCCGCGTGGCGGCCACCCCGTCCATGCGCGGCATCTTGATGTCCATCAGGATCAGGTCGAAGGACCGCGCCTGCACCGCCTCCAGCGCCTCGACCCCGTCGACGGCCTGTTCGGAGGTGCAATCGAACATCTCGCACAGGGCTTCGGCGACCATTCGGTTGGTGGCGTTGTCGTCGACGATCAGGACATGCGCCGCGCGCATCGGGCCGTCGCCGGCGGGCGTCGCC
>CALALX010000082.1 GCA_937925635.1 uncultured Caulobacter sp.
GCCGGTCGTAGTCGCGCGCCGCCTCCGGATTCTCGGGGATCGGCGCGTTGGCTCGGGCGATCAGCGCGGAGGCGAGCACCGCCCCGACGGTGACGCCGAGGCCAAACAGCAGATGCCGCGTCGAGCGACCCCGGCTGTTGGCCAGGTCATCGATGGCGCCTCGCGCGGTTTCGCCGAGATGCATGGTCGGTCTCCCTCAATCGCTCGATGCGGAAAAGCGATCAGGGCGATCCGGGTTCCGGGCGTCGCCGCTAGCGGCGGGTCTCCCAGGCCAGCCACAGGGCGATGGCGGCCAGAGCCAGGGCGAACAGGCCGCGGGCCGTGCGGCCGCCGCCCGCCGCCAGCAGCGGCCTGGCGCGCGCCGCGGCGAGGACGATGCTCAGATGTATGGCGAGGGCCACGGCGATGTGGGCGGCGCCGAGCACCAGCGCCTGCCGTTCGAAATCCCGCGCTGGGTCGGTGAAGCCGGGCAGCAGCCCGATATAGAAGACCGCCGCCTTCGGGTTCAGGACGTTGGCCAGAAAGCCCCGGCCGGCCATCGACCAGGCGCCGGGCGCCGCGTCGCCCTCTTCGGCCGGATCGCCGCCGCCGCCCCGCCAGGTGTCCCAGGCGAGCCACAGCAGGAAGACGACGCCGGCCCATCTGAGCGTCGGGTACATCCAGCCGATCCTCAGCACGAGTTGCGAGAGGCCGAACACCGCTCCCAGCATGTAGACGGCCAGACCGGCGGTGATGCCCGCAATGGTCACCAGCCCGGCCCGCCGTCCCCACTGGCTGGAGACGATCGCCAGGTAGGCCATGTTCGGGCCCGGCGTCAGCTCGATGAGCAGGACGGCCGCCAGGAACGGGAAGAGGAGATCGAGGGGCAAGCGGGGGCTAGTGGCCGCCGCCTTCGAGTTCGCCGAGCGCACTCTGGAGGTAGTTCTGTTCGCCGAGCGATCTTACCAGCGACAGCTGCGTTTCGAGGAAGTCGATGTGCTCCTCGGTGTCCGACAGGATCTCCTTGAAGATCTGACGGCTGACGTAGTCGTGGGCGGCCTCGGCGGCGGTGACGCCCTTGATCAGGTCCTCGCGGCCGCCGACCTCGACGGCCAGATCGGCGGCCAGGCATTCGGGCACGGACTCGCCGATCTTCAGCTTCCGCAGGTCCTGCAGGTTCGGCAGGCCCTCCAGGAACAGGATCCGCTTGATGAGCTTGTCGGCGTGTTTCATCTCGCCGATGGACTCGTCGTAGGTGATCTTTCCCAGCCGCGCGAAGCCCCAGTCCTCGTACATGCGGGCATGCAGGAAGTACTGGTTCACCGCGGTCAGCTCGTTGGTCAGGACCGCGTTGAGGAGCTTGATGATCGCAGGGTCGCCCTTCATGGCGCGCTCCTTCCAGGGATGAGTCGGCCTGACCCTGAACGCATGTCCGGAACCTCGCAACAGCAATGTCTGCTAGTGTTTCGCGGTTTCAGCGAAATCGGCCGCGGCTACCAGCGGTTCGCGACTTCCTCGGCGAAGCCGAGCAGGTCGCGGACCTCCAGCCGCGCGCCGTCGTCGAGGATGACATGGCCGCTGTAGCGGCCGAACGTCTGGTGCTGGATCGATCGGACGAGACCGCACACGTCTCTGGCCGAGGCGCGGTCGATGATCGGCTCGAAGGTCATCTCGAAACGGCCGTCGTTGCTGGTGAAGCGCCAAGGGGCGCCGTCGAAGGTTCCCTCCGGCAGGTGAAAGATCACCTGGTCCAGTTTGTGGGCGCGTCCATCGAGGAAGAGCATGTTCTCGCTGGCGGCCGAGGTATCGCCAAAGCCATGGCCGATGTTGAAGCCGAATGGCCGCCCCTCGTGCAGGCCCGAGGCCGAGCCCCAGTACCAGGTGTTGTCGTAGGTCCAGACGCCCCGGCCCCAGTCGAGGACGCCGAAAGCGGAGTCCGGCGCGAAGCGATGGCTTTCGCCGCCGACCGTGACCACGCCGGCGGCCGGCAGGCAGTTGATCTTCTGGTTGTAGTAGAAGGCGGTTGGGGCGCCCGAGAACGGGGTGGCGACGACCATGCGGTCCATGGCCGGCTGGGCGAGAAACAGGTCGCCCTTGAGCCCACGACCGCCCGCGAAGCCGGGGAAATCGACAGTCAGCCGCCGTCCGCCGGCCTCGTGGCGATAGGCGATGCTCATCTTGTCGTGGGTCTGGACGATGTCGCCAGCGTCGGCGCTTTCGGGAAGGCCCATGCCGCCCATGGGAAAGGGCAGCATGACGCCGCCCTGCAGCACCTTCGGCTCCCGGAAGTCCAGCCAATGGGCGGCCAGCACGCCCAGATAGTCATTGTCGGCGACGGTCAGGCAAAGGCCGACCTCCGGGGTCAGCACGGCGTAGTAGTCCCATTCCTTGATCCGCAGCGGATGAGCCTTCACCGCCGCGCGGCGATAGCGGCGCGCCTCCGAGGTGGCGTATCCGGGCTCGGCCAGCCGACCCCGCTCGTCGAGCAGCTCGCCCGGCCCCATCCTGTGTTGCATGCGCCGCCCCCGCTGTTGTGTCGGGGACTGGTCTAGTCGGCCGACATCCGAGGTGTCGAGAGCCGCTACTCGGCCGCGTAGCGCAGCGCTTCCTGCGACTGGTCGATCATCTCGCGCATCTCGCAGACGCACCGCGCGCACTGGGGTTTGCAGCCGTGCGCGCGGAAGATCTCGGCAGGCTTGTTCGCGCCGGCCTCGATGGCCGAGCGGACCTGACGCTCGCGGATGCCGTTGCAGTTGCACACGTACACGGGTGGGACGCCCCTGATCGAGAATGCTTCGCATGTAGCGACTCTTGAACGCCGTTGCAACTCATTTGCATATTGCGCCCGAGTGCGACGGGATGTCGCTGGATCGATCGTTGTTACGCCGACGTTTCAGGCGCAGGACGACTTCCCAATCCGCCGAAGGGGCAAGCGGGCATGGACCTCGACGCAATACTGCTGGCGCGGCTGCAGTTCGCCTTCACCATCGCGTTCCACATCATCTTTCCCAGCTTCACCATCGGCCTGGCCAGTTTCCTGGCTGTCCTTGAGGGTCTGTGGCTTTCGACGCGGCGCGAGGTCTTCCGGAACCTCTATCTGTTCTGGGTGAAGATCTTCGCGCTCAGCTTCGGCATGGGCGTCGTGTCCGGGGTGGTGATGAGCTACGAGCTCGGCGCCAACTGGTCGGAGTTCTCGAAGGTCGCCTCGCCGGTGATCGGGCCCCTGCTGGCCTTCGAGGTGCTGACCGCCTTCTTCCTGGAGGCCAGCTTCCTGGGGGTCATGCTGTTCGGATGGAAAAAGGTCGGGCCGCGGCTGCATTTCGCCGCGACCGTGCTGGTGGCGATCGGCACCTTGATCTCGGCCTTCTGGATCCTGTCGGCCAACAGCTGGATGCAGCATCCGACCGGCTATCAGGTGCTGGCCGACGGCACGCTGCGGGCCACCGACTGGCTCGAGGTGATCTTCTCGCCGACCTTCCCCTCGCGCTTCTTCCACATGGCGCTGGCGGCCTTCCTGACCACCTCGCTCGTCGTCGGGGCGGCGAGCGCCTGGCAACTGCTCAGGGACCGGACGCAGCCGGAATCGGGCATGGCCCTGCGCATGGCGATCGGCATGTTCGCCATCGTCGCACCGCTGCAGCTGTTCGCCGGCCACCTTTCCGGCGAGATGGTCCGCGTGCACCAACCGCTGAAGCTGGCCGCCATCGAGGCCTACTGGACGACGCGCCCCGACCAGCCGCAGAGCCTGGTCGGCCTCCCCGACCGGCAGGCCGGCAAGACCCACTACGAGGTGGAGATTCCAGGGATCGGCAACCTGATCCAGGGCGTGCCCAAGGACACCATGCTGCAGGGGCTCGACAGCTTCCCCCGTGAGGACTGGCCGGTGGTCGGCCTGGTCTACTGGTCGTTCCGCATCATGGTCGGGCTCGGCCTGGCGATGATCGGCCTGGGCGTCTGGGGTGTGATCCTGATCCTGACCAAGCGGCTCGAGTCTTCGCCCTGGTTCCTGCGATCGGCGGTTCTGATGGGGCCAAGCGGCTTCGTCGCCGTCATCGCCGGCTGGATCGTCGCCGAGGTCGGCCGCCAGCCCTGGACGATCTATGGCGTGTTGCGGACGGCGGACTCGGTCTCGCCGGTCGGGCCGGGACAGGTCAGCGCCTCGCTGCTGGCCTTCATGGTCATCTACGCGGTCGTGTTCAGCGCCGGCGCCGTCTACATCCTGCGCCTGATCGCCAAGGGGCCCGCTCCCGACCAGGAGCCGGCGCCCGAGGGCGAGGGCCGCGCGCCCGGGTCGCCGCTAGCCGCGGCGCCGGCCGAGCCGAAGGAGGTCTGACCATGAACCTCGACCTTCCCCTGATCTGGGCCGGGCTGATCGCCGTCGCCGTCCTGCTCTATGTGCTGCTCGACGGCTTCGACCTCGGCGTCGGCATCCTGTTCCCATTCGCGCGCACCCCGGCCGAGCGGGACACGATGATGGACAGCATCGCGCCGGTCTGGGACGGCAACGAGACCTGGCTGGTGCTGGGCGGCGGCGGCCTGTTCGCCGCCTTTCCGCTGGCCTACGGCATCATCACGCCGGCTTTCTACCTTCCGATCATCCTGATGCTGCTGGCGCTGATCCTGCGCGGCGTTGCGTTCGAGTTCCGGCTGCACGGTCGCAAGCGGGGCAAGGCCTTCTGGACCTTCGCCTTCTCGGCGGGGTCGCTGCTGGCGACCATCTCCCAGGGTTTCGTGCTCGGCGGCTTCATCCAGGGCGTGACGGTGGCGGACGGGCGGTTCGCGGGTCAACCCTTCGACTGGCTGACCCCCTACACCCTTCTGGTGGCGGCGGGCCTCGTGGCCGGCTACGCCCTGCTCGGCGGCGGCTGGCTGATGTGGAAGACGCAGGACCAGCTGCACGGCGACGCGCGGCGGTGGACCTCGGTCGCGGCCGCGGCGACTGGTCTGCTGCTGTTCGCGGTCAGCGTCGCCACCCTGTACGCCCACCCGCAGGTGGCTGAGCGCTGGGGTTACGCCGAGGGCGCCTTCGGGCCCCGTTTCCTGCCCCTGCTGCCCATTCCGCTGCTCGGCGCGGCCGGGCTGGCGGTGGTGGCCTGGGGCCTGTGGAAGAAGTCCCATGGCTGGCCCTTCCTCGGCGCGGCCCTGGTCTTCCTGTCGGGCTACGCCGGCCTGGCGGTCAGCTTCTTCCCCAGCATCGTGCCCTATGACATCGATTTCCGGCAGGCGGCCAATGCCGACAACGCCCTGGGCCTGATGCTGGTGGGGATCGTCATCCTGCTGCCGGCCATCCTGGGCTACACGGTGTGGGTCTACTGGGTGTTCCGCGGCAAGGTCAGCGCCGATGCCGGCTATCATTGAGCCGCCGCCCGAGGAGGGCGACGCCATCGCCCCGCTGTGGAAGCGGCTGGGCTGGTTTCTCGGCATCGCGCTGGCCTCGACCCTGGCGACCGCCGGGGTCGCCTATGCGCTGAAGGCCCTGCTCGTGTAGAGACGGGGCCATGACCGCCTGCCGCCTCTATCTGATCACGCCGCCGCGCATCGACGACCTCGCCGCCTTCGGCCGCGACCTCGCCGCGGCGCTCGACGCCGGCGACGTCGCCGCTCTACAGATCCGCCTCAAGGATGTCCCGGACGCGGTGATCGCCGCCGCCGTGGACATGATCCTGCCCATCGCTCACGCCCGCGACGTGGCGGTGATCCTCAACGACCGCCCGGACCTGGCGGCGAAGCTGGGATGCGACGGCGTCCATGTCGGCCAGGGCGACGCCAGCTATGCCGAGGCCCGTCGCCTGGTCGGCCCGGACCGCATGGTCGGCGTCACCTGCCACGACAGCCGGCACCTGGCGATGGAGGCCGCCGAGGCCGGCGCCGACTACGTCGCGTTCGGCGCCGTCTTTCCGACCACGACCAAGGACGCGAGCACCCGCGCCGACCCCGAGATCCTGACCATCTGGCAGGAGACCATGGAGGTCCCCTGCGTGGCCATCGGCGGCATCACGGCGGAGAACGTCGCGATCGTGGCCAGGGCCGGGGCCGACTTCGCCGCCGTCAGCGCCGGCGTCTGGGCCCATCCGGACGGCCCGGCGGCGGCCGTCAAGGCCCTCAACGCGGCGATCGCGGGAGCCTGATTCACTGCGTCCTTCGCGACGCGATCCTGAGGGATCGCTCCTCAGGATGACGAGCTCAGAGACGCTTCAACTGACTTCGTCTTGGTGAGGAGCGAGCCCCAAGCGAGCGTGGCGAATCATGCAAGACGCCCCGCACCTTGCTATTGCCCCCCCTCATCGCTAGGTTCCGCGCCCAATTTCCAGCCCCCTTCCGGCGAAGACACCCCATGGCCAAGATCAACGGCAACACCATTAAACCCGGCATGGTTCTCCAGCACGAGAACGGCCTGTGGGTCTGCGTGAAGGCCGCCCACGTGAAGCCCGGCAAGGGCGGCGCCTTCGCCCAGGTCGAGCTGAAGAACCTCATCGACGGCCGCAAGCTCAACGAGCGCTTCCGCTCGGACGACAAGGTCGAGCGCGTGACGCTCGAGCAGCGCGACAACACCTACCTGTACGCCGAGGGCGACATGCTGGTGTTCATGGACAAGGAAAACTACGAGCAGATCTCGCTGCACAAGGACTTCGTCGGCGAGGACCAGATCCGCTTCCTGCAGGACGGCATGACCGTGGTCGTGGAGTTCCACGAGGAACGCCCGATCGGCATCGAGCTGCCCGAGCAGGTGGTGCTGACCATCGTCGAGGCCGACGCGGTGGTGAACGGCCAGACGGCGTCCTCGTCCTACAAGCCGGCCAAGGCCGACAATGGCATGCGCATCCTGATCCCGCCCTACATGGAAGCGGGCGAGCGCGTGCTGGTCTCGACCGAGACCGGTGAATACGTCCGCCGCGCCGACTGATTATCAAACTTTGGTCCGAATGCTCCCGCGCAGGCGGGAGCCCAAGCTGGCGTTCGGCTTGGACCCCCGCCTTCGCGGGGGAGGTCGGAAGGGAACACATGACCGCCTCCTCCCTGATCACCTCGATGATCGACGCCGCCCGCAAGGCGGCGCGCGGCCTCGCCCGTGACTTCGGCGAAGTGACCGAGCTGCAGGTCTCCAAGAAGGGGGCGGCCGACTACGTCAGCGCGGCCGACGTGAAGGCCGAGCAGGTCCTTTTCGAGGCCCTGACCAAGCTGCGCCCGGGCTACGGCTTCCTCGGCGAGGAGCGGCCCGAGATCGAGGGCACCGACAAGACCCACCGCTGGATCGTCGACCCGCTCGACGGCACCACCAACTTCCTGCACGCCATCCCGCACTTCGCGGTCAACATCGCGCTGGAGCGCGAGGGCCAGATCGTCGCGGCGGTGACCTACAACCCCATCACCCACGACATCTTCTGGGCCGAGAAAGGGCGCGGCGCCTGGCTGGGCAACGAGAAGCGCCTGCGCGTCGCGGCCCGCAAGCACCTCGACGAAGCGCTGCTCGCCACAGGCATCCCGTTCCTGGGCGTCCCCGGGCACGGCCAGTTCCTCAAGGAGCTTCACCAGATCAGCCAGCGCGTCTCGGGCGTGCGCCGCTACGGCGCGGCCGCCCTCGACCTGGCCTGGGTCGCGGCCGGCCGCTTCGACGGCTTCTGGGAGCGCGGTCTGAAGCCCTGGGACACGGCGGCGGGCCTGCTGATGGTCACCGAGGCCGGCGGCAAGGTCACTGACCTGAAGGGCGATCCGTACGTCCCGGGCGCGGGAAGCATCCTGGCTTCTAACCTGGAACTGCACCCGCTGATCCTCGAGAAGCTGAACGCGGCCGCCTGATCGCGCCGGCCCCGGCGACCTTCCCTCGTCCCTGACGGAAAAAGGCCGGGATCGCTCCCGGCCCTTCCAAATCCGTTCGCGGCGAGCCCTACTCCGCCGCGGCCTTGCTGACGCCGATCTTTGCGTCGAGCTCGCCGGCGGCGTAGCGCTTGGCCATGACCGCGGTGGACAGCGGCTTGATCTTTCCGGCCCAGCCGGCGGCGCCGAACTGTTCGAAGCGGGCCTGGCAGACCTTGCGCATCGCTTCCTTGGCGGGCTTGAGGTAGGCGCGCGGGTCGAACTCGCCCGGCTTTTCCATCAGCAGCTTGCGGATCGCGCCGGTCATGGCCATGCGGTTGTCGGTGTCGACGTTGATCTTGCGCACGCCGTGCTTGATGCCGCGCTGGATCTCTTCCACCGGCACGCCCCAGGTCTGGGGCATCTCGCCGCCGTACTGGTTGATGATGTCCTGCAGGTCCTGCGGCACCGAGCTGGAGCCGTGCATCACCAGGTGGGTGTTGGGCAGGCGGCGGTGGATCTCCTCGATCACGTTCATGGCCAGCACGTCGCCGTCCGGCTTGCGCGTGAACTTGTAGGCGCCGTGGCTGGTGCCCATGGCG
>CALALX010000083.1 GCA_937925635.1 uncultured Caulobacter sp.
GCGCCTGAACGGGCCACAACTCGTCTTCGGCATCGGAGAACCGGAAGGGGTGGGGGTCGCCGTCCTGAATCGGGCGGCGCAGGAAGTCCACCATGAAGCCCCTGTCGTTGATGGCGGTTTCGTTGTGCAGTTCGCGGCGCTGGAACGAACGAAAACGGGCCGCGCCAGGAGCGCGGCCCGTCGAAGATCCGGTATCGGATCGGGATCTAGAACTCTTCCCAATCGTCCGACGCGGGCGCCCGGCGCGCGGAACCGGCGGCGAAGGCTTGCAGTCGCGAGCGGGCCGCATGCACCGGGTTCTCTTCCAGCACCGGCTGCGGAGCGCGCCGCGGCGCCTCGAACCGGACCGGCTCGGGACGCGGCGCTTCGCGGCGAGGCTCGTGACGGACCGCGTCATGGCGGGACGCGGCGCGGGAGACCTCGCGGTCGATCTCGAAGCTGTCGACCAGCGTCGAAAGCTGCCCTGCCTCGCCGCGCAGCGAGCGGGCCGCGGCGGTGGTCTGCTCAACCATGGCCGCGTTCTGCTGGGTCATCTGGTCCATCTGGTTGACGGCGCTGTTGACGTCGCCAAGCGCGGTCGCCTGTTCCTGGGACGAGGCGCTGATCTCGGCGACCAACTCGTTGATCTCGCCGACCTTGCCGACGATGGCCGCCAGGGCCTTGCCGGTCTCGCCGACCAGCTTCACGCCCTCGCCCACCTGAGTGGTCGAGGCGCTGATCAGGGCCTTGATCTCCTTGGCCGCCTCGGCCGAGCGCTGGGCCAGGCCGCGCACTTCGCTGGCGACGACCGCGAAGCCCTTGCCCGCATCGCCGGCCCGAGCCGCCTCGACGCCCGCGTTGAGGGCCAGCAGGTTGGTCTGGAAGGCGATCTCATCGATCACGCCGATGATCTGTCCAATCTGCTGCGACGACTTCTCGATCTCGCTCATCGCGGCGGTGGCCTGACGGACGACATCGCCGGAACGCTCGGCGTCGCCGCGGGCGCCGGTGACGACGGAGGCGGCCTGCTGGGCGCCCTCGGCCGAACGGCGGACCGTCGCGGTGATCTGATCGAGGGCCGCGGCCGTCTCTTCCAGGCGCGCAGCCTGCTGCTCCGTGCGCTTGGACAGGTCGTCGGCGGCGTTGGCGATCTCGGCCGAGCCCGCGTTGATGGCGGTCGTCGAGTCGTTGATCGAGGCCATCGCCGTTTTCAGGCTGGTGACCGCGGCGTTGAAGTCTTCCTTGAGCTTCTGGTAGGCGCCGGGGAACGCCTCGTCGATGCGGACCCGAAGGTCGCCGCGCGCCAGACGGCCGAGACTGTCGGCCAGGGTGGCGACCACGGCGTTCTGTTCGGCTTCGCCCTCGCGCCGGGCGTCATCGTTGCGCTTGCGCTCGATCTCGTCCTCGGTGACGTCCTGGGCGAACTTGACCACCTTGCAGACGCGGCCGTCCGGCCCGAACACCGGGTTGTAGGACGCACGCAGCCAAATCTTGCGCCCGCCCTTGCCGATCCGTTCGAACTTGCCGACGCGGAACTCGCCGCGGCCCAGTTCGCTCCAGAGCTGGCGGTACTCGGCGCTGGCGGCGTGTTCGGGCGTGCAGAACAGGCTGTGCTTGCGGCCCTCGATCTCGCCCGCGCTGTAGCCGACCGTGCTCAGGAAGTTGGCGTTGGCGCGCAGGACGGTGCCGTCGACATCGAACTCGATGATGGCTTGCGACCGCTCCATCGCGGTTTGCTGGGCTTCGAGTTCGCGGAGCCGCTCCGCGTCCCTGGCGGCCTTTTGGCGGTCGCCTCCCAGAAAGCCGAAAGCCATGGATTTCCCCCCGATGCTCCACGACGCGCCTGGCGGATCGGCGCGACAGTCCGACGTCGCACCGAGTGGTTAACAAGTTCGCAAAACGGCGTTGGCGGAGCCTTCAAATCGTGGGGTCGGCTCCGAATTTCCGACATCCGTCAACTCCGGCTTGCGACCCTGCCGGCCCACACCCGGACCGGCCGCAGCCGGGCGACTCACCTCGCCGACGCCTCCCGCGCCTCGACCATCAGCAGGAGACGCTCCATGCAGGCGTCGCGCACCTGATCATCATGGAGGTGGGCGACGAGGTCGGAGAGGTAGTCGACGTTGCGTCCCGACAGTCCGGTCGCGCCGGCGATCAGGTCCGCCTGTTGATCGAGGGTCAGCGCGCCCGCCCACTGCGGATGGTCCTTGTCGGACAGGAAGACCAGACAGGCCACCTCACCGGCCCCGTCGACCATCACGGGGCGCCAGGCCTCGAAATAGGTCTCGGTCGGCTGCTCGCGTTCGCGCAGGTAGGCGTAGACCGCGTCCCAGTCGCCGGCCGCGACACGATAGGCCGCGCCGCGCGTCGAGCCTCCCGGCGCCAAGCCCAGAACCAGGCCCGGACGCTCGTAGGTCCCTCGATGGTGCACGGAATAGATACAGAAAGCCCGTCGGCGGCCGTGGAGAAGCGCGCGGCGGCGTTCTAAATACGGGAACCCGGGCCGCCACATCAGCGATCCGTATCCGAACACCCAGCGGTCCTGCGCCGCGTCGCCGCCGTCCATCCGTTTCGCCGATCCAAGAGCGCCTTCTCCGATGACCCTGCCCCATGCCGAGCGCGCCCGCAAACCCCGCAGGGGCGGACTTTTCCTGCCCTGGCTTCTAGCGCTTCTGCTGGTCGTCGGCTGGAGCGGCGGCTGGTTCTGGCTGAAGGGCCAGGTGATCGCCCGCATGGACGCCGGCGTCGAGCGGATGCGCGCCCAGGGCTATGACATCGCCTGGCGCCAGCGCCGGGTCGACGGCTTTCCATTCCGGCTCGACATCGAGCTCGACGGCGCCCGGATCGCCGAGCCCTCGGGCTGGGCCCTCGCCGCCCCGACCATGAAGGGCGAGGCCTACATCTATCGGCTCGACCACTGGGTCCTGGTCGCCCCGACGGGCGTGACCCTGACCCGCCCCGAAGGCGGTCCGGTCACCGTCCGGGCGGAGGCGCTTCGGGCCAGCCTGGCCGGCTTCGACCAGCATCCGCCGCGGGTTTCGATCGAGGGCGTCGGCCTGGAATTCGAACCGGCTCCGGGCGCCCGGGATTATCCGGTCCAGTCAGCCGAGACGCTGGCGATGCACCTTCGCCCCGGCCCGAAAGACCAGGGCGGCTTGCTCTTCCGTGTCGAGGGCGCCCGACTGCGGCTGAAGGGCCTTCCCGAACGCATCGTCCAGGGCAAGCCGGCCTCCATGATGTGGGACCTCACCCTGTCGAAGATGAGCGCCTTCCGCGGTCAGGACTGGCCTGACGCGGTGCGCAACTGGCGGGACGCGGGCGGCGTGCTCACGGTCCGCGCGGCCGAGGTGCGCGGCGGCGACGCGGTGCTGTCGGGCAAGGGCGGTCCGCTCACGGTCGACCTCGATGGGCGACTTCGGGGTGACCTCGAAGCGACGCTGAAGGGCGCGCAGGACGGCGTTCCAGCCTTCAGCGGCGACGTCGAACTCAAGGACGGCGAAGCGGTGATCGGCCCGC
Source organism: uncultured Caulobacter sp. (assembly GCA_937925635.1). Lineage (GTDB taxonomy): Bacteria > Pseudomonadota > Alphaproteobacteria > Caulobacterales > Caulobacteraceae > Caulobacter. Next base: position 3,496 of record CALALX010000083.1, read on the forward strand.
TGAAGCTCGGACCGTCTCCGCGGCTGTATTGAGCGCTCAAGCCTCTCCCGCCTGGAGAGGGGGACCAGCTGACGACTCGTGGAGAGGGATGCACCACCGCCCAATGACGCGTTTTGTTGGTTGGGCTCATTTGCGCCGCGCCAATCGTCCCACCGCAGAGGTTCCCGCTCCACCATGCTCCGCTTGCCCCGTTCCCAAGAGGGAGAGGATTTTCGGCGCAATATTCTTCCCTTGCGCGTGGGCTATTGCCCATCTTGCCGCAATGACTTAGGTCCGCCGTCTCGCTTTGGGGATGAAAATGGGCAAGGACGCCCCCGCCGCACCGCTGACCCTCGACGCTGTCCGTGCGCGCATCGACGCCGTGGACGCCGAGCTCCTGCGGCTGGTCGGCGAGCGGGCGTCGCTGGCCAAGGCCGTGGCCGAGGCCAAGCGGGTGGCCGGCGATGGCGGCAAGTTCGGCCTGCGTCCGGCCCGTGAGGCCCAGATCGTCCGCAAGATTCTCGCCGCCAAGGACCCCGCCGCCTCCAACGCCCTGGTCGTGCGCATCTGGCGCGAGATCATGGCCGACAGCCTGGCCCAGCAGGGACCGTTCCACCTTTCGGTCTGGGGCGGCAAGCTGGAGAGCCGCGCCGTCGAGCTGGCCCGCCTGCGCTTTGGCGCCGCGCCGAAGCTGGCCATGGCCGTCAAGCCTGAGGACGCCCTGGCCGCCGCCCGCACGCCCGGCGGCGTCGGCGTGCTGGCCCTGGCGCCCGACAGCGCCTGGTGGGGTCGCCTGCTCGCCGAACCGACGCTGAAGGTGTTCGCCACCCTGCCCTGCCTCGCGGCTTGGGGCCCGACCTCGGCCGTGGCGGTCGCCCAGGTCGAGGTCGCCCCGACCGGCGCCGACCAGACCCTGTGGGTCACCGACGCGCCGGACGTGCGCAAGACGGTCGAGTCCCTGAGCCATGACGGCGTCGCGGCCGCCCCGCTGGTCCAGCACGGCGGCCTGACCCTCTATGCCCTCGCCGGCTATTATCAGCCCGATGACGCCAGGCTGACCCGCGCGCCGGGGCGGCTGCATGGCGTGATCGGCGCGGCCCCCGAACCCTTCGACCTTTAGACCGGGTAGTGTAGAAGCCCGGTTCCTCCCCGAGACCGGACTTCCCCATGACCGCCCAGACCCCCGACCGCTTCAAGTCCGACCGCCCGGTTCCCAAGCCCGGCATCGTCGAGATCGAGCCCTACAAGCCTGGCAAGGCCAAGGCCGACGGGGTCGAGAACCCGGTCAAGCTTTCGGCCAACGAGAACATCCTCGGTTCCTCGCCGAAGGCCCAGGAGGCTTACGCCGGCGCGATCGGCAAGCTGGCCCTCTATCCCGATCCCCGCGCCACGATCGTGCGCGAGGCCATCGCCGCCAAGTACGGGCTGGAGCCCGAGCGCCTGCTGTTCGGCTGCGGCTCGGACGAGGTGTTCCAGCTGATCTGCCAGACCTTCCTCGAGCCGGGCGACAACATGGTCCAGCCTGCGCACGGCTTCGCCGCCTGGGCCATCGGCGCCCGCGCCTGCGGCGCCGAGATCCGCAACGCGCCGGAGAAGGACCTGCACGTCGACGTCGACGCCATCCTGGCCCAGGTCGATGAGCGCACCCGCCTGGTCTTCGTCGCCAACCCGGCCAACCCGACCGGCACCTGGATTCCGTTCAGCGAGATCAAGCGCCTGCACGCCAATCTGCCGCCGTCGGTGGTGCTGGTGCTCGACGGCGCCTATGCTGAGTTCCAGAGCGACCGCGAGCACAGCGACGACTTCGAGCTGGCTCGTCACGAGCGCAACATCGCCGTCACCCGCACCTTCTCGAAGATCTATGGCCTGGCCGCGCTGCGCGTCGGCTGGGGCTACCTGCCGGCCGAGATGACCGCCGCCATCGACCGCATCCGCCTGCCCTTCAACGTCAACATCCCGGCCCAGCTGGCCGCGGTGGCCGCGCTGGGCGACGAGGACTTCAAGCAGCGCTCGATCGATCTGGTCGAGGTCTGGCGGCCGTGGCTGACGCAGCAGCTGTCCGGCATCGGCCTGCAGGTCGCGCCGTCGGCGGCCAACTTCGTGCTGGTCGGTTTTCCTCAGACCCCGGGCAGGACGGCGGTCGAGGCCGAGGCCTTCCTGGCCTCGCGCGGCTACCTCGTGCGCGGCGTCGGCAACTATGGCCTGCCCGACCACCTGCGCATCACGATCGGCCTGGAAGAGCACAACCGCGCCGTGGTCGACCTGCTGGCCGAGTTCATGGCCCGCTGATGCCCGGCAAGCTCTACAACCGTCTGGCCATCGTCGGCTTCGGCCTGATCGGCAGCTCGCTGGCCCGCATCGCGCGCGAGAAGGGCGTCGTCGGCGAGATCGTCGCCGTCGACTCCTCCGAAAAGCACCGCGAGCGCATCGCCGCCCTGGGCCTGGCGGACCGCGTCACCGGCGATATCGCCGAGGGCGTCGCCGGCGCGGATCTGGTCGTCTTCGCCGTGCCTGTGCTGGCGATGGGAGAAGCCATGGCCGCCGCCGCGCCGGCCCTGGCCCCCGGCGCCACGGTCACCGACGTCGGTTCGGTGAAGGGCAGCGTCGCCGAGGCGCTGAAGGCCAGCGCCCCGGACCATGTCTTTGTCATCCCCGGGCACCCGATCGCCGGCACCGAGCACTCGGGGCCCGAGGCCGGCTTCGCCGAGCTGTTCGACGGCCGCTGGGTGATCCTGACGCCGGACGAGGGCCGTGAGGACGCGCCCTATGTCGAGGCGACCGCCAAACTGGCGACGTTCTGGCGAGCCTGCCGCGCCCAGGTCGAGCAAATGGACCTCAAGCACCACGACCTCGTGCTGGCCATCACCAGCCACCTGCCCCACCTGATCGCGTACAACATCGTCGGCACGGCCTCGGACCTCGAGGGCGTCACCGAGGGCGAGGTGATGAAGTATTCGGCCGGCGGCTTCCGCGACTTCACCCGCATCGCCGCCAGCGATCCGACCATGTGGCGCGACATTTTCGTGGCCAACAAGGAAGCGGTGCTGGAGGTGCTGGGCCGCTTCACCGAGGACCTCCAGGCCCTCAGCCGGCACATCCGCTGGGGCGAGGCGGACAAGCTGCACGACCTGTTCACGAAGACCCGCGCCATTCGCCGCGGCGTCATCGCGCTGGGTCAGGAAAGCGCCGAGCCGAACTTCGGCCGGGATCGCGGGAAGCACTGAGCACGAGTCGCTGAGTTCGGAGTTCGGTGGAGCTCGGTCTCCCTACTCCCCGCTCCCCCGCGCCACGTCGCGCAGGTTCACCAGCACCTTCGGGGTGTCCTTGCGCAGGCCGGCGCGGACGACGGCGGGCGGGACGAGAATGCGGGCGGCGAGCCGGTTCTCGTAGGTGACCCGGGTCCAGTCGCCCTGCTCGAGTCTGGTCAGGGTCCACTCCCCTTCCATCGCCTTCAGGTCGCCGTCGACCCGGCGGAAGCGGATGCGGCGGTAGGGCTCGTAGTCCGAGCGGAACACATTGCGCAGCGTCGGCAGCAGCAGGTTGCCCTTGGTGACGTGTTCGCGCACGTCCCAGCCGGCGCCCTGCTGCAGCACGCGGCAGCGGGTGACGCTCGTCACCAGCTTCGCGGCGTAGCGGCAGTCGGTCATCGCCCGCCAGATGCGCTCGGCCGGCGCCGGGATGTCGATCGCGGCGTGGATGCGGGCGCTTTCCCCGTCCGGGTCCAAGGTCACCGAGATCCATGGCAGACCGGCGCGCAGCGTGCGCGAGGCGTCGCCGGGCAAGGGCGCGGCAAGCGCGACGCCGGCGCCCCCCATCGCCAGCGCCATCGACAATGCGGCGCTTCGGATCATCGATCCGCCCTCCAAAGCCTGCACAACGTCGCAAGGGAGACTGCCCCAGCGGCCGGTCGCGTCCAGTCGACTCGGCCGGCAGGAGAGCCTGCCCTCGGCCGCCGTCGCTAAAGGGAGAGTGCGACAGGCCAGCAACAAGTCCGCGACAGAGGAACAACGGCTGGTTCCGCCTGGCAGGCGGGTTTCTTTTAGAAACTTAACTTGCGCACCGGCGAGGCGGCGCTACTGAGGTCGTCCGTGAGATGCCTGCCGGAGCGCCGATGACCGCCCTTCACCCCCTCGATCAAGCCACCGCGCTGACGCCCGCCGGGGAGCGCCGCGCCACCGGCCGCACGAGCCCGCACTATTGGAACATGGCCGGCCCGTTCGGCGGGGCGACGGCGGCGACGCTGCTGCGGGCGGTGCTGGAGGACGAGGCCTGCATCGGCGACCCGCTCGCCCTGACGGTGAATTTCTGCGCCCCGATCGTCGAGGGCGCCTTCGACATCGCCTGGCGCGAGGTCCGCGCCGGCAAGACCACGCAGCACTGGGCGGTCGAGCTGGTTCAGAACGACAAGGTCGCCGCCAGCGCCAGCATCGTCTGCGCCCGACGCCGCGAGACCTGGACCCACCGGCCCGGCGTCATGCCGGCCGCGCCGCCGGCTGACGTCGTGCCGCCGCTGGACATGCAAGGCCGCGGCGGCTGGCTGGAGCGCTACAACTTCCGCTTCGTCGAGGGCGCGCCGGCCTGGGGCGAAGAACCGCCGGTCGAGCCGCGCAGCGCCCGCTCGGTGCTGTGGCTGGACGACCGCCCTGCCCGCCCGCTGGACTTCCTGTCGCTGGCCGCGCTCAGCGACGCCTTCTTCGTCCGCATCATCCAGGTGCGCGGCACGCGCCAGCCGATGGGCACGGTGACCCTGACAACCTACTTCCACGCCGCGAAGGCCGTGCTGGACGCCAACGGGACCGCGCCAATCCTGGGCGTCGCCGACGCCAAGATCTTCCACGACAACTTCGCCGACCAGGACATCAGCCTGTGGACCGCCGACGGCGTCCTGCTGGCCACCGGCGTGCAGGTGGCGTGGTTCAAGGAATAGGGGGCTCGGCCCAGCTTCAGAGACCGGCGGACACGACCGCCTGACGCACGCTGGCCGGGTCGCGGGCGATGACCTTCAGGTAGGCCCGGAACGCCGCGTTCGGCCGCGCCCGGCCGGCCTCGACGTCGCGAAGGGCGGCGGGGTCGATGGCGAAGGAGCGGGCGAAGGCGTCCTGGCTCAGGCCGGTCAGCCAGCGCACGCGCTGCACCTCGGCCCGGGCGCAGACGGCCTCGGCCGGCGAAGCGGCGTCATCGGCGGGAAGGTCGGGGCGGGGCTGCGGCAGGCTCATCGGTCACTCCGTACTGATAGGCCCCCGCCGACGAACGCGCTGTAGCGCGCCAACGTTGCGGTTGTGCGACGGGAGTGAGTCCGATTGGGGGCGGCGCGGTCAGTTCCCCGCGGGCGGGTGGCCGACTTCAGCATCGCGTTCAGCCGCGCCAAGGACCGACTTCCACTCACCGCGCTGCCGCGCCAGTTCGGCATTGAAGCGTTGTTCGTCGGGATCTTCCTGCGGAAGCCGCGGCTGATAGCCGGGCAGGATCAGCCTCAGAAGCAACGGCCAGTTGTCACGCACAAACAGCACGAGCGGCAGAGCGATGTTGCGGGCATACCAGTTCATTCGCCCGTCTCCCCCAGAAACGCCGCCGTCGCCTCGATCGCCTCCACGAGCCCCACGCGCTGCAGCTCCACCCCCTCGGGCAGGCCGCTGAACAGCCGGGTCGGAGCCGCCGCGTCCAACATCACGAACACACCCTTGTCGTCGGCCCTGCGGATCAGCCGCCCGAAGGCCTGGGCCAGGCGCGCCCGGGCGATGCCGTCGTCGTAGCCCTTGCCGCCGAAGCGCTGGCGGCGGGCCTTGTGCAGAATGTCCGGGCGCGGCCACGGCATGCGGTCGAAGACCAGCAGGCGCAGGGAGCGGCCGGGCACGTCGACGCCGTCGCGCACCGCGTCGGTGCCGAGCAGGCAGGCGTTCTCCTCGGCGCGGAAGATGTCGACCAGGGCGCCGACCTCGAGCGGGTCGACATGCTGGGCGTAAAGGGCCAGGCCCTTGTCGGCCAGCGGCGCGGCGATCCGTTCGTGCACCGCGCGCAGGCGGCGGATGGCGGTGAACAGGCCAAGGCCCCCGCCGCCAGCAGCCAGGAACAGCTCGCGCATGGCGGCCGCCACCTGGCGCGGGTCGTCCTTGCCCACATCGGTGACCACGAAGGCGCGGGTGTTGGCGGCGTAGTCGAACGGCGAGGCCAGCCGCAATGTCTGGGGACGGTCCGGCAGGCGCGCGGCGCCGGTGCGCATCTCGGCCAGGGCGAACGGGTCGTCCAGAGTGCTGTCGGCCAGGGTGGCGCTGGTCACCAGAACGCCGTGGGCCGGGGCGATGACGGCGGCGGTCAGGGGCTCGCTGGGGTCGACCCAGTGACGGCGGCAGGCGGCGTCCACGACCCGGCCGTACAGGAAGGTGGCGTCGAACCAGTCGACAAAGTCCGGATCGTCCTCGGCGTTCTCCTCGATCGCCTTGAGCATCGAGCGCCAGCCGGGAAGCGTCATCCGGGCGCGGCGGTCGAGCCCGCGCAGCGCGCCTTCGATCCGGGCTCGGTCCGAGGGCGGCAGTTCGTCCGACTCGTCGTCGAGGATATCGGCCAGATGGCGGGTCAGGGCGACCAGCGGGGCCTCGATCCGCGCCAGGGCGGCGGCGGCCAGGGCGGCGGTGTCGCGGACCAGGTTGGTGGCGGGTCGGGCGGCGCACTCCATGCCCTGATCGCCCTGGGTCGCACGGGCGCGCAGCTGCTCCATGACGGCGACGAGGAAGGCCTCGATAGGGCCGAGCGGATTGACCTGCCCGTCCGGCGGCGCGATGCGGCCGGACCAGCCCTCGCCCGGCAAGGCGGCGGCGGCGTGGACGGCGTCCTGCAGCGCCTCGCGCGCCGAGTCCCGATCGCCGACGATCTCCATCAGCCGCGCTTCCAGCCCCCGGCCCCGACGGCCCCGGCCCTCCGGACCGCGAATCCAGCGACGCATCTCGGCCGTCTCGGCGCCGGACAGGGCGGCGGCGAAGGCGCTGTCGGCCGCGTCGAACAGGTGGTGGCCCTCGTCGAAGACGATGCGCCGCAGGGTGGCGGTCTCGTTGTCGGCCTTCAGACCCCGCGCGGTGCGCGCGCCGTCATAGGCGGCCTGTGTCATGACCAGGGCGTGGTTGGCGATGACGATGTCGGCGCGCTTGGAGGCCCGCACCGCCTTTTCGATGAAGCAGCTCCGGTAGTGGACACAGCCGGCATGGACGCATTCGCCCCGCCGGTCGACGAGGTTGGCGGCGCCGGCCTGGGCCACGGGCGGAACGGCGAACAGGGTCGGCAACCAGGCCGGGAAGTCGCCGCCGGTCATGTCGCCGTCTCGGGTGGCGCGGGCCCAGCGCGCCACGAGGCCGAGGCCGATCAGGTCTCCATTGCCCAGCTGCGCCGCCTGAGTCTGTTCCTGATAGTTCAGCAGGCACAGGTAATTCTCGCGTCCCTTGCGGACCACGGCCTTGCGGGCGCGGACGGCGGGGTCGGGATAGATGGCGGCGCTCTCGCGCTCGATCTGGCGCTGCAGGGCGCGGGTGTAGGTCGAGACCCAGACCGCCGGGCCGTTGGCCTCCGACCACAGCGACGCGGGCGCGAGATAGCCCATGGTCTTGCCGACGCCGGTGCCGGCCTCGGCCAGCATCATGCGCGGCTCGCCCTCCCGCTCGCGCGGCTGGAAGGCGAAGGCGGTCTCGGCCGCGAACACCTTCTGCGAGGCGCGCGCTTCGTCGAGGCCGGCCCGCCGCAGAAGGTCATCGAGACGATGGGCGGCGGCCTCCGGTTCGATCGGCTTGCTGCCCGGCTCGCCCGGCGGCGCCTGATCCTCCCACTCCGGCACGCGGCTCCAGATTTCGAGGCCAGAGCCCCGGCCGCTATGGCGGACCGGCTGTGAGCGCAGCGCGGCGACGGTCGAAGGTCCCCAGGCCCAGCCGCCGCGCTCCAGCGTCTCGGCCAGCATCAAAGCCTCCTCTCGCGAGGGCCAGGGCGTGGCGGAGAGCTCGTCGAGCAGCATCCGGCAGACGGCGCGCAGGGCCCCGGCCTGGTCCGCCGGGCCCTTTGGCTCGGGCAGGCCCAGCGCCTGGGCAAGCCCCACGGCCGAGGGGGCGGTGAACATCGCCGGCCGCACGAACGCGAACAGCTCCAGCGCGTCGAAGATCCGCCGCGAACGGCCCGGCGCGTTCAGGCCCAGCCGCCGCGCGGTCATCGCCGCATGGGCCAGCAGGACGGGCGCTTCCTCGATCATCTCGCGGGCGTATGGGGGCCGCAGCTCGCGCGCCCCCGCCGCATCGGCCGTGGCCGACTTCGCGCCCGGCAGGACGACGAGGGCTGGCGGCAGCTCGAGGACAGCGGGAAGGTCGGTCACCCATGCTGCATAGCCGGACTCGCATGGAAACGGAACGGGAACGTGAGTCGCACCGGCAGACTTGCGCAGGGCGCCCGATGGTTGTCTCCTCTCCGTCGCAACCTGGGGAAAGCCATGCGCCCTGCAACCACCCTTGTCGTCGCGACCTTGCTCGCGGTCGCGGCGCCGCTCGCCCTGGCAGCCTCCCCGACCGGGACCATGACCTGGCGTCGCGCGGAGCTTCGTCCTGGCGTGTCGATCGCCGGCTACGACATCAATTCCGACAGCGGGCAGGTAGCCGCGAGCCTCTGTCGCGACAGGTCAACCTGCGTCATCGCTGTTCGCTCGGAAGATGGGAACGTCTCAGTCTTCAGGCCGCCCGCGAACACGGCCTGGCGCGAACCGAGGTTCCAGGGCCGACACACCCTGCTGATTGTCGCGACGCCCGGCGGGCAGCGGCTCTGGTCGACGGAACAGTCGTCGATCGCACGGCTTGACCTGCGCACGGGACGGGAAACGCCGCTCGTCGGCCAGGCGCGCTTCATTTCGTCGATGACGCCTGTGGGCAGGGCCGGCGTTTGCTTCGCGGAAGCCACCGGCTTCCAGCCGACCCCCATCGGGCCCAAGCCGGTCCGGTTCGCGCTGCGCTGCATCGACGACCTCGGTCGTGATCGAACGCTCGGCAGGATGGTCTTCAACGCCGTCCACGATCTGGCCCACGATGCCAGATCCGGGTCGCTTCTGTTCAATGGCGCGGCGTCCGCCTACGGCGGCGAAACGCCGGCCTTCCTTGCGCCGTCCAGGGATGGTCCGCCCCAGAACATGCTGGCTGCCGCGGATCTGACGACCGGCGCGATCACCCTTCCGGTCAGCCGGCCGGTGATGAGAACGCAGTGGTTCGCCGGGCTGGACGAGGCCGGTCGCCCACTGCTGGGCCGCGGTCCTCTGAGAGCCCATCGTCTGCCCCTGGGACGACGGGGCTCGGATCTGAGCCGCATCGGAGCGGCGCCGGGGAAGATGACCGAAATCGCCGGGCTGCCTCCTGGCGTGGTTCGTCCGTGGTCCGACCGCGGACTGCTGCTGGTCAACGACGTCAAGCACGGCGCGGGCGTCCACGATCTGGCCTGGATCGACTTCAAGACCGGCTCAGTCTCGCCCGACCCGACCCTGACGGACGCGCTGATCGCGGCGACCGCCACGAAGCGCTAAGGAACGAAACGGAACGGGAACATTGACGCGGTCGCGGCGGAGTGCTGTTTGGGACCGTGGACGGAACCGCCCTCCCTTCCCTGCTGCCCCAGCGGTTCGCCGACTGGTTCGCCTCGCGCGGCTGGGCGGCGCGGACGCATCAGCTGGAGATGATCGCCAAGGGCCGAGAAGGGCGCCATGCCCTGCTGATCGCGCCGACCGGCGGGGGCAAGACCCTAGCCGGCTTCCTGCCCAGCCTCATCGCGCTTTCCGAACGACCGCCGGCCAACAATCCGCGCGGCATTCACACCCTCTACATCTCGCCGCTAAAGGCGCTGGCCGTCGATGTCGAGCGCAACCTGATGGCGCCGATCCGCGAGATGGGTCTCGACATCGTCGCCGAGAGCCGCACCGGCGACACCGGCGTCAGCCGCAAGCAGCGGCAGAAGGTCCGCCCCCCGGACATCCTGCTGACCACGCCCGAACAGCTGGCGCTGCTGTGCGCCTGGGAAGGCGCGCGAGGGCTGTTCGAGGATCTGCGCTGCGTGATCCTGGACGAGATCCACACCCTGTGGCCGACCAAGCGCGGCGACCTGCTGGCGCTGGATCTGGCGCGCCTGCAGCGACTGGCCCCGAACCTGCGGCGGGTCGGGCTGTCGGCGACGGTGGATGATCCTGACCTGATCCGGGAATGGCTAAGTCCGATCTCCCCCGCGAAGGCGGGCGCCCAAGCCGAGTCGGAAGATGGAGTCGAAGGTAGGTTGGATCCTCGCCTTCGCGAGGACGATCGGTGGGGAGTTGATCTGGTCCGCGGCCCGCCGGGCCCCCTGCCCCAGGTCGACACCCTGATCTCCGAGGGCCGGGTGCCCTGGGCCGGCCACACGGCCGAGCACGCGATGGCTGAGGTCTACGACATCCTCAAGCGTCACCGCACGACGCTGATCTTCGTCAACACCCGCTTCCAGGCCGAGTACGCCTTCCAGGAGCTATGGAAGCTCAACGACGACAGCCTGCCCATCGCCCTGCATCACGGCAGCCTGGCCGCCGAGCAGCGGCGGCGGGTGGAGGCGGCGATGGCGCGCGGCGAGCTGAAGGCGGTAGTCTGCACCTCGACGCTGGACCTGGGCATCGACTGGGGCGACGTCGACCTGGTCATCCAGCTGGCCGCGCCGAAGGGCGCCGCGCGGATGGTCCAGCGGATCGGCCGCGCCAATCACCGGCTGGACGAACCCTCCAAGGCGCTCTTCGTGCCGGCCAACCGCTTCGAGGTGCTGGAGTGTCAGGCCGCCATCGAGGCCATCGCCGAGAACGCGCTGGACGCCGAGGCGCCGCGCACTGGCGCACTGGACGTCCTTGCCCAGCACGTCATGGGCTGCGCCTGCAGCGAGCCCTTCGACCTCGTCGCGCTGTATGACGAGGTCCGCACGGCCGGGCCGTACCGGGACCTGAGCTGGGAGGACTACGAGGCGGTCGTCGATTTCGTCTCGACCGGCGGTTACGCCCTGAAGACCTACGATCGGTTCCGGCGGATCGTGAAGGGACCGGACGGCCTTTGGCGGGCGCGGAACGCCGACACGGTGCGGCGGCACCGGATGAACGTGGGCGCCATCGTCTCGCCGGCCACCCTGAACGTCCGCATCGCCATGCGGGGCGGCAAGGGCGGCCGCAAGATCGGGGAGGTCGAGGAGGGCTATCTGGAGGTCCTCGACCCGGGCGACACCTTCATTTTCGCGGGCCAGGTCTGGCGCCTGGTCGGGGTGACGGGCGTGGACGTCCTCGTCTCCCCGGCCCCCAACTCAAATCCGAAGATGCCGAGCTGGGGCGGATCGAAGTTCGCGATCTCCACCTTCCTGGCCGCCAAGGTGCGGCGAATGATGTCCGACGAAAGCGCCTGGACGGTGTTGCCGACCGACGTCCGCGAATGGTTGGAGGCCCAGCGGGACCGCTCGATCATCCCCGGACCCGACGAGATGCTGCTGGAGACCTTCCCGCACGGAAAACGTCACTTCATGGCGGTCTACCCGTTCGATGGCCGGCACGCCCACACCACCCTGGCTATGCTGCTGACCCGGCGGCTTGACCGACTCGGCGTCGGGCCGTTGGGCTTCGTCTGCAACGACTACGCGATGGTGATCTGGGCCTTGAGGCCGATGGACCGCCTGGACCTGGACGACCTGTTCGCCGAGGACATGCTAGGTGACGACCTTGAGGCCTGGATGGACGAGAGCTTCATGATGAAGCGGTCGTTCAAGGGGTGCGCCCTGATCAGCGGCCTGATCGAGCGGCGTGTGCCGGGCGCCGAGAAGTCGGGGCGGCAGGTGACCTTCTCGACAGACCTGATCTACGACGTCCTGCGGCGCCACCAGCCCGATCATCTCCTGCTGAAGTGCGCGCGGGCGGACGCGGCCAGCATGACCATCGACGTCGCCCGGGTCGGACGGCTGCTGCAGCGGGTGAAGGACCACATCCGGCATGCGACGCTCGAGCGCCTTTCGCCGTTCGCCGTCCCGATGTTCATGGAGATTGGCCGAGAACGCGCGCCGGGCGGCGCGGCCGACATGATACTGGCCGAAGCGGCCGAGGATCTGATCGCAGAGGCGATGGGGTGACGTGCGTCCTTCGACACGCACCGCGTCGCAGTGCTGCTCAGGATGACGTAGTCAGAAGCGTGTCTTGAAGTGAGTCCGATGCAAGCCTCCCCCGCACGTCATCCTGAGCAGGCGCGCAGCGCCGTGTCGGAGCCTGCCCTCGGGCCGACGTCCGGTCGGTCCCGGGGGGACGCACCCCCGTTCCGCGCCTCGATCTGCGGAGGCGTGGCCATGGCCGTGAACGGGACGGAGGTCGTCCTCAAGCCATCCGGCGCTTTGCAGGTCGTGGCGGCCGAGGCCCTGCTGGTCGCCGACCTGCACTTCGAGAAGGGGTCGGCCTACGCCGCGCGCGGCCAGCTGCTGCCGCCCTACGACACGCGCGAGACGCTGACCCGACTGGAACGTGAGGTCGCGGACTGTTCGCCCCGCCTGCTGGTGTTCCTGGGCGACAGCTTCCACGACGGCAGGGCCGAGGATCGCCTTGCGCCTGACGACGCCGCGCGGTTGGCCGCCCTGGCGAGCGGTCGGACGCTGGTCTGGGTGGTCGGCAATCACGACGCCGACGGCCCTCGCGCCCTGCCCGGCGAGATCATCGACGAGATGGCCCTCGGAAGTCTGCGGCTTCGCCACGAGCCGCGGCCGGGCCTCCAGCCTGGCGAGGCCGCTGGCCACCTGCACCCTGCGGCGCGCGTGGCCGGGCGCGGCGGACGCGTGCGCCGTCGCTGCTTCGTCACCGACGGCGCGCGGGTGATCCTGCCAGCCTTCGGCGCCTACGCCGGCGGGCTCAACGTCAAGGACAGGGCTTTCGATGGTCTGTTCGCAGGTCGGCCGATGGCGGCTGCGCTGGGGACCGGCAAGGTCCATCCCATCGGCTGGAAATCGCTGGTCGGCGACTGAGCTACAGGCTCATCGCCTGTTCGAGGGCGAAGGCCAGCGCCACCGCGGCGCCGGCGGTGATGACGGTGCGATAACGCGGACGCCAGGCCGGGCCGTCGGCGGCGCGTGAGTCCCAGATCCACATCAGCAGGAAGGCCGTCATGAAGCCGGAAACCTGCTGAACCTGCGAAAGGCCGCCGGTGACGGCGCCGAACATCAGCCCCAGCGCCGCCACGGGCGAGAGCATGGCCAGGGCGACGGACCAGAGTCGTGGGCTGGCGTGGCTGTCGATCTCAAGGCCCGCCCGCACGCCGCCAAGGTAGCTGAGCATGGCCGTCGACCAGCCGATGAGGCCGAGAAAGGCCTGGCCGCGTAACTCGGCGGGCCCGTAACAATAGAGTCCGGCGGACAGGTAGAAGGGCACGAGGCTGACGACGCCCATCGTCCAGGCGGATGCCGGCGCTCGCGCAATGGCCTGCCTCATGCCCAGTACTCCCGCACTACGCCCCCCGCGGCGACCATCCGGAAACCATACAGCCAGGCGCGGCTGGGCGCGAAGAGGGAAAACGGCCCCATGGAAGGCCGTCAGACCACGGTATTTCGCCTAGCGGGCGAAAAGCGCCAGCTTGGCGGTGGTTTCGGTGTCCAGATTGCCGGTCGGTCGCAGACCCTTGTCGCGCTGAAAAGCCCGGATGGCGCCCTTGAGGGCCGCGGACTGCACGCCGTCCTGAGGTCCGCGATAGTAGCCGAGCATCGACAGGGCCTTCTGCGCCGAAGCCAAGCCGCCAACCGGCGTCGGCGTGGCCGAGGGATTGGGCGTGGCGGGACGGAAGCCGGTCGCGGACCGTTCAGCGGCCGAGCGCTGCTCGGGCGTCAGGCCGCCGCGGACCCGCTCCGCCGCGGCGCGCGCTTCGCTGTCTCCGCCCCGGGCCGCGATCAGGTACCACTTGTAGGCCTCAGCCGCGTTCTGGCTCACGCCCCAGCCCTGCTCGTAGAGACTGGCGAGATTGTACTGGCTGTCGCCCATGCCGAGGTCGGCGGCGCGGCGGAACCACTGGGCCGCCGTGGTCTTGTTCATCGGGCCGCCGGAGCCGTGGAAGAAGGCCAGACCCATGTTGTGCATCGCCCGGGCGTCGCCGGCCTGAGCGGCGCGTTCGGTCCAGCGGCGCGACTCCGCCTCGTCCTTCTTCAGACCCAGACTGCCGGCCTGGTAGGCCTTCGACAGGTCGAACTGCGCCGGAGCATAGCCCATGTTGGCGGCGCGCCGCAGGCGATCCAGCCCGGCCGGGTCCTTGGCGGCGATCAGGCGCTGGGCCTCGGCGTAGAGGCTGGCCGCGCTGGCGACGGTGTCGCCCGCCGCCGCCCCGGCCAAGGCCGGCGGCGGCGTGACGGCGCCCGTCGCGTCCAGGCCCGGCGCCACCGCCATCGCCACCCGCGGCGCCGGCGTGGTGTCGGCCTCGGGCCCCTTGATCTCGCCCCGCGCGTCGGCCTCGGCGATCCGGCGGCTTTCGGCCAGGCGCGGACTGTCGCCGCCGCCGCCGATCAAGCCGGAGTAGAGGGCGAAGCCGCCCGTCAGCGCTCCCACGGTGGCCACGCCGCCGGCGATGAACAACGCCGACATCAGGGCCGAGCCGGCCCGCCTCTTCGGCTTCTTCTCACGACTGCCGAATAGGCCGCGACGCTCCTCGGCGGGCGACAGCGACGACGGGCCCGAGCCGCTCGCCGATCGGGCCGCCATCCGGGCCTGTTCGATGACGTCGCGGGTCGAGCGCGGCGCGGCGACCTGCGGCGCTTCATCGACCTCGAAGGGGTGGATCACTGGCGCGGCCGGAATCTCCGGCGCGTCCGGGACGACCGCTTCTTCCGACAGGGGCGCGAAGCCGTCGGCGGCCTCGAAATCTTCCTGCGAGAAGGACGGCGGGCCACGCTCGGCGACTGGGAACGGGGCCGGTTCGCCCGGCGCCGCCTCGGCCGGCGGACGGGCGAAGGCCTGGGGCGCGAAGGCGTCCTCCGGGATGGCGTGCGACGACGGTTCGAAGGGATCCGAGGCGAACGGGTCAACGAAGGCCGCGCGCGCGGGCGCGGGCTTAGGCTCCACCGGCGGCGGGGCGACGGCGGCGGCCGGAGCCATCTGTTCGGCCAGCCGGCGGTGTGACCCGCTCAGGCTGGCGTCGATCTTCTCCCGCGCCTCGTCGAGCAGGCGCGCGGTGCGCTCCTCGCTGAGCCGGATGCGTTCAGCCAGGTCGGTCGCCGTGCGCTCCTGGCGCTGGCTGATCCGCTCGGTGACACGGGCCACCTGCTCGCCGACTTCGTCGATGGCCAGGGCGCCGCGTCGCTCCGAGTTCGCGATCCGCTCGGCCAAGCGCTCGGTGATGCGGGCGATCTCGCCGCCCAGCTTCTCGAGCGCCTGGGCCTGGGCGCTGTCCGCGCGCCCGAGCTTCTGTTCGACGGCCGAGGCGATCCTCGCCACCTCGCCGCCGACCTGCTCGATAGCGTCGGCGCTGCGGTTGTCCACGGCCTGGACGCGCCGGCTGAGGTTGTCGGCCATGCTGACCATCTCCCGGCCCACACGCTCGATTGCCTGGGCCGAGCGGGCCTCGGCGGCGGATACGTGCCGGGCCATCTCCGACAGCTTGTGGTCCATGCGGTCAAAGCGAGTCTCCGCCGAGGCGGCCAGCTTCTCCGCCAACTCGGCTCGTGTCGCCTCCATCCGGCGGGTGAGGTCGGTCGCGAGGGTTTCCAGCCGCTCGGCCGCGCCCCCGCCGGACTCAACCACCCTGAGCCGGCGGTCGAGGGCGACGAACGAGGCGCCGAGGTCGCGCAGCGCGTCCGTCGTGCGCGCCTCGGCCGACTCCAGCCGCTCGACCACCCGGGCGGCCACCGCCTCGACCAGCTCGGACGGGTCGGTCTTCTCGACCTCGGCGACGCGCGCCTCGATGGCGGCCAAGGCCTCTCGGGTGCGGGCCTCGCCGTCGTAGAACTGGCCGGCGACCTTGCCGAGCATGCCTTCGAGCGATCGCAGGGCTTCGGCCGAACGCGGCCCGGCGGCCTCCTGCTCCATGCGACGCAGGCGGTCGCCCGCCCGGCCGGCCTCTGTGCGGATATCGTCCACGGCGCCTTCGAAACGCGCCGCCACGGCGACCTGTTCTCGCTCGGCCGCCTCAAGCCGGGCCAGAGCACCGCGCACGGATTGGTCGATGCCGCTGATCGCCAGGGTCGAACGCTGTTCCGCCGCCTCGATGCGAGCCGTCAGCCGCTCGATGGCGTCGGCCACCTTGCCGACCTCGTCGGCCGGGTGGTTGGGGATTTCGTAGCGGGGATCGCCGTCGCGGCCGCCGACGACGATGGGACCGGTGTCGACGGGGTCGAACGCGTGGCTGGCGGCGGCGTCGGACGCCCCCGGGGCCTCGCCCTCGACGATCATCCGGTTCAGCCATTCGCCGAGCGTCATGCCGGAGCGCCGCGCGAGATCCTTGGCGATCTCCCGCGCCTTGGGGTCGATCCCCTTAACGCTCCAAGGCGCCCCCGCCGTCATTCGAATCGCACCTCCGGCACTCCAAAGGCAACGCTAGCCACCCACCCCTAGTGTGTAAACGCGAGGTTAACCCCAAATCTGGCGCCTGCGACGATTTGCTGTGGATGATGCTTGCGGTCGCCGCGGCCCTGCTCCATCTGGCCGTGATGAGCTTGAGCACCACCCTCGTCGCGGCCATCGCGATGGCCGCCCTGGCCGTCTTCGCGGGCTGGCGCGGCGCTCAGCCGCCCGATCTGGCCCGCGGCGTGCGGATGGTGCCGTGGCGCGCTGTGATGGTCTTCGCCTCACTGGGCGCCCTGATGCTGCTGGTGCATGCGGTGAACCTGCTCGGCTTCACCACGGGCCGCTGAGCCGGTCTCGGCCTTTGGCCTTCGCCGCGCCAGGCCCGCCATGCCGCCGGATGACAGCAGGCCGACATCGGCCATCACCATCGGGATCTGCCACTTGTGCGGAGCCGCGACATAGCGCGGCTGCCAGAGCGGATCGTACTTGTCCTTGTACCGGCGCACGCCGCGGAAATTGTAGATGTCCTCGCCGCGTTCGAACAGCAGCCTGCCGACCCGCGACATGATCGGCGCCAGCGGCCGGTCTTCCAGCCCGGCCAGCGGCGCGGCGCCGAAGTCGAAGGCCTGGTAGCCCTGCGCCCTGCCCCACTCGAGCAGCTCGACGAACAGGAAGTCCATCACGTTCTTGGGAGCCGCCTCGCCATAGCGCATCAGATCCATCGAGAAGGACTTGCGGCTGGCTGTTGGCCACAGGGTGGCGAAAGCGACGATCTGGCCGCCGGACCGGACCAGCGCCATCGGAAACTCACAGACGTAGCGCGGCACGAAGCCGCCCAGCGAGAAGCTCTTCTCCCCGCCTGAATGGTGGCTCAGCCACTCGTCGGAAATTGCCTTCAATGTGTCGAGCAGCGGCGTCACCGCCTCCGGGGGCACGACCTCGAAGACCGCCCCGCCCTCGCCGGCCTTGCGCCAGTTGCGCCGCAGCACCTCGCGGCGGCGGCCGGCCAGCGAGAAGCCGTCGAGCGGCACGGCCGCGGCCTCGCCGATCTTCTGGATCGAAAAGCCCAGTTCGACGGCGTCCGGCAGATCCTCGGGCCCGATGCCGTACAGGGCCGGCCGGCAGGCGTGGGCGTCGGCCAGCTCGCGGAAGCGCCAGAGCAACTCCATCCGCTCATCGGTGCGTCCGACCGGGCCGTCCATGGCGATCCAAGAACGGCCCCGCACGCCGAACATCAGGAAGGTCTCGCCACTGGCCGAGAACAGGAACCGCTTGTCTCCGAGCAGCGCGAGGTTGGAGTCGGGCTGGGCCCACTCCGCCTTGCCGAGGATATGCCGCACGCGATGGAAATCAGGATCGTCCTCGCCGGCCACCTTAGGAGTCGCCGGCATGGCCACCAGTCGCCAGAGGCCGAACCCCAGAAGCGCCACCGCCGCGCCGGCGGAGGAGCGGATCGCGCGTTCGAGATCCTGGTCGGCGATCACGCGCCACACCGGCATGTCGCCGTAGTTCGCGTGCATGAAGGACCAGACTCCCAGCAGCCCGGCGCCGGCCAACACCGCGGCGGCGGAAACCAGCCAACCCGGCGTGACCTCCATCCGTGACAGCCTGGCCTTGCGGGGAAATCCCGCGTGCAGGGGCAACATGACCAGGAAGCAGGCGACCAGGACGAGCGCCTCTTCCCAATTGAAGCCCTTGAACGGCGCCAGCAGGGCGGCCAGCATCATCACCACCAGGGTCGCGGTCCAGGCGGCGTCCAGCTTCGACCGCAGCCCGAACGCGAGCAGGATCAGCACCAGACCCAGCACCGACGACAGGAAGTGGCTGGTCTCGATCAGCAGCTGCGGGGTGAACCGCAGGAGGTCCAGCAGCCGCGAGGGATCCGACGGCGTCGCGCCCGACGCCAACAGCATCGCCCCGGCCGACAGCGCGGCGATCGCGCCCACCGTGGGGGCGACGCCGATGAGCGCGGGTTTCAGTTCACGAAAGAGCTGCATGCGATTCCCGCGGTTGTCGGCGCCACTATAGCGCGGCGTCGCGCGTGACGCTGGCCTCCCGCGGTCAGGCACAAGTTTCGAACGAGCGTTTGAACCGACTTGCCCCCGGCTCGCCGCGCGCTAAGGTGCGCCGCAACAGAAGACCCGGGAGGATATCATGGCGGATTTCGGCGGAACCGAGCTGGAGGCCTTCCGCGCCGAGGTGCGCGACTGGCTGGCGGCCAACTATCCTCCCTCGCTGAACCAGCCCATGGACGACGAGTCGGAAGCGCCCTGGGGCGGCCGCAACTTCAAGCCGGCCAATCCTGACGTGCAGCTGTGGCTCGACCGCATGGCCGAGAAGGGTTGGACGGCCCCGATGTGGCCGAAGGAGTACGGCGGCGGCGGCCTGACCCGCGAGCAGAACAAGGTCCTCGAGAGCGAGCTGCGC
>CALALX010000084.1 GCA_937925635.1 uncultured Caulobacter sp.
CCTTCCCCGTCCACTCGATGTTCCAGGGAACCTTCGGGTCCTGCGGCCGGGCCGGGTAGGTGAAGTTGGCTTCGCCGCCATAGGCCACGAACTGGTACATGGACTGCGGGGCCGCATCGATGACCTCCTTGGGCACCGTGCAGCTGGTCTGACTCGGCTGCATCAGCGCCTTGTTGGCCAGCAGGCGCTGGACGTCGGCGGGGCGCAGGTAGTCGGGCAGGGCGAAGAGCAGGCTCTGCACCTCGCTGGAGCTCCACAGCACCACCGTGTCGTCGGCCCCGCCCATGGTCGAGGCGATGTAGCCGGTCGCCCCGGCCACCGGCTGCCAGCCGAGCTGGAACGAGCCGGTCGGGTTCCGGCGATTGGCGGTCATGGTCACCGGCGGCAGGAAGTCCTGGCCCTGGCTCATCGCGAACTGGATCTGCGGGCTGTAGTTGCCGCGGATCGTATGCTGGCCGATCAGCGAGCCGTCGCCGGGCACCTGTGTGCGAGTCTTCTCATTGGGCCATTCGCCGTAGGTGGCGTTGCGCGTCGGCGATGGCGGCTGCATGGCCGAGACCTGCAGGCTGTTCATCATCTGCGCATAGCCGGCGGGCATCTGGCCCGACGCCATCTTGGCGAAGTCGAAGACCAGCGGTTGGCCCGGCCGGGCGCGTTCGCCGCAGCCCCAGAAGATCAGCATCTTGCCGCGCGGCTTCTCGTAGCCTTCCGGCGGGCCGGGCTCCTCGCGGGTGTCGACGCGCGGCTGGGCCCTGGGCGTGACCAGCGGCAGGCTGGGGCCGGCGCGCAGCACCGACGGCGGCAGGTGCTCGGCCGAGGCCTCGCCCGTCGGCTTGCGGGCCGAGCCGAGCTGAAGCACGAGGCTCTTGTTGACGTTGCCGCCGCGCGCCATGCCCATCATCGAGGCCATCGACGGCGCGCCGCCGCCCATGGTCATGCCGCTCGTGGTCTGGGCGCTGATCCAGTAGGTGGCCACCGGGCCGGTGACGACCTGCTTGGCGGCGGGGGGAGCCGCCGCGGCGGTTCCGGCGATGGCGGCGCTGGCGAGCGCCACGCGCGCGATGGTCTTCTTCGTACCGTTCATGGTTTCGGCCTCCCTGGCCCGGGCTCGTCCGACGATACATACCGCCGCAAGACGCCTCCGGAGTTGATCCGGAACAAGACTGGCCGATCAAGTCATCGATCGGTCGACCCTGCTCAAGGGCGCGGCCCGTAGCACGGGTCCGATACCACGGGTCATTAATCCTTGGACAGGTCGCGGTAGCTGCGGACACCTGCGCCGGGCCAGGCCACGGCTTCGTAGACGCCGCGCGCCACCGCCCGGGCCAGGCAGTCGGCGGCCAGGGCGCCGATGCGCGCGACCATGCGGTCGGGGACCTCGCCGATCGGCCGCCGACCGGTCGACAGGGCGAAGACGATGTCGCCGTCGAAGGGGGTGTGGACCGGCCGCATCGACATCGCGAGGCCCGCCTGGGCCATGATCGCCACGCGTCTCGCCTGCGCCTTGGTCAGGACCACGTCGGTGGCGACGCAGGCGATCGTCGTATTCTCGCGGGCGCCCGGGTTGAGCTTGGCCAGACCCCAGTCGTCGGCCCCGATCGCCAGTCCGGCCGGCGAGCGGCCGCCGAACTCGCCGTCGATCTCGAACGGCGACGCCCAGAAGGTCAGGCCGTCGCCGCCGACCACCGAGCCGAAGCTGTTGACCGCGGCGACGGCGCCGACCGTGTAGCCGTCATGGGTGACGATGGAGGCCGAGCCTGTACCGCCCTTGAGCTGGCCGGCCTTCGCGCCATAGCCGGCTCCGGCGACGCCCAGCGCGAAGTCGAGATCCGCCGACTTCGCGGCGGCGATGCCCAGCCGGCGATAGGGCGGGTCCTCGCCCCAGGCCTTGTCGCCGCCATTGGCCAGGTCGAACAGGATGGCCGCGGGCACGATCGGCGCCCGAGGCAGCCCTGGTTGGCTCGAGACCGGATAGCCTCGCCCCTGCGCGCCGAGCCAGGCCGCGACGCCGTCGCCGGCGCCCAGGCCGTACATCGACCCGCCGGAGAGCACGATGGCGTCGACGGCGTCGACCAGGTTCTCGGGATTTAGCGTCTCGGTCTCCCGGGTGCCCGGCCCGCCGCCGCGCACATCGACGGCCGCGACCGCGCGTTCGTCGGGCAGGATCACGGTCACGCCGGTGCGCACCGCCTCGTCGTGCGCCTGACCGACCCTGAGGCCGGGCACGTCGGTGATCAAGTTGCGGGGACCGGGGCGGGCGGTGCTCATGGCCGTTCGAGTCGCACGCGACCTGGAACTTGTCGAGGGGCGGGGCTTTCCCTCGCCGGCGCGCGCCCTATTGTAGCCGACCCTATTGCGGAGTTCGCATGCGTCTGTCCGGACTGTTCGCCGTCCTCGTCCTGCTGGGCGGCTGCTCGATGATTCCGGGCATGCCGGCCCGCGAGGCTCCGCCGCCGGCGGCGGTCGAGGCGCCGCGACCGGCCGGTTTCGTCGCCGCCGCCAACCCGCTCGCGGTCGAGGCAGGCCTGAAGGTGCTTCGCGAGGGCGGCACCGCCGTCGATGCGGCGGTGGCCGTACAGGCCGTCCTGGGTCTCGTCGAGCCCCAGTCGAGCGGCCTGGGCGGCGGCGCCTTCATGGTCCACTACAACGCCCGCACCGGCGCGGTGACGGCCTATGACGGCCGCGAGACGGCGCCGTCCGGCGCAACGCCGGACATGTTCATGGGTCCGGACGGCAAGCCGCTGGGCTTCGTGCAGGCGCTGCTCAGCGGGCGGTCGACCGGCGTGCCGGGCGCGGTGGCCATGCTGGCCATGGCGCACAAGGAGCACGGCGCCCGCCCCTGGGCGTCGCTGTTCGGCGACGCCGAGCGGCTGGCGGACGAGGGCTTCGTGGTCAGCCCGCGCCTGGCCGGCATGATCGCCTCGCCTCGGGTGCCGGAAAACGCGGCGCCTGACGTGATCGCCTACTTCACGAAGCCCGACGGCAGGAAGTACGCCGCCGGCGACGTCCTGAAGAATCCGGCCTACGCCGACAGCATCCGGCGGCTGGCCGCCAAGGGGCCGGCGGCGCTCTACGAGGGGCCGCTGGCCGAAGCGATCGCGGCGCGGGTCCGCCAAGGGCCGTTGCCGGGCTCCCTGACGGTCGCCGACATGCGAGCCTATCGGCCTCGCCAGGCGGCGGCCCTGTGCCGGCCGTTCCGGGTCTACCGGGTCTGCACCGCGCCGCCGCCGTCGAGCGGCGTTTCGCTGTTGCAGGCGCTGATGATGCTCGAGCGTACCGACATCGCCGACCGCTCGCCGGCCGATCCGGTCGGCTGGGTCCAGATCGCCGAGGCCGAGCGGCTGATGTATGCCGACCGCGACCGCTACGTCGGCGACTGGCCGGCGGTGGAAACCCCGGTCAAGGGTCTGCTCGATCCGGACTACATCGCCGGCCGCGCGGCCCTGATCGGCGAGCGCGCCGGCCCCGCGCCGGCCGCGGGCGCTCCGCCGGGGGCCGGCGTCTTCGCGCCGGACAGGACGCGGGAGCCGGCCGGCACCTCGCATTTCGTGATCGTCGACCGCTGGGGCGACGTCGTCTCGATGACGACCACTGTGGAAAGCCCGTTCGGCTCGGGCCGGATGGTCGGCGGCTTCTTTCTCAACAACCAGCTGACCGACTTCAACTTCTCGCCCCGGGACCCGGACGGCGTCGTGGCGGCCAACGCCGTGGCGCCCGGCAAGCGGCCGCGCTCGTCGATGGCCCCGGTGATCGTGCTGGACCGCAACGGCCGGTTCGTGGCCGCGCTCGGCTCGCCGGGCGGCAGTTCGATCCTGTCCTATAATCTCAAGGCTCTGATCGGTGTCTTCGATTGGGAGCTGACCCTGCAGCAGGCCTTCGACCTGCCCAACCTGGTGGCCCGCGGCGACCGCTTCTCCAGCGAGCCGGACCGCTTTCCGGCCGGGGTCGTGGACGGGCTGAAGGCGCGTGGCGTGGTGTTCAGCAACACCGGCGGCGAGAACAGCGGCCTGCACGGCGTCATCGTGCGCCCGGGCGGCGTCTACGAAGGCGGGGCCGACGACCGCCGGGAGGGCGTGGCCAAGGCGCTGCAGTAGTCTCCCTCGTCCTCGCGGAGAGGGGGTCAGACGCCCGACGTCTTCTTTCGCACGCGTTTCGGCCGGGCCGGCGCCTGGGCCTCCGGCGCGCCGGGCAGCGACAGCTCGAAAACCGTGCCCTCTGGGCCGGTCTTCTCCAGCGTCAGATCGCCGCCGTGCGCCTGGGCCAGTTCGCGGCTGATGGCCAATCCCAGGCCTGTGCCGCCGCGCCGGGCCGAGCCGGTGAAGGGCTGGAACAGATGCGCCAGGGCGCGGTCCGGCAGGCCGGGGCCGTCGTCCGACAGCCGCAGGCGGCTGACGCCGTCCTCGACCCGCAGCGACACCTGCACCTGGCCGGGGCGGCCGGCGCGTTCCTCCATCGCCTCGCGCGCGTTGCGCAGCAGGTTCACGAGGATGCGGTGCAGCTGGTCGGGATCGGCGTCGACCCGCGCGCCGAACTCGACATGCGAAACCAGTCGCACGCCGCTCTCGCTCATGCCGGCGTCCTCGGCGGCGGCGTCCAGCGCCGGCTGCAGCTCAAGCGCCTGGACCTGAGGCGGCGCTTCGATCGTCTTGCCGTAGGCCATGACGTCAGTCGCCAGGGTCACAGCCCGGTCGAGGGCGCGTTCGAGGCGCGGCATGGCCTGGGCGACCTTGGGATCGCCGATCGCCGCCAGCCTGTCCGAAGCGATCTGCGCGCTGGTCAGCATGTTGCGCAGGTCATGATTGATCTTGGCCACCGCCTCGCCGAGCGCGGCCAGTCGCGCGCGGGAGTTCAGCGCCGCGATCAGGTCGGCCTGCATCCGGTCGAGCTCGGCCTCGGCGCGGCCGATCTCGTCCCGGCGGCCGGACAGGGCGACACGCGCCTCCGGATTCTCCGGGTCGGCCCGAAACCGCTCCATCGCCTCGGTGATCTTCTGCATCGGCCGCACGAGAAAGGCGTTCAGGGCCAGATAGACGGCCACGCCGGCGCCGACCGACACGAACAGGGTGATCATCACCAGCCGGCCGAGGTAGGCGAGCAGCGCCTGTCGCAGCGGCTGCTCGGGCATGACGATGTCGATGAACTCGCCGGACCGGAAGCGCGGCTCGGCAATCACCCGGACCATGCGATCCTTGCCGCCGAACAGGGTGCGGAACGGCGCGGTCATCCAGCTGAGCGGCTTCTGGGTGCGCAGGTCGACCACATAGGGCTCGCGCAGGTCGCGGGGCGCGGCGAGGATCAAACGGCGCATGCCCTCGGTCTGGATGGCCACCGAGACCACGCCGGCGCTGTCCAGCAGCTGCTGCCGCACTGGGGCGGTGACCTTCCGGCCGGGGTCGGCCTCGGCGATGGTCGAGGCCAGTTCGGCGGCGCGGATGCGATCCAGCAACCACTGCTCCTCGAAGGCCGCGAGGGTGGCCGGCAGGACGAGCAGGCCGGACACAACGACGAAGAGCGTCGTGAGCACCAGCAGGCGCGCGGACAGTCCGCCCGGCCAAAGCCAGCGCCGCGAGGGCCGATCCGGCGTCGCGGGCGTCTCCGTCGATGGCGGCGGGACGTCGGCCATGCGCTACTTCACGTCTTCCCGGTCTGCGAGGCCGCCAGAGTTCGCGTGCTGAGCGAAAAGCGCAAGGCCCGAACCTTCCGTCATCGGGCTCCCACCGCTTCGGCGACGGACGAGAAGCCCTCGGCGCGGAGGCGGGCCGCAAGGTCGCGCTTGACGCGGACGATCATGCCGGGCCCTTCGTAGACCATGGCCGAGTAGAACTGCACGGCGCTCGCGCCCGCCCGGATCTTGGCCAGGGCGTCCGCGCCTGTGGCGATGCCGCCCGCGCCGATCAGCGTCAGACGATGGCGGTCGTTGGCGGCATGGAAGCGGGCCAGCACCTCGGTCGACAGGCTCATCAACGGCGGGCCGGAGAGGCCGCCGGCCTCCGCCTTCCGGCGGTCGCGCAGGCTGCCTGGCCGGGACACGGTCGTGTTCGACACGATGATCCCCTGCAGGCCAAAGCGGGCCACGCTGTCGATGATCGTCTCCACCTCGCCGTCCTCCAGGTCAGGCGCGACCTTCAGGAAGATGGGCGTGGCGTGCGGCGCCTTGAGGGCGGCTCTCGCCTCGGCCAGCCGGCCGAGCAGGTCCTCCAGCGCCGCCTTGGTCTGCAGCGCGCGCAGGCCGGGCGTATTGGGCGAAGAAATATTGACCGTGAAGTAGTCGGCCAGCCCCCACAGCCGGGTCAGTCCGGTGACGTAATCGCCGATCCGGTCGTCGGCGTCCTTGTTGGCTCCGATGTTGGCGCCGACGACGCCCCTGCGCGGTCGCGTCGCCAGGCGGTCGGCGAAGGCCTCCAGCCCCGCGTTGTTGAAGCCCATGCGGTTGATCACCGCGCGGTCCTCCGTCAGGCGGAACAGACGCGGACGCGGATTGCCGGCTTGGGGCAGCGGCGTGACGGTGCCGCACTCCACGAAGCCGAACCCGGCGCGCAGCATGGCGTCCGGCGCCTCGGCGTTCTTGTCGAAGCCCGCCGCCAGCCCGACGGGCGAGGGCAGGTCGAGGCCGGCGAGGCTAGTGTGCAGGATCGGGTCGTCGACTGACCTGTCCGTTGGTCCCAGACCGAGCTTCAGGCCCAGGATCGAGGCGCGGTGCGCGTCCTCGGGATCGAGCAGGTGCAGGGCGCGGGCGGCGAGGTCGTGCATCACATTTCCTCTCCCGCTTGGGAGAGGGGGACCACCCGGAGGATGGCGGAGCGGGAAGAACGGGCGTGGAAGGCCTGGCGAGGCATGGGCGAAGGCGAACGCGGCGTCTCGCCGTGACGCGTCGGCGCGTCCCTCTCCACCATGCTCCGCATGGTCCCCCTCTCCCAAGCGGGATAGGTCTGGGCGGGGGCGGTCATGCCTTCAGCCCTTCGAGAACCGGAACGCCCGCTTCATCCAGCGCCACATCCTGAACCTCGACCGCCAGCGCGGTTGGCAGCGAGCCATAGAGGTGCGGGAACAGATCGCCTCCGCGGGACGCCTCCCACTTCAGGCCCTCGCCGAGCGACTCGTCGTCGAAGCCGACGATCACCAACGCGGGGACGTTGGAGAAGTACTTCCGTCCGGTCTCGGTCGCCTGGGCGGCCGTGGAGAAATGGATAAAGCCGTCGGCCTGGTCGACGGCCGAGCCCTCGAACACGCCCTTCGCCTCGGCGGCCATCCAGTCGTGGCGAGTCAGCAGCTTGTAGACCCGCGTCATTCGCCGCCGCCTCCGCCGTGGTCGGCGGCGTAGAACAGGCCATCGTAGGCCGGTCGTCCGGCGGCGTCGAACGTAAAGGCGGCGACCGTCGCCGTGGGGAATCGACTCTCGGCGCGCGCCGTCAGCGCCGAGCCCGCGCCGCCCTGCCGCAGCAGGCCAATGACGAGTTCGTGCAGACCCGGATTGTGTCCGACCACCATCAGGGCATCGGCGTCTTCAGCCAGGGCCTCGATCTCGAACAGGATGCGGTCGGCCGGCGCGTGATAGAGCGACCGCAGGGACAGCGCCTTCGCCTGCGGAAAGGCGGCCGAGACACCGCGCCAGGTGTCCTGGGTGCGCCGCGCCGCCGAGACCAGCGCCAGGTCCGGCGTCAGGCCCTCATCGGCCAGCAGGCGGCCCATCAGCTCGGCGTCGTTGAAGCCGCGCTCGGTGAGGCCGCGCTCGAAGTCGCCGCCGGGATTGGACCGCTCGGCCTTGCCGTGACGCATGAGGATCAGACGTTTCATCGCCGCCCTTCTAGCCTCGGGGCCGCTTCGCAGGAAGCCGCCGGTTGACAGGGAACGCGCGCGACGGTCCAAGGCCCTGCATGACACTCGCGGCCGAGCCCGAAGCGATCGTCGAGGACGGCGGAACCTGGACGTTTCCGCCGGAGAAGCCGCTCGTGCTGGACTCCGGCGCCCGCATCGAGGGATTGCAGGTGGCTTGGCGCAGCTATGGGGCGCTGAACGCCGACCGATCCAACGCGGTTCTCATCTGCCACGCCCTGACCCTCGACCAGTACGTGGCCTCGAAGCACCCGACGACCGGAAAGCCCGGCTGGTGGACGCGGCTGGTCGGACCAGGCCGCCCCCTCGACCCGACGCGCCACTTCATCCTCTGCGCCAACGTCGTCGGCGGCTGCATGGGCAGCACCGGACCGGCGTCGATCAATCCGGCGACGGGCAGACCCTGGGGCCTGGCCTTCCCGGTCATCACCATCGCCGACATGGTCCGCGCCCAGGCGATGCTGGTGGAGGCCATGGGCATCGAGACCCTGCTCGCCGTCGTCGGCGGGTCGATGGGGGGCATGCAGGTGCTGCAGTGGGCGGCGTCCTATCCGGAACGCCTGTTCAGCGCGGTCTGCGTGGCCTCGGCCGCGCGTCACAGCGCCCAGAACATCGCCTTCCATGAGGTCGGTCGGCAGGCGATCATGGCTGATCCGGACTGGCGCGGCGGCGACTACGCCGTGCACGGCGCCCGGCCCGAGAAGGGGCTGGCGGTGGCGCGCATGGCCGCCCACATCACCTATCTGTCGGAGCAGGCCCTGCAGCGGAAGTTCGGCCGCGAACTGCAGCGCGACGGCCTGTCCTGGGGCTTCGACGCCGATTTCCAGGTGGAGAGCTATCTGCGCCACCAGGGGGCCAGCTTCGTCGACCGCTTCGACGCCAACAGCTACCTCTACATCACCCGGGCGATGGACTATTTCGACCTGGCCGCGGCGCACGGCGGCGTCCTGGCCGAGGCGTTCAAGGCGGCGCGGGACATTCGTTTCTGCGTCCTGTCCTTCACGTCCGACTGGCTCTACCCGACGGCCGAAAGCCGACACATCGTGCGCGCCCTGAACGCCGCCGGCGCCCGGGCCAGCTTCGTCGAGATCGAGAGCGACAAGGGCCACGACGCCTTTCTGCTCGACGAGCCGGTCATGGACTCGGCCCTGGCCGGCTTTTTCGATTCCATCGACGGCGCGCGGGGACTCCGATGACCCAGGTGCGCGAGGACTTCCGCGAGATGCTGCGGCTTGTGCGACCCGGCGCGCGCGCGCTCGACGTCGGCTGCGGCGGCGGGGAGCTGCTGGAGCTGCTGACCCGCGAGAAGGACATCGACGGCCGCGGCGTCGAGATCAGCCCCCAAGGCGTCTCGGCTTGCCTGGCGCGCGGTCTGGCCGTCATGCAGGGCGACGCCGACCGCGATCTTGAGCAGTTTCCGACGGGCGCCTTCGACTACGCCATCCTGTCCCAGACGCTGCAGGCGACGCGCAATCCGCGCCAGGTGCTGAGTGAACTGATGCGCATCGCCGACCGGGCGGTGGTCAGCTTCCCCAACTTCGGACACTGGCGCGTGCGCTGGTCGTTGCTGCGCCGCGGCCGGATGCCGGAGACGCGATCGCTGCCCGAGCCCTGGTGGTCGACGCCGAACATACATCTCTGCACGCTCGCCGACTTCAACGCCCTGGTCGAGGACCTCGATCTGCGCATCGAGGCCAGCGCCGCCCTGGCCGAGGGGCAACCGGCCCGGCCGATGGATCCGTCGCGAGGCATCGAGAACTGGCGCGCCGAGGCCGCCCTCTTCCTGCTCGGCCGCCGGGACGGGGCCGTGGAACCCGAAGCGCCGCCGGGCGATCTCTTCGGCACATGAAGATTCGCCTGGCCACCTACAACGTCCATCGCTGCGTCGGGACCGACCGCAAGCTGGATGTCGAGCGGGTGGCCGAGGTGATCGCCGCCTGCCGGGCCGACATCGTCGCCCTGCAGGAACTGGACGTCGGCCGCCGCCGCACCAACCACGTCGACCAGGCCCACCGGCTGGCCGAGTTGCTGCAGATGAAGTCCCGTTTCCATCCGGCCATGCACATCGAGGAGGAACGCTACGGCGACGCCATCCTGACCGCCCTGCCGGAACGATTGGTGAGGGCCGGCGCCCTGCCCACCCTTCCGAAATTCCGCGGGCTGGAGCCGCGGGGCGCCCTGTGGGTCGCGGTCGACCTCGGGGGCGTCGAGTTGCAGGTCATCAACACCCATCTGGGCCTCGTCCCGCGCGAGCAGCGCAAGCAGGCCGCCGCACTCATCGGCGAGGACTGGATGGCGTCCGAGGCCTTTACCGCCCCAGCCGTGCTGCTGGGCGACTTCAACGCCAGCCCGTACTCGCGCACCTACGGCATGCTGGCGGCGGTGATCCGCGACGCCCAGACCGGCCGGGCGCGAGCGCCGACGGCGACCTACCCCTCGGCCTTTCCGTTCATGCGCATCGACCACGTCTTCGTGGCCGGCGATATCACGGTGACGGCGATCGAGTCGCCGTTTGATCCCCGGGCGCGGGTGGCGTCGGATCACCTTCCGCTGGTGGTGGAGCTGGAGATTCCGACGGCGCCTTGATCGCCTCGATCAACGCCAGCTGTTTGCGCAGCGACCGTCGCCGCGCCCAGGGCCGCCAGGCGTCATGGGGGTCGGTCGGATCGCCCAGGCTCCAGGCCGCAACGAACCGTTCGACCGGTCCCAGCGGCCGGGCGTCGACGGGCTTCAGCCGCGCCGGGTCGACGTCGAGCAGGGCGATGGCGCCGGCGATCGTCTCCTCGCGCCGCAGCGCCTCCTCCACCTCCAGCAGGTTGCGACCCAGGTAGTGGCCGATCATCAGGTTGCGGAAGGTGGCGATCGTCTCCCGCGTCTCCGCTCCGGCGTCGCCCGGTTCAGCCTCGATGGCCATGTCGCACTCGGTGTCCAGCCCCTGCGACCGGTTGTTGAGGTTGGCTGAGCCGATGCGAAGGAAGACGT
The DNA here is from genome assembly GCA_937925635.1 of uncultured Caulobacter sp. Taxonomy (GTDB): domain Bacteria; phylum Pseudomonadota; class Alphaproteobacteria; order Caulobacterales; family Caulobacteraceae; genus Caulobacter. The sequence continues at coordinate 10,816 of CALALX010000084.1, forward strand.
CGTCGACGATCGTGACCTTGGAATGGACGATGATCGGACGATCCTGGCGGGTGCGGGCAGTGTAGGCGTGGAAGCGGCCGTGCAGGTCCGCTTCGGTCAGCCGGCCGATCGCCGCCATGCGGGCGCTGTCCATGGTCATGCGGTCGAAAAAGCTCGGGCTGGCCTCGGGACCGATGGTGAAGATCTCCGGTCCGTCCTCCTCGGCCAGCCGACGGCACAGGGCTTCAATGATGGTCGGGGCGGTCAGGTACTGGTTCTCGAGATAGATCAGGCGACGGGCCGCCGCGATGGCCGCGACATGCAGCTTCAACCCTTCACGGACGGCGCTGTGGGCTTTCCAGGACGGCTCGGTGCGGGCGAGGCCGATGGTCTCGCCGATCAGGTCGGGCGTGAAGCCGGCCGGCCAGGGGGAGTCCTCCCCGTGGTCAGGCCCGTCGACCTCCAGTCGCCCGCCGCCGGAGCGTTCCCAGCGATCGGCGAACAGCTGGCCGCAATCTTGCGCGATCGGCCCCTCCATCATCGTCGCCACGTCGTGCCGGGCCGGGTAGTGGCGCAGATTGGGCAGCCGCCGGCGCGGGTCGATGTCATGATGGTCGCAGGTGTCCCAGCGATCGGTCGACAGGTCGCCGCCGCTCACGAAGGCCAGCCGGCCGTCGATCACAATGATCTTCTGGTGATGGCAGGCGCTGGCCGGCAGGCTGCTGTCGAGCCGGAATTTCACGCGCGACCCCAGGAAGAAGCCCGCCGCCCTCTGCGGCGCGAACCCGCCCGGCGCGGCGATTAACGGCGGCATCGCCCAGCACAGCACCCGCACGTCGAGCGCGGGGTTCAGCGCCGCCAGCCGGCGCAGCAGCAGGCCCAGCCGGTCCGCCGTCTGGGGTGAGCCGCTGCGCTCGACCTTGTCCGGCTGCATGCGGGTCAGGGCGTCGAAGGTCCAGGCCAGGATCCAGATCGACCGCCTGGCGTTCAGCATCGCCGCCTTCACGGCCGCGAAATAGTCGGCCCCGTCGACCAGGAACGCGGCGGCGTCGGCCCGGCTTTTCCGCCAGCAGGTCTCGCCCTCGCGCAGGATCAGATCGCCCATGAAGCCCCTTGTAGCCGCGAAGGGATCAATGCGCGAAGGGCGGGGTGGGTTCAGGCGCGGGGACATGTTCCGGCGTCAGCCGGTACGTGTCCCCGGTGATGGAGGCGGGAGCACGAGAGGTGTCGTCACCACGGCTTCTTAGAGGCGTATCTCTGATCGGGGATTTACCGCGTTGATCGGGGACACGTACCGGCTTTGCCGGAACATGTCCCCGCACCCCCTACCCCGCGATCGCGGCCGCGCCGGCCTCGCCCGTCCGGATGCGCAGGGCCTGTTCCAGGTCCATCACGAAGACCTTGCCGTCGCCGATCTTGCCGCTGTTGGCGGTGCGGATGATGGCGTCGATGACCGGCTGGACGAGGTCGTCGGAGACCGCGATCTCCAGCTTCACCTTGGGCAGCAGCTTCACCTCGTACTCGGCGCCGCGATAGACCTCGGTCTTGCCCTTCTGCCGGCCGTAACCGCGCACCTCGGTGACCGTCAGTCCGGAGGCGCCCGCCTCAGTCACGCCGTCGAGCACCGCGTCGAGGCGGCTGGGCTTGATGACGGCGACGATCATCTTCATGGGCGACTCTCCGGCCGGGGGCTCATGGTGCACTGCAACACTACGAGGAAACCCGCCCCCGGGCCAAGGGGGTCTCGCGCGCGACCGGCTCCGGCGCCCGTCCGGCGGGCGTTCCAGGCACGGGCGACAGCACGCCGGGCGCGAAAACCCGCGCCCGGGCGCGCACCGCGCGCGGCTTGACGGCGAAGGTCTGCTTCACCGCCTCCATGAGGATGAGGCCCGCCAACGGCGGCCACAGCCAGGCGCCGACCTGTTCGAAGCCCTCCGCCCAGCGCGCCGTCCAGTTGAACGGCGGCACGTAGAGCGCGCGGGTCCAGCCGGAGGGCTCCAGGTCGGCCTCGCGCAACACGATCTCCAGCTGGCGACGACTCCACGGGCGGCCGTGGCCGAAGGGGGTGCCCTCGGCGTTGGACCACAGGCCGTTGCGCGCGGCGACGGCGACGATCACCCGACCCGACGGCGCCAGAACGCGGCAGACCTCCTGCATCAGCGCCACGGCGTCCTCGGCTTCCTCCAGCGCATGGACGCAGACGACGCGGTCAAACATGGCGTTGGGCAGGGGCAGGGCGGTCTCGTCGGCCAGGCAGGCGAGGTTGCGGCCGCCGGCCGGCCAGACCTCGACGCCCTGGACGGCGGGCATGACCGCCACCGTGCGGCGGGCCCGCTCGCGGACGCTCTCCAGATAGGGGGTGGCGTAGCCGAGGCCGAGGAAGTCCAGGCCGCGCGGATCGCCCCAGGCCTCGCTCAGCTTTCGCGCCACCATCTCCCGCGCCGCGCGGCCGCGGGCGGAGGCGTAGAAGGCGCGGAGCTCGAGGACGTCGCGGCGCATGGGGGTCCTTATGTCACTGTTCGGGCCGGTGCGTCCTTCGACACGGCCGTTCCGGCCTGCTCAGGATGACGTGGATCGGTGTATAGCTGCAAACCTACGTCATCCTGAGCAGCGTCCGCAGGACGCGTGTCGAAGGACGCAACGAGGCTGCCCCATGTCCATCACCGTCCACCAGTTTCCCTGCCTCGCCGACAACTACGGCTTTCTTGTGCGCGACGATGCGACGGGGAAGACAGCCTGTATCGACACGCCCGACGCCGACGCCATCCTGGCCGAGCTCGGCAAGCTGGGCTGGTCGCTGGACCTGGTGCTCAACACCCACTGGCACCCCGACCACGCCGGCGGAAACGCGCGGCTGAAGAGTGAAACCGGCTGCATCGTCATCGGCCCGGCCGAGGTCGAGCGCATCGGCGCGGCGCCCGATCGGGTGGTCGACGAGGGCGATATCGTCCGGCTGGGAGAGACCCGCTTCGAGGTGATCAACACCGGCGGCCACACCCTGGGCCACATCACCTTCTACGACGCCGTCGACCACGTGGCCTTCGTCGGCGACACCCTGTTCGCGCTCGGCTGTGGCCGCCTCTTCGAGGGTACGCCGCAGCAGATGTGGACCAGCCTGCGGAAGCTGGCCGCCCTGCCGGACGACGTCACCGTCTACTGCGCCCATGAATACACCGCCGCCAACGCCCGATTCGCGCTTTCGGTCGACGCCGACCCGGCTCTGAAGGCGCGGACGGACGCCATCTTCGCGGCGCGCGAGCGCGGCGAATGGACAGTGCCGACCACCATCGGCCTGGAGAAAGCCACCAATCCCTTCCTGCGCGCGCCCGTCCTGCGCCCGGATATCGCCGATCCGGCCGAGGCCTTCGGCGCCGTCCGCGCGGCCAAGGACAGCTTCAAGGGATGACGGCGCCGCATCCGGCCGCACAGGAGATCGTCAGCCGGCTGGGGCTGGCGCCGCATCCCGAGGGGGGCTGGTTCCGCGAGACCCACCGCGACGCCGCCTCGACCGCGATCTATTTTCTGCTCGCGGCCGGGCAGGAGAGCCGCTGGCACCGCGTGCACGGGTCGGCCGAGGTATGGCTCTTCCACGCCGGGGCGCCGCTGCGGCTGGACATCGGCGCGGCTTCGCTGACCCTGGGCGTGGACCTCGCCGCCGGCCAGGGGCCGCAGGCGGTGGTCCCGCCGGGCGCATGGCAAAAGGCGCGGTCGCTCGGCGACTGGACGCTGGTCAGCTGCACCGTGGCGCCGCCCTTCGACTTCGCGAACTTCGAGATGGCCGACGAGGGCTGGACGCCGGACAGCCGCGCGACCTGACGCCAGCGCCTCCGGCTATCGCCGGAACGCCACCTGGATGATGCGTTCGGACGAGGGGCGACCGGCGAGACCCTGGTCCGGAGCGACCACGATCAGCAGCACGTTGTTCTTGATCACCACCGCCGGGCGGGCGCCCTCGACGATGACCACCTTGCCGATCCGGCCCAGCTGGGACTGGCCGTTCGGCGTGCCCGACAAACGTACGATGGCCTCGGAGGCGACCAGAGAGGCGTCAGCGATCAGGGCCGACGAGGCCGGCGAGGCGTCGGCCTCGAAGCCGATGGTTCGGCCGGCGGCCTTGCTGGCCCGGCCGCTGGCCAGCCTCAGCATCTGGTAGAGCGCCAGCGGGCTGACCGGCTTGAGGCGCAAGGGCTGCACCGCTCCGGCCACCTCGGCGGCGGCGCCGCCCGGACGCTTGCGCGTGAACAGGGTGAAGCCGCCGACCTTGGTGGCCCGCAGGATCAGCTGGCCGAGGTCGTTCTTGTAGTTGATGTCGCCGCGGGGGCCGACCTCGGGCTGCAGGACCCAGACTTCGTAGCTGCTTTCGAACTTCAGCAGAGGTTTCCCGCTGCTGCGGTCAAGGATGAAGCCTTCGCCGGACTCCGTGACATACCGCGCGACCGGCGGCGGCGGCGCGCGTCGCTGCGACTCGGCCGGCTTGTCGGGAAACAGGAAATCTCTGAGCGAACCCTGCGCATGCGAGGGCGCCACCGCGCAAAGCAGCGCGAAAGCCGTCGCCAGGTTCAGCGCGGCCACAGGAAACCGGAGACCCGTCCTCGCCATCCTCCAAGCCATGCACGGCGACTGGGGCGAATCTTGGACGGGTTCCGGGCGGCGGCCGAGTCGCGCCACCGCCGTCACCCAAAGGCCTCAGGAGGCCAGGTACTGGCCGCCGTTCAGGGTGAAGGTCGCGCCCGTGACGAAACCGGCGCGCTCGCCCGCCAGATAGGCGACCATGTCGGCGATCTCCTCGCCCTTGCCCAGGCGGCCGACGGGAATGCCGGCGATGATGCCCTGCAGGACGTTCTCAGGCACCGCGGCGACCATGTCCGTGTCGATGTAGCCCGGGCAGATCACGTTGACGGTGATGCCCTTCTTGGCGTTCTCCAGGGCCAGGGCCTTGGTGAAACCGATCACGCCGGCCTTGGCCGCCGAGTAGTTGGTTTGGCCGACCTGGCCCTTCTGGCCGTTGATCGAGCTGATGTTGATCACTCGGCCCCAGTTGCGCTCGCGCATGCCGTCGATGACCTGGCGAGTCATGTTGAAGGCGCTGTCCATGTTCACGCGGATGACTTCCGACCATTGGTCGTAGGTCATCTTGTGGAAGAAGCCGTCACGAGTGATGCCGGCGTTGTTGACCAGGACGTCGATCGGGCCGAGTTCGGCGGCGACCGCGGCGGCGGCCTTCTGGCAATCCTCGAACGAGCCGACGTTGCCCTTGACCACCATCACGCCAAGTTCCTTGGCGCAGGCGGCCGCGGCCTCATCGTTGCCGGAATAGCCGGCGGCCACCTTCATGCCGTCGTTCTTGAGACGCTCGACGATGGCCCGGCCGATGCCGCGCGTGCCGCCCGTGACGAATGCAACCCTGGTCATTGCGCTTTCCCTGTACCCTTAGCTTTTTGATTTGTTTGAAGATCTAGATCGCCTCGACGCACATGGCCACGCCCATGCCGCCGCCGACGCAGAGCGTCGCCGCGCCCTTCTTGGCGCCCGAGCGCTTCATTTCGTGCAGCAGGGTGGTCAGGATCCGCGCGCCGGACGCGCCGATCGGGTGGCCGATGGCGATGGCCCCGCCGTTGACGTTGGTCTTGTCCGGGTCGAGGCCCAGCTCGCGGACCACCGACAGGGACTGGGCGGCGAAGGCTTCGTTCGACTCGACGAGATCGAGGTCGGACACCTTCCAGCCGGCCTTCTCCAGCGCCTTCTTCATCGCGGGGATCGGGCCGGTGCCCATGATCTCCGGCTCGACGCCGGCGTTCGCCCAGGAGGCGATGCGAGCCAGCGGCTTGAGGCCGCGCTTCTTCGCCTCTTCGGCGCTCATCAGCACCAGCGCGGCGGCGCCGTCGTTGAGGCCTGACGCGTTGGCGGCGGTCACCGAGCCGTCCTTGGTGAAGGCGGGCTTCAGGCCAGCCATGCTTTCGTAGGTCGCGCCGTGGCGGATGTACTCGTCGTTCTCCACGACGACGTCGCCCTTTCGGCCCTTGATGGTCACCGGCGCGATCTCGCCCGCGAACCTGCCGGCCTTCTGGGCGGCCTCGGCGCGATTCTGGGACGTCACGGCGAAGCGATCCTGGTCCTCACGGGTGATCTGCCAGCGGCTGGCGATGTTCTCCGCCGTCTGGCCCATGTGGTAGCCGTGGAAGGCGTCCCACAGGCCGTCCTTGATCATCGTGTCGACGAAGCCGAGATCGCCCATCTTCTTGCCGTCGCGGATGTGGGCGGCGTGCGGCGACTGACTCATGCTCTCCTGGCCGCCGGCGACGACGACGCTGGCCGAGCCGTCAGCGATCTGCTGGGCGGCGAGGGCCACCGCGCGCAGGCCGGACCCGCACAGCTGGTTCAGGCTCCAGGCCGGGCTTTCGACCGGGATGCCGGCGTTGATGCTGGCCTGACGGGCGGGACCCTGGCCGGCGCCGGCCTGCAGCACCTGGCCCATGATCACCTCGTCCACGTCGGCCGGGCTGATTCCGGCGCGCTCGACGGCGGCCTGGATGGCGATTTTGCCCAGTTCGTGGGCCGGCAGGCTCGACAGCGAGCCGTTGAAGGAGCCCACGGGCGTGCGGGCGGCCGAAACGATGACGATGTCAGTCATGGGAGTCTCTCCGTGGTTCCCTGCGCGGCGTCGGGCCCGAGGGGCCGGCGCTCATTTGTTGTTAAGGAGCGGCACCTTGCATAGTCACAACTGGTTCGTCACCTGCTCTTTTTGCAGTGCAACATGCCGCGCACGGAAAGCGCCACTGGCGCCATGCCTTTGCATCCGCGATAGTGCGGCGCCAAAAAGCGCGTGAAGCGTACCTTCAGGGAATGGAAATGTCCGATCAGGCCGAGACCGGCGAAAACCCAGCCGGCGAAAAAAATGGCGGCGACCGCGTCGTCATCAAGAAGTACGCGAACCGGCGGCTCTACAATACGGCGTCGAGCTCGTACGTCACGCTCGAGCACCTGTCGGACATGGTCAAGGAAGGCGTCGACTTCGTCGTCTATGACGCCAAGAGCGGCGAGGACATCACCCGCTCCGTCCTGACGCAGATCATCTTCGAGGAAGAGAACCGCGGCGGCGGCCAGAACCTGCTGCCGATCCAGTTCCTGCGCCAGCTGATCGGCTTCTACGGCAACCAGATGCAGGCCTTCGTGCCGAGCTACCTGGAGATGAGCCTCGAGAACTTCGCAAAGCAGCAGGAACGCTTCCGCGCCCAGTTCGGCGGCATCGCGCCGGGCGCGACCCTGAGCGGCGCGGGCCTGGGCGCCTACGAGGAACAGATCCGCCAGAACATGGCCCTGTTCGACCGGGCGATGAAGATGTTCACGCCCTTCTCCTTCCCGCAGGGCGCGGCCGAGCCGGCCAAGGCCGCCGAGGCTGCGCCAACCGCCTCGAACGAAGGGGAGGGGCTGGACGAGCTCAAGAAGCAGATGGCCGCCATGCAGGCCCAGCTTGAGAAGCTCGCCTCCAAGACCTGACCCACCCTTTGTTTACGCCCCCGGGCCTAGGGTCGCCATCATGACCGGTCCGATCGATCCAGCCCGTCCGTTCGGGGACCGTCGGCAGACCCGCCGCCGGACCGAGGACAAGTCGCGCGCCGGCGAGCGTGCGGCCGATGGTGGGACGAATCTGCCGGTGGTGGCCGAACGCGCCGAGTCGGCGACGCCGCCGCCGCCGACCGGCGACGGCTATGCGGCCTTCGCCGCCCACCTCTACGGCCAGTCCGGCCAGCGGCGCGGCCTGCGCGGCGGCCAGCCCGTCCTGGACGCGGCGCGCGCGGCCTATCTGGAAACCGAGTACTCCGGACCTGACGATCGCCGGCCCCCGAAGGGCTTGCTGAAGAAGACAGAGATCTAGCCTCGGTCCCGGTCCAGCCGGTCCAGCCGCGCCTTGAGATGGGCGACCTCTCGTTCCAGTAGGGCGATACGGGACAAGGGATCGGCGCCGGGCGTCGGAGTCGAGACTCCCGCGCGGCGGGCGACTTCTGTCGCCGGTGCGCCCAGCAGTTCGGCGAACGCCGCCACCTCATCCGCCGACAGTTCGCGCTGGTCTTTCCAGGCGAGCGCCAGATCAGCCTCGGACATGCCGGCGACGGCCGCCAACACGGCGCGAGACAGGCCGCGCTCGGCCAGCTTGGCGGCGAACCAGTCCTGATCGAAGAAGAGAGCCATGGGCGTCCAGACTGGCGCCGGTCTTGCTTAACCGGTGGTGAATCCCGCTCCGGAGTCCTCGCCCGTGTCGCTCTTCGTCCGCCTCTTCGACATCGCCGCCGTCGCGCTGATCTTCACCGTCCTGACCTAGGCGGCGTCGACGCCGTGGCCGAGGTCGATGTCGCGGCGCGCGGCAACGATCGTCACGATGAAGCCGGCCAGCACGTCCAGCAGCACCATCAGGGTCATCAGGAAGAAGATCGAGGTCGCAAAGGCCGGGGCGAGCAGGAACTCGACCAGGCAGATGATGAACAGGATCATCGACAGCGAGTGGTTGATGATCGCGATCCGCCGGCTGGTCGTCGATTTCAGAAGTTCGATGAACAGCACCACCAGCGCGAACGCCAGCAGCAGATCGCCCAGGCTGATCGGCCAGGGCGAGCCCGAGGTCATCGCGATGGTGAACAGCGGATCGGTGAAGCGCTGGGTCGCCGCCTGCGAGGCGAACCCGCCCGCGAGCGTGATGGCGACGAGATTGTAGACCAGCACCGGCAGGGCCAGCAGCGGAAACGCGGCGAACATGGGCGACAGCCTCCCCCGAAACCCGGATATCCCGGTTCGCAAGGGTTAACGCCATTCGCGGGCGGGGTGAAGCGTACTCGCCTACCGGGCGGTGGAAGAGGACGCCTCGGGGGCTCCGGAGGTGTTCGACTTTTCGAGTTGCCGATCGATCTGCCGGATGCGGTGCTTGGCGTACAGGCCGACGGCCATGACCGATCCAATGAAGAAGGCCATCGCCGCGAAGAGGCCCGGGTCAATCGGATTCATCTCTTGCTCCTTCCGGCGCAAGGTACATTGCCCCATAGAGGCAAACCAGACCAAACCCCAACGCCAACAACTGGCCGCCTCCGAAGCTCGCGCCCTTGAGGACCGGGTCCGCCACCGCAACGGCAGCTGAGCCGTAGGCGCAGTTGGTCAGAACCTGAACGGTCAGCTTCGCTCGCTGGGTCCACGCGTGCCGCGTGCGTCGCTTGATGGACTCGAGCGTCATGTCCGCCTCACCTTCGCGAGAACAAACAGAGAACAACCTTCGGTTGCCGTCAAGCCTCGTCGACGGCGCCCGGCAGGCGCGAGCGCGACTGCAGCCACATGACGCCGAGCAGGTCGCTGACGCTGGCCTTCAGCCGGCCGAAGTTGGTGTACTTCGACACGCCGGTCTCCCGGTGGCGGTGGTTCACCGGCTCGAAGGCGATCTCGTAGCCCTCGCGAAGCATCAGAGCCGGCAGGTAGCGGTGGATGTGGTCGAAATAGGGGAGGCGCAGGAAGGCCTCGCGGCGGAAGGCCTTCAGCCCGCAGCCGGTGTCGGTCGCGCCGTCCTTCAGAAGCCAGTTGCGCACGCCGTTGCCGAACCGGCTGGCGAAGCGCTTGGCGTTGCTGTCCTGGCGCTTCACGCGCTCGCCGCCGATCATCGCCAGGGAGACCGGCGAGGCTTTCAGGCGCTCAGCCAGCCGCGGCGCGTCGGCGGGATCGTTCTGACCGTCGCCGTCCATGGTCACGATGATCGGCGCCCGGGCGGCGAGGATGCCGCTGCGCACCGAGCGGCTCTGGCCGGAGTTCTTGCGATGCGACAGCACGCGCAGCTGCGGGATCTCGGACTTCAGCGCCGTCAGCAGCTCCAGGGTGTTGTCGCGGCTGGCGTCATTGACGAACACCATCTCATAATTGCGATCACCGAACGCGGCCGCGATCTCGCGCACAAGCGCCGGCGCGGCGCCGCCCTCGTCGAACACCGGCACGACGACGGAAAAGTCCGGCGTCCCGGACGGAGCCTTTGCGAGAGCGGCCTTCGGGGCGGCGGCCAGCTTGCGGCCCTTGGCCGGAGTCTTTTCGGTCATGGTCCTCTCATAGCCGAAAAGGCGGCGCACGTAAGGATCGTGCTATCAGGTGCGACATGACGCTCGAATCCCGTCTCGACCAGTGGAGCCGCGGCTGGCGCGGACCGCTCTTCGCCGCCCTGGTGGCCCTTCTCGCGGGGCTGCCCGGCGTGTTCGCCGTGCCGCCGCTCGACCGCGATGAGTCGCGCTTCGCCCAGGCCACCTCGCAGATGCTCGAGACGGGCGACTACGTCTCGATCAACTACCAGGACCAGCCGCGCGACAAGAAGCCGGTGGGTATCCACTGGCTGCAGGCCGCCGCGGTCAGCGTCGTCTCCGACGTCGCCGATCGGGACATCTGGGCGTTCCGCATTCCCTCGCTGCTGGGAGCCATGCTGGCCGCCGCCGCCTGCGCCTGGGGCGCGGCCTTCTTCTTCGGGCCGAGGGCTGGGCTGCTGGCGGGCGCGATGATGGGAGCGAGCTTCCTGCTCTCGACCGAGGCCTTCATCGCCAAGACCGACGTTGTGCTGGCCGGGACCACGACTCTGGCGCTGGCCGCGCTCGGCAGAATGTACGGCGCCCAGCGGGATGGTCAGACGCCGGGCTGGCGCACCAAGCTGCTCTTCTGGCTGGCTATCGGCGCGGCGACCCTGGTGAAGGGACCGGTCGGGCCGCTGGTCGCGCTTCTGGCCATGCTGGCGGTGAGCACGTGGGATTCAGTGGAGGCCAAGGCCAACCGCTTTGGCTGGCTGAAGCACATCGGCTGGACCTGGGGACCGCTGATCGTGGTCGCCATCTGCGGCCCCTGGGCCTGGGCCATCACCGTGGCCAGCGACGGCGCCTTCTGGGGCGCGGCGATCGGCGGCGATCTGGCCCCCAAGCTGGCCGGCGGGCACGAGCGGCACGGCGGCCTCTTCGGCTACCATCTGCTGATCTCGCCGATGCTGCTGTTCCCGGCGACGCTGCTGCTGCCGGCGGGCCTGGTCCTGGCCTGGAAGGCCCGCGCCGAGCCCGGCGTCCGCTTCGCGCTGTGCTGGCTCATTCCGACCTGGCTGATGTTCGAGCTGCTGCCGACCAAGCTGGCGCACTACACCCTGCCGGCGATGGGGGCGCTGTGCTGGCTGATGGCCGCCGCCCTGCGGGAGCCGCTGGGCCGACTGAGCCGCGTCGTCGGCGCGGGCCTGCTCGGCTTCGCGGCGCTGGTGTTCTCGGCGATCTGCATCGCCGCCCTGGTCGAGTATGGCGACGGCGGACCCGGCGACCTGTTCTGGACGATCGTGACCGTGGCGCTGTTCGTGGGCGCGGCGGCCATCGGGGGCGTGATGATCTTCCGCGAGGCGGCCGGCCGGGCCTTGCTCGCCGCCGGACTGGTCGGGGTCCTTGCCCACGCCGCCTTCTTCGGCCAGCTGGCCCCGCTGATGGAGCCGCTGTGGCTGTCGCAGCGCGTCGCCCTGGCGCTCGCCAGCAGCGGCCTGGCTCCGCGCGAGGGCGTCACGCCGGGGCCCGTGGAGATCGCCGGCTATGCCGAGCCGAGCCTGGTCTTCGCGCTCGGCACCACCACCGGCCTCGGCGGTCCGGCCGAGGCGGTGAAGGCCATCGGCGAGGGGCGCCCCGCCGTCGTCGAGGCGCGGGAGCGGGCGGCGTTCCTGACCGCCATGCGCGCCGCGAAACTGACTCCCCGTCCGGTGAAGACCATCAGCGGAATCGACTATTCCAACGGCGACGAGATGAGCCTCACCCTGTATCGAGGCGAACCGCAGAAGGCGACGCGTCGGCCTGTCATGCCCCTGCCGGAGGTCCAGCCATGAGCCGCTTCATCCAGATCGTCGAGGTCGGGGCCCGCGACGGGCTGCAGAACGAGAAGACCATCCTGGAGCCGGCCGACAAGATCGAGCTGATCCGCCGGCTCGACGCCTGCGGCGCGAAGCGGCAGGAGGTGGTCAGCTTCGTCAATCCCAAGCGCGTGCCCCAGATGGCCGGCGCCGAGGAGATGATGGCGCAGCTGGCCGGCGACGACGGCTATTCCCGCATCGGCCTGGTGCTGAACGAGCGCGGCTGGGACCGCTGCGTGGCCGGCCGCTGCGACGAGGCCAATGTCGTGGTCTGCGCCAGCGACGGCTTCGGCATCCGCAACCAGGGCGCCTCGGTCGCCGAACAGGTCGCGACGATGCAGGCCATCGCCGCCAAGCGCGCGCTCGAGGGCGGCCCGCCGATCACCGTCACCGTCTCGGTCGCCTTCGGCTGTCCCTTCGACGGCGAGGTCAGCGAGGACCAGGTGGTGGCCATCGCCCGCGACAGCGCCGCCGCCGGGGTGGCCGAGATCGCCCTGGCGGACACCATCGGCGTCGCCGACCCCTGGCTGGTGCGCAAGCGCGTCGAGGCGGTCCAGAAAGTCATCGGCGACATCCCGCTGCGCATGCACTTCCACGACACGCGCAATACCGGCATCGCCAACGCCTACGCCTCGGTCGAGGCGGGGGTCAGCATCCTGGACGCCAGCGTCGGCGGCCTCGGCGGCTGCCCCTTCGCGCCCGCCGCGACGGGCAACATCGGCACCGAGGACCTCGTCTACATGCTGGAGCGCGCCGGCTTCGACACGGGCTATGACCTCGGCAGGCTGATCGAGACCGCGCGCTGGGTGGGAGAGAAGATCGGCAAGGCCCCGGCGAGTTCGCTGACACGGGCGGGGCCGTTTCCGCAGTAATCCTCTCCCTCTTGGGAGAGGGGGACCATGCGGAGCATGGTGGAGCGGGAAACGCTCCCGGCTGACGGCTGTCCGGAAACCAAGTGACGTGGAACGCCGCGCCCAAACGGCGGTGCATCCCTCTCCACCAGCCTCCGGCTGGTCCCCCTCTCCCAATAGGGAGAGGAAGGCTAGTACGGATCCGACGCCTCGATGATCTCCTGGCCCATCAGCACGCACTGGCCGGGGATCTGGGCGTAGAGGAAGCGCATGCGGTACTCGGCCTTGTAGACGTAGGCCCAGACCTCCAGCACGTCGAACTTGCCGGTTCCCTTCAGCGCCTTCAGCGGCGGCAGGGTCTTCACCCTGGATTCGACGTGGATGCTCGGCTCGTCGAGCGCCTGCTCACCGTCGCTGAAATGCAGGTTCATCAGCGCCTTGCCGCGCTTCACCGCGTCGGCGGCGCAGCGGTGCGGCGGCGGCGCCGAGGGCGTGGCCAGCAGCAGGGCGGCGGCGGTCAGGATGGCGCTCATCGGCGGTGTCCCCTTTCAGGGCGTCAGGGATGTTCGTTGCGGCCGTGCGCCCGGAAGCCGGGACGCTCCGTCAGGCGGTCATAGTAGGCCGCGACGGCGGGCAGGTCTGCCCGCTCGATCGGCGTCGCGAACCAGCGGTGCGTGGCCAGCCCGATGCCGATGTCGGCCAGGGTGAAGTCGGCGCCCGCGACATACGCGCCCGTATCGGACAGCCTCGCGTCGAGGATGCCCATCATCCGGTTCCACTCGGCCGTGCTGGCGGCGATTTCGGCGGCGTCGGTGAACCCCGGTTTCTTCCGCACCAGGGCCATGAAGGCGTACCGCCACGCCATGTTGAGGTCGCCCGCCTGCCAGTCCATCCAGCGCTCGACCTCGGCTCGGCGGCGCAGGTCGGTCGGAATCAGGTCGTCGCGGCCGTGCTTGCCGGCGAGATAGCGGCAGATGGCGTTCGACTCCCACAGGGCGAAGCCGTCGTCCTCGATGATGACCGGCACCAGGGCGTTGGGGTTCAGCGCCAGGAAGGCCGGGTCCGATGTCGGCTTGAACCCCGCGCCCCACAGCTCCTGCTCATAGGGCAGGGTGAGCTCCTCGCAGAGCCACAGCACCTTGCGGACGTTCAGGGAGTTCGAGCGGCCGAGGAGACGAAGCATGGGGTGAGACTGGGGCGCCGCGAAGGTTGGGACAAGGCCGTCGCATTGCGTCCTTCGTGACGCTCGCTTGAGGCTCGCTCCTCAGGATGACGGAGTCAGTGGAACGCAAACCACCTTCGTCATCCTGAGGAGCGGACCCTCAGGTCCGCGTCTCGAAGGACGCAACGCCTAAGCCACCAGCTGCTCAGCCGTCCGCAGGTCCACGCTGACCAGCTGGCTGACCCCACGCTCGGCCATGGTCACGCCGAACAGGCGGTCGACGCGGCTCATGGTCACCGGGTTGTGGGTGATGGCGATGAAGCGGGTCTGGGTCCGCTGGCGCATCTCGTCGAGCATCGAGCAGAAGCGGTCGACGTTGGCGTCGTCGAGCGGCGCGTCGACCTCGTCGAGCACGCAGATCGGCGCCGGGTTGGCCAGGAAGACGCCGAAGATCAGCGCCGAGGCCGTCAGCGCCTGCTCGCCGCCCGACATCAGGCTCATCGTCGACAGCCGCTTGCCCGGCGGACAGGCGTAGATTTCCAGGCCCGCCTCCAGCGGGTCGTCGGACTCGATCAGGCGCAGCTCGGCCTGGCCGCCGCCGAACAGCGCCTGGAAGAGCGCCTGGAAGTGGCCGTTGATGACGTCGAACGCGGCCAGCAGGCGCTCGCGCCCCTCGGCGTTCAGTTCCTCGATACCCTCGCGCAGCTTGGTGATCGCGCCCGTCAGGTCGACCCGCTCGGTCTTCAGCGTCTGCAGCCGCTGGGTCTGTTCGGTGCTCTCCTCCTCGGCGCGCAGATTGACGAGGCCGATGGCGTCGCGTTCCCGCTCAAGGTTGTAGAGGTGGGCCTCGACGCCGCCGGCGCTGGCCGGGATGGCGTAGGCCTCGTCCTGAATCGACCGGCCGAGCTCCTCGGGCTCCATCTTGGCGGTCTCGCGGATATTGGCCGCGATCTCGGCGAAGCGGTCGCGGGCGGCGTCCAGCCGCGCGGCGAGACCGGCGCGGTGCTCGCGCGCCTCGGAGGCGGCGGCGTCGGCCGCGCGCGCGGCGCGGTCGGCGGTCAGGCGTGCGGCCTCGCCCTGTTCCAGCGCGTCGGTCGACTTGGCGCGGCGGGCCTCGGCCACACTGTACTCGTCGAGCAGCTTCTCGGTGCGCGCCGCCAGGGTGACCGGCGCTTCGCGGGCGGCTTCGAGGTTCGTGTTGGCCGTCGTGCGCGCTTCGCCCAGGCCCTCGATTCGCTTCTTCGCGGCCGTCGAGCGGCGGGCCCAGTCGTCGCGGTCTCGGCGGAGGCTTTCCAGCCGGCGAGTGCGGCTGTCGCGTTCGCGAGTCTCGATGTCGACGGCGGTGCGAGCCTGCGCGGCGGCCTCGCGGGCGGCGATGGCCGTGGCGCGAGCGGCGTCCAGCATCGGCGACAGGTTCTCGGCGGCGCCGTCGTCGGACGCATCGGCGCGGGCGGAGGCCAGCGCCGTTTCGGCCTCGGTTTTCTCGGCCTCGAAGCGGGCGATGGTCTCGTCCAGCGACTGGGCGCGGGCGTCACGACGGGCGGCCTCGTGGGCGATCCGCTCCATCGTCTGGCGGGCGGCCTGCAGGGCGCGCTCGGCCTCCATCGGCCCGCGGCGGGCCTCGCGCACGGCCTCCTCGCCGGCCAGCATGCGGGCGCGGGCGGCCTTGTGGGCGTCCAGCGCCGTCTCCGCCTGGGGGGAGAGGATCTCGATCTCGGCCTCGACCTCGGCCAGCCGCGTGCGCTGCTCCAGCCGGATGGCGGCCGGCTTGGGCGCCTCGGCGCGGGCCGTGAAGCCGTCCCAGCGCCACAGGTCGCCTTCACGCGACACCACGCGGGCGCCGATCGGCAGGATCTTCTGGATGCGGTCGCCATCCTTGCGGTCGACCACCGCCGTGAAGGCCAGGCGGGCGGCGAGGGCGGGCGGCGCCTTGATCAGCGGGCCGAGCTGCGTCGCGCCGTCGGGCCAGCTCGGCCCCTCGGCGTCGCGGCCGGCCCAGTAGGACGGCGCCTTGGCGTCGAGGGCGGCTTCCAGGTCGTCGCCGAGCGCGGCGGCCAGCGCGGCCTCATAGCCCCGGTCGGGCGTCACCGCGTCCAGCGCTGGCGCAAAGCCGCTCTTGGCGCGCGGAGCCGAGAGTTGGGCCAGGCCCCGGGCCTCGGTCTTCGAGCGGCCGAGCTTGTCCTCGATCTGGCGGGCGGCGTCGCGGGCGACGCCCTCGGCGCGGGCGGCGTCGGAGCGCTCGGTCTCGGCGGCTTCCAGCGCGGCGCGGGCGGCGGCGAGGGCGGCCTCCGCAGCCTCCAGCTTCGCCTGCGCGTCGGCGCTCTGCGGATCGACGGCGGGGCCCAGCGCGGCGCGGTCGGCCTTCGCCTGGTCCAGGGCGCGGACGGTGCGGTTCAGGCGGCCCTCGGCGTCCGCCAGGCGGGCCTGGGCGGCGCGGCGGCGGGCCTCGTCGGCGGCGACCCCGGCGGCCAGGCTCTCGACCTCGCGGTCGGCCTTGGCGCGGGCCTCGTCGGCCTCGGCCAACGCCTTCTGCAGTTCGGGCAGGCGCGAGGGCGCGGACTTCACCTCCGCCTCCACCACCTCAAGCTCAGCCGCCAGTCGCGCCAGCGCGACGCCAGCGTCCTCGACGATCTGGGCCTCGCGCGCGGCGTCGGCGTCGATGCGGGCGATCTCGGCGTGCAGGCGCTCGACCTCGGCGGCGGCGGTCTCGTGCTCGCGCTCCAGCCGGTCCTTCTCGATGGCCAACCGGTTGAGAACGGAGGCGGCGACCATCTCCTCCTCGCGCAGCGGCTTGATCGCCTCCTCGGCCTTCAGCGCCTCGGTCTGAGCCGCGGCGGCGGCGCGGGCGGTCTCCTCGACGGCGCGGATCGACTCGGTGTTTTCGCCCTCGACGCGGATCAGGGTGTCGCGGGCCTCGGTCCAGCGCGCGAACAGCACAGCGCCCTGCACCGCCCGGATCTCGGCCGACAGCTTCTTGTACTTCTCGGCCGCCCGCGCCTCGCGGCGCAGGCGGTTCAGCGTCGAGTCCAGCTCCCGGATCACGTCATCGAGGCGGTTGAGGTTGGTCTCGGCCGCGCGCAGGCGCAGCTCCGCCTCGTGCCGCCGCGTGTGCAGGCCGCTGACGCCGCCGGCCTCTTCCAGGATGCGACGGCGGTTCTGCGGCTTGGCGGCGATCAGCTCGCTGATCTGGCCCTGGCGGACCAGGGCCGGCGAGTTGGCGCCGGTCGAGGCGTCGGCGAACAGCAGCTGGACGTCCCGGGCCCGCACCTCGCGGCCGTTGACCTTGTAGGTCGAGCCCTCGCCGCGGTCGATGCGACGGACCACCTCGATGGTGGCGTTCTGGTTGAATTGCGCCGGCGCCGTGTGGTCGCTGTTGTCGATGGTCAGCGTCACCTCGGCATGGTTGCGCGAGGGGCGCGAGCCGGCGCCGTTGAAGATGACGTCATCCATGCCCGCGCCGCGCATGGCCTTGGCCGAGTTGGCCCCCATCACCCAGCGCAGGGCCTCCAGAAGGTTCGACTTGCCGCAGCCGTTCGGTCCCACGATGCCCGTGAGTCCGGGTTCGATCCTGAACTCGGTCGGATCGACGAAGGACTTGAACCCGGAAAGGCGGAGCCTCTGGAACTGCACGGGCGGGGGTGGGCTCCTATTTCGCCTTGGCCAGGGCTTTGTCGTAGGCCGCGTCCATCTCGGCCATCGTCATCTCGCCCTTGTCGTACTTGTCGTCGTTGAAGAAGAAGGTCGGCGTGCCCTGGATATTGGCTTCCTTGGCGTACTTCTCGACCTTGGCGGAGAGAGCGTTGATCGCCTTCTCGTCGCTGACGCACGTCATGAAGGCGTCCTCGTCCATGCCGGCCGACTGCGCGATCGGCAGCAGCACGCCGCGGATGTCGCCGGTGCGGAAGATCTCGTCCTGGCCGTGGAACACCGCGTCGATGACGGTGAAGTACTTGTCCTTGCCGGCGCAGCGCGCCATCAGCGTGCCGGCCACGGCCAGCTGCGGCGGCGCGGTGATGAACTCGCGGAACACGTAGTGGACCTTGCCGGTGTCGATGTACTTCGCCTTGAAGGCAGGGAAGACTTCCTTGTTCCACTTGGCGCAGTGGCTGCAGGCCAGCGAGGCGTACTCGATCACCGTGACCTTGGCCTTGGGATCGCCCAGGCTCATGTCGTCGGCGCTGACGCCGGCGCTGTTGCCGCCCTTGCAGGCGGCGAGGGCGAGAGCGCTGGCGCCCAGGGCCAGGAGCGTGCGGCGGTGAAGGGTCTGCATGGCGGGAAGTCCCCCTGAAGCGAACGTCGGATTAAGCCCGATTCCCTTGGTCGCAGGAACGCGGCGTTTCCGTGGCGCTACAGCCTGTCGCGGGCGCGGAGTCAACCGTCGCGGCCGCGCAGGATCTCGCGGCCCAGCGTGGTCAGGGCGGTCTTCAACGGACCATCGGGCTGGTCGCTGAGGCCCTCGGCCAGCGCCTTCTCGGCGGCGGCGTCCAGCGGGCCGCGGTGGCGTCGGCGCTTGGCCTGCGGCTTGGCGGCATGGGCCTTCACCGGGCCCTGAATGATGCGCAGCTTGCCGACCGAGCCCTCGCCGAGCAGCAGGGACACGCGCTGCAGGATCTCCGGGGCCTGGTGCTGGACGATGGCGGCCGCCGCGCCGGACACGCGCAGCTCCAGCGTGCCGGGCGCATTGCCGCGCCCCTTGGTCAGTTTCACCGGCTCGGTGTGCCGCGCCAGGGTCTCGCCGACGATCTCCTTCCACTTCTGCTGCAGCTGGCCCGGCCCCTGGCCGAAGCGCTCCTCCAGCTGCTTCAGCACCGGCGCCAGCGCTCGCCCGGCGGGTGGCGGCGTCGGTCGCGGCGCCGGCCGCGTTCGGCGGCGGGCCAGGATCTGGATCGTCTCCTCAAGCGTGGGCAGGCGGCGGCGCATTTCTGCATCTTAACTGTCATCCCGGCCGGAGCGAAGCGGAGAGCCGGGACCCAGTAACAGCATGGTGGGTCCCGGATAGCCGCTTCGCGGCTTCCGGGATGACAGCTATGACGACGTCGATGAACATCCCCGCCCTCCGCGCCGCGCTGCTCGCCTGGTACGACGCCGCCGCGCGGACGCTGCCGTGGCGCGCACCGCCTGGGTCGGAGGCACGGACCGACCCCTATTTCGTCTGGCTGTCGGAGGTCATGCTGCAGCAGACCACCGTGCCGCATGCGACGCCGTATTTTCTGACCTTCACACGGCGCTGGCCGACCGTCTCCGACCTCGCCGACGCGCCCGACGCCGAGGTCATGGCCGCCTGGGCGGGGCTCGGCTACTACGCCCGCGCCCGCAACCTGCTGGCCTGCGCGCGAGCCGTCGCGGCGGACCATGGCGGGGTGTTTCCGGACACGGAGGAGGGCCTGCGCGCGCTGCCCGGCGTCGGCGCCTACACGGCCGCCGCCGTCGCCGCCATCGCCTTCGACCGGGAGACCAACGTCGTCGACGGCAATGTCGAGCGCGTCATGGCCCGGCTGTTCGCGGTCGAGGCGCCGATGCCTGACAGCAAGCCGGAGCTGAAGCGGCTCGCGGGTTCGTTGGTGACGGCGGAGCGTCCCGGCGACTGGGCCCAGGCGCTGATGGACCTGGGCGCGACCGTCTGCCGGCCCAAGGCGCCGCCGTGCGACCGCTGCCCGGTGTCGGCCTTCTGCGCCGCCTTCGCGCGCGGCGATCAGGAGAACTTTCCCCGCAAGACGAAGAAGGCCGACCGGCCGAGACGGTACGGGGTGGCCTGGCTGCTGACCCAGGGTAGCGAGGTGGCCTTGGTCCGCCGTCCGCCGAAGGGCCTGCTCGGCGGGATGCTGGCCCTGCCGACCAGCGAGTGGCGCTCCGATCCGTATACGGACGAAGAGGCTCGCGCCGCCGCGCCGGTGGCCGCCGACTGGCATGACGCCGGCGAGATCGACCACGTCTTCACCCACTTCGCTCTGACGCTTCGGGTGTTCCGGGCGGAGGGGACGATGGACGCGGAATGGGTGGCGCGCTCAGGCCTCGACGCCATGCCGAGCGTATTCCTGAAAGCGGCGCGGAAGGCACTCGGCTAACAAGCGCCGATCCTCTCCCGAGAGGGCGAGGAGGGCGCGCGCAGTCCGACGCGCGATCCTACTTCCGCGTCCGCCGGGTCCAGCTCAAGCGAAGGTAGGCCGCACACAGCACCGCCACCAGCATCAGCGGCCAAGACAAGGCGAGAAGCGCGAGGAATTGCGCAGGGAACCACCGAGTCTGAGCTTCGGGCAGCGCCATCATCCCAACCAGCACGGCACAGATCGCGAGTCCCAACATGCATGCGCTCGCCAGCACGAAGGTTCGAACGCGGCTCGGAAGCACCAATCGTCGACCGGCCAGGAGGATGGCGACGAGGGCGACGATTGCGGAAGGCAGCCCAATCCCGAAGAAGGCGAGCTCCGGATAGGTCTCGTCGGGCCGGCCGGCGACGATCCACGCGAGGGGCGTGAACGCGAGAACGCACATGGCTGCGGTCACGGCTGCAGCCGTCACACCCAGTGACCAGCGGACCCAAGGCCTCATTCAACCACGCCTCTACGAAAGCCGCGCACCTGTCGGATGCATAGCACCCCCCGATGCAATGGCCGTGCAGAGCGCTTTGAAACTAAGCCGCCATCTCCGCCCGCACCTTGCTGCGCAGCACGTCGATCGGCGCGAGGCCCTTGTCGGACTTGAAGTGCCAGTAGGTCCAGCCGTTGCAGGCGGGCTGGCTCTGGACCATGGCCCCGACCTTGTGGATCGAGCCGGTCAGGTCGCCGACCGCCAGGCTGCCGTCAGCGCGAACCTTGGCCGCGCGCTGGCCCTTGGGGCACCACACCGTGTCGCCCGGCCGCAGCAGGCCGGCCTCGACCAGGGCGCCGAACGGCACGCGCGGCTCGGACTTCTTGCTGCCCATCACTTCCAGGTCGGCCGGCGCGACCGGAATGACCTTACGGATACGCTCCTTCGCGTGGGCGACGTACTCGCTCTCGCGCTCGATGCCGATGAACCGGCGGCCCAGCCGCTTGGCCGCCGCGCCGGTGGTGCCGACACCGAAGAACGGGTCCAGGATCACGTCGCCCGGCCGGCTGGAGCTCAGGATCACCCGGTGCAGCAGCGCCTCGGGCTTCTGGGTCGGATGCGCCTTGGCCCCGTCCGCGCCCTTGATCCGCTCCTCGCCCGTGCACAGCGGCAGGGTCCAGTCGGAGCGCATCTGGATCTCGTCGTTGGCCATCTTCATGGCGTCGTAGTTGAAGGTGTAACGCTTGGCGCCGCGGCTCTTGGCGGCCCAGATCAGGGTCTCGTGGGCGTTGGCGAAGCGGGTGCCCTTGAAGTTCGGCATCGGGTTCGACTTGCGCCAGATGACGTCGTTGAGGACCCAGAAGCCGAGGTCCTGCAGCACCGTGCCGACGCGGAAGATGTTGTGGTAGCTGCCGATCACCCACAGGGCGCCGTCGTCCTTCAGCACGCGCTGGCACTCGCTCATCCAGGCGCGGGTGAACGCGTCATAGACCTTGAAGCTCTCGAACTGGTCCCAGTGGTCGTCGACCGCGTCGACCTTGGAATTGTCCGGCCGCAGCAGGTCGCCGCCGAGCTGCAGATTGTAGGGCGGATCGGCGAACACGAGGTCCACGCTGCCCGACGGGAGCTTCTTCAGCTCCTCGATGCAGTCGCCGAGAATGATGGTTTCCGACCCGAACGCCATGTGAGGCCCCTGAACACGAGAGAGTCCAAGGAATCTCGGGGATTCACGGTTAAGGGCGGATTCACGGACATGGTTAACGGCGGCGGGTTCTTACCGCCCCTCGACTGCCGCTGCGGAACGGCTGAAACATTGCATCCGAAGGCGTCCCCGAGAGACGCCGCAGGAGACGCCCATGTCCGACCCGCTCGCGCCGCTGACCGAGAGCCGTCTCAGTCCCTTCTACCAGGAGCACCACCGCGCCTGGCGCGACACGCTGCGCCGGTTCGTCGAGGCGGAGATCATGCCGCACGTCGACCAGTGGGACGAGGCCGGGACCTTCCCGCGCGAGCTCTACAGGAAGGCGTCGGAGGTCGGGCTGCTGCGTCTCGGCTGGCCGGAGGAATACGGCGGCGTGCCGTCCGATCCCTTCATGTCGATCATCACCAGCCAGGAGATGGCCCGCCACGGCGCCGGCGGGGTCAACGCCAGCCTGATGAGCCACGGCATCGGCCTGCCGCCGATCCGCCGCATGGGCAGCCAGGAGATGAAGGACCGGATCATCCCGGAGGTGCTGTCCGGCGAGAAGATCTCGGCCCTGGCCATCACCGAGCCGTCGGGCGGCAGCGACGTCGCCAACCTGCGCACCACGGCGCGGCGCGAGGGCGACGAGTACGTCGTCAACGGCTCGAAGATGTTCATCACCAGCGGCATGCGGGCCGACTACTACACCGTCGCCGTGCGCACGGGCGGGGAGGGGGCCGGCGGCGTCTCCCTGCTGCTGATCGAGCGCGAGCGCGAGGGCTTCTCCCGCACCGAACTGAAGAAGCAGGGCTGGTGGGCGTCCGACACCGCCGCCCTCTATTTCGACGATGTGCGGGTGCCCGTGGAGAACCTGATCGGCCAGGAGAACATGGGCTTCTCCGGCATCATGCAGAATTTCAACGGCGAGCGGATCGGCATGAGCGCCGGGGCGATCGGCTTCTCCAAGGTGTGCCTGGAGGACGCCATCAGCTGGGCCCGCGAGCGCAAGACCTTCGGCAAGCGGCTCGCCGACCACCAGGTCATCCGGCACAAGCTGGCCGACATGTACAAGCGCATCAGCGCCACCCAGGCCTGGCTCGAGACCCTGGCCTGGCGCATCGAACAGGGCGAACAGCCGATCGCCGAGATCGCGCTGCTGAAGGTTCAGGCTACCGAGACCATGGAATACTGCGCCCGCGAGGCCATGCAGGTGATGGGCGCCGCCGGCTACATGCGCGGCGGCCGGGTCGAGCGCATCTATCGCGAGGTGAGGGTCAATGCGATCGGCGGCGGGTCCGAGGAGATCATGCGGGACCTCGCGGCGCGGCAGATGGGGATTTAGCCTTCGATCCCCGCGAACAGATCCCGGATCGGGCTCCAGCCCCGGCGGTGGATCGGGCTTGGCCCAAGCGTCTTCAGCGCCTCGACATGCACCGGGGCGTGGTAGCCCTTGTGGGCCGCGAAGCCGTAGCCGGGATAGAGGGCGTCCATCTCGACCATCAGCCGGTCGCGGGCCGTCTTGGCCAGGATCGAGGCTGCGGCGATCGACGCCGACAGGCTGTCGCCCTTGACCACCGTCTTGATCTCGCAGGGCAGGTGGAACCTGTAGTTGCCGTCGACCAGCGCGAAGGCCGGCGTCACCGCCAGCCCCTCCACCGCGCGCCGCATGGCCAGGCCCGTGGCCTGCAGGATATTGTACTCCGCGATTTCCTCGACGCTGGCGAAGGCCACGCACCAGGCGACGGCGCGGGCCTTGACCTCCAGCTCAAGCGCCTCGCGCTTCAGGGCCGTCAGCTTCTTGGAGTCGTCCAGGCCGTCCGGCGCGGCGTCGGGATCGAGGATCACCGCCGCCGCGCAGACCGGTCCGGCCCACGGCCCGCGGCCGGCCTCGTCCACGCCGCAAACGGGCCCCGGACAGGCCATTTCGAGCAGGAAGTCGGGCATCAGCGGCCTATACGCTGCACCGGTCCGTGGCGGAAGCAGCCGGTCAGGTGGTCATTGACCATGCCGGTCGCCTGCATGAAGGCATAGACGATCACCGGGCCGACGAACTTGAAGCCCTTCCCCTTCAGCGCCTTGGACATCGCCTCGGCCTCGGGCGTCTTCACCGGGACCTGCGACGTATGCTCCCAATGGTTCACGAGGGGCTTGTTCCCGACGAAGTCCCACAGAAAGTCGCTGAAGTCCTCGCCCCGGTCGCGCATGTCGAGCCAGATCCTGGCTCCGCCGATGGCGGCGTCGATCTTGGCGTTGGAGCGCACGATGCCGGCGTCGGCCATCAGCCGGGCGCGGTCCTCGGGCCCGTAGCGGGCGACCTTCTCCGGGTCGAAGTTGTCGAAGGCGGCGCGAAAGGCCTCGCGCTTGCGCAGGATGGTGATCCAGGCCAGCCCGGCCTGGAAGCCGTCGAGCACCAGTTTCTCCCAAAGGGCGCGGGCGTCGTACTCCGGCACGCCCCATTCCTCGTCATGATAGGCGATGTACTGGGCGTCGGTGGCGCCGGGCCAGGTGCAGCGAGTCGGGGCGTCGGTCATGCCTCTGCATAGCATGGCGCCGGCGGGGTCGAGGCCCCGCTGGCCGAGGCCCGTGAGAGGAAAGGGCTGGCGAACGTCGTTCGCTGGTCTAAGGTTAACGCTCGGGACCGCGGGGAGCATGCACATGGTCAGGTTCGGATCGGCCGTTGGCGCCCTGGTCGTCGCGGCGTCCTTGGGCGTCGGGCTCGCGCCCGCCGCCGGCGACGACTACTGTCCTCCGAACCCTGAACCCGGCAAGTGCTACGAGAAGGTGCTGCTGCCGGGGTACGACGGGCGCGAGTCTCGCATCGAGTGGCGCGAAATTCCCTGCCGGACCCGCATGTCGGATGTGCGGGTCATCACCACCCCGGCCATGGTCAGCGGGGTTCAGGCCGCGCTCGCCACCTATGGCTACTACGGCGGGTCGATCACCGGCCAGTCAAACGCGTCCACGGAGCAAGGCCTCGCCCGCTTTCAGGCAGACTATGGCCTCAAACCGGGGTGGAACGCGGCCACGCTCCAGGCGCTCGGGGTGCCCTGGCGCTGACCGTCTGAGGCCGATGCCGCCGGCCTGCTCGCGGGGCGCCGAAACCGTTCAGACCCGTTTTTCGCCCAACGCGGGAGTTTTTCGCGCCGAAGCCTCATTTTCAAAGAACGAAATTCGACGAACGAACGAAACCCCCGTTGCGCGCGTTGTCGGGAGGAATAAGGTTAACACCTGCTCCAACGGGAAGGGACGCTCGTCCTCGTCTCGCTGAGGCGGACGAAGACACCGGGGCTCACGGGCCCTAGCGAGGGGAGCTGCTGTGAAGAAACAACTTGTCGCCGGTCTAATCACCCTGGCGACCGCGGCTGGCGCCGCGGGAGCCGCAAGCGCCCATCCGCCGGGCCCTCCGGGGCCGCCGCCTCCGGGCGATTGCCTCTGCACGCGGGTGGTTACCTTCTACGGTCCGCCGGCGGTTCCGCCGACGATCAGCGTCCGCGCCCCGGGCGTGCGGGTGTATGGCGCGCCGATCACCGTGCCGGGCGGCCGCATCGAGATCCAGGGGCCGCCGGTCTACGTCGACGCGCCGCCGATCCGCGTACAGGCGCCGGAAATCTACCTGCATCGTCCGGATGTCTATGTTCGCCCGTCAACGATCACGGTCGAGCCGCCGGAAGTGCATTTCGCGCCCTGCGATCCGGGCGAAACCTGCGCGCCGGTTCCCTAGTCGGGTTCGGACTCGCCTCTATACAAACGAGAATGGCCGGGCCTCGCGCCCGGCCATTTTTCGTTCCAGCGGATGATCGCGAAATCCGGACTCCGCCTTCACCGTCTCAAGTCCATAGCGCGCCCCGGTGTTCGGACGCTTCCGACTGATCGCATCGCTACCGCGTGCAGAAGGTGCGTGCTTCCCGCGCCAGCGCCAGGTCGCCCCCCTCCAGCGCGGCCTTGATCGCCGCCTCGCAGCGGCTTTCCGCCAGCAGGCTTGTCACCCTGGCGCGCAGCTGGGCGCGGCTGTCGGCCTCGGCCTTCAGCACCTTGGCCTCCTTGCGCTCTCCGGGCAGGCACAGCGACAGCCACCCCGGCTGGTAGCATTTGGCGATCAGCCGCGCCCTGCGCGCCTCTTCGCGCACCTCGGCGTCCGTGCGCGGCGGGATCACTGGAAGGGACGCGGCGACGCCTTGCGGCACGGTGACGGTCGCTGGCGGCGCGGCGGTCGTCGTTCCGCCCTCCGGCGTCCCGATCAGCGTGATCGGGGGCATCTTGTAGGTGCAGACCCAGCCGCTCGGGGTCATCTCGCAAGATTGCAGCGCCGCCCGCGCCTCCTGGGGCGGCGGCCCGTCCGCGAGCGCGAGCAGAAGCAACCACATGCCAAACCTCGCCTGGCCTTCAGCGTCCCCTCGTCAACCGTAGGACGGCCAGAGGGGTCAGGCCAACGGATTCTGCATCCAGGCGGGTATCTCGACGTGCACGGGTCGCCCTTCAACGGCAAGGTCCGCCCCGGTCACACGATCCAGCCGCAGCAGGGCCATGCCGCGACCGTCGATTCCGGACAGCACCTCGCCGGCCCGCAGCTCTCCGGCCAGCACCTCCGCGCCCTTCGCCGGGGGCGGACCGTCGAAGCGGATCGGCAGCATGCGGTTGCGGATCTGACCCCGCCGCTTCATGCGGCTGGTGGTCTCCTGGCCGACAAAGCACCCCTTCCTGAAGTCGATGCCGTTCAGCAGGTCGAAGTCCGCGTCGATCGGCCAGGTCTTCTCCTCGCCCCAGTCGGCGGTCGCCGGAACGCCGAGCGAGAGGCGATGGGCGTCGTAGGCGGCCTCGTCGGTCTCGACGGCGGCCTCCGGAACGATTGCGCCATAGCCCCGCAGGCCGAGGGCGGGCAGGCGGGGATCTTCATGAAATCCGGGTGTTCCCGCGACGCCGACAGCCCGACCCGCGGCTGACACCACGGCGTTCCCGCCTGGCGTGCCGCCTTCGGTGGATGCGCTGGCATGGAAGAGGGCGCTCACAGGCCGCCTATCCGCGACAATCTCCACCTTCGCCCTCAGGCGGTACATCGAAAGCCGCGCGATTATCGCCTCGCGTCCGGTCGCCGCCACGTCGAGCAGCGCCCCATCCGACTGGCCGAGCACGAACAGATCGTGCAGCAGCCGCCCCTGCGGCGTCAGCAGCGCCCCGAAGCGCAGCTCGCCCTCGACCAGGCTGTCGACATCCTGCGTCAGCAGACCCTGCAGGAAGGATCGCCAATCGGGGCCGCCGACCCGGACGAGGGCGCGGCTGTCGAGTCGGGCATGGCGTGGAGCGTCGGTCACGATCCGGATATAGGGGGCGTCGAGGGCCTCGGCCAAGGCCGCCTGCGACGACTTCGCACGGGAGGGGCCGGAATCGTCCGCGCGGGATATAGTCCGTGGAATGACGCCGCGACCGTTCCCGATTCTCTTCGTCGGACCGACCCGCATCGGCGACGCCGTTCTGGCGTCCGGCCTGGTGAAGAAGCTGGCTGACGAGGCGCCGGGCGCGCGCTTCACGATCGCCGTCGGCCCCGCGGCCGCGCCGCTGTTCGCCGAGGTTCCAAACCTCGACGCGCTGATCGTCATGGAGAAGGAGAAGGGCTCGGGCCACTGGTTCAGGCTCTGGAACCAGGTGCGCCACAGGAAATGGAGCCTGGTCATCGACATGCGCGGCTCGGGCCTCAGCGGCTTCCTGCGCCGCGAGCGGCGGGCCGTGCACAGGAAGTCCCAGGGCGAACCGGTCCACAAGGTGATCGAGGCCGCGCGCCTGCTGACGTTGGCGGAGGACGAGGCGCCGGCGCCCTTCCTGTTCACCAGCGAGGAGATCGAAGCCCGCGCCGCCGAACTGCTCGGCGAGGGCGGTCCCATCCTGGCCATCGGCCCCGCCGCCAACTGGTTCGGCAAGACCTGGCCGATCGAGCGTTTCTCGCGCGTGGTCCACGAGCTGCTGGCCGAGGACGGTCCGCTGCCGGACGGCCGGTTGCTGATCCTCGGCGGGCCGGATGACGTGCGCTATGTTGAGCCGTTGACGCGGGCGATGCCGCGCGACCGGGTGATCGACCTGACCGGCCAGGTCGACCTGCTGACCGCCTACGCCTGCCTGAAGCGGGCGCGGCTGTTCGTCGGCAACGACTCGGGCCTGATGCATCTGGCCGCCGCGGCGGGCGCGCCGACCATCGGCCTGTTCGGACCCTCCGACGACCGACTCTACGCGCCCTGGGGCGAGCATGCCCGGGCCGTGCGCGGCCCCCGCACCTTCGAGCAGTTCAAGGACGTCGACCCCGGCCTCAACCAGACCATCGGCCACATGCTGGATCTGCCGGTCGACACCGTGGTCGCCGCGGCGAAGGCGCTGCTGGCGGAAACGGCGGACTGGTCCCCGCCCGCAGTCGAGCTTGAGCCCGAGGCCGCCGAAGCTTTCCCCGATGCTATCGAATCTGGCGATCTCGACGAGCAACAACCCCAGTCATCCTGAGCAGGCCCAATGGGCCGTGGCGAAGGACCCAGGGAGGCCGTGCGTGGTTCGACACGCGCCTTCGGCGCTGCTCACCATGACTATTGAAGGTGCGGCCCCGGATGTGCGGCGCTAGAACGCTGCAACAGCGGAGCGTCCCGATGCCTGAGACCTACGACCTGATCATTCGCGGCGGCGAGGTGGTGAACCATGCGGGGCGCGGCCTGGCGGACGTCGGCGTTCGCAACGGCAAGACCGTCGCCATCGGCGACCTGGGCCAGGCCTCGGCCGGCGAGGTGTTCGACGCGACCGGGCTGACCGTTCTGCCGGGCGTCATCGACAGCCAGGTCCATTTCCGCGAACCGGGCCTGGAGTGGAAGGAAGACCTGCAGACCGGCGCCGACGGCGCCGTGCTGGGCGGCGTCACCGCCGTCTTCGAGATGCCCAACACCGAGCCGACCACGACCGACCCCGACGCCCTGGCTGACAAGCTGGCGCGGGCGAGGGGCCGGATGAGCTGCGACCACGCCTTCTATGTCGGCGGCACCCACGAGAACGCCGACTTCCTGGGGGAGCTGGAGCGCCTGCCGGGCTGCTGCGGCATCAAGGTGTTCATGGGCGCCTCGACCGGCACCCTGCTGATCAAGGACGACGCCGGCGTCGAGGCCGTGCTGCGCAACATCAAGCGTCGGGCGGCCTTCCACTCCGAGGACGAGTATCGCCTGGAGGACCGCCGTCCGCTGGCCCGCACCGGCGACTGGACCAGCCACCCGGAGGTCCGCGACGCCGAGAGCGCCATCATGTCGACCCGCCGCCTGGTCGGCCTGGCCCAGAAGCTCGGCAAGCGCATCCACGTGCTGCACGTCACCACCGCCGAGGAGGTCGATTTCCTCGCCGCGCACAAGGACGTCGCTAGCGTCGAGTTCACGCCCCAGCATCTGACCCTGGCCGGCCCCGAGGCCTACGAGCGGCTGAAGGGCTTCGCGCAGATGAACCCGCCGATCCGCGACGAACACCATCGCGCGGCGCTGTGGCGCGGCATGGCGCTGGGCGTCGCCGACGTGCTGGGCTCGGACCACGCGCCGCACACCCGCGAGGAGAAGGCCAGGCCCTATCCCGCCTCGCCCTCGGGCATGCCCGGCGTGCAGACGCTGGTCCCGGTCATGCTGACCCACGTCGCCGAGGGCAAGCTCAGCCTGGAACGGTTCGTGGACCTGACCAGCCACGGGGTGAACCGCGTGTTCGGCCTGGCCGACAAGGGGCGGATGGCGGTCGGCTACGACGGCGACTTCACCATCGTCGACCTCAAGGCCCGCCGCACCATCACCCACGATCAGATGGCCACCCGCGCCGGCTGGACGCCCTTCGACGGCTTCGAAGCCAAGGGTTGGCCGGTGGCGACCATCGTGCGCGGCAGGATCGTCATGCGCGACGACGAGATCGTCCTGCACGGGGCCGGCGCGCCGGTGCGGTTCGCCGAGACGCTGGCGCACTAGCCCCCCTTACTCCGGGTATCCCCGCGGATGCGGGGACCCAGGCTGAGGCGAATTGCTTGGCGCCGAGGCAAGGCAAGCTCGGCTTGAGCCCCCGCCTTCGCGGGGGTCATCGGGGTATGGGGCGTTAGTAGAACGTCCCCAGCTTAACCGTCCGCACCGTGCCGTCCGCCATCCGGAAGGTCAGCTCACCGCGAGGGTCGAAGCGCAGGCGGTTCAGGGTCTCGCGGGTCCATCCGCTGGCCGGCTTGCCGTCGACCAGGTTCAGGACATCGCCCTGTTTGAAGCCCGCCGCCTCGGCCGGGCCGCCCTTGGCCACGTAGCGGACCGTGAAGGTCTCGCCGGTCAGCGTCAGGTTCAGGCCCAGCCGGTCGCGGTCGAAGGGCCGCTCGGCGTCCCCGGCCGGGACCAGGTAGAGGCGGTCCTGCGGATAGTCGGTGATCAGACGGAACCGGCTCAGGATCGGCAGCCCGAGGTTGCCTCGCGTGTGGTCGCTGTCCACGGCCGACGGCCCGGGCGGCGGGAAGGCCGTCGGCACGTCGGTGAAGACGGCGCCGCCGAACTCCAGCCGCCGGATGACCGCGACCTTGTCCTCGCGCATGCCGCCCACGGCGCCGCCCAGGCCCGTCGACTGCGGCCGCCCCTCCAGCAGCTTCTCGGCGGCCGCGTAGGAGGGGAAAACCAGCAGCGGCGTGCCGTTGCCGAGATCGAAGTCGAACAGCACCGGCGCGCGCCCCTCGATGGACACCGGCACGGCGCGCAGGCCGTCGACGGCGGTGATCGGGATCTGCGCCGCCCCGGCCGGCGGCCTGTAGCCGGCCGGATCGCTGAAGGCGATGCGACGGTTCTCGAAATCGATGTCGACGATCAGCTGGGTGAAGATCTCCTTGCCCAGGATCACCGGCAGCTCGTGGCCGATGGCCTTCTCGATGGCCGCCAGGTCGATGGAGGCGACCGTCAGGTCAGTGAGGCTGAGATTGCCGACCTGGATGGTGACGCCGCCGATCAGGCCTGCGGTCGACGTCCCGCCGGTCCCCATGGCAGTGACCGCGCCCTGCGGCTTGAGGCCGACCTTCTCGGTGAAGCGGGTGTCGAAGACCGTGCTTTCCGCGCCGCTGTCGAGGATCACGACGGTGTCGAACCCGTTGACCTTGGCGGGGAAGAAGATGCGGTTGTTGTTGAAGAACTCGAAGTCGATCCAGCCGGTGCTCGACACGCCGCCCGCGAAGACCGCCTTGCGAACCTCGGCCGGGCGTTCGAACAGCGCCGCCGCGAAGTCGGCGTTGAGCGTCACCGCCTCGAGCTGAATCAGGGCGCTGGACCCCTCCAGCTCCGACTTCACGGCGGTCCGGAACGGCATCCGCACGCCGGCGACCGTCCGCCAGTCCTGGTAGGATTCGAAGCGCTTGATCCTGTTCTCGACGACGCGCGCGCCGTGAGCGGCGCCCGTCGTCGGGTCGAGGAACAGATCGTATGTGGTCCCGTCCGCGAAGGTCAGGCGCACCACGTCCCAGGTCTTGCCGTCGAGACTTTCGTCCGGCAGCAGCTCGCGCTTGACGCCGCCCTTGCCCCGAACGGCGTCGCCGAACTCGAGCAGGGCGGTGCGACGGGCCTGTTCCCGGGCCACGGCGGAGAGGGTCTCGATCTGACCGCTCTGGTTCAGCGAGAAGCCGCCCTCCGGCGTGACGACGTCCAGAGCCTTGACGACGCCGAAGTCAGCCTCGTTGCGCGAGCGGCCGTCGCGGTCGAGGCGATAGCGGATCGGTCCCGCCAGCCCGGCGATCTCCATCCGGCCGGTCGCCTCGATGGTCCGCAGCTGCGCGTACGCGGGGCCGCCGCGCCAGGCGAGGTAGCGGCCGACGACGGCGTCGAGCTCGTCGGCCCAGGCCGTGGCCGGGGCGGCGATGACGAACAACAGGGCGATCAGTGCGCGAGTCATGTCGCGTCTCCAGACTTCGAAACGGTGGGCGCGGGCCCGATCAGACGGCGCAGGCCGGCCGGATAGGCGCGCAGCAGGGACAGGTCGGGGACGTCGGCGTCGCCGGCCTCGATCACGGAAAGCCGGATCTCCGCCGCGAGACCCGAGTGCTTGATGCAGGCAAGATAGGCGCTGTCGCTCCACACGCCGTGCTTGACGCGCTCGCCGTCGGGCGACAGCAGGACGATCAGATGCCCGACGGCGTCGGCGACCAAGCTCAGCTGCTGGCCGGGCCAGCGCTCGCCGATCAGGCCCCCGCCGTGCGAGTCGACGGTCAGAAAGGGCAGGCCGGTCGCCGCGCCATAGGTCAGGCCGGCGACGATGACGCCTCGCGCGGCCGCGGCGGTGAGTTCCGGAGTGAGCTCGGCGAGCGGCCCCGGGAAGGCGTCGAACAGCACCACCTCGCGCGCGGCGGCGATCATCGCCCGGGCCCGCTCATAGGTCTGGGCCGGGGTGCGCAGCTGGTAGATGCGGTCGTCGGCCATCGGCGCGCCGAGGCCGGCCAGCGCGGCCTGGGCGTCCTCGCGGCGGGCGTCGAAGCCGCGCTTCAGCCCGGCCAGAAGTTCCTCCGGCGGCGCGGCGCGGTGGGTCTTCGTATCCCCGTCGTCGACCAGGACCGCGCCCTTCTGCGCGAGGACCGACAGCGCCTGGTAGGTGTTGGCCGGCGCCTTGCCGATCGCCTGGGCCAGGCGATAGCCGGTCGCCGGCCCGCCCCGCAGCAGTTCGCAGTAGATGCGCGCTTCGGTCTCTGTGAAGCCGAGGGCGGCAAGCGCCTCTTCAGGATTAGTAGTCATGGCTACTACTAATGACGGTCGAGCGCCCGGAGTCGAATGAAATCGCGGTAAGGGTCGCCGGACTCGATTTTTCCGCCCACCCGTGTCGAAACTCGCGGAGCCCGACCGTCTCTCAGCCAGGACGGCGCAGGGGCGCCCGGGAGACCGACATGCAGTACATGCTTCTGATCTACGAGCCGGAGGAACACTACGCCAACGCCAGCGAGGCCTTCCTGACCGAGATCGTCGGCAAGCACATGGCCCTGTCAGCCGAGCTTCGCGAGAAGGGCCTGCTGATCGGCGGCGACGGTCTGCAAGGCGTGGAGACGGCGACCACGGTGGTCACGGACTCCGGCGGCGTCCAGAGCCTGCACGACGGGCCCTTCGCCGAGACCCGCGAGCAGCTGGGCGGCTACTACCTCATCGATGTCCCTGATCTCGACGCGGCGCTCGCCTGGGCCAGACGGATGCCCGTGGTCCCGGGCGGCAAGGTCGAGGTCCGGCCGGTGATGATCTACTAGGCATGGACGCGCCTGCATGAACTTTGGCGCGGCGATCGCGGGCGCGCGAGGCCGGGTGGTCGCCGCCCTGGCCGCGCGATTCCGCGACCTGGATCTCGCCGAGGAGGCCTTCTCGGAGGCTTCGCTCTCGGCGCTGACCGCCTGGCCGTCCGATCCGCCGCGAGACCCCGCCGCCTGGCTGTGGCGCGCGGCCCTGCGCAGGGCGGTGGACGCCAGGCGACGGACCCGGACCCGCGAGAACGCCGTCCATGACGCGCCGCCGCCCGAGCCGACGCCGGAGGACCTGGCCATGCTGGCCGACCAGCCCATTCCCGACGAGCGCCTGCGGCTGATCTTCGTCTGCTGCCACCCGGCGCTGGCGCTGGAGTCGCGTGCGGCGCTGACGCTGAAGGTGGTCTGCGGCCTATCGACGGAACGGCTGGCGCGCGCCTTCCTGGTCGGCGAGAGCGCCATGCTGCAGCGGATCACCCGGGCGAAGAAGAAGATCGCCGCCGCCGCCGTGCCGTTTGAGGTTCCGGCGCGCGCCGCCTGGCCCGAGCGGCTGGAGGCGGTGCTGGCCACGCTGGAGATCGCCTACGCCCAGGCCTATGAGGACGCTGCTCTGGCCGGAGACTGCGCCGACTTCGCGGCCGAGGTGCTGCGGCTGTCGGGCCTGTTGGCCGAGCTGGTCCCCGATGACCCCGAAGTGCTGGGCCTGGCGGCGCTCGTCCGCTTCGCCGAGGCGCGGCGACCGGCGCGGCTGGACGACGGCGGCGCGATGGCCCCGATCAGCGAGCAGGACGTCGCCGCATGGAACGATCGTCTGATCGCCGAGGGCGCGCGCCGGCTCGATCGCGCGGCGCGCGAAAAAGGTACGGGCCCGTATCGGATGATGGCGGCCATCCACGCGGCCCACCTCTCGCGCCGGGAGAGCGGCGCCACGCCGTGGCCGGCCATCGCGACCCTCTACGATGCGCTCGTCCTGCTGCGGCCGGGGCCGGTCACCGCGGTCAACCGCGCGGTGGCGATCGGCGAGGCCCACGGACCGCAGGCGGGGCTGGCCGCGCTCGCAGCGATCCCCGCCGGCCGCGATCTGTCGCGCTGGCTGCCCTGGCAAGTCGCCCGCGCCGGGCTGAATGACCGCGCCGGCCGCCGCGCGGAAGCCCTCGCCGCCTACGACGCCGCCCTGGCGCTCGATCCCCCGCCGGCCGAGCGGCTGTATCTGGCGCGGAAGCGGGCCGAGATCGCTGCCCCGTAGCGACCCACCGCCGTCATCCTCGCGACGAGCGCCAGGATGACGGCGAAAGGGAGCGCTCAGCGCCGCTCCTGCAGGTTGATGAACGGCGCGCCGGCGGCGCCGGTGACCTGGGGCAGCTTGCCGTCCCACTTTTCGACGGCCTTCAGCTCGACGTAGCGGGGGTTGGCGGCCAGCGCCTCGTTGATGATCCGGATCGACTCGGCCTGGCCGCGGGCCGCGGCGATCGCCGCCTCAGCCTGGGCCTGCGCCTTGGCGACCTGGGCGCGGGCGGTCAGGGTCTCCTGCTCGGTCTTGGTCTTGGCCTGGATCGCCTGGAGGATGATCTCCGGATAGCGGATGGTGCCGATCCACTCGAGCTGGGTGATCTGGACTCCGTGACGGGCCCATTTGGTCGAGACCCGCGCCAGCGCCCGTTGGATCACCAACTGGCGACCGCCGGAGTACAGCTGGTCGACGCTGACCCGCTCGGTCTCCGCCGCGATGGCCGAGCGCACATCGTTGCGGATCGGTCCGTCGAGCAACTGGTCGAAGGTCAGTCGATAGGTTTCGTAGAGCTTCGGCGCCGAGGCCGGGTTGACCTGCAGGGTGATGGCCACATCGGCGGTCATGGGCAGGCCGGTATTGTCCGCGAACGAGATTTCCTCATTCTCGGGCCCACGCTCGTCGGGCTCGCGGGTGTAGCTGTAGGTTCGCTGGATCACGGGGTACTCGACGATACGCTCGCCGATGAACTTGAAGTGCCAGCCGGAGCTGAGCGGCTGGGCATCGACGCCCGCGCCGCCGCCGAGCGTCCGGATCTTCACCCCGACGTTGCCGGGCTCGACGGTCTTGCCGCAGCTGACGACGCCGAACAGCAGTAGTCCGAGCACGACGACGACAGCGAACCCGCGGCCGAAGATTTTGATGTTCTGCATCGAACCACCCTCCGTAGACTCGGCGGATGGTGAGGCGACTCGCCCAAAGCGTCAGCATTGATGCTTGGCGCCAGGCGGGACGGCGCCTGATAACGCGGCCATGGATGGAAACACCGCCCTTTCGACCGCGCCCTTCCGGGACGCCCGCTACGCCCCGCGTCGCCTGGACATCGAGCGCCGCGAGGACGGCAGCCTGGTGTTGGCCAATCCGACGCCCTACGCAACCGAGTTCCTGACCACCCTGCAAGCGCTGGATCGCTGGAGCGCCGCGGCGCCGGACCGCGTCTGGCTGGCCGAGCGGGCGGGCGAGGGCTGGCGGACCGTCACCTACGCCCAGGGCGCGGCCATGGTCGCCGCCGTCGCCGGCGGGCTGAAGGGCCTGGGATTGAAGCGCGGCGACTGCCTGCTGATCCTGGCCCGCAACGGGGTCGACCACGCGCTGATCTCCTACGCCGCCATGAGCCAGGCCGTGGCCGTGGCGCCGGTCTCGCCGCAGTACGGCCTCGCGGGCGCGGACCTGTCGCGGCTGGCCTACGCCTGCGGCGTGCTGAAGCCGGACGCGGTCTACACCGATGACGCGGTTGCCTTCGCCGGAGCGCTGGAGGCGGAGTTCCTGAAGGGCCTGCCGGTGGTGGCCAGCGCCAACGCGCGGCCGGTCGACATGACCTTCGACAGTCTGCTCTCGGCGCCGGCCGCCCCCGCGATCGCGCAGCCGGACGACATCGCCAAGCTGCTGCTGACCTCGGGTTCGACCGGACGGCCGAAGGCGGTGATCGGCCTGCACCGCAACATCTCGATCAACGCCGCCCAGATCGCCGCCTGCTTCGACGACCCGGACCCGCCGGTGGTCGTCAACGCCGCGCCCTGGAGCCACAGCCTGGGCGCCAACGCCATCCTGCACATGGTGCTGCACCGGGGCGGCACGCTCTACATCGACGCCGGCCAGCCGACGCCGGCGAAGATGGGCGAGACGATCCGCAACCTGCGCGAGGTCGCCCCGACCTATCACAACATGGTCCCGGCCGGCTGGGGCCTGTTCGTCTCCGAGCTGGAGAAGGACGACGACCTCGCCCGCACCTTCTTCTCGCGCGTGCGGGTGCTGCAGTACGGCGGCGCCTCGATCGCCCAGAGCATCATCGATCGGGTGCAGGCCGTTGCCATCCGCCTGACCGGAGAGCGCATCACCTTCGCCACCGGCTACGGCTCGACCGAGACCGGCCCGACCGCCTGCAACATTCACTGGTTGAACGGCCGAGGCGGCATGATCGGCCTGCCGGTGCCGGGCACGGCGGTGAAGCTGGTCCCGGCGGGCGAGAAGTTCGAGATCCGGGTCAAGGGCCCGCAGGTGTCGCCCGGCTATCTCGGCGAGCCGGAGCTGTCGGCCCAGGCGTTCGACGAGGAGGGCTTCTACCGCCTCGGCGACGCCGCCCGCGCCATCGACCCGGCCGACCCGGAAGCGGGCCTGATGTTCGATGGCCGCCTGGTCGAGAACTTCAAGCTGGCCAGCGGCACCTTCGTCGCCGCCGGCGCGCTGCGCGTCGCGGCCGTCTCAGCCATCGGCGGCGCGGTCAGCGACGCAGTCGTCTGCGGCGAGGGGCAGGAGGGCGTCGGCCTGATGCTGTTCCTCGACCCCGCCGGCGCCGCGAAGCTGGGCTCGCCGGAGGCCGTCCGCGCCGCGATCCGCGACGGGCTGGAGCGCATGAACGCCGCGGCCAAGGGCGGCGGCGGGAAGGTCGCCCGCGCCCTGATCCTCGACGGCGCCCCCGACGCCGCCAGCGGCGAGCTGACCGACAAGGGCTACATCAACCAGGCCATGGCGCGGGACCGCCGGCCTGCCGAGCTGGCGCGCTTGTTCGCGGCGGAGCCGGACGAAGGGGTGCTGAGGTTCTAGATCGGCCGAGGACATGTACCGTCTTCGGTACGTGTCCCCAGCAGCGTGAAGCGCCAGAAGCGGCAGGGGACACGCACTGAAGTGCATGTCCCCCGTCAGAGGCGAACCCCTTTCCCGGAGGCCGCGCTCGCCGCTAACATCTCCCCATGAAGGCCGCTCCGCTCTTCGCTACCGCGCTGCTCGCCGCCGCCACGCTCGGCCTCGGCGCCTCCGTGGCGCAGGAGCCTCCGGTCGGGGTCGCGGTCTGGGAGCAGCTGCCGACGCAGGACCAGATCTTCGAGGCCATCCTCAGCCATCCGCCGTGCGGCCCGGACGGGACCTACACCGACGGCATGGCCATGGTGGAGTGCCGGCTCGGCGAGGACGGGCGGCTGAACGCATGCAAGGTGGTGCGCGAGTCTCCCGAGGGGTGCCACTTCGGCAAGATCGCGCTTCAGGCTTCGCGCTACTTCAAGGCCGCCGGAACCTTGCCGGACGGCAGGCCGCTGAAGCCGGGCACGCGCATGTTCGTGCCGATGGCCTTCAAGGCGCCGCCGCCGGACATGCTGCCGCCGACCACCGCGGCGATGCCCTAACCCCCGAGCACGCGCTCCTTCGCCGCCGTCTCCCGCCAGTGCTCTATCGCGCCGGCCGCGCCGACGGCGATCAGCATCTGACCGCCGTAGTAGGGAACCCAGACCGCCAGGCCGGTGAGAAAGGTGTCCGCCAGCGGCCCCATCTTGGCGAAGATCACCAGGTCGCTGGCCAGGAACATCAACGCGCCGATGCCGACCGTGAACCGCGGGAAGCGGCTGGTCCAGGCGGTCGCCGCCATCAGCGACAGGCCGAGCGTGTAGAAGGCCACCCCGGGCGCCCCCGCCCGGTCCGCCGGCAGCATGAAGGCGACGAAGACCGTCGCCGGGACCAGCAGCACGGCCAGCGCCAGCTGGCTTTTCTGGATCACCTGGCGACGGTTGCGCAGATAGAGGCCGATGGCCACGCAATGGCCGATCAGGAAGGCCACCGCGCCGGTGATGAAGTGAATGCCCAGCAGCACGTCGCCCAGGGTTCCGAGCGTCATCACGGCGGCCAGCAGCCAACCATTGAGGTCCCTGGCCCGCAGCGCCGCGTAGACCGCCAGCAAGCCGACGCCGAGGCCCTTCCAGGTCAGGCTGGCGGCCTGGGACAGGTCGGCGTTCCAGCTGTAGATGTAGCTGACGCCGGCCAACACCGACCCGAGCAGGGCCGCGCGGGCCCACTGGTCACGCATGGTCATGATGGTCCCCCCTTTTCCCGTCCCTGACTTGCCTGCTTTGTCGACGGGAGAAAAGGCCCGTGGCCGTCGCGCCGGGTTGGCCTGGATCAATCCGTCCGACGGATGAGAAGGCTAGCATGCCTCCGAGCATTCGGAGTGGACGGCATGGACCAGCTGATCGACGACCTGCGGGAGAGGCTCGCGCCGGGAGGCGTGCTGACGGGCGATGCGGCGGCCGCCTATCCCCGTGGGCCCTGGACGCGGCTGGGCGAGCCGCTGGCCATCCTGCGTCCGACCTCCACCGCGGAGGTCGCCGCCATTCTCCGGCTGGCGTCCGCCGCCGGCGTCCCGGTCACGCCCTGGGGCGGACGCACTGGCCTGGTGGACGGCTGCCTCGCCGACGGGAGCCTGGCGCTGTCCCTGGAGCGGATGGCGGCCATCGAGGCGATCGACCCGACCGCCGGGACGATCACCGTTCAGGCCGGCTGCGTCCTGCAGACCGCCTGTGAAGCGGCGGAGGCGGCGGGCCTGTTCCTGCCCCTGGACCTGGGCGCGAGGGGATCGGCGACCATCGGCGGCGTCATCTCGACCAACGCCGGCGGCAACCGCGTTCTGCGCTACGGGATGACCCGGGACATGGTGCTGGGCGTGGAGGCGGTGCTGGCCGACGGCTCCGTCATCTCGGCCATGCGGCCGCTCATGAAGAACAACACCGGCTACGACCTCAAGCAGCTGTTCATCGGCTCGGAGGGAACCCTGGGCGTGGTGACCCGGGCCATCCTGCGGCTGCGGCCGGCGCCGGTGAGCCAGGACACCGCCTTCATCGGCGTCGCCTCCTTCGACGGCGTGGTTCGGCTCCTCCGGCGGCTGGAGCGCCGACTCGGCGGGGCGATGTCCGCCTTCGAGGTGATGTGGGCCGATTTCCACGATCTGGTCACCACGCCGCCCGCGCGGGGTCGCTCGCCGCTGTTCGGCCGGCACCGGTTTTATGTGCTGGTCGAAAGCCTCGGCGGCGACGCTGCGGCCGACGCCGCGCGGTTCGAGGCGGCGCTCTCCGAGGCGCTCGACGACGGCGAGGTCGAGGACGCGGCGATCGCGCGCTCCGGCGCCGAGCGGGCCGCCATGTGGGCCCTGAGGGATGACGTCGGCCAGACCAGTCGAGACGGTCCGATCATCGCTTTCGACGTCAGCCTGCCAATCGCGGCCATGGAAGCCTATGTTGACGAGGTGCAGGCCGCCTACGCCGCCCTGTGGCCTCGGTTCGGCCGACCCTGGGTCTTCGGCCACCTGGGGGACGGCAATCTGCACATCCTCGCCCGGATCCAGGAGGGCGCCACCCTGGCCGACCGGCACGCCCTGGAGGAATTGGTCTACCGTCCCCTGCAGGCGCTCGGCGGATCGATCTCCGCCGAACACGGCGTCGGCCTGACCAAACGCGAATGGTTGCCCCTGTGCCGCTCGGACGAGGAGCTGGCCCTGATGGAGCGGCTCAAGGCGGCCCTCGATCCGGCGGGCATTCTCAACCCCGGCAAGGTGGTCGACCTCGCCCGCTGACGCTCGACCGTTGGCGCGGGCCGCGAAATGGTGGAAGGGAGGGGCGATCGCCCCGCACTGGAGAAGACGATGAACGGCGCCGACGCCCTGATCACGACGCTGGCCGACAACGGCGTCACCGCCTGTTTCGCCAACCCCGGCACCAGCGAGATGCAGTTCGTCTCGGCCCTGGACCGCGAGCCGCGCATGCGCTCGGTGCTCTGCCTGTTCGAGGGCGTGGCGACCGGCGCCGCCGACGGCTACGGACGGATGGCGGGCGCGCCGGCCTGCACCCTGCTGCACCTGGGCGCCGGCTACGCCAACGGCGGCGCCAACCTGCACAACGCCCGCCGCGCTGGGACGCCCGTGGTCAACGTGATCGGCGACCACGCCACCTACCACCGCCAGTACGACGCCCCGCTGAACAGCGACATCGCCGGCTGGGCCGCGCCCAACTCGCTATGGGTCAAGTCGGCCGACACCCCCGACAGCGTCGGACCGTTCGCGGCCGAGGCCGTGCGCGCCAGCTATGGCGCGCCCGGCGGCTGCGCCAGTCTGATCCTGCCGGCTGACAGCGCCTGGTCGGAGACGACCGTCAAGGGACCCGTGCTGGAGAGGCCCGCGCGGGCCTCCGTCCAACCGACCCTGGTCGAGGCGGCCGCGGCCCGCATCCGCGCCGCGAAGAAGCCGGTGATCCTGATGGGCGGCTCGACCTGTCTCGACGCCGGCGTGCGTCAGGCCGGCCGCATCGCGGCGACCGGGGTGCGGGTGCTGACCGACACCTTCGTCTCGCGCATCGCCCGCGGCGCCGGACGGTTCGCGCCCGACAAGATGATGTACTTCGGCGAGATGGCCCTGGCCGACCTTGAGGGCGTTGACTTGATGGTTCTGGTCGAGACCACCGAACCGGTCGCCTTCTTCGCCTACCCGGATCGCCCGAGCCTGCTCGTGCCCGAGGGCTGCGCGGTGGCCAGCCTGTGCGGTCGCGAGACCGACGGCGTCGGCGCGCTGCAGGCCCTGGCCGACGCGCTCGGCGCGCCCGAGGCTCCGCCGGTCGAGGGTCTGTCCCTGCCGGACATGCCGCAAGGACCGTTCAATCCGTACAGCGTCGGCGCTTCCATCGCCCGGCACATGCCCGACAACGCCATCGTCAGCGACGACGCGGTGACCGCCGGCCTGCCGGTCTGGCAGTCGACGAAGACCGCCCGGCCGCACGACTGGCTGTGCCTGACCGGCGGCGCCATCGGCCAGGGCATCCCCGTCGCCATCGGCGCGGCCGTGGCCTGCCCGGACCGCAAGGTGCTCAGCCTGAACGGCGACGGCGCGGCGATGTACACGGTCCAGGGCCTGTGGACGATCGCCCGCGAGCAGCTGGACGTGACGACGGTGGTGTTCGCCAACCACGCCTACCGCATCCTCAACATCGAGATGGGCCGCACCGGCGCCGGCAACCCCGGCCCCGCGGCCCGCAAGCTGCTGGACCTCGGCGAGCCGCGCATCGACTGGGTGGCCGTGGCCGGCGGTCTCGGCCTTCCCGCCGAGCGGGTCTCGACCCCCGAGGCGTTCGACGAGGCTTTCGAGCGCGCCATGAACCAGAAGGGCCCGCGCTTCATCGAGGCGGCCCTGTAGCGACCTCCTCCGTCGAGGAGGAAGGGGAAGAGCAACGAAAAAGCCCCGCCGGATCGCTCCGGCGGGGCTCTTCGTTTCGGCGAACCGATCAGCCTAGGGCTTGGTGATCGGCAGCTTGCACTTGTCGCCCATCGACGCGCAGGTCCGGGCGCCCGAGGGCTTGCCGGTCGAGCGCGAGTAGGCCATCGCGAAGCGGCCTTCCGGATCGCAGCCGACCTCGACCAGGATGTCGTCGGTGGTCAGGGCCAGACCGCCGGTCGCGTAGGCCTTGCAGGCGAACGGCTTGTCGGAGGCGGCGGCGATGTCGCGGTTGATCGGGATCAGGGCCGCGGCGACGTCGGTCTTGGTGCAGCGGTAGCCGATGGCGGGCGCCGCGGCGCAGTTGAGGATCGCCGCCCCGCCCGCCTTCTTGAACAGCGCGATGGCGCCGTCCGGGCGGTTGCTGCACTTCAGTTCAACCACTTCATCGACGGTGGCCTTCAGGTCCGCCTGGGTCGGCAGCGGGGCGTACAGCTCGACCGTGCAGTCGAAGCCGGCCTTCTTGACCAGGCTGGTGTAGAGGCCGGCCTGTTCGGACTGGGCCGCCACCGCGTCGGTGAGGGTGCAGCCGCCGCCGACGAACGAGGCCGCTGCGCAGTCGATGGTCCGGTTCAGAGCCCCGTTGGTGGCCTGTTCAAAGACGTAGCCCTTGCCGTCCGAGCAGGCGACTTCGTAGTAGCGAAGCCCCTTGGTGGTCGACAGCATGTAGCGCTTGTCGGTGATCGTGCAGGCCTTGCCGGACGCCGCCGCCAGCTGGTCGACAACGGCCAGCTGGGCCTCGCGCGTGGTCAGTTCGCAGGCCAGGTTCTCGCCCGGCTCGAACTGCAGGCAGGGCAGCATCTTGGGGGCCTTGGCCGGATCGGTCGGCGCCGGGTCGATCGGGGACGAGGTCTGCAGGATGTAGCCGGCGCCGTCCTGGCAGGCGACTTCGAAGAAGCTGGAGGTCGGGCTCGAGCCGATCGCGCGGGCCTTGGCGATCGTGCAGGAGATGCCGGACGTGGCGATCGCGGCGACGAGCGGCGCCTTGTCGTCGGCGTTGCCCGGCAGCTTGCACGCGAGACTGCTCGGCTTGCCGTCGGCCTGCGGCCGGTTGCTTTCCAGGCAGGTGTAGAAGCTCGGCTTGGGCGCGTCCTTGACGGTGACGATGACGCCGCCAATGCCGTTGCCGCAGGAGACCTCGTAGGCGCTCTGCCCGATCTTCGGGTTGCCGCCGATGTAGTAGGCGTCGGCGACCGTGCAGGTCAGACCGGCGGCGGCGGCCAGCGCCGGCGCCTCGGCCATGCCCTTTTCGCGGGCCTTGGCGTCGATCCCGCCGGGGGCCGCCGCGGCGGGTTTCTTGGCGGCCATGACGGTGGCGGCCGGCGCCGTCATCGCGACGACCAGGGCGGCGGCCAGGCCAATCCCTCTGAACCTCATAGTCTGTCTCCTGGGTCGATTCCTCGCGGCGACATAAACGCGCGCTTCTTTCGAGGGTCAAGATGCCCTTACGCAGCGTCGGAATTGCGGCCCCGCGCTGAACGGCCGATGATGGGCGCATTCATCGGGAGAGCAGCAAATTGCGGGACGGCATGGAAGATTCGGCGACCGAAGTTCGGCGACCGAAGCTGGATTATCCCTTCGAGACAGGTCCGGAGGTCGGAACCGGACAGGCCCTGGACGTGGCGCCCGGCGTCAAGTGGCTGCGCATGCCGCTGGGCGGCGCGCTGCAGTTCATCAACGTCTGGGCCATCGCCGACGGCGAGGGCTGGTGCGTCGTCGACACCGGGATGCAGACCCGCGATACCTCCCAGGCCTGGCGGACGGCCTTCAAGGACGCGCTGGACGGCAAGCCGATCACCCGGGTGATCGTCACCCACCTGCATCCGGACCACATCGGCCTGGCCGGCTGGATGACCCGCAAGTTCGACTGTCGCCTGTGGATGACGCGGCTGGAATACCTGCAGTGCCGCATGCTGGTCGCCGACACCGGCCGCGAGGCGCCCGAGGACGGCATCAACTTCTACAAGGCGGCCGGCTGGGACGAGGACTCGATCGAGAACTACCGCACCCGCTTCGGCGGCTTCGGCAAGGCCATCTATCAGCTGCCCGACAGCTATCGCCGGCTGAACGACGGCGAGGAGTTCCAGATCGGCGACCATGTCTGGCGCGTGGTGACCGGCAACGGCCATTCGCCCGATCATGCCTGCCTCTACTGCCCAGAACTCAAGCTGTTGATCAGCGGCGACCAGGTGCTGCCCCGGATCTCCTCCAACGTGTCGGTGTTTCCGACCGAACCGGACGCCGATCCGCTGAAGGACTGGATGCAGAGCTGCGCCAAGGTCAAGGCCGCCGTGCCCGATGATGTGTTGGTCCTGCCGGCCCACAATGACCCGTTCCACGGGCTGCATGCCCGGCTCGACCACCTGATCAACGGCCACGAGCGGTCGCTCAGCCGGCTGCGCAAGCTGCTGTCGACCGGACCCCGCCGGGCCATCGACGTCTTCGGCGCCCTGTTCGCCCGGCCGATCGGTCCCGATCTCCTCGGCATGGCCACCGGCGAGGGCCTGGCCCACATCAACTGCCTGATCGACCGGGGGCATGCGGTGGCGGAGGCCGACGAGCACGGCGTGGTCTGGTACCGGGCGGCGTAGTCGTCCTCTCCCTGCGGGGAGAGGATGTTTCACATGCGAACTTGATATTTCGTACACGAAGTATATGCCCCTTCCTATGTCCCCCACGCCTGACCGCCGTCTGTTCTTCCTGCTGTCCGCCGGCGCGCGGCGCGTGCAGCGCTGGATCGACGCCGAGCTGGCGGGCATGGGCGGGTTGACCCAGGCGCAGTCGGGCCTGCTGTTCTTTCTCGGCAAGGATGGCGGCGTGCTGATCGGAGAGGCGGCCGAGGCGCTGGATGTCGCGCCCTCGGCGATGACCG
Source organism: uncultured Caulobacter sp. (assembly GCA_937925635.1). Lineage (GTDB taxonomy): Bacteria > Pseudomonadota > Alphaproteobacteria > Caulobacterales > Caulobacteraceae > Caulobacter. The sequence goes on from CALALX010000084.1 coordinate 55,009, forward strand.
GCCTGGTCGACCGCATGGAACGCGGCGGCCTGGTCGAGCGTCGCGCCGACCCGGACGACGGCCGCTCACAGCGTCTGTTCCTCACCCAGTCGGGCCGCGAAGCCCGCGCCCAGGCCCTGCACGGCCTGAAGGAACTGAACACCACCCTGACCGAAGGCTTCAGCGAAGCCGAGGTCGACATCATCGCCCGCTGGCTCGCCGGCCTGCGGACCCGCTTCCCCCGGAGATAATCCATGACCGACCACATTCTCGTCGCCCTGCTGGACGGCGTCATGACCCTGACCTTCAACCGTCCGGACAAGAAGAACGCCATCACCGACGCGATGTATGGCGTCCTCGCCGACAGTCTGGTCGCCGCCGAGAAGGACCCGGCGGTGCGGGTGATCCTGTTCAACTCGATCGGCGACAGCTTCACGTCCGGCAACGACTTGTCGGATTTCGCCGCCCAGAACGCGTCGCAGGACACGGGCGCGCGGGGCGAGCGCAATGTCGGCCGGTTCCTCAAGGCCCTGGCCCACGCGAAGAAGCCGCTGGTCGCCGCCGTGCGCGGCCTGGCGGTCGGCGTCGGCACGACCATGCTGCTGCATTGCGACCTGGTGTTCATCGCCGATACGGCGAAGCTGACCGTGCCGTTCGTGAACCTGGCCCTGGTGCCGGAAGCGGCGTCCAGCCTGACCCTGCCCAGCCGCATCGGTCACGCCCGCGCCTACGCCATGTTCGCGCTCGGCGAGGCCGTCGACGGCCGGAAAGCCGAGGCCTGGGGCATCGCCAATGAAGCGCTGCCGGAGGACGAGGTCGACGGGCGCGCGCTGCACGTCGCCCAGGCGCTGGCCAAGCGCCCGCTCGGCGCCCTGACGGTGACCAAGGGCCTGATGCGCGACGCCGAGGCCCTGGCCGCCCGCATGGACGAAGAGGGCGCCCACTTCGCCGCCCGCCTCAAGACCCCGGAAGCCGCCGAGGCCTTCGCGGCGTTCGCGCAGCGTAGGCCGGCGGATTTCTCGAAGGTGGGGTGATCCCGTCAGGGACAGACACCTCGGTGTCTGTCCCTAGCGAGACTCCGGAGACATATACTCTGGAGACAATGCGAGACATTCGGAGACCTCGGATGTCCCGTTCGGGCGCCCGAACCGTCGTCGAGAGCCCCGCGTTCGACGCCGCGCGGAACGCGGAAACTCAATTGTCCGCTAAACCAACTCGCCGGATTCTCCAGGCTTCCCGGCCGTGATCCACGGCGTCCTGGCCGGGGTCATACTGGAAGGATGACGCCCGCTCGAACGACCCGCGCCAGCCCTCGCGCCGGACCCCGAAACCCGAATGGGGACATTGGGGACAATCTACGCCGCCTTTCGTGGAACGCGTTGGCCATCAGCATGGCCACTAGGCCGAACGCCGGGATGTGGTGCAGGATGGCGGCAGCCAGATCCAACATGGTCGACCTCCAGGGCCCCGTCGCCGTCGCCTTTGATCATCTGGTCCGGAACGCATCGGCCCGACAAGAGGCCTGGGAACAGGGAGTCCCCATGAACGACCGCATCACCTCGCCCTTCGGCATGTTCACGCCCGCGCGCGAGATCGTCGCCGGCCACGACCTGTCGGGCAAGACCATCATCGTCACCGGCGCCGCCACCGGCATCGGCATCGAGACCGCCCGCGCCCTGGCGGAGGCCGGCGCGGAGGTGGTCATCGCCGCCCGCAAGCCGGACCTCGGCGCCGAGGCCGTCGCTGACATCAACAGGACCGCCCGGGGGCCGGGCGCGCGGTTCGAGATGCTCGACCTGTCCGACCTCGCCTCGATCCGCGCTTTCGCGCAGCGCTGGGGCGGCAAGCCGCTGCACATCCTGATCAACAACGCCGGCGTCATGGCCTGTCCGCTGGACCGGACGAAGGACGGCTTCGAGATGCAGATCGGCACCAATCATTTCGGCCACTATCTGCTGGGCGTCCTGCTGGCCCCCGCGCTGGAAGCCGGCGCGAAACAGGCGGGCAAGGCATCGCGACTGGTCAGCCTCAGCTCGATCGGCCACCGCCGCTCGGATATCAACTGGGACGATATCCACTACCGCACCCGCGCCTACGACAAGTGGGAGAGTTACGGCCAGGCCAAGACCGCCAACGCCCTGTTCGCGGTCGGCTTCCACAAGCGGTTCAAGGATCGCGGGATCTCGGCCAACGCGGTCATGCCCGGCGGCATCATGACCCCGCTGCAGCGGCACATGACGCATGACGAGAAGGTCGCCATGGGCTGGGTCGACGCTGAAACCGGCAAGGTCCGCGACGGCTTCAAGACCACCGAGCAGGGCGCCTCGACCAGCGTCTGGGCGGCGGTCGGTCCGGAGCTGGAAGGCGTCGGCGGCCTCTACCTTGAGGATTGCGCCCAGGCCGAGCCGTGGACGAAGGACCTGCCCTGGAAGGGCGTCATGCCCCATGCCCTGGATCCGGACAGCGCGGACCGCCTGTGGGCGATCTCGGCCGAGACTGTCGGCGCGGGTTGAGGACGGGCCCATGAGTCTCTCGGGCAAGACCCTCTTCATCACCGGCGCCAGCCGCGGCATCGGCCTGGCCATCGGCCTGCGCGCCGCGCGCGACGGCGCCAATGTCGCCATCGCCGCCAAGACGGCGGAGGCCCATCCCAAGCTGCCGGGCACCATCTACACGGCGGCCGAGGCGATCGAAAAGGCGGGCGGCAAGGCCCTGCCGCTGATCGTCGACGTGCGCGAGGAAGCCTCGGTCTACGACGCGGTGGAGCGCACCGTGGCGGCCTTCGGCGGCATCGACATCTGCGTCAACAACGCCAGCGCCATCAGCCTGACGCCGACCGAGGCGACGGACATGAAGCGCTACGACCTGATGCACCAGATCAACGCGCGCGGAACTTTCCTGACGTCGAAGGCCTGCATCCCGCACCTGAAGCGGGCGGCCAATCCGCATGTGCTGGCGCTGTCGCCGCCGCTGGATCTCGCCCCGCACTGGTTCGGCCGGCACGTCGCCTACACGGTGGCCAAGTACAACATGAGCATGTTCATGCTCGGCATGGCCGACGAGTACAAAGACGACGGCATCGCCTTCAACGGCCTGTGGCCGCGCACCGGCATCGCCACCGCCGCCATCCAGTTCGCCCTAGCCGGGGACGAGGGCATGAAGCACTGCCGCACCGTCGACATCATGGCCGACGCCGCACACGCCATCTTCCTGAAGAAGGCGTCGGAGTTCACGGGCCGTTTCCTGATCGACGACAGCTTCCTCTACGAGGAGGGGGTGCGCGACTTCGAGCACTACCGCGTCGATCCGAGCAAGCCGCTGATGCCGGACTTCTTCGTGCCGGAATGGATCCCGGCGCCGCCCGGAGTGAAGATCGGATGAGCGTCACCGTCCGTCCGGCCCGGCCGGAGGACGCGGCGGCGATCCACCAGTTCGTCCGCGACCTCGCCGAGCATCACGAGCACATCGAGGAGGCCAAGGCCTCGCTCGACGAGATCCGCCACGCGTTCTTCGGGCCGGCGCCCTACGCCGTCTGCGAGATGGCCGAGCAGGGCGGCGTGCTGCTCGGCTTCTCGACCTGGTTCTATACCTTCTCCAGCTGGACCGGCCGCAAGGGCATCTATCTGGAGGACCTCTTCGTCACGGCCGACGCCCGCGGGACCGGCGCGGGGCGGGCGCTGATGACAAGCCTCGCCCGGCGCGCCGCAGCCGAGGACCTGCCCCGCATCGAATGGGCTGTGATGCCGGGCAACACCGGCGGCGAGGCCTTCTACAGCCGGCTGGGCGCCGCGCCGCAGGACCACGCCATCTGGCGGCTGGACGGGGCCGCGCTGGCGGCGCTGGCGCGATGAGCGCGCCGCCGGACACGGTGCTGGAGGTGTCGGCCGAGGAAGCGGCGGCCATCCGCGCGGCGGTGCTCTCGGCGGACCTGTCGACCCTCGGCCCCGGCCGGTCGCTCGCGACGCCGACGGATGCGGCCGACCTGCTGGCCTTCCTGCTCGACCCGGAGGTTTCGGACGCCATCTACGACCTGCCCCGGCCGTTCTCGCTGGACAGCGTCGGCCGCTGGATCGCCGAAAGCGAGGCGCTGCGGCAGGAGGGCCGGCGGCTGCTGATCCTGACCCGCGACGAGACCGGGACCATCGTCGGCTACAGCTGCGTCAGCGTCTGGCCGGACCGCTCGGCGGCCGAGCTGGCCGGCGCCCTGGCCCGCAGCCGCCAGAGCGGCGGCCAGGGCGGCGCGGGCGCACTCCACTCCTTCGGCTGGATCTTCGACACGCTCGGCGTTCGGATGATGTGCCTGACCGCCGCGCTGGACAACGTCCGCTCGGCGAAGCTGATCGACGCGGCGGGGTTCGTCCGCATGGGCACACGCGAGGCGGTGCGGCCCGACGGCACGACGCGGACGTCGCACTACTGGGAGGTCACCCGCGACCAGTGGAAGGCGCGGCGGGGTTAGATATCCCAATCCCGTCATGGCCCGACTTGTTCGGGCCACCCATGAACACCGGAACAAGGGAATGGGGCGCCGATCTGCCTGCGCCACTCCGTCTGGCCCGCCCCGCATGGGTGGCCCGAACAAGTCGGGCCATGACGGAAAGTAGGAGGGTGCGTAGTGAGCGCCTAAGCCCGCTCGAACACCGCCGCGATGCCCTGGCCGCCGCCGATGCACATGGTCTCGAGGCCGTAGCGGACCTCGCGGCGCTGCATCTCGTGCAGCAGGTTGGCGAGGATGCGGCCGCCGGTGGCGCCGATGGGGTGGCCGAGGCTGATGCCGCCGCCGTTGACGTTCAGCTTGTCGCGGTCGTCCCAGTTCCAGCCCTTGAGCACGGCCAGCACCTGCGGCGCGAAGGCCTCGTTCAGCTCGACGAGGTCGATGTCCTTCCAGCCCAGGCCGTTGCGGGCGAACAGGCGCTCGACGGCCGGCACCGGGCCGATGCCCATGCGCGACGGCTCGCAGCCGGCGGCCGCCCAGCTGTGGAACCAGCCGATGGGTTCCAGGCCGAGCTCCTCGAGCTTGTCCTCTGCGACGACCAGGCAGGCGGCGCCGGCGTCGTTCTGCTGGCTGGCGTTGCCGGCGGTGACCACGCCGTCCTTCTCGATCGCGCGCAGCTTGCCCAAGGTCTCCATCGTCGCGTCGGGGCGATAGCCTTCGTCATGGGCGAAGATGACCGGATCGCCCTTCCGCTGCTTGACCGAGACCGGCACCAGTTCGTCGGCGAAGCGGTTCTCGGCCCAGGCCTTCGTGGCGCGTTGGTGGCTCATGACGGCGTATTCGTCGGCCGCCTCGCGGCTGATCTGATAGTCGCGGGCCAGGTTGTCGGCGGTCTCGATCATGCCGCTGATGACGCCGAAGCGCTCGATCGGCTGGCTCATCACCCGGCCACGCGCGAGGCGGTCGTGCATGGTCACGGAGCCGGCGCGGGCGCCGTTGCGCATGTCGAGGCTGTAGTACTCGACGTTGCTCATGCTCTCGCAGCCGCCGGCGATGACCACGTCGGCCGCGCCGGTCTGGATGCGCATGGCGGCGTCGATCACCGCCTGCAGGCCCGAGCCGCAGCGGCGGTCCATCGACACGCCGGGGATGCCGATGGGCAGGCCGGCCTGCAGCAGCGACCAGCGGGCGATGCAGGGCGCCTCGCCGTTCGGGTAGCCGTGGGCGAAGGTCACGTCGTCGATCCGCTCGGGGTCGATCTTCGTGCGCTCGACCAGTTCCTTGATGATGACGCCGCCGATCTCGCCGGCGGTCATGCTCGAAAGGGCCCCCTGGAACTTGCCGACGGCGGTGCGAAGGGGGCTGACGATGGCGGCGCGGCGCATGTTTATCTCCGAGCATCCCCGCGGAGGCGGGGACCCAAGCTGATCTGGAGGCAGCCCGAAGGCCGCGTGGATCCCCGCCTTCGCGGGGACCTTCGGGTGAGGTTAGATCGGGTCGTACGGGAACACGGACGCGCTGGCGCCGGTGTCGAAGAAGCTGTTCTTCATCGCCGGCAAGGCGACGTCGAGCAGCTTGCGGGGGGTCCAGCCGGTGGTGTCGGCCATGTTGCGGATCGGCCGGGGCTGGTCGAACAGGATCACCTCGTTGCCGCGCACGGCGAAGATCTGGCCACTGACGTCCTTCGCTTCCGGGGAGGCGAGGGCGACGGCCAGCTGGGCGACCTGGTCGGCGCGCATGGCGTTCTTCATGCGGTCGACGCGCTGGGCCGAAGCCTCGTCCTTCACCGGGATGGTGGCGATCATGCGGGTCCAGGCGAACGGCGCGATGATGTTGGAGCGGACGTTCTTCATCGCCCCTTCCATGGCCAGGATGCGCGACAGGCCCATCACGCCCAGCTTGGCCGCGGCGTAGTTGGCCTGGCCGATGTTGCCGATCAGGCCGCTGGTCGAGGTGAAGTGGACGTAGCTGCCTTCCTGCTGGTCGCGGAACAGCTCCACCGAAGCGCGGGAGACGTTGTAGGCGCCGCGCAGGTGAACCTCGATGACCTTGTCCCAGTCCTCGTCGGACATCTTGTGGAACATGCCGTCGCGCAGGATGCCGGCCGGATTGATGATCGCGTGCAGGCCGCCGAACGTGTCCTTCGCCTGTTCGACCATACCCCGCACGGCGGCCATGCTGGAGACGCTGTCGGAGTTGGCCACGGCTTCGCCGCCTGCGGCGTTGATCTCGTTGGCGGTCTGCTGGGCCGGGCCCGCGTCGCCTTCGTCGCCGCCGCCGACGCTGCCGCCCAGGTCGTTGACGACCACCTTGGCGCCCTCGCGCGCCGCCAGCAGGGCGCACTCCTTGCCGATGCCGCCGGCGGCGCCGGTGACCAGAACGACCTTGCCCTCAAGCACGCCCATGACGCGTCTCCCTTGGATGTTTCTTGCGCTGACGAAGGCGTCTACGCGGCAAACGTAGCGTCAGGCAAGCCGGTCGGCCTTTCGCAGGTCGGGGAACAGCTTCGCCCACAGGCCGGTGACCACCAGCGCGCCGATGCCGCCGAAGATCGCCGCCCCGACCGGGCCGAGGAATCGGGCGACCAGGCCGCTCTCGAACTCTCCGAGCTCGTTGGAGGCGCCGATGAACAGAGAGGAGACCGTGCCGACCCGGCCGCGCATGTGGTCGGGCGTCACCAACTGGACCAGGGTCTGGCGGACGTAGACGCTGATCATGTCGGCGCCGCCCAGCACGACGAGCGCGGCGACCGAGACCCACAGCAGCTTCGAAAGGCCGAACACGATGGTGCCGAGCCCGAACAGCCCGACCGCGGCGAACATGATCAGGCCCGCGCGCTTGCGGATCGGGTTGCTGGCCAGGTAGACGGCCACCGCCGCCGCGCCCATGGCCGGCCCGGCGCGCAGCCAACCGAAGCCGTCGGGCCCGACGTGCAGCACGTCCTTGGCGAACACCGGGAGCAGGGCGGTCGCGCCGCCCAGGATCACCGCGAAAAGGTCCAGCGAGATCGCGCCGAAGACGATCTTGTTGTTCCAGACGTAGGCCAGGCCCTCCTTCATCAGGTGCCAGCGCGAGCCCGGCTGCACGGCCGGCTGGGCGTTGGTCCGGATCAGCAGGACCATGGTCCCGGCGACAACATAGAGGGCGAGGGCGACCGCATAGGCGACGGTCGGGCCGGCGTGGGCGACCAGGAAGCCGCCGATCAGCGGGCCGCCGACGGCGGCGGTCTGCCAGGCCAGCGACTGCCAGGCGATCGCGCGCGGCAGCAGCTCCCGCGGCACCAGCATGGGCCCCAGCGCCGTGTTGGCCGGCGCGAAAAAGGCGCGCGCTACGCCGAACAGCACCGCCGCGCCGAGAATGAAGCCCACCGTGATCACGTGCAGGAAGGAGGCGGTCGCCAGGGCGGCCACCACCAGGATCTCGAGCGCATAGGTGAACTTCAGGATCCGGCGGCGGTCGTAGCGGTCCGCCGTCTCGCCGGCCGGCAGCGCCAGAAACAGGATCGGCACGAAGGAGACCAGCCCCACCAAGCCCAGCACCAGCGACGAGCTCTTCACGTCCATGCTGCGGCGGGCGATCTCGTAGATCTGCCAGCCGATGGTGACCGACTGGATCTGCACGGCCAGCACGGCCGTCCAGCGGCAGAACCAGAATCTGACGAAGTCGCCCTGCCGGAGCAGGGCGCGCATCGATGTGTCGGGCTCGGCGGACTCGGACATGGCTTGATCCTCCTTTGCGCCCGGATCGGCGGTCTCGCAACCGTCGTTGACGCGCGGGTCAGCGAACCGTATGTGCGCCCTCCTCTGAAGCGGACAGCGAGGGCGCGATGCGCAACCTCCGACGAACGATCCGCCGCGCGAACCGCGCGGGCGTCTAGCCGCCCCGGCCCGTTGAAGGCGCGGGGCCCGTTCCCCTGTTCCTTCCGCGAAGCCCCTGATGTCGAAGATCACCTACCGGCCGGAGCGCCCTGACGACGCCCCGCTCATCGACGCCCTTATCGACCGCGCCTTCGGGCCCGGCCGCCACGCCAAGGCCGCCGAACGTCTGCGCGAGACCAACCGCCTGTTGCCCGACCTCAGCATGACCGCCTGGGATGGCGACCGCCTGGCCGGGTCGGTGCGGCTGTGGCCGGTGAAGATCGGCGGCGAGCCGGTCTTGTTCCTGGGCCCGATCGCGGTCGAGGCCGAGCTGCGCAAGCACCGCATCGGCCAGACCCTGGTCGAGCTGGCCTGCGAGGCCTCGCGGAAGGCGGGCTGGCGCGCGGTGTTGCTGGTCGGCGACGCGCCCTATTTCGGCCGTGTCGGCTTCGACGCCGCCCCGGCGAAGGATGTCCGCATGCCGGGTCCTGTCGATCAGCGCCGGGTGCTGCTAAAGCCCCTGCGCGAGGGCGGCGCGGACGGGCTGGCGGGGCCGGTGACGGCCGCTCCCTGAGCGCGCGAGGTTGCTTTCCCCGGCGCGAGGCGCATCTACACTGTCGTCATGACCGAGACGAAGACCGGCCTCGATTCCGTCCTCGCCGCCGCCAAGCAGGCGCCCGGGCGCGGGCTGCCGCCGGTGCATCTGTGGAATCCGGCCCATTGCGGCGAGGTCGACATCCGCATCCGCCGGGACGGCCTCTGGTTCCACGAGGGCACGCCGATCGGGCGCGAGGCGCTGGTGCGGCTGTTCTCGACCGTGCTGCGGCTGGATCCGGACGGCTATCACCTGGTCACGCCCGTCGAGAAGATGAAGATCGTCGTCGAGGACGCGCCGTTCATCGCCGTGCGCGTCGACCGCGACGGCGAGGTGCTGCGCTTCCTGACCAATGTCGGCGACGAGGTCGAGGCCGGCCCGGACAACGCCATCCGCGTCGAGATGGACCCGAAGACCGGCGAGCCGCGGCCCTATCTGCATGTGCGGCGCGGCCTTGAGGCCCTGATCGCCCGGCCGGTGTTCTACGAGCTGGTCGAGTTGGCGCAGGAGCGCGACGGCCTCATGGGCGTGACCTCCAACGGCGCCTGGTTCGCCGTGGGACCGGCCGCGTGAGCCCGCACGCCGCGCCCCATGAGCTGCGCGACTGGATCGCGCGCCACCTCGACCCGTTCGACGCGGTCGCGCCGAGTCATGAGCCGCGCTCGGACTTCGACCTCAATCCGATGATGAACCAGGGCCAGCCCATCGCGGTGCGGCCCGCGGCCGTGCTGGTGCCGCTGATCGAGCGGGAGGAGGGGCTGTCGGTCCTGCTCACCCGGCGCTCGGACACTCTTCGCAGCCACACCGGGCAGGTGGCCTTTCCGGGCGGACGGCTCGATCCGGGCGAGACCGTGTGGCAGGCCGCGTTGCGCGAAGCCGAGGAGGAGGTGGGCCTGGCCCGCGAACATGTCTCCCTGGCCGGCTTGTCGACGCCCTATCGCACCGGCACCGGCTTCCTGGTG
>CALALX010000085.1 GCA_937925635.1 uncultured Caulobacter sp.
ACATCGAACGGCTGGTCGAGCAGGCGCTGGTCCAGACCCGCGCCGGCTGCGATATCCTCGCCCCGTCGGACATGATGGACGGCCGGATCGGGATCATCCGCGCCGCGCTGGAATCCGAGGGATTCCAGAACACTATGATCATGTCCTACGCAGCCAAGTACGCTTCGGCCTTCTACGGCCCGTACCGGGACGCCATCGGCTCGGGCAAGCTCGGCACCCTGGGGCCGTCGGACAAGAAGACCTACCAGCAGGACCCGGCCAACAGCGACGAGGCCCTGCGCGAGGTGGCCCTCGACATCGCCGAGGGCGCGGACATGGTCATGGTCAAGCCCGGCATGCCGTATCTCGATATTGTTCAAAGGGTTGTACAGGAATTCTCCATGCCGACCTTCGCCTTCCAGGTCAGCGGCGAGTACGCGATGATCATGGCCGCGGCGCAGAACGGCTGGATCGACGAACAGCGCGCCATCCTTGAGAGCCTGGGCTCCTTCAAGCGCGCCGGCTGCGCGGGCGTGATCACCTACTTCGCGCCCCGTGCGGCGCGGATGCTGGGGGGCTAGGACGAATCGACATTCAGGCGGCGGGCCATGTTTTCCCTCCGATTGTCCCCGCGCAGGCGGGGACCCAAGCCTCCGGGGCGGCTTCGCCGGCGGTTGGAGGCCTGATAGTCAGCTTGGGTCCCCGCCTCCGCGGGGTCACACGGTGAGTGGAAGGCCTGTTTCGCTGAATGCCGATTGACCCTAGTTCAGCCGCTCATCCCGGCATGCGCCGGGATGAGCGGAGTCATTTTTCCGTCTCCTGCCGGATTCGAGCCTCGATCAGCTCCAGCGCGATGTCCCGGATTCGCTCGGGCGGGCGGCCGAGGAGCTCGGCCATGGTGTCGCCGAACAGGCCGACGCCCAGCGCCATGCTGACGCAGACCAGCATGAAGTCCTGGACCGCGCCATCGTCCGGCGGACCGTCCAGCTGCATGCGCAGGGCGGCCACGTCCTGCACCGCCTGACGGATGACCGTCATCCGCCGCGACTCGCCGGTCAGCTCCAGCCAGGCGGCCAGGCGCGCGCCGCCCCGGGTCCCGAAGGCGTCGAACAGCGCCCGCGCCCCGGCCCCGACGCGGCCGACGGCGTCCTGCTGGTGACCAAAATCCACGGCGATCCGCTCGACCAACTGGCGGATCATCCGCTCCATCAGCGCGGTCTGGACACCGTCGATCGAGCCGAAGTGATGCAGCACTGTGGCGTTGGCGACGCCCGCCGCCGCCGCCACGTCGGCGAGCTTCAGCGCCTGCGGCCCCTTCTCCAGCAGGATCGCTTCGCAGGCCGCGAGGATGTTTTCGCGCGCCGCCTCGGGCGAGCGTCGGACTCTCGGAGCGCGCTCTATTGACATTTTTGTCGATAGCAATAGATGGAGGTCATACGCCTTCCTAGCCCTCCCTCCCCGAGGACGCCATGACCCGCAAGAACACCCCTGCCGACGTCGCCGTGCTGCCGCGCGACATCCGTTTCGACGTCGAACCCGCCCGCAGCGGGCATTGGCTGGCCGGAGACCCGGTCGGCACGGCCGTGTTCAACGCCCTGTCGCTGACCTTCCCGGATGGCGAGCGGCTGTTCATGGACGCGGTGCGCAACTACCGCGGCCAGCTGACCGGCAAGCTGCTGGAGGACGCCAAGGGCTTCATCGCCCAAGAGGCCATCCACTCGCGCGAGCATCACGGGCTGAACGGGGCCATCGACCGCAGCAAGTACCCGGTCGCCGAGATCGAGGCCCAGATCCGCGAGCGCACCAACTTCGCCCGCACGCGCGGCCCGATGGCGATGCTGGTCTCGACCATCGCGCTTGAGCACTTCACGGCGATGATGGCCGACATGCACATGGCCCACCCCGAGCTGTTCGACGGCGCCGCGCCGGATATCGAGCGGATGTGGCGCTGGCACGCCATGGAGGAGACCGAGCACAAGGCGGTCGCCTACGACGTGTTCATGGCCGTCACGAAGGACTGGTCCCCCTTCAAGCGCTACATGATCCGATGCCGGGCGATGTTCTTCGTCAGCATCATGTTCACCCGCAACATCTGCCGCTACGCCGCGCGCCTGCTCGAGGCCGACGGTTACGCGCCGGAAGCGGCCCTGAAGGCGGTCAAGGCGTACGTCTGGGACAAGCCCGGCATCTTCAAGCGCGGCTGGAAGACCTACTTCGCCTGGTATCGCCCCGGCTTCCACCCCTGGGACCACGACAACCGCTCTGAGCTCTCGGCCTGGAAGGCCGAGTTCGACGCGGCGGTCCCGGCGGCGGCCTAGTCAGGCGCGGGCCCGTCGTAGACGAATTCGACGAGGAACACCCGCTCGCCGGGTCCGTGCTTCGCCACCTTCAGAAGGTCGACCACGCCGGCGAAGCCTGACCGCCGCGCCAGCGCGGAGGTCACCTCGGCGAGCGTGATCTCGCGGATCGAAGTCACCTCGACATGCCCCGGTCCGAGCGGATAGCGGCCGCCGACCTTCACTCGCGGGCTCTGCCAGATGCGCACCGAGCAGGTGATCTCGCCGCGCATCACGCCGTCGCGAAGGCGGCGGGCGAACATCATTCGGCCGGGCGCTCCAGCCGCGCGATGAGGCTAGACGTGTCCCAGCGGTTTCCGCCCATGGCCTGCACCTCGGCGTAGAACTGGTCGATCAGGGCCGTGGCGGCGATCCGGGCGCCGTTGGTCCGCGCCTCGTCCAGCGCGATGCCGAGGTCCTTGCGCATCCAGTCGACCGCGAAGCCGAAGTCGAACTTGCCTTCGCTCATCGTCGCCCAGCGGTTCTCCATCTGCCAGCTCTGGGCCGAGCCCTTGGAGATGGCGGCCAGCACGCCGTCGGTGTCGAGGCCGGCGCGCTTTGCGAAGTGAAGGGCTTCGGCGACGCCCTGGACCGCTCCGGCGATGGCGATCTGGTTGCACATCTTGGTCAGCTGGCCGGTCCCGACCTCGCCCATGCGGCGCACGGCCTTGGCGTAGACGCCGATCACCGGCTCAGCGCGGGCGTAGGCCGCCGCGTCGCCGCCGGCCATGATGGTCAGCTGGCCGTTCTCCGCCCCCGCCTGACCGCCGCTGACGGGCGCGTCGATAAACCAGCGGCCGCCCTGCGCCGCCAGCGCCGCCATGTCGCGGGCGACCCTGGCCGAGGTGGTGGTGTGGTCGACGATGATCCCGCCCTCGGCCATCGTGGCCAAGGCTTGCGGAACCACCTGCCGGACGTCGTCGTCATTGCCGACACAGAGGGCGACCAGCTCGGCGCCGGCGCAGGCTTCGCCGACCGTCGCGCCGGCCCGACCGCCCTGGATCGCCGTCCAGCGATTCGCCTTCTCGGGGCTGCGGTTGAACACCGCCACCTCATGCCCGGCCTTCGCCAGGTATCCGGCCATCGGGAAACCCATCACACCCAGGCCTACAAAGGCGGTCTTCATCGCGGCGGTATCCTCGTTGCGGCCCTCGACACGGCGCTTGGCGCCTGCTGGGAATGACTATTGGGGGAAGCGGTCCAAAGCTAGCCATCCTGAGCAGCACCCGGCGCGGGCGCGTGTCGAAGGACGCGCGATTGCAACCCCATCTTAACGCCCTGACGCCACCTTCCTGATCAAGGTTAAGCGGGGTTTCACCATGGCGTTGAGCAGCGACGCGCCGGTCCTGATCAAGAAGGTCAAGAAGGTGTCCGGCGGCGGACACCACGGCGGCGCGTGGAAGGTGGCCTACGCGGACTTCGTGACCGCCATGATGGCCTTCTTCCTGCTGATGTGGCTGATCAATACGACGAGCCCCGAGCAGAAGCGCGGCATCGCCGACTACTTCGCCCCCGCCAGCGTCGCCGAGACGACCAGCGGATCGGGCGGCATCCTGGGCGGCACCTCGCTGGGCGAGGACGGCGTGAAGGGCTCCGGCTCGATGGCCATGGTCGAACAGATGGCGCCCGAGGCGCCGCCGAACGTCAGGGAAACCGGCCAGAGCGCGGACAGTCCCGGCGCGACCAGTCTCGAGCAGGCCAGCGAGGAAGCCCTGCGCAAGGAGATGCAGGCCCGCGACGAGGCCGCCTTCGCCTCGGCCGCCATGTCGCTCCGCCAGGCGCTGCAGGACATGCCCGAACTCGCCGAGCTGTCGAAGCAGGTGATGATCGACCAGACGCCCGAGGGGCTGCGGATCCAGCTGGTTGACCAGGACGGCCGGTCGATGTTCCGGGAAGGCGCGGCCGCGCCGAATGATCGCGCCCGGATCTTGCTGCGCGCCATCGCCCGGATCATCAACCAGCTGCCCAACCGGATCAGCATCAGCGGCCACACCAGCATGGGCGGCAGCGGCCGCACGGCGCCGGGCGACTGGAAGCTGTCGGCCGACCGCGCCGACGTCTCGCGTCAGCTCCTGCAAGGATTCGGCGTCGATCCGGACCGCGTCTACCAGGTGGCCGGAAAGGCCAACTCCGACCCCCTCTATCCGGACGACCCCATGCTCGCCGGGAACCGCCGAATCGCGATCATCCTCCTGCGGGAGGCGCCGGTTCTGCCGCCGGATTGACGAACGATGGTCGGTCAAAGCCTGCTTGCGCAGTCGGAAATGATGGGCGCTAATCCCTTTGGGGTACAGGAGAGCCGCGAGGCGCTGGGGCAGTGACGCACCATTTCACATCGAGACGGATGCGCTTCTTCCTCACGGCGCCGTCGCCCTGCCCCTACCTGCCGGGCCGGGAGGAACGAAAGGTCTTCGCCCACCTGCCGCCAGGCGACGGACCGGCGGTCAACGACAGCCTGACCCAGTCGGGCTTCCGCCGTTCGCAGCACATCGCCTACCGACCCGCCTGCGAGAGCTGCAGCGCCTGCACCTCGGCGCGCATCCCGGTCGGCGACTTCACCTTCTCGCGCAGCCAACGCAAGGTGCTGGCGCGCAACGCCGACCTGCGCCGCCATCTGGTCGAGGCGGAAGCGACGATGGAGCAGTTCGACCTGCTGCGCCGCTACCTGCTGGCCCGCCACGCCGACGGCGGCATGGCGGAGATGACCTGGCCCGACTACGTGGCCATGGTCGAGGACACCGCGGTCCGCACCCATATCATCGAGTACCGCACGCCCTCGACGGACAGCGGCCCCGGCGATCTGATGGCCTGTATTCTGGTCGACCTGATGGGGGACGGCCTGTCGATGGTCTACAGCTTCTATGACCCGCGCCAGGAACGCCGGAGCCTGGGCGCCTTCATCATCCTGGATCACATCGTCCAGGCGTCGCTGAACGGCCTGCCCTATGTCTATCTGGGCTACTGGGTGCCCGGCAGCGAGAAGATGGCCTACAAGGCGCGCTACGCGCCGCTGGAAGTGCTCAGGCCGCAGGGCTGGATGCTGCTCTCGGCCCGCGAACGCGACGAGGCCGGCGAAGCCCTGGCCCGCGAGCGTCGCCTGCGCGGGACCAGCCTTCCCCGGCTGGGCAAGAAGTAGGCTCCGGCCCCCGAAGGGGCCGAAACCCGACGCCCCTCCTACTTCTCCGGATCGACCAGCGCCTGGTAAACCAGCTGCGCCGAAAGCTCGTCCAGCCGCAAGCGGCTGCCGCCCAGCACCTGGATGTAGCCCAGGAAGGCGACGTCATTCTCCGGATCGACCCAGAACCAGGTGCCGGCCGCGCCGCCCCAGCTGTAGCTGCCCTTGCCGGCGATCGTCCCTGCCTTGGCCGGGTCCATGATCACCGCCACGCCCAACCCGAAGCCGACGCCGTCGCCCACCGGCTTCTTCGCCAGTTGCTCGTCCGTGAGATGGTTGGTCGCCATCAGCCGGACCGTGGCCGGCGCCAGAATGCGCACGCCGTCCAGTTCGCCTTCATTGGCCAGCATGGTCGCGAAGCGCGTGAAGTCGGCCATGGTCGAGACCAGTCCGCCGCCGCCGTTGGCCGCCGTCGGAACCTTGTCGACCGGCAGCACCATGAAGCCCTCGGCCGGGACCAGCTGTCCGGTCTTCGGGTTGAAGGCGTACAGCGTCGCCAGCCGCGATCGCTTCTCTTCCGGGACCCAGAAATCGGTGTCGACCATCTTCAACGGCGTGAAGATGCGGCTGCGCATGAAGTCGGGCAGCGTCTGCCCCGACAGCTTCTCGATGATGTAGCCCTGGATATCGACGGCGATGGAATATCGCCACTCCGTGCCCGGCTGGCTGGCCAGGGGCAGCTTGCTCGCCTCGACCATGCCCGCGGCGAGCGTCGGGGCGCGGAACATCCCGCTCTGCTGGTAGACCTTGTCGACGTAGTTGTCGTCGACCAGGCCATAGCCGAACCCGGCGGTGTGGGTCATCAGCTCGCGCATGGTGGCCGAGCGCCCGATCGGCTCCAGGATCGGCTTGCCCTCCGCGTCCAGGCCCTTGAAGACCTTCAGGCCCGCGAACTCGGGCACATACTTCGTCACCGGCTCGTCCAGCCGCCACTTGCCCTCCTCGTAGAGCATCATCATGGCGACGCCGGTCACCGGCTTGGTCTGGCTGTACATCCGCCAGAGGGTGTCGGCGGTCACCGGCGCCCCGCTGGCGCTGTCGACCTTGCCGTAGATGTCGCTGTGCACGACCTTGCCGTGACGGACCAGCACCGTGGCGACGCCCGGCACGCGGCCGCTGTCGACGACCGCGCGCAGGCCGGCGTCGAGCCGCTTCAGCCGCTCGGAGGAGAACCCCATCTTCTCCGGCGTGGCCGCGGGAACGCCGACGGCGACGGGCTTGTCGGCGGCGAAGGCCGGCGCGGCGACCATTCCGGTCAGGGCCAGCGCGGTGGCGGCGGCCAAGAGGCCCCTGCGCAGATCGATCATGTTTGTTCCCCCTCGGCTCGAACGGCCGTTTGACGGGAGAGTAGCGGCGCGGGACGGCGCGACAAGCCTGTCTGTGCGCCCATTGCGCCTAAGCCATCACGGCCCGCATCCCTTCTGTTCGCGCCCGCACGTCGGGCGGCGCCAGGCAGCCGGACAACGCCTCGTGGCCGGGCGAACCGGGATGCGGCGCCACGATCACGGGCGGACTGTGGTTGGCCGGACAGAGGATCAGCGTCTCGCCGGGTCCCACCGCGCCCAGGTCCAGCATCGCGGTCGACCGCGTCATCAGGACCAGCGGCGCGGCCCCGGCCGGCCGACGGCAAAGCCAGGCGGCCAGCGCCTCCTGCGTCGGCGCGTCTAGACCCTGTTCGACCAGATCAACGACCAGCGGCGCGTCGTCCGCCGCCAGATGGCACATCAGGGCGGTCAGCGCGTCGGACAGGTGCGCGCCCTCCTCGGCCAGCCGGTCGAGCGCGATCTGAACGGAAGGCGGCGCGTCGGCAGGCTCGGTCCGATCCAACCCGACGAACCGCGCGCCGGGGATCGCGTCGGCGAGCGCCATGGCCAGCCGCGTCTTGCCGCTGCCCAGCGGGCCGACCAGCCAGATCAGCGGCGCCAGGTCCGGCAACTCGAAACGCTCTCCGTCCCAGGGCCAGGGCAGATCGACGGCGACAGCGGGCTGCCGCCTGCCGCTGATCAGCGCCGTCAGATCACCGATGACGGGCGCCTTACCCGCGCGAAGATCGGCTCGCACAGCCCTGATCCGATTGATGGTTTCGACGATATGGGCGCCCTGATCCTCCAGCGCCGCCTGGTGCGCCGCCAGCGCCGGCTCCAGGTCCGCCGCATCGCCGGCCAGCACGCGCGCCGTCCGCGCCAGGCTCAGCCCCAGCGCCCGCAGCGCCGCGATCTCGGCCGCCCGCGCCATCTCGGCCGGTCCATAGACGCGCCAGCCGGCGCCGGTGCGCGGCGGCGTCAGCAGTCCGCGCTTTTCGTACAGCCTCAGCGCCTTGACCGAGACCCCCAGCCTGCGCGCGGCTTCCGATGCGTTCAGGTACCGATCCACGACTCACCTCCCTGCTGTGAACCGCTCCTCCATGGGAGCGGCCGCGGGGGCCGGGTCAAGCTTCAGGGACAGACACCAGCGGTGTCTGTCCCTACCTCGGCCTAAACCGCTTGCTGGTCGGGAAGCCCTTCGGCGCCAGCTTCCCGCTGGCGGAGCGCTTGCCCACCCAGCCGATCCAGTCGGACCATTCGCGGGTGCGGCCGGCGGCGTCGATCCAGCTGGCGCCTGTGGCGCTGTCGAAAGCCAAGGCGTCGCGCAGCCCGCCTTCGCGGTAGGCCTGCAGCTTGACGCCCTTGCCGCGCGGCATCTCGGGCAGTTCGTCCATGCCGAAGATCAGGATCTTGCCGTTGTCGCCGACCACCGCCATGCGATCGCCGACCACCTCCAGCGAGATGACCGCGTCGCCGTTCAGCACCTGCTTGCCCGCCCGGCGGAAGGCCAGGGCCTCGTCCTCGGGCATGATGAAGCCGTAGCCGGCCTTGGACGCGATGAAGCGCTTGCGGCCCGGCCTGTGCGGGAAGACGTCGATGATCTTCACCTTGTCGTCGATGTCGACCATCAGGCGCAGCGGTTCGCCGTGGCCGCGGGCGCTGGGAAGCTTGCTGCAGTCGACAGTAAAGAAGCGACCATCGGACGCGAAGATAAGCAGCTTGTCCGTTGTTTCTGCTGGAACAATGAAGCCCAGCTTGTCGCCCTCCTTGAACTTCAGCTCGGAGGGATCATCGACCTTGCCCTTGGCGGCGCGGATCCAGCCCTTCTCCGACAGGATGACGGTGATCGGCTCGCGCACCACGAAGGCCTCGACGGAGACCTCGGCCGAGACCGCCGGAGCGTCGGCGAAGTCGCTGCGGCGCTTGCCGACCGTCGTGTGACCGCCCAGCACCTTCTGGACGTCCTTGAGGCCCTGGCCGACCAGCTTCCACTGCATGGCGTCCGACGCCAGCATGGCCTGGATGCCGTCGCGCTCCTCGGCCAGCTCGGCGTGTTCGCGCCGGATCTCCATCTCCTCAAGCTTCGCCAGCTGGCGCAGTCGGGTGTTGAGGATGGCGTCAGCCTGCAGATCGCTCAGCCCGAAGGCGGCGATCAGCTTCTGCTTCGGCTCGTCCTCGTAGCGGACGATGCGGATCACCTCGTCGAGGTTCAGGTAGGCGATCAGCAGGCCGTCGAGGATGTGCAGCCGCGCCTCGATCTTGCCGAGCCGGAAGCGGGCGCGGCGGACCAGAACCTCGCGCCGGTGGTCGAGGAAGGCCTGCAGGCAGCTCTTCAGCCCCATGACGCCGGGCGTGCCGCGCGCGTCCAGGACGTTGATGTTGACCGAGAAGCGGGTCTCCAGGTCCGAGAGCCTGAACAGACTCTCCATCAGGACCTCGGGCTCGACGTTGCGGCTCTTGGGCTCCAGCACCAGCCGCACGTCCTCGGCGCTCTCGTCGCGCACGTCGCCGAGCAGCGGCGCCTTCTTGTTCTCGATCAGCTCGGCCAGCTGCTCGACCAGGTCGGACTTCTTCACCTGGTAGGGAATCTCGGTGACGACGATCTGCCAGCCGCCGCGGGCCTGCTCCTCCTTGAACCAGCGCGCCCGGGTGCGGATGCCGCCGCGGCCGGTCTCGTAGGTCTCCAGCATCGAGGCCTGGCTCTCGACGATCACGCCGCCGGTCGGGAAGTCCGGGCCCTTCACATGCTCCATCAGGTCGGCCGTGGTGGCGTTCGGCGACTTGAGCAGCAGCAGGCAGGCGTCAATCAGCTCGCCGGCGTTGTGCGGCGGGATAGAGGTGGCCATGCCGACGGCGATGCCGGAACTGCCGTTGGCCAGCAGGTTGGGGAAGCCCGAGGGCAGGACGACCGGCTCTTCGTCCTGACCGTCATAGGTCGGGCGGAAATCGACCGCGTCCTCGTCGATGCCGTCCAGCAGCAGCATGGCCGCCGGCGTCATTTTGCATTCGGTGTAGCGCATGGCGGCGGGGTTATCGCCGTCGATGTTGCCGAAGTTCCCCTGCCCTTCGACCAGCATGTAGCGCTGCGAGAAATCCTGGGCGAGGCGGACCAGGGCGTCGTAGATCGACTGGTCGCCGTGCGGGTGGAAGTTGCCCATCACCTCGCCGACCACCTTGGCGCACTTGCGCGCGGCGGCCTCGGGATTCAGCCGCATGTTGCTCATGGCGTACATCAGACGCCGGTGCACGGGCTTGAGGCCGTCACGCACGTCGGGCAGCGCCCGCGAGCTGATCGTCGACAGGGCGTAGGCCAGGTAGCGCCGTGACAAGGCCTCGGTGAGCGGCTCGTCGAGGATGCGGTCGCCGTCTCCCGGCGGAGGGGTGTGCAGGGTCATACTTCGTCGAATCGTGAGGGTGGTTCGGGTCTTGTTCTAGCAAGGCGGAGGCGCCGTTGTCGTCGTGCGTCCTTCGGGCGCTGCTCAGGATGACGCGCGGACAACCTTCCCAACGTCATCCTGACCCGGCGCGCCCATGGCTCCACCCTGGAGGGGCCTAAAGCCGGCCGGCGTCGGCCAGCCTCTCCAGCAGCCAGACCCGCGCCGGCGGCAGCGGGCGGTTGAGGGGACCGAACACGAACTGCTCCAGAAAGTGGCCGGTCAGGTCGAAACCGGCCCGCACGTCGCCGTCGCGGAGGCCGCCCTGAGACGACAGCAGGAACGGCGGCAGGGGCAGCAGGCGATCGGCGTAGGGCTCGCCCGCCGTCCGGCTGACCGCCCGGCCAGTACGCGGGCTGACCCAGACCAGATCGTCGACCGCGCCCGTCGAGGCGCACTTGCTGAGGTCGAGACCGAAGCCCAGTTCCTGCAGCAGTCCGGCCTCGAAGCGAACGAAGACGGCGGGCCAGATGTCGGTCAGGGCGAAGGCGCGGGTCAATGCGTCGAAGGCCAGGAAGGCGCCCGGATGCGGCTCCCGCTCCGGCAGCGCCCCGGCGGCCACGGCCGCGGCGGCGGCGATGCCGGCCAGCGCCAGGGGATCGTCGAACAGGGCCGAGGGCCCCTCCCCGATCGGCTCCAGCATCGCCGCGCCGAGCTGGCCCTCGACCCGGGCCCGGTACTGCACCAGCACCTTGGCCCCGGCCTGCAGGAACGGCTTCATCCGCCGCGACGCGCCGCCCGCCACATGGGCCGCGAACCGCCCGCGCCGTTCGGTCAGCAGCTCGACGATGGCCCCGGTCTCGCCGTGCGGCCGCGCCGACAACACGAAGGCGTCGTCTTCCCACTCCATTCGAATGAGATAGCCTGTCGCGAAGCCACCGGCGAGAGGACCATGTTCGCACCCCTGCTCAGCGCCTTCGTGGTGATGCTGCTGCTGAACGCGGGCGACGATCAGGCAACGGTAAGCAGGCTGGTCGCCGAAGGCGGTGTGACGCTGGTCCAGACGTCACGTGTGCATCCTTACCGCAGCGGGGTTCTCAGCGGAGCCGTCGCCTCCTGGAGCGTATCCGCTCCCTGCCGCAGCAGCGGGATGGTCCTCGCTGGTCACGCGCGGCGATTCGACGTCGACTGGGCCAGCGACGAGATCTCGATTGCACAGGACAGCACGGCCGTGACCGTGGTGCAGCGCAAGCCAACGACGCTGGACCAGACCCTCGTGTTCACCTTCGCGGACGAGGCAAAGGCCGGCGAGGCAGTGCTAGCTTTTCGCCGCCTGCGCGGCGCCTGCACTGCGCAACGCTAGCCCCAAAATCACTCCGCTCATCCTCGCGGAAGCGAGGACCCA
>CALALX010000086.1 GCA_937925635.1 uncultured Caulobacter sp.
TCCCACGAGACCCCGGCCAGCCACTGATAGGCGAACACCGAATCGTTGTCGTGGACGCCGATCACGCCAGCACCCGAATTGGCGCGGGCGGAAAGGTCCATTTCCAGCCGGTTGATGCCGATGCCGAAGCCGACGTAGGGGTTCAGGGTGGCGTCCGGCATGAAGTCGTAGATGAGGTTCGCCATCAGCGTGTACGACTGGATCGAACCTTCCGGCGCGTTACAGGCCGGCAGAACGCTGGAGACGCTGCACAGCGAGTTGGGCAGCGGACGGGCCGGGTTGCCGGCGACGTCTTCGATGTTGCTTGTCCGCGATCCGCCTTCCAGTTCCATCCGCCAGTTTTCGTTCAGGCGGTAGCCGAGCCGGGCGAAGCCGGCGACATCGCCTTCCATGCCGAAGTCGTACTCGTACGGATTGCCGTCCGAGGCCGCGCCGAAGCTCGCCACCTCGACGTCGTCCGGCCAGTGGTAGCCGAGGTCGAAGGCGGCGTACCAGCCCTGGCTGGGCTCAGCCATCGCCTGCGGCGCAAAGGCCAGGGCGGCGAAAACGCTGCCCAGCAGAAGTGCTTTCTTGTTCACGGTGAGCCCCTCGCTCAAGTTTCAGACCACGCCGAACGTCCGACGCCGACCATCAAGTTGCGCAACGCCGCGGCGACGCCAGTTCAGGCCAGAGTTCTGAAGAACCCCCACGCCAGCCCCGAAACGCCACCACCGTCGTGCGACCGACCCAGCAACGCACTGGATCCGAGTTGGTTCCATCGTCGCCTGATCGACGCAGCGCAGCTTTCCGCGCCGCTGCGACCATACGCCACCTCTACGGTCTTTGCCAGCTTGGGTCGACAGGCCGCGCCCGGGGTGTGGCGACCCTGCATCACAGGGTTCAGCGAAGCGTGTTCTCTTCCAGTTCCGCCAGCCAGGCCTCGACCCTGGCGTCGGACGGCATCCGCCAGTCGCCACGTGGCGACAAGGCCCCGCCTGACGAGATCTTCGGTCCGTTCGGGACGGCCGATCGCTTGAACTGGTTGGCGAAGAAACGCGTCAGGAATAGGCGCAGCCAGGCCTTGATCTCTTCGGGCGAAAAGGCCCGGCGTTCGGCGAGCGGCACGGCCGAGGGCCAGGTTCCGGCGCCTGCATCGCCCCAGGCGCAATGGGCCAGCCAGGCGATCTTGGACGGCGCCATGCCATAGCGCGTCAGATGGTAGAGGTTGAAGTCCTGCAGCGCGTAGGGGCCCACGAAGTCCTCGGTCGCCTGGGTCTTGCCCGCCGCGTCGGCCGGCACCAGCTCGGGCGAAATCTCGGTGGCCAGGATGTCGCGCAACACGGCCGCCCCGGCCGCGTCGACCTCTCCCGAGCCCGCAACGAACCGGATCAGGTGCTGGATCAGCGTCTTGGGCACCGAGCTGTTGGGATTGTAGTGGCTCATGTGGTCGCCGACGCCGTAGGTGCACCAGCCGAGCGCCAGCTCCGACAGGTCGCCGGTGCCGACCACAAGTCCGCCCCTCTGGTTGGCGATGCGGAACAGGTAGTCCGTGCGCAGTCCAGCCTGCACATTTTCGAAGGTGACGTCGTAGACCGGCTCACCACGCCCGAACGGATGGTCCAGGTCGGCCAGCATCTGTTTCGCCGTCGGTCGGATGTCGAGCTCGGCGCCGGTGACGCCCATCGCGGTCATCAGGCTCCAGGCGTTGCCCTTGGTGCGTTCCGACGTCGCGAACCCGGGCATGGTGAAGCCCAGGATGTTGGCGTGGGGCAGGCCCAGAAGGTCCATCGCCCGGCAGGCGACCAGCAAGGCCTGGGTCGAGTCCAGCCCGCCGGAGACGCCGATCACCAGCGTCTTCAGCCCGGTCGCCTTGAGGCGCTGGGCCAGGCCCTGGACCTGGACGTTGTAGGCTTCCAGGCACTGCTCGGCGAGCTTGCTCTCGTCATCCGGCACGAACGGATAGCGGTCGAGCTTGCGCGCGATGGCCAGTTCGCCCGTCGGCGCGTCAAAGGCGAAGGTCCGAATCCGGAACGCGGTCTCCGCCTGCCGGGCGGCGACGCTGTCGCAGAACGAGCCGGTGCGCATCCGCTCCTGGCGAACCCGGGACACGTCGACATCGACCACGGCCATGGTCGACTCAGTCGGGAAGCGGCCGCTCTCGGCAAGCAGTTCACCCAGCTCGAAGATCGAGGCCTGGCCGTCCCAGGCGTTGTCCGTCGTGGACTCGCCGACCCCGGCCGCCGAATAGGCGTAGATCGCCTGGCAGCGCATCGACTGCGACGCGCACAGCAGCCGCCGGGCGTCGGCCTTGCCGATGACGATGTTGCTGGCCGAGAGGTTGAGCAGGATCTCTGCGCCGCCAAGCGCGCCCAGCGTCGACGGCGGCGCCGGCGTCCAGACGTCCTCGCAAATCTCGGCGTGGAAGGTGAAGGGCGCGTTGCCGGTCGACCGGAAGAGCAGGTCGGTTCCGAACGGAACCTCGCGCCCGGCCACCATGATGGTGCGGCCGGTGACGCCCAGCCCGCTCGCGAACCAGCGGCGCTCATAGTACTCGCGGTAGTTGGGCAGGAAGGTCTTGGGGACCACGCCGAGGATTTCCCCAGCGTGGATGACGACGGCGGTGTTGAACAGCCGCCCCTCGAAGCGCAGCGGCGCGCCGACCGCGAACACCGGCGTCAGACCGCGGCTGGCCGCGACCAGCTCGGCGATCGCCGTCTCGACCGCTTCGAGCAGCGCGTCCTGCAGCAGCAGATCATCGATCGAGTAGCCGCAGAGCCCCAGCTCGGGGAACACCATCAGCGCCACGCCCTGCTCGGCGCCCCGCGCGACGAGTTTCAGGGTCTCGGCGGCGTTGGCGGACGGATCGGCAAGCGCGATCTGCGGCACGCAGGCCGCCAACCGCACGAAGCCGTGTCGGTAGGGGGAGGCGAAAGGGATCGCCACGGCGCTGCGGTCGGTCTTCGGCATGGTCGGTCCCGGCCCTCTCAAGATGGGGACTTACCAGCCCGTTTCCAGACGCCGCAAGGCTCAGAGCGTCGAAGCGTACTCCAGCGCCTTGGCCGGGCGCGGCCGCGCGTCGGCGTCGACCCGATTCAGCACGATCAGCCCCAGGGCCTCGAGCAGGTCATTGACCTCCGCCCGCGCCGCCAGCTTGGGACTGGTCACATTGTCGGGCCGCAGGCGAGAGGAGACGTCCGCCAGGGTCAGGCCGAAGGGGAACATCTCGCGATAGACCACCCGCTCGCGCATCGACGGCCCGATCCTGAAGCCGACCTCCCTGGACAGCTGCTCCAGCGCGTGCCCCAGGCGTTCGCGATTGTGCGTGTCGGCGCCGGCGAGACGGTTGCGCAACACCACCCAGTCGAGCGTGCGACTGTGCTGGGCGCGCATGGCGCGGGCGCGCAGGATGTTCTCGGCATAGTGGCTGGGCCGGATCAGCTGCAGGGTCAGCGGGTCGACGTTCCCGATGACATCGAAGTCCACAAAGCTGTCGTTCATCGGCGTGACGACGAGGTCGGCCTGCAGATGCGCCGCCCGGTTCACAGCGTTGTCGCCGCCGGGCGTGTCGATGACCACCAGGTCCGCCTCGCCCATCGCCAGGGCGAGGGCCTGGTCGAACAGTCGGCAGGCGAGAGGCTGATTGTCGACGATGGTGGCCGGGTTCTCGACCAGCTTGTACTCGCGCGGCATCGGCGCTTCCATCTTCGCCGCCGGAAGCCACCGCCGCCGATTGGTGAAGAAGCGCGAGAGACTCTGCTGACGCAGGTCCAGGTCCATCACCGCGACCCGCTGGCCCCGGTACATCATCGAGACCGCGATCAGCGCCGCCAGGGTGGATTTGCCGGCCCCGCCCTTCTCGTTGCCGACCACGACGACACGGGCCCGAAAGCGCCGCGGGCCGTTCGTCGCCACGGGAGGCCAGGCGGGAGCGCCTTGCGATGAGTCGCCGTTCATCCGGATACCTTCTCCCACACCGCCGTTCTCCAAACCAAGGCGGAATAAGGGTGACAGAGTCAATCGTGCGTCCCGTCAGAGGCGAAGCGGGGTTGCCGGATGCAATCAGGGCGGTCAGCCGGGCTCGCGGCCCGGCCACAGGCCCTCCGTTGAGGCGCGGGGCGGCCGCCCGCCAGATGCGGGGCTTTTGACGGGAAAGTCGGGGCAGTGACGGTCAACTTCACGCCCGATGGCGAGGGTGGCGCGACGCGCTCGCGGAAAGGCGTCGTCACCGCGGCCATGGATGCGACCGGGCGCAGCGGCGATCCGTCGCAGCGGTTGATCGCCCGGCCTGATGGCGTTCAAGATGCGTCCATGACCGCATTCACCGACATTCACTGGCGCTCCGCCGACGGCCTCACGCTCCACGCCCGCGACTACCCGGGCAAGGCCGACCGCGCGCCGGTGATCTGCATCCACGGGCTGACCCGTAACGCTCGCGACTTCGAGGACCTCGCGCCGGCCATCGTCGGCGCCACCGGCCGGCGGGTTCTGGCCGTCGACGTGCGCGGCCGGGGCGCCTCGCAGAAGGCCGCCGACCCGATGCACTACAATCCCGGCGTCTACGCCGCCGACGTGATGGCCCTGCTCGACGACCAGGCGATCGGCAGGGCCGCCTTCGTCGGCACCAGCATGGGCGGGCTGATCATGATGACCCTGGCGGTCATGCGTCCCGCCGCCATCGCCGCCGCGGTGCTCAACGACGTCGGTCCGGAGATCGCCCCCGAGGGTCTGGCCCGCATCGCCGGCTATGTCGGGGTCCGCGCCGAGGTCGAGGACTGGGCCGGCGCGGCCGCCTATGTCCGCACCGGCAACGGCGTCGTCTTCCCGCACTACGGCGAGGCCGACTGGGACCGCATGGCCCGCCGCACCTTCCGCGAGGAGGGCGGCCGGCCGGTGCTGGACTACGATCCGGATATCGCCGTCCCGATCCGCGCCGCCGACCCGGCCGCGCCTGCGCCCGACCTCTGGCCCTTCTTCGGCGCCCTGGTCGCCGACAAGCCGGCCTTGCTCGTCCGCGGGTCGACCTCGGACATTCTCAGCGTGGAGATCGCCGACCGGATGAAGGCCGCCGCCCCTCACCTCACGGTCGCCGAGGTCCCGGGCGTCGGTCACGCCCCGATGTTGGACGAAGCCGAGGCCTTCGACGCCATTCTGGCGCTGCTCGCCAAATCCGACTGATCGTTCATTTGCGCGACAGGCGGCGAGCGATAGGGTGAGCCGCGTCTCCCGTCCCAGAGTAGTTGCCTTGTCTCAGCCCCCCATCCTCGCCGTCGACGACCTGAAGGTCACCTTTCACACCCACGACGGGGAGGTCGAGGCGGTGCGAGGCGTCTCCCTGACCGTCAGGGCCGGCGAGTGTCTGGGCGTCGTCGGCGAAAGCGGCAGCGGCAAGAGCCAGACCTTCATGACCGTCATGGGCCTGCTGGCGGCCAACGGACGGGCGACGGGCTCGGCCCGGTTCGAAGGCCAGGAGCTTCTCGGCCTGACGCCCGCGGCGCTGAACCGGCTGCGCGGCTCGAAGATGACCATGATCTTCCAGGACCCGCTGACCGCCCTGACGCCGCACGTCCGGATCGGCGAGCAGATCATGGAGCCCCTGCGCTTCCACCTCGGTCTCTCGCCGAAGGAGGCCCGCGCCCGGGCGCTGGATTGGATGAAGCGCGTCCGCATCCCCGAGCCCGAGCGCCGGATGAAGCAGTATCCGCACGAGCTTTCCGGCGGCATGCGCCAGCGCGTCATGATCGCCGCAGCCATGGCCTGCGGCCCCCGCCTGCTGATCGCCGACGAGCCGACCACGGCGCTGGACGTTACGGTCCAGGCCGAAATCCTCGACCTGATGGCCGATCTGATCCGCGAGACCGGCGCGGCCATGGTTCTGATCACCCACGACATGGGCGTCATCGCGCGCCTCGCCGACCGCGTCTGCGTGATGAAGGACGGGGCATATGTCGAGGAAGGGCCCGTCGAGCAGGTCTTCGCCGAGCCGAAGACCGACTACACCCGCGCGCTGCTGGAGGCGATCCCGCGCCTGGACCGCGCCGATCGCGGCGGCCGCCCGACCCTCTCGCCCGCCGCGCCGGACGCGCCCGTGGTCGTTGAGGGCAAGGACGTGAAGGTCTGGTTCGACGTCCGCCAGGGCATGCTCGGCCGCAAGTCGCCGTTGCGCGCCGTGGACGGCGTCAGCTTCCAGGTTCGCCAGGGCGAGACCCTCGGCGTGGTTGGCGAGAGCGGCAGCGGAAAGTCGACCCTGGCCCGCGCCGCCCTCAATCTGCTGCCGCCCGGAGGCGGCGAGCTGGGCGGCACGGTCACGGTCCTTGGCAAGGACATCACTCACGCCGACCGCGAGACCCTGCGCAACGCCCGCCGGGACCTGCAGATCGTCTTCCAGGATCCGCTGGCCAGCCTCGACCCGCGCATGACCATCGGCGACTCGATCGCCGAGCCGCTGCAGGTCTTCCGCCCCGACCTAAAGCGCCGAGACCGCGAGGCGGCGACGGCCGCCATGATGGAACGCTGCGGCCTGTCGCCAGCCTTGATCAATCGATACCCGCACGAGCTGAGCGGCGGCCAGAACCAACGCGTGGGCATCGCCCGGGCGATGATCCTGGAGCCGAAGCTGGTGATCTGCGACGAGGCGGTCAGCGCGCTGGACGTCACCATCCGCGCCCAGATCATCGACCTGCTCATCCATCTCCAGAAGGAGCTGGGCATGGCGATGATGTTCATCAGCCACGACCTGGCGGTGGTGCGCGAGATCAGCCACCGGGTGCTGGTGCTGTACATGGGCCGGGTGATGGAACTGGCGAGCCGCGAGCAGCTCTACGAGAACCCGACCCATCCCTACACGAAGGCGCTATTGTCGGCGGCTCCGATTCCCGACCCGAAGATCGAGCGCACCCGCAAGCGGGTGAAGCTGCAGGGCGAACCGCCGTCGCCGATGGATCCGAGATCGGCGCTTCGCTTCCTGCCGTCGCGGCTGCCGGTCGACCCGACCGCCCCGATCTATGTGCCGCAGCTGAAGGAGGTGGCGCCCGGCCACCTCGTCAGCGAGTTCGACGCCTAGCTGAGAACCACGATCGAGACGCGGCGATTCTGCGCCCGGCCGTCCGGCGTGGCGTTGTCGGCCACCGGCTGTTCCTCGCCGTAGGAGATGGTCGCCATGCGGTTCAGCGCCACGCCCGACCTGTTGAGGTAGCGGCGCACGGCCTCGGCCCGGGCTTCGCCCAGCCGCACGTTGTAGGCTTCGTCGCCGGTGGCGTCGGTGAAGCCCTGGATTTCCAGGTAGACGTTGCGGTTCTCGCTCGACAGCCGCTGGGCCAGTTCGGCCAGCCGGGCCTCGGCCTCCGGCGACAGCGCATCCTCGTCGGTCGGGAACTTCACCGAGTCGTCGGACAGCACGACCTGGTAGAGGAACTTGCCTTCCGCCAGCCGTCCGGCCTTGGTCGCCCGATCCAGCGCCTCGCGCGCCGTGCCTTCGACCTGGGTGACGCGGGTGTCGACCACCGCCACCTGATCCTGCACGAAGCCCTTGGTGGCGCAGGCGGTGGTTCCGAAGCCCGCGACGATGAGCACGCCGCCCGTGGCCGCGGCCCTGAACATCGATCCAAACACGATGAGAGTCCTCCGTCATCACGCGCGGTCATCGCGCGTCAGCCGGAAACTGTGTCGCAAGTCCCGGCGCAAAGATGACGAGCCTGGGACCGAATAATGGCGATTGATGTATGTATAGATGGTCTCAAATTCTATCGATAGCCGGTTGGAACCAATGCCCCGGTTCCGCGTTATGGCCGCTCAAAGCGGCTATTACCCCATCTAAGTTTGCCTCCATTGAGTCAAATCATGGGATACTGGGGGTCTTACTGACGACGATCGCCATCATCCTGACGCGGATGGGTGGTCGATGACCTCATGACGCCGTTTCCCAACGGGACCGCCCCATGATCGCGCCGCTTCAACAGGCCCCGTCGGCGCGGCGATCCCTCGCGCGGGCACGGCGCGACGGCGCGTCCAGGCTCGCGCGCCTTTCGGCTCTGGTCGTGGTCGCGGTCGGCCATCTGGGCCTGCTGTGGCTCATGCGCGCCCAGGCGCCGACGCCCGAGCCGGCCGCGCCTGTGGTCGCGCCGGTCTTCGCCGAGATCGTCGAGCGCCCTCCCCCGCCCCCGCCGCCGGCGTCGACGCGGGAGCGCAGCGAGGATCCCGCGGCCCCCGCGCCCGCGGCGACGGCGCCCGCGGCCAAGCCAACGCCGCCGAGCGCGCCATCCTCCTTGCCGCCGCGCCGGGCGCCACGGGCGGCGCCGCCGCCCGACCTCGAGTCCGCGCCCGCGGCCGCGATGGCGGCGACAACCGAGCCGGACGTCGTCCTCGGTGCTTCGGCCATCGCCGGGGCGACCGTGGCCGGCTCCGGAACCGGCGGAGTCGGCGCGGGCGGCGACGGCTCAGGGTCCGGATCGGGCGCCTGCGACATGGTCCGCCGCCTTCAGGACGCCCTGCGCGAGGACGCCGACATTCGCGCCGCCGTGACCCGCGCCCATCAGGGCATCGGTCCCGCCGGCCGCGCCATCCTGGTCTGGAACGGCGAGTGGCTGCGCAGCCCGGGGCAGGCCGGCAAGGGCCTGGCCGGCGTGCGCCAGGCGATCTCGATGGAGGTCGCCTTCGCGCCCGCCGAGTGCCGCGCACAGCGGATGCGCGGCCTGGTGCTGATCACGCTCAGCGACCGCCCCGGCGGTCCCGCCCTGGCCCTCGGCGCCCGCGACTGGCGATGGGCGGAACTGCTGGGGGCGAGGCGCTAGTCGCGCCAAGGTCTTCGGCGCGCCCTAGCGGGGCCCGACCGGCGCCCGTTCCCTTGAGGGGCCAAAGGCTCTAGGAAGCGCGGCATGACCTATGCCGTTCCGATCCGTCCGCAGCCGGTCGTGCCCGTCGAGGGCTCGGACCGGCTTTTCCCGGTGCGCCGCATCCTTTGCGTCGGCCGCAACTATGCCGCCCACCGGCGCGAGATGGGCGGCGACGATCGCGACCCGCCCTTCTTCTTCTCCAAGCCCGCCGATGCGGTGGTCCTGCCTGGCCAGGACGTCCCCTATCCCAGCGCGACCAGCGATCTGCATCACGAGATCGAGCTCGTCGTGGCGATCGGCGAAGGCGGTTCGATCTTCGGTTTCGCGGTGGGGGTCGATCTGACCCGCCGCGACCTGCAGAACGGCTTCAAGGCCAAGGGCCAGCCGTGGGACGCCGCCAAGGGCTTCGACGCCAGCGCTCCGATCAGCGCCATCGTCCCCTTCGCCGGGACCATTCCCCAGGGCCGCATCGCCCTGTCGGTCAACGGCGAGATCCGGCAGCAGGCGCAGGTCGCGGACATGATCTGGTCGGTCGAGGAGATCATCGCCGAGGCCGGCAAGCTGTGGTCGCTGGAGGCCGGCGATCTGATCTACACCGGCACGCCCGAAGGCGTGGCGGCGCTGCGGCGCGGCGACTCTGTCGCCGGCGAGGTCGAGGGCGTCGGAACTATCGCCTTCAAGGTGGTCTGATGGTCCTCAAGCTCCACAGCGCCTGGCGCGCCTCGGCGCCCTACCGGGTCCGCATCGGGCTGAACCTGAAGGGCGTGGCCTATGACTACGTCCCGGTCGATCTGGTGAAGGGCCAGCAACAGAGCCCCGAGTATCAGGCGGTCAACGCCCAGAAGCTGGTTCCGTCGCTCGAGCTGGAGGATGGACGGATCCTGACCCAGTCGCTGCCGATCCTGGAGTGGCTGGAGGAGACCCATCCCGAACCGGCCCTGCTGCCGAAGGACGCCTACGACCGTCAGGTCGTGCGGGCCATGGCCGCCATCGTCGCCTGCGACATCCACCCGGTGAACAACCTGCGCATCCTCAAGGCGCTGTCGGGACTGGGGATCGACGAGCCGGCGCGCAACGCCTGGGTCCACCGCTGGATCGGCGACGGCTTCACCGCGCTCGAGCGGATGGTCGCCCGGCACGGCGGCGCCTGGGCGTTCGGCGACACGCCGACCCTGGCGGATTGCTGCCTCGTGCCCCAGGTCTACAACGCCGCCCGCTTCGGGGTGGACATGACGCCATTCCCCACTATCTCCGCCATCGCGGCGCGGGCGTTGGAGCATCCGGCGATCGCCGCCGCCCACCCGAACAACCAGCCCGACGCCGTTCTGTAGGAGTCCGCATGCTCGAAGACCTGAAGTCGAACAATCGCGCCTGGTCGATCCGCAAGACCGAGGTTGATCCGGATTTCTTCAAGCGCCTCGAGAACCAGCAGAGCCCCGAGTACCTCTGGATCGGCTGCAGCGACAGCCGGGTGCCGGCCAACGAGATCGTCGGCCTCGATCCGGGCGAGTTGTTCGTCCATCGCAATGTCGCCAACCTGGCCCCGCCCCAGGACGCCAACTACCTGAGCGTCCTGCAGTTCGCCGTCGACGTGATCAAGGTGAAGCACATCATGGTCGTCGGCCACTATGGCTGCGGCGGCGTGCGCGCGGCCGTCGACGGCCAGCGCCGGGGCCTGGTCGATCACTGGCTGCACCCGATCCGCGAGGTCTATGCCGAGCACCAGCACGAACTGGAGTCGCTGGAAGACAAGGACCGCTGGGACCGGCTCTGCGAACTGAACGTCATCCGCCAGGTGCGAAACGTCGCGGCGGACGTCTTCGTGCAGGACGCCTGGGCGCGCGGCCAGCGCCTGTCGGTGCACGGCTGGATCTACCGTCTGTCGAACGGTCTGGTGAACGACCTGAACGTCACCGTCTCGGGCCCGGGAGAGTACGAGGCGCTGACCGGCCTGCCACCAGTGGCGTAGGGCTCAGTTCCGGATCCTGACCTTTGATCGCGCCGAGCGGCCCTCGCCGTCGATGACGGTGATCTCGTAGAAGCCCGGCGCGTCCGGCCGCCAGATGGCGCGGCCGCTGACCGGGTCGACGGCCAGCGGCCGGCCCTCGACGTACCAGGCCAGACCCTCGCCGCCCGCGGCCAGCACCAGGCCGCGTGATCCGGGGCCCAGCGCCTCGACCTGAACCGTCGCGCCGTTGGGCGGAAAGATCAGGTTCGGACCTTCGACAGACCGCTCGAGGGTCGTCAGGGCGCCCGGAGCGGCGCGCGGGGCGATGCGCGGCGGCGCGGCCGACGGCGCCGCCAGGACGTCGGCGACGTCGAACAGCATCGGCAGCGCCGCCTCGCGGCCGGTCAGCCCGCCCCGCGCGCCGCCGTCGGCCCGCCCGGTCCAGACGATGATGACGTAGTCGCCGACCACCCCCGCCGCGACCGCGTCCCGAAAGCCGTAGGAGGTGCCGGTCTTGTAGGCCATGCCCGGCCCGCCGCGGGTCAGGGCGGTCGGCATCCGGCCCTTGGGCGCCGGCGCCTCGCGCAGGATGTCGAGGACCTGCCGGGCCGCGTCCGCCCGCACCAGCCGCGTCCCGCGCGAGCGCGCGCGCCGGGCCGCATCCGCCTCCGTCCAGGCCAGCGGCTTGGCCAGGCCCTCGTCGCCGAGCGCGCCGTACAGCACCGCCAGGTCACGCAGCGTGATCCCCTCGCCCCCCAGGGCCAGCGCCAAGCCGGGCGCCCGGGTCTGCGCCTTCGGCCGGACCAGCCTGACATCGACGGCCTCCAGCCGAGCCAGGAAGTTCGAAGGGCCGATCCGCTCCATCATCGCCACGGCCGGCACGTTCAGCGAATGGGACAGGGCCTCGCGCGCGGTGACCTTGCCCCGGAAGGTGCGGTCGAAGTTCTCCGGCTGATAGTCGGCGAACCGGGTGGCGACGTCCTGGATCTCGGTGTCCGGCGCGGCGACCCCGTCGTCGAAGGCGAAGGCGTAGACGAACGGCTTGAGCGCCGAGCCCGGCGAGCGCAGGGCGGTGGTCATGTCGATCCAGCCGCCCGGCCGGTCGAGCCCGCCCGAACCGACGGCGGCGCGCACCGCGCGGCCCTCGATCTCGACCACCAGAATGGCGGCTGTCGCCTCCAGCCCCTGCTCGCGCGCATAGGCGGCGGCGATCGGCTCCAGCCGCGCCTGCAACGCGGCGTCGAGCGTCGAGACCACCGTCGCCTGTGAGGCCGGGGCCTTGCGCGCCAGCTCGCCGGCGGCATGCCAGGCCAGCGATGGAAAGGCCGCCCTGTCCGGCATCGGCTCGGCTCGGGCTTCGTCGGCCGCGTCACGGTCGGCGAGGCCGGCGGCGACCATGCGGTCGAGCACGAGGTCGCGCGCCGCCCGCGCCGCCTCGGGCCTCCGGTCCGGCCGCCGGGCCTCCGGCGCCTGAGGCAGGGCGATCAGCAGCGCCTGCTCGCCGAGCGTCAGGCTCTCGGGCTCATGCCCGAACCAGCTCAGGCTCGCCGCCCGTACGCCCTCGAGATTGCCGCCGTAAGGGGCCAGCGTCAGGTACAGCGCCAGCACCTCGCGCTTGCTGAGCCGCGCCTCGATCTGCACGGCGCGCACCATCTCGATCAGCTTCGAGCCGAGGTTGCGGGGGCGGGGCTCCAGCAGCCGCGCGGTCTGCATGGTCAGGGTCGAGGCGCCCGACACCACCCGGCCGCGAACCAGGGCCGTACCGCCGGCGCGAACGACGGCGCGGGGATCGACGCCGGCGTGGACGAAGAAGCGCTGGTCCTCGATGGCGACCAGGCGACGCACGAAGCTCGGGTCCGTCCGCTTGAGGTCGGCGCGGATCCGCCAACGGCCGTCCTCGACCGGCAGGGCGCGCAGCCACTGGCCGCGCCGGTCCAGGGTGACCGGCGACGACCGCCTTCCGCGTGACATGTCCGGCGGAAGCAGGGCGTCGGCCGCGAGGACGAACACCTCGAGGCTGAGGAACGCGATCAGACCCAGGACGAAGCGGCGCACGCGGTGAGGTTAGCTCCCCGCCGCGATGACCGTCCGCCCGCCGGCGCCCCGGCCGTTGATGCTGGGCCGATACATGTCGCGCACCTCCGGCGCCGGCAGGAAGAAGTCGCCCGGCGTCACCGCCCGCGCCACGTAGGCGATGGCGAAGGGCCTGTTTCCAGGCAGGTCGACCGCCGCGATGTAGCGGTCGTCCCGCGCTTCCTGCACGTCCACGCCGGTCAGTTCGCCGAGGAACCTGAACGGTCCGTCCTTGGCGTCCTCGGGACTGAGCGTGGTCTCGATCTCCCAGCCGGCCGGCAGGGCGTCGTCGATGACCAGCGGCACGGTCCGGCCCTGGGTCGAGCGGCCCTGGACCAGCACGATGACGCGATCTCCCTGGCGCAAGGCGCCGGTGTTGATCGGCTGACCCGTCATGCTGAAGAACCGCTTGCCGACCGAGACGCCGTTGGACTCCGCGCCCGGCGAGGCGACGGTCGTGCCGCGCACGGTCACGGTCCGCCACAGGGCGCCGCCCTTGTTGACGAAGCGGGCGTCGGCGAGACGGCCCACCGACCAGCGCTGCAGACCCGCGGTCGGGATCGGCGTCACGCCGCTGGCCTCGATGCGGATCGGGCCGGCCTTGCGCAGCATGAAGGACGCCGCCTGCAGAAGCCGCGCCTGCTCCTGAGTGTTGAGGGCGTCCGGATCCTTGACCGAACCCTCAAGCCGCTTCTGCAGGTCGCGGGCGACGCCGTCCTCGCCGGCCTCGTAGGCCAGGGCGATGATGGCCGCCGTGTCGCGCAGCTGGCTCTGGTACCAGTCGCTCTCCTCGCGGTAGCCGAGCGACGCCACCGCCTTGCGGAACGAGGACCGCGCCCGGGCCCGGTCGCCCATCAGGGCCAGGCCGGCGCCGACCTGGGCGCGCGCCAGGGGCGAGTCGTCGTCCTTCATGTGGACGTCATGCCACCAGCGCAGGCGCGCCAGGTCGCCTCGACCGGCCTTGGCCAGCACATAGAGGGCGTAGGCCGAAGCCCGCGACCGCATGCGCTGCGTGGCGCGCTTGGAATCGTCCGCGTTGCGCCCCCACCACTCGGGATATTCAAGACGGTAGGAGACGCTGGCCCAGCCGTCCGGACGGCTGATCTGGCGCATGGCGTTCAGCGCGCGGTCCATGGCCTGGTCGGGCACCGGGGCGCCGCGCAGCTTGGCCTCCCACAGGAAGTCGGTGACGTAGGCGCCCAGCCAGGCGTCCGCCTCGCCGTCGCCGACACGCCACAGGCCGAAGGCGCCGTCGAGGGTCTGGCGGTCGAGCAGTCGACCCACGGCGTCGTTCAGCGCCGCCGAACTGCTGCGCTTCTTCGGGTCGGGCGCCACCTCGCGGGCGTAGAGCAGCGGGTAGGCGACGCTGATCACCTGCTCGGTGCAGCCGTACGGATAGCGCGACAACGAGACGGCGATGGGTCCCGGATCGAAGCCGCGGAACGGCGAATAGCTGACGTTCATGGTCACGTCGCCGGCCGCCAGGCCCGACATCAGCTGCGCCTGCGGCGTGAAGCTCTCGCCCGGCTGCTGCAGCTCGGTGTAGGTCCGGGTGACCGGACTCCAGCCCAGCCGAGTCTGGATCGGATAGGCCTTGGCCGTGGAGAAGCCGCCCGGTCCGCTGACCTTGAAGCCGACGTTGCCGATTCCCGAGACCGTCGGAGCCAGGAACGGGATCCGCTCGGCGATCCGCTGGCCGAGGACCATCTGGAAGACCTTCCTGAAGATCATCTTCACGCCGCCGGACGAGCTGGTCTCGGCGGTGTAACCCCCGGCCGCGCCCTCGACATTGTGCAGCTCCAGCGTCGCCACCGGCCGGTCGCCCGGGGCCAGGAAGCGGGGCAGGTTCAGATCGGCGATCACGGCCTCGCGGACCGTCATCGCCTTGCTGCCGGAACCGACGGCCTCGTCGGTCCAGGCCACGGCCATGATGCGCAGCTCGCCGTTGAATTCGGCCGCCGGCAGCTTGATCCGCGCCTTGCCGTCCAGGCCGGTCTCGACCACGCCCGACCACAGGGCCACGGACTTGATCGGCGTCACCGTCAGGCCTTCGCCGCCGAGCTGGTCGGAACCGAAGTTGACGTTGGCCGGCGCGCCCAGGTTCGGGTCGAGCAGACGGCCGTAGTCGTCGCGGTAGTCCAGCGTCAGCGCCCGCTTGCCGAAGTACCACTTGGCCGGATCGGGACTGTCGAACTTGGTCAGCCGCAGGATGCCCTCGTCGACGGCGGCCACGGTCACCCGCGCCCGCTGACCGATGCCCAGGCCCTTGACGGCCACGGGCACCTCGACCGCGGCCCGGCTGTTGAGCTTGGCCGGCGTGCCGATGTCGACCGTCAGCTTTCGTCCCTTCGGATCGAGGGGCACGTACAGCAGCCCCAGCGCGCGCCGCGGCTTGGGCGTCGCCACCGGATCGCGCGGCTGGATGACGCTGACCAGCACATAGGCCCCGCCGCCCCAGGCGGCGTTGGTCTTCAGGGTCACCGACCCGCCATTGGGTCCGACGCTGAAGGTCTTGAACTCGATCACCCGGTCGGTGGCCACCGCCACCTGCGCCTCACCGGCGTAGGGGGCCTTGATCGTCAGGGTGACGTTCTCGCCCTGGCCGTGGGTTCCGGTCCCGGCGCTGATGCGCACGAAGTCGGGCGCCTCGGCGTCCTTGGCGGGCGCGCCCCAGCCTGCGGCGAAGCGGATCACGCTTCTGGCGCCGCTCGGGCCCTCGACCACCAGCCGGTAGTCGCCCCAGCCGAGGCGTCGCGCGACGCGGGCGGAGGCCCCGGCGGCGATGTTGAGCGCGCCCTTCTGCACGACCACGTCGCGGCTGGTCCGCCGCCATTGCCAGCGGCCGTCCTGCTGGAACCAGTCGTAGTCCCAGTTCTCGGCGATCAGGGTGTAGGTCGAGCCCGGCGCGGCGATCCGCTTGCCGAGGGCGTCGACGGCGATGACGTCCAGCGTCACCGGCGCGGCCTGGCCGCCCGTGGCGTCGCCCTGCTCGACCTTCACGCCCAGATAGACCGGGCGCGTGCGGACCTTCAGGAACAGGCTCTCGCGGACCGGCCGACCGCCGGGTTCGAATACCGAGGCGGTGACGGTCGCCTTCAGGGGTGCGCTGACATCGCCGATGTCGCCGGTCGGCAGGTTGAGAACCGCGCGGCCCTCGCCGTCCGTGACGCTCTGGCCCAGCTCGATGAACTTCTCCTCGAAGGCCTTCTGCTGGTCGCCCCACTCATAACCCTTGTAGGCCGGGAAGGGGTTGGGATCGGCCATGATCCGCGCCTCGCCCTGGGTCTGCAGGCCCGCGCCGGCGGCTCCGTAGAGGAAGCGGGCGTTGACCGTGACCTGCCGGGTCTCGCCGGCCGAGACCGGGTCCTTGGCGCGGCCTTCGGTGTCCACCGCCAGCCGCTGCGGCGCGAAGTCCTCGACGGAGAAGGACATCTGTCCGACGGGAGCCTTGATGCCCTCGATCTCCAGGCTGGCGTTCCAGCGGCCGCGCGGCGCGCTCTTCGGCAAGCCGAGGTCAGCGGCCACCGCGCCGCCGGCGGCGCGGTCGAAGGTGATGCGTTTGAACTCCACGCCCGATGGCCGGCGCACGATGATCACGCCCTTGCGATCCTTGACCGCCTTGGACTGGATGTCGCGAACCAGGGCCGCGAGGTGGACGGTCTCGCCCGGCCGATAGATGCCGCGGTCGGCGTAGAGATAGCCGTCGATGTCGCTCTCGACGGTCCGGCCGCCGGTCTCGCCGTCGCTGTCGCCCGCCGTCGCGGTGCGGCCGCCCATCCCCTGCTTGGACAGGTCGACCGGAGAACGGTCGAGGTCGAGCACGGCCAGGTCGCCCTGGGGACCGTAGGCCATGACCATTTTCGGCCGCAGCGCGCCCTCGCCCTCGAGCAGGGGCCGCAGGAACCGCACCCGGCCCGATCCGTCTGTGCGGGCCTCGGCGAGGTCCTCGCCATTTCGGGCCACCAGCGCCACGCGGACGCCGGACTGGATCCTCGCCGTTTTCAGGCTGCGCACCACCACGTCCAGCGACTCGGCGCCGTCGTAACCGATCAGCGCCATGTCGGTGAACATGATCCAGCGGCGCGCCTGGGCCGGCTGCGTGCCCTCGTCCTCCTCGTCGTCGCCGGTCGCGGCCCTCGACGAGGCGTCGCGCGCCTTGATCACATAGCCGCCGGGCCGCATGTCCTTGAGCACCGCGCCCAGCGGAAAGACGGTCGTGGCGCGCTCGCCCTGGCCGCCCTTCACGTCGACGACGCCCTTCCAGACCACGCGGCCCTCGTCGTCGGGACTGTCGTCGCCGTAGTCGCCCGGCCACTGGCCTTCCCCGGTCGCTTCCGGCGCGCTGATCGACTTGCGCACCAGGTTGCGGTCGGAGACACGCCAGACTTCGATGGCCAGGCGAGAGACATTGACCGTCTCGATGCCGACGCCGTCGGCGTCCTCGCGCGGCAGGATCACGCCGTCGCCGGCGAAGCCGACATAGGGCGGCTTCTCGCCGAAGGTGAAGTCCACATCGGCGTTGGCGGCCAACGTCAGTCCGCCGGCGCCCGGCAGGCCCTTGAGCAGGGTCACGCGGCGCTCGGTCAGGCCCAGACCGCCAAGGCACAGCTCGGACCTGTTCCTGGCGTTGACGCTGACCGCCGGCGTCCCGCCGAGATCGGGCGAGACCAGCACGAAATCGGCGTAGGCCTTCGACGGATCGAGGGGTTTGCTCATCTCGATGCAGGCCAGCGGTTCGGACCGACTGGTGTCGAGGCGGGTCTTCCAGACCGCGAAACCCTCGGGCTTGGGAATGCCGCGGCGCGGCGCGTTGGCGCCGCGCGGCTTGCCGAACAGCGACCAGGGGGCCGCCTTGACCGTTGTCTCGCTCGCCGTCGACCCGGCGGGTCCGCCCCCGGCAAGGAGGCAGGGCGGGAGGGGCCGAGCGAGCCGCGGCGCCGTCGCGACCATGCGCGCGGTGCTCGCGCGGATCGGGGTCAGACCCGCAGGTC
>CALALX010000087.1 GCA_937925635.1 uncultured Caulobacter sp.
CCTGGGCGCCCACCTGACCTGGACACTGCCCTTCGGCCTGCTCATCATGTTCGCGGTCTTCAACTGCTTCAACCCGGCGTACGAAGAAGGGGCGCGCGACCTCGGCGCCACGCCCTGGCAGACCTTCCGCCACGTGGTGCTGCCCCTCATCGGTCCTTCCGTGGTCGGCGTCGGCATGTTCGGCTTCACGCTCAGCTGGGACGAGATCGCCCGCACCTCGCAGGCCATCGGCGACGTCAACACCCTGCCGCTGGAGCTGCAGGGCCTCACGGCCACCGTCACCACCCCGGCCACGACGAGAAGGGCCGGCGCGCCCCAGATCATGGGTCGCCAGAGGTCGGGGTCGATCCGCGACAGCCAGAGGACAATGAACAGCGCCTGCCCGATACCCAGCATCACCCAGCCGAAGGTCCGATCCGGCAACAGCTTCTCCTGCGCCAGTCGGCCGAGCCAAGCGCCGGCCAGGAACTGGAGGAACAGCGGGTTGAGCAACATCACATAGCCGGCCGGCCAGACGAACCCGGCCAGCGACAGCGTCGCCAGGGCCATGGTCAGGGCCAACAGGCGCGACCGCTCGGGCAAGATCAGGCAGGCCGCGAAGACCAGGTAGAAGACAGCCTCGTAGTTCAGCGACCAGCCGGGCGTCAGCACCGGGAACGGCAGGCCGTCGGGATTGAGGTGCTGGATGAAGGCCAGCGACAGCGCGACGTGGCCGACGTCGGGATCGACCTCCGGGAATCGGCTCGGAAAGACCAGGGCCCCGGCGACCAGGACCAGCGTCGTCAGCCAGTAGAGCGGCGCCACCCGGACGACCCGCCGGCGGACAAAATTGAGCGGCGCGACCTTGCCGCCGGCGGTGACGGTCCACATCACGAAACCGCTGATCACGAAGAACACGTCGACGCCCGCGGCGCCGATGTCGAAGTTGATCCGCGCCCACTGGCTGGCGTGGAACATCACCACCGACAGGGCCGCCAGGGCCCGCATGTGCTGGATCGAGACCCAGGTCCGATCCCGCGGGAGCATCAGCCGCAGCCGCCGGGCATCTGTGCGATCCACTGGCGCAGGAGGCTCACGGCCTCGTCATGCTCCAGAGCCCGGCCGAGTTCCGGCATCATGGCCCCAGGATCGGTGGAGGCCGTCCGGAAGACCAGGATCGACTCGTCCGGCTTGCCAGGGTGGATCCCGTACCGGAAGCCGCCCGTGCCCTGCCCCGCCGCGATCGGCGGCTTGCACAGGCCGAGCCTCGGCCCCGCCGCGTCGCGCGTGAGGTAGAGGCCGGAGGTGTCCGCCGGGCCGGTCGCGCTGTGGCAGTGGGCGCAGTTGATGTCGAGCCAGGCGCGGGCGCGTTCGTCGACCGGCGCGCGCTGATCGAGCCAGTCGGCCGCCGGCGCCGGCCGTTGCGCCGGCAGGCCGCGCAGGTAGCCGACGGCCTGCAGTCGCGCGAGCTGATTGAAGGTCTGCCCCCCGATCGTGACGTCGCGGTCCAGGTGCCGCGCCTTCAGGCCGATCGGCTGCAGCTTCTTGGTCGCATGGTTGGTGCCGTGGCAACCGACGCACTGGTTCACGTTCGGCACCTGGTAGGTGAAACGGTCGGCCCGGCCGGGTCGCTCCAGCGTCATCGGGATCGGCTTGCCGGTCCGCTGCAGCGTCGCCTTGGTCTGCGCGGCGTTCCAGACATAGGGGAAGGCCGCCCAGCCGTCGGCTCGACGCACGAGGATGCGGGTCTCGACGAGCCTGATCTTCGACAGATCCAGACCCTGGCTCGTCTCCGACAGCCTCAGACCATCCCCTGGCGCGACGGCGTCGCCCGCCGCCTTCGGATAGAAGAAGGTCTTGGTCACGATCGTCCCGACCGGGAAGTCGAACGCCTCCTGGCCGGACCAGTCGGCGGCCTGGCCCTTCGGCATCCAGACGGTGCGCAGCTTGCCGGCGTAGTCGGTGAACAGCGGCGTGTTCAACTCATAGGCCTGGACCCCCTCGGCGAGCACGAAGCGGCCATCGCGAACGCCGACCACGCCCCAGTCGGAAAGCTGTTCCGGCAGGCCCTCGGCGATGAAACGCGGCTCCAGCGCCCGCGGCGCGCAGGCCGCGAGCAGCAGGGCGCCGATGACGGCGAGAAGGCGGGTCACGACTTGCCGGGCGCCGGGATCTTCGACTCGGCCGGAACAGGCCCCGCGGCGGCCACCACGGCCGGCGGCAGCGGCGTCAGGCGGCACCTCATCTCAACGACCTTCGGGTTCTTGGTCTTGTTGGGCAGGTCGGCGTTGAGGACCTTGGCGGCGCCGTTGTCGACACAGATGGCCAGGGCGGGGTCCGGCTCGCCGCCGACGAACTTGGCCTTGTCGACATAGCCGTCCCACAGCACGTCCGGCAGGGCGCCGTTCAGGCCGAACAGCGCGACGCGCAGGGCCTGCAGATCCATGCCGTCGGGCTTGGAACCGCCCGGCGCGAAGCGGTTGTCGTGGACAAAGATGCTCTCTGGCCAGGGATCGAAGCTCGCCGCCTGCCCCTCGCCGGCCTTGTAGCCGGCCGAGAAGAAGCTGGAGACGATGACGTTGGCGGTGTTGTTTCCGCCGATCTCGTTGTCGAAGATCTCGACCTTGTCGTTGGAATTGATGATCACGCCCGT
Organism: uncultured Caulobacter sp.; assembly: GCA_937925635.1. Lineage (GTDB taxonomy): Bacteria > Pseudomonadota > Alphaproteobacteria > Caulobacterales > Caulobacteraceae > Caulobacter. Next base: position 2,633 of record CALALX010000087.1, read on the forward strand.
GCCGGCCGGGACGGACGCCACCGCCGTGCCCTTGCGGCCGAAATTGGCGGTGTTGTTGTTCACCGAGCGGTTGCGGAAGATCCGCGTGGCGAAGCCCGGAACCTTCAGGTTGGGCATGTTGAACACCAGGATCCCGCCGGTGTTGTTGGTCGCCAGGTTGTCGTAGACGTCGGCGTTCTGGGTGTTCTCGATCTCGATGCCCGCGACGTTGAATTCGGCGCGATTGCGGCGGACCACCACGTTCTGCGACTGGCCGACGTAGATGCCGGCGTCGGAGGCGCCGATGGCCACGCTGTCCTCGATCAGCACGTTCTTGGTCTGAACGGGATAGAGGCCATAGGCGCCGTTGCTGGTCTTCGGGCCGCCGGTCCATTCGACCCGCACCCGGCGGATGATGATGTTCTCGCCCTCGTTGATCTTCAGCGCATCGCCCTTGGCGTCCTCGAGCGCGAGGTCCTCGATCGTGAAGTTGGAGGCGTTGACCAGCAGCCCCTCGGCTCCGGAGGTCTGCCCCTTGAAGCTCAGGATGGTCTTGTCCATCCCGGCGCCCTTGAGGGTGACGCCGTCGACTTCGAGGCTGAGTCCGCGGTCGATGGCGTAGACGCCGGCGGGAATGATGATCACGTCGCCCGGCTTGGCGTCGATCAGCTGCTCGATCAGCTTTTCCTGATAGGCCGTGTCAGGCCTGGCGGCCGTTCCGCCGCCGCCGCAGCCGGCCAGCGTCAGCGCGGCCGCGATTGTCAGGCCGCTGAATATGCGGCGCATGCCCTGCCCCATGGGCGTCCTCCCGTTCCCTCAAGGCCGGGACTCTGTCGGCCCCGGTCGCCGGGGACGGTGGCATGCGGCGCGGGCGGCGGCAACGGCCTAGGGGACTGGATGACGCGACCCGCAGGGGCGCGGCTTCCTGTCCCTCAAGAGCATCAAAGGGGTCGGGGGACAGCTACGCGTCGCGAAGCAGTCCCTGGCCGTACCGCTTGCCCAGCTCCGCGCAGCAGGCGTGGAACTCCTCGACCGTATCGCGGAGGATGTCGGCGACCGGCCGGACGCTGTCGATGCGGCCGGCGACCTGCCCCGACAGCGCGATCGACGCCTCCATGTCGCCGCCGAAATAGAGGTCCAGCGCGTTGCCGAAGGCGGCCATCGCGCCCTCGGGCGGCGGATTAAGCTCCATCTCGGTGGTCTTGCCGGTGCGCAGCGCCCGCAGCGCCGGCCCAGGGCCGTGGCGGTTGAGGAAGACGGTGTCGGTCTCGGCCGCCACCACGATGGCGTTCTTCCAATTCTGGTGGACCGGCGACTCCGTGGCGCTGACCATCCGCGTGCCCATCTGGATGCCCTCTGCCCCCAGGGCGAAGGCGGCGGCCATGGTGCGGCCGTCCAGCATGCCGCCGGCGGCGATGATCGGCACGTCGACCTTGCTGGCGATCAGGGGCAGCAGGACCATCAGCGCCACCTCGCGCGGATTCTTGAACCCGCCGCCCTCGCCGCCCTCGACCACCAGTCCGTCGACGCCGGCCTCGATCGCCTTCAACGCCGCCTGCAGGGAGGGCACGACATGGAAGACGGTCAGGCCCGCGCCCTTCAAGGCCCCGCAGTACTTGCGCGGGTCGCCGGCGGAGGTGGTGACGAACTTGACCCCCTGATCGATGACGAACTGCACGATGTCGGGATCACGCACGAAGGCCTGGGCGATGTTCACCCCGAACGGCTTGCCGGTCAGGCCGCGCATCTTGATGACCTCGGCGCGAACTTCGTCGAGGCGACCGGACGACGTCTCGATGATGCCCAGGCCGCCGGCGTTGGACACTGCGGACGCCAGCTGGGCGCGGGCGATCCAGCCCATCGGGGCCTGGACGATCGGATACTGGACCCCCAGCAGTCGTGTGATGCGGTTGTCGATCATGGCCGTCTCCCCGTGCGTTTTCGGAAGGCTATCAGACGAACAACTGTTTGGAAGACGAGGCGCGGCGAATATTCCGTCGCGGGGCTCAAGCGTCGATTGTGCCGCCGCGATCCTCCCGTGTATGCAGGCGGGGGATGGGGCGTGAACAGTCCAGCGGCGGCGTTGACGGGGCGGGCGTGCGGGAAATCGCCGACGCCCATCGCCAGCTGTTGCAGGACAAGTCCCTGCAGTTCGACCTGCCGGCCTACGCGCCGCCGCCGCCGCCTCCGAAGTGGGCGGCCAGTCTGGCCGACCTGCTCGCGGCCCTGGGTCCGCTGTTCCAGGTGATCTTCTGGGGGCTGGTGGCGCTGGCGGTCATCGGCCTTCTCTACCTCATCGCCCGCAGCCTGATGGGCGCCCGCTTCGGCGGCCGTCCGGCGCGTCGTGCGAGCTCGTCCGGCGAGCCTGACTGGCGGCCGACCGTCGCCCAGGCGCGGGTCCTGCTGGCCGACGCGGACGCTTTGGCGGCCGAGGGGCGGTTCGACGAAGCCGCCCACCTGCTGTTGCTGCGCGGGGTCGAGGATATCCGCGCTCAACGCCCGGGCCTTGTCCGTCCCGCCCTGACCAGCCGCGACATCGCCGGCCTCGAAGCCTTGCCGATGGCCGCTCGCGCGGCCTTTGGCGCCATCGCCCTGGTCGTGGAGCGCAGCCTGTTCGGCGGACGGGATGTGGGCGCGGAGGGCTGGACTGTCTGCCGCGACGCCTACGAACGATTCGCCCTGGGCGGCGCGTCGTGACCGCCGCTGGGCAGCGCGAGCTGTTTCAGGGCCGCACCGTCCTGATCATGATCCTGGTCGGCGTACTGGCCTTTGCGGCGCTGGCGGTGCTGAGCGTCTACGCGCCCAGCCTGCGCAGCGGCGACGATGGCAAGGAACACGCCCTGTCAAAGTCGGCGGTGGGATATGCAGGCGCCGTGCGGCTGTTCCGGTCGATGGGCGAGGTCGTCCTTGTCAGCCGCGGCGACAGCCCCGCCCTTGAACGCGGCGGCCTTCTGATCATCACCCCTGATGAGCATCATGACCCCGTCGCCATCCGGAAGGTCCGCTTCAAGGGGCCGCGCCTGGTGGTGCTTCCAAAATGGGTCGCGGGACCGGACCCGCTGCATCGCGGCTGGGCGCGGGAGACCGGCATCGCGCCTCAGGCCCGACTTGTGGGCGGCGGAGCCCTCAAGGCCTATGCCGGCAAGGCGACGCTGGTTCGGCGCGGAGGGACGGCAAGGCCGGTCCTTTCCTTCCGGAACGGGCGCACCGTGGAAGCGGGCCCTTTGAGGAATCTCCAGACCCTTCACGGGCCAGGGCTGGAGCCTCTCGTCACGGACGGCCGAGGCGGCGTCATTCTGGCCCGCACCGTCGAGCCCGACGTTTACATCCTGTCCGATCCCGACCTGCTCAACACCAGCGGCCTCAAGTCCCTCGCCACGGCCCGCGCGGCCTGGGCCCTGATTGGCGAGATCCGCCCTGTCGACGCTCCCCTGGTCTTCGACGTCAGCCTGCACGGCTTCAAGAGGTCGCGGAACGTCTTCGCCCTGGCGCTGGAGCCGCCGTTCCTGGGCGGGACCCTGTGCGCCGTCGCGGCCGCCCTGCTGGCCGGGATCGCCGCCGCCGTGCGCTTTGGCCCCGTCCGGCGCCCGCGCCCTCCCTACGCCATGGGCAAGGCGGCGCTGGTCGAGAACACCGCCGGCCTGATCCGCATGGCCCGCCGCGAGCACCGGATGGCCGAAGGCTACGCCCGCCTCTGCCGCGAGCTGGCCGCTCGCGCCGTGGGCGCGCCGCGCCAGCTTGAGCCGGCCGAACTCGACGCCTTCCTCGACCGGTTGAGCGCCCAGCGCGCCGCGCCGGCCTTCACCGATCTGACCCGCGCCGCCCGCGAGGCGGGGAGCCTGACCGACCTCATGGTCGTGGCCCGCGGCCTGTATGACTGGAGACTGGAGATGACCCGTGCAAGTCACTGAGGTTAAGGCGCTGGCCGACCGCGTTCGCGGCGAAATCGGCAAGGCGGTGGTCGGACAGGCGGACACCGTCGACCTGATGCTGATCGCGCTGTTCGCCGGCGGCCACGTCCTGCTGGAGGGGCCGCCGGGGACGGCCAAGACCTTCCTGGCGCAGAGCTTCGCCGGCACCCTGGGCGTCACGTTCGGTCGGGTGCAGTTCACCCCCGACCTGATGCCGGGCGACATCATCGGCGCCAATCTGTTCAACTTCCAGACCAGCAGTTTCACCCTGACCAAGGGGCCGATCTTCTGCGACCTGCTGTTGGCCGACGAGATCAACCGCACGCCGCCCAAGACGCAGGCCGCCCTGCTGGAAGCGATGCAGGAGCGGTTCGTCACGCTCGACGGCAAACGACACCCCCTGGGCGACCGGTTCATGGTGGTCGCCACCCAGAATCCGATCGAGCAGCAGGGCACCTATCCCCTGCCCGAGGCCCAGCTGGACCGGTTCCTGTTCAAACAGACCCTGTCCTATCCCTCGGCCGAGGAAGAGATGGCGATTGTACTGCTGCACGGCGGCACGACCGGTCTGCCCGACATCGGCCAGCTGGGCGTCAGCCGCGTCGTCGAGGCGACGGACCTGGCCGCCGCCGCCGCGACCGTCTCCGCTGTCCGGCTGACCGGCGAGATCGCCGACTACGTCGTGCGGCTGGTGCGGGCCACCCGCGCGACGGGCGATCTGGAGACCGGCGCCTCGCCGCGATGCGCCGCCATGCTGGCCATCGCCGCCCGCGCCAAGGCGGTGCTGGACGGTCGCGACTATGTCATCCCCGACGACGTGAAAGCCCTGGCCCTTCCGGCCCTGCGCCACCGCGTGATCCTGTCGCCCGCGGCCGAGATCGAAGGCCGCAAGGTCGACCAGATCCTCCGCGGCCTTGTCGAGCAGGTCGAGGCGCCGCGGTGATCTATCCGACGCTCAGGGCGGTCGTGATCGCCGCGCTGGGCGCGCCGGCCGCGATCGCGGTCGGCGTCATCTCGCCGACGCTGTGGCTGGCCGCGCCGGCCTGGCTGACGCTGCTGGCCGTCCTGATCGGGGTCGACGCGGCCCTGGCCTGGCGGACGGGCCGCGGCCTGACCATCAGCCTGACCGCTCCGGCGCGCATCGGCGTCGGCGCGGTCGCCGAGGGCGAGCTCGGCGTCGCCTTCAGGGACAGGGCCCCGCGCAGCATCGAGCTGGCCGTCGAAGCCGACGCCCGCATGCAGGTGTCGCCGGATCGCGTCACCGTGCGCCCGCAGGGTCGCGAGGGCGTGCTGGGCCTGAAGATCGCGCCGCGGCGCCGCGGCGAAGGCGTCTTCGAACGCGCCTGGGTGCGCTGGACCGGGCCCCTCGGCCTGGTCTGGAGCCAGCACAGCGACGCGATCCGCCGCCGCGCCGTCCTGACGCCCGACATCAACGGCGTGAAGCAGGAAGCCATGCGGCTGTTCGCCCGTGACAGCATGTTCGGGGTCAAGGCCCAGATCGACACCGGCGAGGGCGCCGAGTACCACGCCCTGCGCGAGTACGCCGACGGCATGGATCCGCGCATCGTCGACTGGAAGCAGTCCGCGCGGTACGGCAAGCTCATCGCCAAGGAATTCCGCACCGAGCGCAACCACCACATCCTGCTGGCGCTCGACACCGGCCGCACCATGAGCGAACCGCTGGCCGGCTTGCCGCGCATTGACCGGGCCATCAACGCCGCCCTGACCCTGGCCTATGTCAGCCTCAGGATCGGCGACCGCGTCGGGCTGTTCGGGTTCGACGCCCGGCCGCGGCTGTCGACCAGCGTGACGGCCGGGGTCGGCTCCTTCCCCCTCCTCGAACATCTGGCCGCCTCTCTCGACTACTCGGATGAGGAGACCAACTACACCCTGGGCCTCACCCAGCTGGCCTCGGATCTTGAACGGCGGTCGCTGATCGTTGTCTTCACCGAGTTCGCCGACCCGACCAGCGCCGAGTTGCTGATCGAGAACGCCGGGCGGCTGGCGCGTCGGCACCTGTTGATGTTCGTGGTCTTCCGCGATGAGGAGCTCGAAGCCATCACCGCCGCCGAGCCGACCGAGCCGGACCAGGTGTCGAAGGCCGTGGCCGCCGCGGCCCTGCTGCGCGAACGGGAGCTGGTGATTTCGCGGCTGCGCCGGATCGGCGCCCTGATCGTCGACGCCCCGGTCGGCGCCGTGGGGCCCAGGCTGCTGAACGCCTACCTCGACCTCAAGCGCCGCGATCTGCTGTAGGAGACCGCCTTGGCCGAACTCCAGCTCAAGAGCCATCGTTTCCGCACCGAGCGCGAAGCCTCCTGGCGCCGGCTCGAGAGCCTGATGGGCAAGGCCCAGCAACGGGCCGCGAACCGGCTGACCGACGAAGAGCTGCTCGAGGTGCCGGTCCTCTACCGATCGGCGATGTCGTCGCTGTCGGTGGCCCGCTCGATCTCACTCGACCAAGGCGCGACGACCTATCTCGAGAGCCTGTGCCTGCGGGCCTACCTCTTCGTCTATGGGGTGCGGTCGACGCCGCTGGAGCGGCTGGCGCGCTTCTTCGCCGACGACTGGCCGCAGGCGGTGCGCAAGCTCTGGCCCGAGACGATCGCCGCCTTGCTGCTGTTCGCCCTGGGCGCCGTGACCGCCTATGTCCTGACGCTCGGCGACCCGGACTGGTTCTACTCCTTCATCCCCGCGGACATGGCCCAGGGGCGCGACCCGTCGACCAGCACCGCGGCGCTGCGCGGGACGCTGTACGACAGCGACGACAAGCTGGCGGGCTTCGCGGCCTTCCTGTTCACCCACAACGCCCAGATCGCCATCTTCGCCTTCGCGCTGGGCTTCGCCTTCTGCCTGCCGACGGCCCTGCTGCTCGTCTACAACGGCCTGTCGATGGGCGCCTTCGTGGCGCTGTTCGTGAGCCGGGGCCTGGGACTGGAAGTCGCGGGCTGGCTGATGATCCACGGCGTCACCGAGATCTTCGCGGTCGTCCTGGCCGGCGCCGCCGGTTTCCATATCGGGCGGGCGGTCATTCAGCCGGGCGACCGGCCGCGCGTCGAGGCCGCCGCCGACGCCGGCCGCACCGCCGCCCTGGCCATGGCCGGCGTCGTCGCCATGCTGATGGCGGCGGGGTTGCTGGAGGGCTTCGGCCGCCAGCTGATCACCCTGGACGCCGCCCGCTTCGCCGTCGCCGCGGCCACCGCCCTTCTCTGGGGCCTCTACTTCTACCTCCCGCGTCGGAGGCGAGCTTGAGCGCGCTGGACGTCTCACGAGCCGCCGGAGAGCGCCCACTGATCACGCCCGAGGGCGTCGATCTGCGCGTGCGCATCGCCAGCACGGGCGAGCGCGCCGCGGCCCTTCTGATCGACCTCGCCATCCTGCTGGGCGTCACCATCGCGGGGCTCCTGCTCTGGGCGGGCGCCGCGCTGGCCGTGGGCGAGAAGGGCGGCGAGTACCTGTTCGCCATCTTCGCCATCGTCGGCTTCTTCCTGCGGAACGCCTGGTTCATCGTCTTCGAGCTCGCCCCCTCGGCGGCGACGCCGGGAAAGCGGGCGCTCGGCCTGCGCGTGGCGGCCCGCAATGGCGGGCGGCTGACGGCGGAGGCCATCCTGGCCCGCAACGCCATGCGCGAACTGGAACTCTTCCTGCCGCTCAGCCTGCTGATCTGGGCCACCTTCAGCCGGCAGGACGGCGTCGACGGCTGGACCAATCTGCTGGGCGTCGTCTGGGCCGGCGTGTTCGCGCTGTTTCCGATGTTCAATCGTGACCACCTGCGGGTCGGCGACCTGCTGGCCGGAACCTGGGTCGTTCATGCGCCCAAGGTCTCGCTGCTGCGCGACCTGGTCGACGACCGGCCGATGCTGCAGGACCGCTTCGCCTTCACCGAGGCCCAGCTGGACGCCTACGGCGTCAAGGAGCTGCATGTCCTCGAGGACGTCCTGCGCAAGGTCGACCGCAAGGTCATGACCGCCGTCGCCGAGCGCATCCGCCGCAAGATCGGCTGGACCGCCGCTTCGGACGAGATGGATCAGACCTTCCTGTCGGCCTACTACGCGGCCCTGCGTGGCCGGCTGGAGACCCGAATGCTGCTCGGCAAGCGCAAACGGGACAAGTTCGACACCGCCTGATCAGAGTCGCCGACGGAACAGCGCCAGCACGCGCTCCCAGTGCCGCTCGGCCGCCGGCCGGTCGTAGGCGGGCCGCTGCGGGAAGACGAAGCCGTGCTCGACCGCGGGATACAGCTCGACCTCGGCGTCGACGCCGTGCGCCGCGAGGTCGGCCGCCAGGGGCGCGATCATCTCCTCGGGGAACCAGCGGTCGATCTGGGCGCAGGCGAAGTAGAAGCTCGCGTCGCGGCCGCGCGCCGCCCGGTGCGGGCTGTCGGGCGCGTCGGTCATCAGCGACACGCCATGGATCGAGGCCGCGGCCCGCACCCGGCCCGGGAAGGCGGCCGCCGTGCTGATCGCGAAGGGGCCGCTCATGCAGTAACCGACGGTCCCCACGCGCGACGCATCAGCGGCCGCATCGGCGTCGGCGAACGCCAGCATCGCGCCGCAGTCTCTCATCACCCGCGGAATGGTCAGCGAGTTCATCAGCGCGAACATGCCCTCGCGCGCCTTCTCCAGGGCCGCCGGTTCCGTGGGAAACGGCCACAGCTCCGTCACGCCGGACCGGTAGTAGAGATTGGGCAGCATCACGTAGTAGCCGACGCTGGCCAGCCGCCGGGCCATGTCGCGCAGTTCCTCGCGGATCGCCGGCGCATCCATCAGGAACAGCACCACTGGATGCGGCCCGTCCCGCTCGGGATGAACCACGAAGGTGGCGCAGGCCCCGTCAGGCGTGGCGATGTCCAGCTGGCGTTCGATCATGGTCGGCTCCCGAGACTCGAACCGGGACTATAGCGCCGGATCAGCGCGGCGCGCCCCACACCTCGACCTGGCCCCGCCGCTCCACCGGGCGCGTCGTCCTGAGCGTGGCGATCTCGGACAGACCGGTCCGCGCCAGCAGCGCGTCGAGGGCTTGCCGCCCGGCGCCCTCGGCGGGCATGGCGGCCTGGACCTTCTGCAACAGGTAGATCCGGTAGGGCATGACGGCGACGGTGATCGGAACGCCGCGCCAGTCGAAGGCGGCCATGCCGATGGAGCGATCTCCCGGTCGGGGCAGACCGTTGGCTCCCGCCTGCAGGTCAGGACGCTCCGCCAGCCAGGCGTCGGCATACGCCACCATCGCCCGCAGCTCCGGCAGGTAGTCGCGGGCGATGAAGGCCATCAGCGCCTCAAGGCTCGCCGGCAGGGCATTCGGGTCGAAGAGGTCCGTCGACCGGTCGGGGTACTCGCCGGCGTCCAGGCCGGCGGCGTGCATCCGCTCGACCCAGCGCCAGACCCGGTGCGCGCGGCGCTTCATCAGGTCGGCCGGATAGGGGTCGCGTCCAAGATGCGCGTAGAGGGGCCCGATCAGGCCAAAGTCGCCGATCGTCGGCCGGCCGCCGAGCAGGTAGGGCGAACCCGCCAGATGCGCCTCGAACAGGTCCAGGAACTCTTCGTAAGCCGCCTCGACCGCCGGGATCGAGGCTTCCGAGACGCCGAAGCTCGCCATGGCCTTGCGCATCCGCTGGGCGGCGAAATCGAAGATCGCCCGCCCCTCGTCGTCAGAGGCGCCGGGCGGCGCGAGGCCGGCGGCGAAGTCCCGGGCGATGAAGGGCTGGTTCACGCTGTCGAAGTTCCAGCGATAGTGCATGGCGGGCCGCAGCAGGCCTTCCCCGCCGAACAGCTCGAACAGGCGCGCCACCGTGCCGAGAACGGGATCGGCCGGGAGCGCAGGCCAACGGGCTCCGCCGCGGGTCTCGAGGGCGTCGATGATCTCCGAACCGTCCTGCAGCAGATCGCCCTCGGGCGTCTCGAGAACCGGAATGATCCAGCGGCCGATACGCGGGACGATGGTCTCCCGGAACGCCGGCTCACCCGCCGCGACGTTCTCGAAGGGGATGCCCTGCTTGATCAGGTAGGCGCGCGCCTTGGCCGTATAGAGCGAGCCCGGGGTGCCGTGCAGGCGGTGGAGTCCGGTCATCGACCCGCGCCTAGGCCAGACGCCGGCGGGCGAGGAACAGCAACGCCACCAGCACCGCCTCGACGACCATCGGCGGCAGCATCTGCGGCTCGAAGCCGTTCAGCGCCACCGTGATCACCCGGCCCGTCAACGCCAGCGCCAACAGGGCGAGCGTCGGGGTGAGGAGGCGGCCGTCGTTGCGGATCGCGGCCATCACGGCGAACAGTCCTCCCGCCGCGAAGAAGCCGCCGACATCGGCGCGCAACGTCGCCAGGCCAAGCCCCCCGACCGCCTCCAGTCCAAGCTGGGCCGCCGGCTGGGCCGGACCCAACCAGATCCGTGCGGCGAGCAGCAACGCCAGCACCCCCACGACGCCGACGAGACCTCGGAGAATGATCGTGACCATGTCGCCCCCTATTGGCATAATCCATGCCACTGGTAGGGCCGGCGGCGACCGTGCGCAACCGCCCTATCAGGCGGCGACCGAGATCCTTATGCCGGCCGCGGGAGCATCCCTGCGAATCTCGCGATCCATCTGGTCCATGGTTTCATTGAGCGCCTTGAGTGCCTTGTCGGCGTCCTCGAGCGCCGTCTCGGCGTCCTTGTCGCGACGACCGATGGCGGCCTGGCCCCGCGCCGTCTGCAGCAGTCTCTGGATTTCGTCGACCAGACCGCGGACGTCCTTCAGGAAGTCGAGCCCGTCCTCGCCGACCTGCTTGCGGACTTCGGACACCACCGCGTCATAGAGCGACCGTCCTTCGGCGACGGCGAGCGCGGCGTCCCCCGGTCCGATGTCCTGTTCATGTTCAGGCTTCGACGACAGCGTCGCGTCCGCCTCGTCCCCGTCGGTCGGGGCCGTCTCCGGGGCGCTGGCCTGGGGGGCGTCGCCCGCCGCCCCGTCGCCGTGCTCGCCGGCGTCCCCGGACGGGTCCGTCCCGGCCGAAAGGACCGCGCCAACGACCTCCCCCGCGGCGCCCATTTCCTGCCCGCCGGCGTCCTTATAGGCCTCCACGGCCGCCTTCAGGTCCTTGACGACCTGGGCCAGCGCCTTGGCCATTCCCTTGGGATTGTGGGCGAAGAGCTTCTTGACGATCTGGAGCCACTCGCGGACCTGCTGCAGCTTGGCCTTGGCCTGCTGCTTGCGGGTTTCGGAGGCTTCGAACCTTGGGCTGGACCGGGCCTTGGCCGCGTCCTCCGAAACCTCGGCCCGGCGGCTTTCCCTCGCCTGCCTGAGCGCGGCGCGGGCCCGCAGTTCCCGCGCATAGTCCAGCGTCGCCGCGCCGGCCGCGGCCAATGTAATGTTCATGCGTCGAAGCCTTCTGCCTTTCGAAGCCGTCCGCACTCTCGCCGACTGTGCTTAACGCAAGATGTCATGCGCGGCGCTTGCGCCCCGTCGCGCAGTTGGAGCGCCGCCGGGCAAGGCGGGCGCTCGGAACAGTTCTTCTGCGGGGAGCTTCGCGATGGTACCGCCCTCCCGGATCGAACGGGAGACCTCCAGAGCCACAATCTGGCGCTCTAACCAACTGAGCTAGGGCGGCGCGCTTTCGCGAGGGGGGTGGTTTAGTCGCAGCGGGGCTTCGGATCAAGCGCTGTCCTTGCGCGCCGGGCGTGCGGGCTTCAGGCTCGGGACATGACCGACATCACCACACGCACCATCGAGGCCAACGGCCTGACCTTCACCATCGACGAAGCCGGCGCGGGCGACGATGTCGCCCTGTTCCTGCACGGTTTTCCCGAGAGCCGCTTCTCCTGGCGCTTCCAGCTTCCGCTGCTGGCGAAGCTGGGCTGGCGGGCTGTCGCGCCGGATCTGCGCGGATACGGCGACTCAAGCCGGCCGAGGGCGACGTCGGCCTACCGGGTGGAAAACCTCACCGACGACGTGGCCGCCATCTTCGACGCCCTGGGCGCCAAGCGACGGCTCCTGATCGCTCATGACTGGGGCGCGATCGTCGCCTGGGTGTTCGCGATGCGGAAATTGCGCCCGCTGGATGGGCTGGTGGTGATGAACGTCCCTCACCCGGCCGTCTTCTCGGCCTACATGCGCAAGCCGGGCAGCGGCCAGTTGGGCAAGTCCTGGTACGTGTTCTTCTTCCAGATCCCGGCCCTTCCCGAGGCCATGCTGACCGCCCGCCGCGCCGAGGGCGTGGCGCGGGCGTTCCGCGACATGGCCATCGACAAGTCGGCCTTCCCCGACGCGGTGCTGGAGGTCTACCGACGCAACGCGCTGAAGCCGGGCGCCATGAAGGCGATGATAAACTGGTATCGCGCCAACTTCACCGGCGGCCTGCGTCCGTGGAGCGACGCCGGCCAGCCGCCGATCGAGGTTCCGACCCTGATGATCTGGGGCGAGGAGGACAGCGCGCTCGGGATCGGCCTGACCGAAGGCTACGGCCCCTATGTGAGGGACTTCACGCTTCACCGGTTGCCGGGCGTGTCGCACTGGGTGCAGCAGGAAGCGCCCGAGGCCGTGAACGAGAAGCTGGAAGGCTGGCTAACCGCCAAGGGTCTCGTCGGCTAGGGTCACTCGACATCAGGCGAGACAGGCCGCCCATTCACCGTGTGTCCCCGCACAGGCGGGGACCCAAGCTGAAAATCAGGGCTCCAACCGCCGACTAAGCCGCCCCGGTCGATTGGGTCCCCGCCTGTGCGGGGACACTCGGAGGGAAATCACAGCCCGCCGCCTGAAAGTCGATTCGTCCTGGCGCGAATTCGATCCCGTCCTCCCTCGAGGACGATGGCCGTCCGGAATTGCGGTACGCCCAAAAGGAAAAACGCCCCGGAGATCGCTCTCCGGGGCGTTTGACTGGGTTCTGGCGAAAGCTACTGAGGCAGCTTCCAGACCAGCGGAATGCGAACCGTGCCGCCGTCCACCGGTTGGCCGTCCTTCGTCTGCGGCCGCATCTTGAACAGACGCGAGGCGCGAAGGGTGGCGTCGCCGAAGCCGAGATCCGGCGGATCTTCCGAAACCACCGAGCAGCCTTCCAGCGTGCCGTTCGCCTTCACCTTGCAGGTGATGGTCGCCCGGCCTTCCCGTTCCAGGCGCAGGGCCCGGTCCGGATAGAAGCGCGCCAGATCTTCCGACGACGGACGGCGAGACCAGTCCGGGTTGGTGATGATCGACGGACGCGGCGGAACCGGCGGAGTCGGCGCCGTGGTCACAGGCGGAAGCGGGGTTTCGACCCGTTCTTCCTTCTTGACCGGCGGCACGTCCAGCGGCGGAGGCGGCGTG
>CALALX010000088.1 GCA_937925635.1 uncultured Caulobacter sp.
GCTATGTCTACGCCGCCGCCGAGGAGATCGCCGGCCTGATCGACGGCTTCACCGTCATCGTCACCAAGTCCACCGTGCCGGTCGGCACCGGCGACGAGGTCGAGGCTATCGTCCGCAAGGCCCGGCCGGACGCGCAGTTCGCCGTGGTCTCCAACCCGGAATTCCTGCGCGAGGGCGCGGCGATCGAGGACTTCAAGCGGCCCGACCGCGTGGTGGTCGGGACCGACGACGAGCGCGCCAAGGCGGTGATGAACGAGCTCTACCGCCCGCTGTTCCTGAACGAGACGCCGATCGTCTTCACCGGCCGTCGGACCAGCGAGCTGATCAAGTACGCGGCCAACGCCTTCCTGGCGATGAAGATCACTTTCATCAATGAGATGGCCGACCTCTGCGAGGCCGTCGGCGCCGATGTGCAACAGGTCGCCAAGGGCATCGGCCTGGACAAGCGGATCGGCGGCAAGTTCCTCAACGCCGGTCCCGGCTATGGCGGCAGCTGCTTTCCGAAGGACACCCTGGCCCTCGTCCGCACGGCCAGCGACGCCGGCGCCCCGGTGCGACTGATCGAGACGACAGTGGCGATCAACGACGCCCGCAAGAAGGCCATGGCCGGCAAGGTGGCCGACGCCGTCGACGGCGATCTGAAGGGCAAGACCGTCGGCGTGCTGGGCCTGACCTTCAAGCCGAACACCGACGACATGCGCGACGCGCCGAGCCTGGACATCATCCCGGCGCTGCAGGCCATGGGCGCGACCGTCCAGGCCTTCGATCCCGAGGGCCACGAGGCGCGTCAGATGCTGCGCGAGGTGGACTTCAAGGCCAACGCCTACGACGCCGTCGAGAACGCGGACGCCGTGGTGATCATCACCGAGTGGGACCAGTTCCGCGCCCTCGACCTGGACCGCGTGAAGATGCTGATGAAGAGCCCGGTCGTCATCGACCTGCGCAACATCTACCGCCCCGACGACATGCAACGCCGCGGCTTCTGCTACTCAAGCGTGGGTCGGGGCTAGGGCGCGAAGCCGGGGACACGCACGGACGTGGATGTCCCCAGCTGAAGTGCATGTGCCCGGCTTTACCCCTACCATCCCTCCGAACGGGGGAGAGTCGCCGACATGTGGGTTCTACTGGGCGTACTGGCTGTGGTGGTCGGCTTCGCCGCGCGCCTCAATCCGCTGCTGGTCGTCGTGATCGCAGCGCTGGTGACCGGGCTGGCGGCGCTGATCGCGCCCGGCCTGACGCCGGCGGCGGCGTGGGGCGGCCTGATCGACACGCTGGCCGTGCTCGGCAAGGCGTTCAAGGACAACCGCTACATCAGCATCACCTGGCTGATCCTGCCGCTGATCGGGCTGCTGGAGCGCGAGGGCCTGCAGGAGCGGGCGCGGATGCTGATCCAGAGGCTGAGGTCGGCCACGACCGGGCGGCTGCTGCTGATTTATCTCGTGATCCGCCAGGGCACGGCGGCGCTGGGCCTGACCTCGCTGGGCGGCCATCCGCAGATGGTCCGCCCCCTGATCGCGCCGATGGCCGAGGCCGCGGCAGAGGCCCAGGATCCGAACCTGAGCGATGCGAGCCGCAACCGCGTGAAGGCGATGGCCGCCGCCACCGACAATATCGGCCTGTTCTTCGGCGAGGACATCTTCATCGCCATCGCCTCGATCCTGCTGATCAAGGGCTTCCTGGAGACCAACGGCATCATCGTCACGCCGTTCGCCCTGTCGGTCTGGGCTATCCCGACGGCGATCGCCGCGCTGCTGATTCACGGGACGCGGCTGCTGCTGCTGGACCGGTCGCTGCGGCGGGAGGCGGCCCGATGATCGGCCTGCCCGTCCTCTACGTCCTGGCCGGGGCGCTGTTCACGGTCTTCGCGATCGGTTCCGCCACCGATGCGACCCATCCGAAACGCTGGGGCAACACCCTGTTCTGGGGTCTGTTCGCGGGGAGTTTCCTGGCCGGGTCCTGGCTGCCGGACACGGTCA
Organism: uncultured Caulobacter sp.; assembly: GCA_937925635.1. Taxonomy (GTDB): domain Bacteria; phylum Pseudomonadota; class Alphaproteobacteria; order Caulobacterales; family Caulobacteraceae; genus Caulobacter. Next base: position 1,977 of record CALALX010000088.1, read on the forward strand.
ATGGCTTGCTGCTGGTCGCGATGGCGCTGGTCGCAGGCCTCAACCTGGTGGGCAAGGGTCAGTCCGAGCCGCAAAGCGATCGCGCCGAACGGGCCGAGCGCTGGGGCAACAGCCTCTTCATCCCGGCCCTGATCCCGCCCGCCGTGACCCTGGCCGGCACCTTTCTGCTCAAGGGCGTCGAGATCGGCGGCCAGCCGCTGGTCGACCCCAAGCAGGTGACGCTGGTGTCGCTGGGCGCCGGGATCGTGTTGGCGACGGCTGCAGCGCTGGCGATGTTCAGGGCCTCGCCCGCAACGGCGGTGCGCGAGGGCCAGCGGCTGATGGACTCAGTGGGCTGGGCCGGCCTGCTGCCCCAGGCGCTGGCCGCGCTGGGCGCGGTGTTCGCCGCGGCCAAGGTCGGTGACGTCATCGGAACGCTGGCGGGGGACTACCTGCCGCTGAACGGCCCGCTCATGGCCGTCTGCGCCTACACGATCGGCATGGCGCTGTTCACCGCCATCATGGGCAACGCCTTCGCCGCTTTTCCGGTCATGACCGCCGCCATCGCCCTGCCGCTGATCGTCGGCCAGTACGGCGGCGATCCGACCATCGTCTGCGCCATCGGCATGCTGTCCGGCTTCTGCGGCACCCTGACGACGCCGATGGCCGCCAACTTCAACATCGTGCCCGCCGCGCTGCTGGAACTGCCCGACCGCAACGGCGTCATCCGGGCCCAGCTTCCGACCGCCCTGCTGCTGCTGATCGCCAACACGGTGCTAATGTATGTCCTCGCGTTCTGAGACCCGCCTGACCGCCGATATCGCGGGCCGTTTCGCGCGCGTGGCGCTCGGTCACGTCACGCGCGAGTACCCGCACAAGGCCGATCACGTCTTCAATGGCCCGGAGGATGTCGCTCGCCACCGCGATCACCACCCGGTCTTTTTCGGCAGCTTCGACTGGCATAGCTGCGTGCACGGCTACTGGACGCTGGCGACGGTGCTGCGCCGGTTCCCGGACCTGCCCGAGTCCGAGGCGATCCGCGTGCTCTTCACGGAGATGCTGACAACGGAGAAGCTCGCCGGCGAGCTGGCCTATCTTTCCCGCCCCATGAGCGCGGGCTTCGAGCGGCCGTACGGCTGGGCCTGGCTGCTGAAGCTGGCGGCGGAGCTGAAAGCGCACGAAAATACGGATGCGTATAATTCAATCGCGCCGCTGGCCGAGGCCTTCTCGGACCGCTTCAAGGCCTTCCTGCCGAAGGCGACCTATCCCCTGCGCGCCGGCGTCCATTCCAACACCGCCTTCGCCCTGCGGCTGGCGATGGACTACGCGGACGCCGTCGGCGACGACGCGCTGGCCGATCTGGCGCGGAACACCGCCCTCGGCTGGCACCTCGGCGACCGGGACTGCCAGGCCTGGGAGCCGAGCGGCGACGAGTTCCTGTCGCCGGCCCTGATGGTCGCCGAATGCCTGCGCCGGATGCTGCCGGCCGGGGACTTCGCCGCCTGGTTCGCGACCTTCCTGCCGCGCACCGCGCAGCGGGAGCCGGCCACGCTGTTCACCCCTGCCACGGTCAGCGACCGCAGCGACGGCAAGATCGCCCATCTCGACGGCCTCAACCTCAGCCGCGCCTGGTGCTGGCGGGGCATCGCCAACGCCCTGCCCGCCTCGGACCCGGCCCGCACCGTGGCGCTGGAGGCCGGCGAAACACACCTCGCCAGCGCGCTGGAACACGTCGCCGGCGACTACATGGGCGAGCACTGGCTGGCCAGCTTCGCCTTGCTGGCGCTGGAAGCCTGAAGGGACAGACCCCGCCCGGCGTCTGTCCCGAACCTCAGGCCGCCTTCACCGCGCCGGCGATCTCCGCCACCAGCTGGTCGACCAGCGCCTCGTCGTCGCCCTCGGCCATGACGCGTATGAGCGGTTCCGTTCCAGAAGCGCGGACCAGGACGCGGCCGCTGCCGTTCAGCCTCGCTTCCGCCTCGGCGATCACGGCCTTGACCTTGTCGTTCTCCAGAGGCTTGCCGCCCTTGGCGAAGCGGACGTTCTCCAGCTTCTGGGGCACCGGCTCGAACTGGCGGGCGAGCGCGCTCATCGGCTTGCCGCTCTGCACCAGCACCGCCAGCACCTGCAGGGCGGCGATCAGGCCGTCGCCGGTGGTGGAGAAGTCCGACAGGATCACGTGGCCCGACTGCTCGCCGCCGAGGTTGAAGCCGCCCGAGCGCATGCGCTCCATCACATAGCGATCGCCCACCGGCGTGCGCTCCAGCTTCAGACCCTGGCCGGACATGAAGCGCTCGAGGCCGAGATTGGACATGACCGTGGCGACGATGCCGCCGCCGGTCAGCCGCTGCTCCCGGGCCCAGGCGCCGGCCATGATGGCCATGATCTGGTCGCCATCCACGACCTGGCCGGTTTCGTCGCATATGGCCAGCCGATCGGCGTCGCCGTCCAGGGCGATGCCGATGTCGGCGCGGTACTCCCTGACCGCCGCGGTCATGGCGTCCGGGTGCGTCGAGCCGCAGCCCTTATTGATGTTGAAGCCGTCCGGGTCGACCCCGACCTTGATGATCTCGGCGCCCAGCTCGTAAAGGGCCAGAGGCGCGACCCGGTAGGCGGCGCCGTTGGCGCCGTCGATCACCACCCGCAGGCCGTTGAGGTTCAGATGGCGCGGGAAGGTCGCCTTGACGATCTCGATGTAGCGGGCCTGGGCGTCGTCGACGCGCTGCACCCGGCCCAGGCCGTCGGCGGCGGCGAGCCCCTCCTGCAGGCCCTCGTCCATGTGGGCCTCGATCTCCAGTTCACGCTCATCGCTCAGCTTGTAGCCGTCGGGGCCGAACAGCTTGATGCCGTTGTCGCCGTAGGCGTTGTGCGAGGCGCTGATCATCACCCCGAGATCGGCGCGCATCGAACGGGTCATCATGGCCACGGCGGGCGTCGGCAGGGGTCCGAACAGGCGAACGTCCATGCCCATGCTGGTGAAGCCCGCGACCAGCGCCGGTTCGATCATATAGCCCGACAGGCGGGTGTCCTTGCCGATCACCACCAGATGGCGGCGGCCGTGGTTGCGGCGGAACAGCTTGCCGGCGGCCAGGCCCACGCGCAGCGCGACCTCGGCGGTCATCGGATGGCTGTTGGCCAATCCGCGAATGCCGTCGGTGCCGAAGTATTTCCGCTTGCTCATTATGGCTCCCCTGGATCCCCCGTCGCGCCGGATGGCCCCCTTCATAGCGCCTCGGGACGTGAACCCCGAGCGCAAAGGCCTTCCGAGCAACAGTATGCAACGCAGTTTTATGGCGAACTACGATCGGCCGGTGCTAAACGCGCCCCCGGGGACCATTCGTTCCCGCGTATTTTGACTCCACGCATGGAGACGACGAAACCGGCATGTGCGGCATCATCGGCATCGTGGGCAAGGCGCCCGTCACCGACCGTCTCATCGAGAGCCTAAGACGCCTCGAATACCGCGGCTATGACTCCGCCGGCGTGGCGGTGCAGGCCAATGGCAAGGTCGACCGGCGCCGGGCGCAGGGCAAGATCAAGGCATTGGAGACCGTGCTCGAGCACAACCCGATGCACGCCCACGTCGGCATCGGCCATACCCGCTGGGCCACCCACGGCGCGCCGAGCGAGCGCAACGCCCATCCCCACACCTCGGGTCGCGTCACGCTGGTCCACAATGGCATCATCGAGAACTTCGCCGAGCTGAAGGCTGAACTGCGGACGGCCGGCCACGAGTTCAGCAGCGACACCGACACCGAGGTCGTCGCCGCCCTGATCGACCATCATCTCAGCCAGGGCCAGTCTCCCCTCGCCGCCTTCAAGTCCGCGCTCGATCGCCTCACCGGAGCCTATGCCCTGGCTGTGCTGATCGAGGGGCGCGACAACTTCATCATGGGCGCCCGCAAGGGCAGTCCGCTGGTGGTCGGCGACGGCGACGGCGAGATGTTCCTGGGCAGCGACGCCTTGGCGGTCGGCCCCTTCACCAACCGCGTCACCTATCTGGAGGAAGGCGACTACGTCGCCATCGACCACGACCGCGCCGAGATCTTCGACGTCGAGGGACAGCCAGTCGAGCGGCCGACGAAGGTGGTCTCCGCCTCCGCCGCCCTGGTCGAGAAGGGCAACTACCGGCACTTCATGGAAAAGGAGATCCATGACCAGCCGGAAGGGGTTCAACGGACGGTTTCGGCCTACATCGACCCGATCGCCTCGCGCACGGCCGTGCCTGGCGGCCTGGACTTCTCCGCCATCGAGCGGATCCAGATCGTCGCCTGCGGCACCAGCTACATCGCCGGCGTGGTCGGCAAGTACCTGATCGAGCAGCTGGCGGACCTGCCGGTCGACGTCGAGATCGCCAGTGAGTTCCGCTACCGCTCGCCCGCCCTCCGCCCTGGCTCGCTGGCCATCGCCATGTCGCAGTCGGGCGAGACCGCCGACACCCTGGCGGCCCTGCGCCTCTGTTCGTCGCGAGGCATGAAGACCGCCGCCGTGGTCAACGCCCAGGAATCGACCATGGCCCGCGAGGTCGACGTGGTCTGGCCAATTCACTGCGGACCCGAGATCGGCGTCGCCTCGACCAAGGCCTTCACCGCCCAGGTGACCGTGCTGACCGCGATCGCCGTGGCCGCCGCCGCGGCGCGCGGCCGGATCGACGCCGCCGAGGAAGCGCGGATGGTCAAGGTGCTGCTGGAAGCCCCGCGGCTGATCGCCGAGGCCATCGAACTGGAGGACGCCGTCCGCGCCGTCGCCGTCGACATCGCCAAGGCCCGTGACGTGCTGTATCTCGGCCGGGGCCCGATGGCCCCCCTGGCCCTGGAAGGCGCCCTGAAACTCAAGGAAATCAGCTACATCCATGCCGAAGGGTATGCCGCCGGCGAGCTGAAGCACGGGCCGATCGCCCTGGTCGACGAAGAGACGCCGATCATCATCCTGGCGCCCTTTGACAGTTACTATGAGAAGTCGGCCTCCAACATGAGCGAGGTCATGGCGCGCGGCGGCCAGGTAGTGTTCATCACCGACCCGGAGGGCGCCAAGCACGCCCCCGCCGGCGCCAAGGTGGTGATGACCGCGCCCGCCAGCGATCCGCTGATCGCGCCGCTGGTCATGTCGGCGCCGATTCAGCTGCTCGCCTACCATGTCGCCGTGCTGAAGGGCGCGGACGTCGATCAGCCGCGAAACCTCGCCAAGTCGGTCACCGTCGAATAGCGGTCAGGCCTTCGGCGGCGGGCCCATCGTATCGGTCGTGGCGTCGGCCGGATCCGGCGGCAGGGTCGGCGGCGGCGGCGTGGGCGCGCTGGCTCCGTCGACCGGCGGGGCGGCCGCCGGCTGGGCCGGCAGCACCGGATCGGGCGACGGCGCGGTGGTCGGATCAGGGATGGCGCTGGTGTCAGCGGACCGCGCCTTTTCCACAGATTCCTCCGCCTTCTTGCCGCAGGCGGCGACCTCGAGGGCCGCGAAGGCGGTAAGCGCCGCCAGGGTGAGAGGCGTCTTCATGCAGGGTCTCCGGACCATCTCCCCGACCTTCCCTGAAACCACCCGGCGCGACGCCCGTTCCGGGCCAGACCAGTAGATTTGTCATCGGCGGTCGGATACTTCGGCGGCCATGAAACCTGTCCGCAAAGCCGTTCTCCCCGTCGCCGGCCTCGGCACGCGCGTGCTGCCGGGGGCCAAGACCACCCCCAAGGAAATGCTCAACGTCGTGGACAGGCCGATCCTGTCCTACATCGTGGCCGAAGGCCGCGCGGCGGGCATCGAGCACTTCGTTTTCGTCACCGGCCGCGGCAAGCAGTCGATCGAGGACTACTTCGACCATCACGTCGAGATGGAGAGCCAGCTCGAGGCCAAGGGCAAGGTCGACGTCCTGGAGGACATCCGCTCGGACCTGCCCCGCCCCGGCGAGATGAGCTTCGTGCGCCAGATGGCCCCGCTCGGCCTCGGCCACGCCGTCTGGTGCGCCCGCGACATCATCGGCGACGAACCGTTCGCGGTCATGCTGCCGGACATGCTGATGCATGCCAGGGTCCCGGCCCTGAAGCAGGCGGTCGACGCCTACAACCAGGTCGGCGGCAACGTCGTCGTGGTCGAGCCGGCGCCCGAGGGCGAGACCCACAAGTACGGCATCGTCGCGCTGGACGGTCAGAACGGCCGCCTGAACCGCATGACCGGCATGGTCGAAAAGCCGCCGCTCGGGACCGAGCCGTCGAACCTGTTCATCTCCGGCCGCTACATCTTGCAGCCGGAGATTTTCAAGTTGCTGGCCGACCAGGCCAAGGGCGCCGGCGGCGAGATCCAGCTGACCGACGCCATGTTCCGCCTGATGGCCATCGAGAGCTTCCACGCGCTCGAGTACGAGGGCGTGACCTATGACTGCGGCGACAAGATCGGCCTGCTTCGCGCCAACGTGGCCTTCGCCCTCCAGCGCGAAGACCTCGGCGCGGCGGTGCGGAAAGCGATCGAGGCGCTGCTTTAGGGACAGACACCCTGGTGTCTGTCCCTGACTAAGGCGCCGCCAGCGCTTCCAGCCCCGTCTTCAGGGCCAACGCCTACTCGGGCGTCATACGCATGTCCTCGGCGAGCTTGAAGGGGAGCGGCTCGGCGTCCTTCATGTGACCCTGACCGTCAGCCTCCCCGGCCTTGGCCTCGAGGCCGCTCGAACGCTGGTCGACACCGCCCATCAGCTCTGCCCCTACTCCAACGTCACCCGGGGCAACATCGATGTGAAGATGGCGCTGGCGTAACCTATCCTCCCCCAGGGAGAGGACCACGATCTCGCCTTTCCCGGCCCTCCCCCAACGGCTACTCCTCCCCCGGAGGAGCTCCTTCTTGCCCAACCTGCTGACCTTCGGCTTCGGATACACCGGCGCGGCGATGGCCCGGCGCATGCGCGCGCAAGGCTGGGACGTCTGGGCCGCCGTCCGCTCCGAAGCGTCCGCCGCCGAGGCCCGCGCCGGGGGCGCGACGCCGCTCGACGCGACCGACCGGCAGACCCTGGTCGACGCTCCGCCCATGCAGGCCATCCTGGTCACCGCCCCGCCGGACGACCAGGGCTGCCCGGGTCTGCGCGCGCTGATTCCGGCCATGGCGCAGGCGGGAGCCTTCCCCGACTGGATCGGCTACCTGTCGACCACCGGCGTCTACGGTGACCGGGAGGGCCGGTGGGTGTTCGAGAGCTCGCCGCTGGCCGCCCGCTCGCCGGAGGCCGCCCGCCGTGTCGCCGCCGAACGCGATTGGCTGGAGGTCGGGCGCGGCATGGGCCTGACCGTGCAGATCTTCCGCCTGCCGGGCATTTACGGCCCCGGCCGATCGACCTTCGACCGCCTGCGCGAGGGCCGCTCGCGCAACCTGGTCAAGCCCGGCCAGGTGTTCAGCCGCATCCATGTCGAGGACATCGCCGCCGGCCTGGCCGCCTCGATCGCCCGGCCGCATGCGGGGCGCGTCTACAACCTGTGCGACGACGACCCGGCGCCGCCGCACGAGCTCAACGCCTTCGCCGCCGCACTGATGGGCGTCGAGCCGCCCCCGACCGTCCCGTTCGACGAGGAGGCCCTGCCGCCGGCCGCGCGGCGCTTCTGGGCCGAGAACAAGCGCGTCTCCAACGCCCGGGCCAAGGCCGAACTCGGCTGGCGACCGGCGTTTCCCACCTATCGCGAAGGGCTCGAAGCCATCTACGCTGCGGAAAACAACACGCGGGGGATGAGACGATGAGCAGGGCTCTGGTGCTGGGCGGCGGCGGACCGGTGGGGATCGCCTGGGAGACAGGCCTGATCGCCGGCCTCGCCGACCGGGGCGTCGACGTCCGCCACGCCGACTTCATCCTCGGCACCTCGGCCGGATCGGTCGTCGGCTCGCAGCTGGCCCTGGGCCGGCAGCCGGACGCGATGCTGCACGCCGAGCTCGCGGCCGCCGCCGTGGCCCGGGAGGCGCAGGCCTCATCGGGACGTCCGGCGCCGGACCTGACCGGTCTGATGGGCATCATGGCCCGCCGCCCGCCCGGCCAGCCTATGCCGACCGACCTGATGATCGAGCTCGGCGCCTACGCCCTCGCCGCCCAGACCGCCAGCGAGGAGGTCTTCATCTCCGGCTTCGGCGCCTTGGCCGAGCTGGAGCATCCCTGGCCCGAGAAATACGCCTGCACCGCTGTCGACGTGCTGACCGGGGAGTTCCTGCTGTGGAGCAAGGATACCGCCGCGCCGCTGCGGCTGGCGGTGCCGTCGTCCTGCTCGGTGCCCGGCATCTTCCCGCCGATCACCATCGATGGCCGCCGCTATATGGACGGCGGCATGCGTTCAGGCACCAACGCCGACATGGCCAAGGACCACGGCAAGGTGGTCATCGTCGCGGTCATGCCGCCGGCCTTCGCGCCGATGATGATGCCGGGCCTGGAGCGCGAGATGGCCGTCATCCGCGACCACGGCGGCGACGCCGCCCTGCTGGTTCCCGACGCGGCCTGCGGCGAAGCGTTCGGCATGAACCTGATGGACAGCTCCAACCGCGAGGCCATCGCCCGGGCGGGCTATGCGCAGGGGCATGCCGAGGCGGCCCGGATCGGGGCGTTCTGGGGGTAGCAGGGACTGACACCGCGGGTGTCTGTCCCCAATCGGCTAAGCCGAAGCAGATGCAGAGACGCCCGTAGGAACAGACACCTTCGGTGTCAGTCTCCGAGCACCTCCCCCACCGCCGCCAGCAGCCGCGCGATGTCCTGCGGCCGGCTCAGCCGGTGGTCGCCGTCCTTGATGAGAGTGAAGACCACGTCCTCGCTCCGGATCGCGTTGGCCAGTTCCAGCGCGTGCAGCCAGGGTACGTCCGGGTCCTCGCGGCCCTGCAGAATGCGCACCGGAACCTCGATCGGCACGGGGGCGTCGAGGATCGACCAGCGCGCGCCGTCCTCCAGCAGCGCCCGGGTGATCGGATAGCCGCCCGCATCGTAGAGCGACGGCCGGATCCACTCGCCGTCGCGCTCCAGCGCCTCGAAGGCCTCGGGCGGGAAGCCCGGCTTCATCAGCCTTTCGGTGAAGTCCGCCGCCGGCGCGATCAGCACCAGCGCCTGCAGCCGCTCCGGGATGACCGCCGCGACCAGGCAGCCGATCCACCCGCCCATCGAAGAGCCGACCAGAATCAGCGGGCCGTCCGTCAGCTCACGGATCGCTTCGAGGGCGTCCTCGCGCCACCGGCTGATGGTCCCATTTCGGACCGCTCCGGACGACTCGCCATGGCCGAGGTAGTCGAAGCGCAGGAACGCCCGGCCGTTCGCCAGCGCCCAGTCGGCCAGGGCCTGGGCCTTGGTCCCGGCCATGTCGGACATGAAGCCGCCCAGCCAGACCACCGTCGGCCCTGCCCCGGCGACCTTGCGCCAGGCCACCCGTTCGCCGTCGCCCCGGTCGAGGAACCCCGCCGTCTCACTCATTCGTCACCCGTGCTGAAGAAAGCGGCAGTTTACCTGACCTGTGAGTAGGCTATGCAAGGGCGGTGTCCGTCCTGCCCCCCAATTTTACACTGCTTCAGGTGACCCCCGAGCTCGAAACGGGCGGGGCCGAGCAAACCACGATCGACGTCGCTCACGCGGTCATCGCCGCCGGCGGCCGGGCGCTGGTCGCGGCGCGCGGCGGCCGCATGGTCGCGCGGCTGGAGGAGGACGGCGGCCGTCTGGCCCAGATGCCGGTCCAGTCGAAGAACCCGCTGGTCATGCTGGGCAACGCCGCCCGGCTGATCGACCTGATCCGCAAGGAAAAGGTCAGCCTTGTCCACGCCCGCAGCCGGGCGCCGGCGCATAGCGCCCTTTGGGCGGCGCACACCACCGGCGTCCCCTTCATCGCCACCTACCACGGCGTCTATCACGCCCGGAACGGCCTGAAGCGCTGGTACAACGCGGTCATGACCCGCGGCGACCTGGTCATCGCCAACTCCGACTACACGCGCGATCACATCCTGGCCGAACACGGCGTCGACCCGGCCCGGGTGGTGACCATCCCGCGCGGCGTCGATCTTGGTCGCTTCGACCCCCGCAAGGTCGATATCGCCCGCGTCGAGGCGCTGCGCGCCGCCTGGCGGCTGCCCGCGGACAAGCTGGTGTTCCTGCTGGCCGGACGGCTGACGCGCATCAAGGGTCAATTGTCCATCGTCGAGGCCGCCGCACGGATGCGGGCGGCGGGGCGCGAGGACTTTGTCGTCGTCTTCGCCGGCGACGACCAGGGCCGCACCGGGTACCGCCAGGAGATTCTCGACGCGATCGCCGGGGCCGGGCTGACGGACGTGGTCAAGGTCGTTGGCCACTGCGACGACATGCCGGCCGCCTATCTGGCCTGCGATATCGCCCTGTTGCCGACCCTGAAGCCCGAGTCCTTCGGCCGCGCCGCCGTGGAGCCGCAGGTCATGGAGCGGCCGGTGATCGTCTCCGACCACGGCGCCGCCCGCGAAACCCTGGTCGAGGGCGAGACGGGCTGGCGCGCGCCGGTCGGCGACGCCGACGGCTGGGCGAAGGCCATGACCTACGCCATCGACTGCGGCGGCGTGCGCCGGCGAGCGATGGGCCAGTACGCCGCCTCCCGCGCGAGACGGCTTTATTCGGTCGACGCCATGTGCGAGGCCACGCTGGACGTCTATGCTCGCGTGCTGGAGGCGCGGCGGTGAGCAAGGAAGTGAAGAAGGTCCTCGTCATTCAGGCGGGGTCGATTGGACAATTCGTGCTGTCGCTGGCGGCGATGAAGCGCATCCGCCAGGCCCATCCGCGCGCGCGCATCACCCTTCTGACCCGTCCCCAGTTCGAGACCCTCGCCAAAGCCAGCCCCTACTTCAATGAGGTCGAGGGCGAGGAGAAGCCGGTCGCGCCTGGCGACTGGCTGCGGATCCGCAGCTGGATCAAGCGTGAGCGGTTCGATCGCGTCTACGACCTGGAAAACGCCCGTTGGACCAACGCCCTGTTCGCCATGCTGCGGCCCTTCCCGCCCGAATGGTCAGGCACGGCGCCCGGCGCCCGGCTGCGTCACCGCAACCCCCGCCGCGAGGAGATGCACACGCTCGAACGCCAGGCCGAGCAGCTGCAGGTGGCCGGCATCTGGCCGGACGCCCCGACCGCGCCGGGCGACGCGCCCGCGCCGGACCTCAGCTGGGTTCTGCGTCGCGCGCAGGAACCGCGCCCGGTCGCCGGCGCGCCGCCGCCCAGGCCCTTCGTGCTGATGGTGCCGGGCGGCGTCGAAGGCCGCCCCGACAAGCGCTGGCCGCTGGACCGCTACTGCGAACTGGCTCGCCAGCTCCGCGAACAGGGCTACGACATCGTCATCATCGGCGGACCGCAGGAGAGCGCCCTGGCGCGCGCCATCCAGAAGGCCGCCGGCAACGCCCGCGACCTCACCGGCCGAACCGACTTCGCGCAGATCGCCCTGCTCGGCGCGCGCTGTGTGCTGGCGGTGGGCAACAACACCGGTCCGATGCACCTGATCGCCGCCGCCGGCGCGCCGACCATCGCCGTGACGCCGGACGAGCCGGACGCGCTGCTGACCGCCCCGCGCGGCCATGTCGCCGTGCTGCAGGCCGCCAGTCTGGACCAGCTGACGGTCGAGACCGTGGCCACGGCCGCCAGCTCGCTTCTGCCGCGCTGACATTCTCGGCCCACTGTGTCCCGCCAGCGCTTGATCGCGGCGGGGGTCGCGGTCATATATCGGTCCGCAACGCGGAACGCTCCGGCGCTCCGCGAGCTTTTGTGCAAACAGCCCTCGGAGCTCCGCCTATTCGCCGTCCCAACAATACGCCGCCCGTGAAAGACGGGCCGCGCATGAACGAAGACATTCGCGTCCCCCGCGTTCTTCTGATCGATCAGAACGGCGAGAAGCAGGGCGAGATGCCCATCAGCGCGGCGCTCGAGGCCGCCGAAGAGGTCGGGCTCGACCTCGTGGAAATCGTCCCCAACGCCAATCCGCCCGTCTGCAAGATCCTGGACTACGGCAAGTTCAAGTTCCAGGAGCAGAAGAAGAAGAACGAGGCGCGCAAGCGGCAGAAGGTCGTTGAGCTCAAGGAAATCAAACTCCGACCGAACATCGACACCCACGACTACGATGTGAAGGCCAAGGCCATGCATCGCTTCTTCGAGGAAGGCGACAAGGTGAAGGTCACCCTGCGCTTCCGTGGTCGTGAAATGGCCCACCCCGAGCTCGGCATGAAGCTGCTGCTCAAGGTCAAGGCGGACTTCGACGAGATCGCCAAGGTCGAGTACGAGCCTCGCATGGAAGGCCGCCAGATGATCATGATCCTGGCTCCGCGCTAGATCGGGCCAGCATCGACACCGACGACGCCCCGGACCGCAAGGCCGGGGCGTTTTCCTTTGCGCCTCGCCGCCTGTCGGTTGTCCGCACCGCCTTGACCACCTGGCCGTTCGATCCTCATCCTGCTGGAAAACGGGGGGCAGGACACAATGCTGAGGAGAGACCTGTTGACCGCGGCGGTCGCAACGGCCGGCGCGGCGACGGTTTGGCCCGCGCGCGCCGCGGCGCCGGAGCCGCCGCCGCTGGAGGCCTACGGCCGCCTGCCGGCGATCAGCCACGTCGGCCTCTCGCCGTCGGGCGAGAGGCTTGCGTTCGTGGCCTCCGACGGAGAGGGGCGAAAGCTGTTCGTCCGCACCGTGGCCGGGCAGCCGCTGGCGGTCATGCCCCTGGCCGACAAGAAGCTGCGCGACGTGTACTGGGGCGGCGACCGCTTCGTCGTCTTCACGGTGACCGAGACCCGCAAGTTCATCCTCGACCGGCCGCCGATCGAGGTCATGGCCGGGTTCGTGCTCGACCTGAACGACAACTCGACCAAGCCGGTATTCGGCCGGGCGACAAAATCCTGGGACGTCATCTTCAGACAGTACGGCGTCGGCGAGATCGAGGGCCGCTGGTACGGCTACTTCACGACCTTCGAGCAGAACAAAAGTCTGTCGATGGACTTCGACTTCGCCGACTACAATCCGGATCTCTACCGGATGGACCTTGAGACCGGCGAGACGCTCCTCATCAACCGGGGCGGCCAGAACACCAGCGACTGGGTTCTGGACGGCGACAAGGTCGCCGCCCGGATGACCTATGACCCCGACAACGGGGCCTGGAGGGTCAACAAGGGCGAGGTCGGCCCTGTGTTGGCCAGCGGCACGGCGCCGCTGGCCGAGGTTGGCCTCGTCGGCCTGGGCCGCACCCGCGACACGGTTCTGCTGTCCGTCTACGACGAGGCTGGCCGCGACACGGCGATCGAGGTCTCACTGGCCGACGGCAAGGTCACGCGTCCGATCCAGGCCGGCCATGACGTGTTGACCCTGCTTCAGGATCGCTCCACCGACCTGCTGATCGGCTACACAATCGCCGGCGATGATCGTCGCACCGTCTTCTTCGATCCGACCCGGCAAGCGATGTTCGACAAGATCGGCCGCGCCTTCGCCGGCAAGCGCCCCTGGGTCGCCTCGGCCTCCGCCTCGCTCGATCGGGTCGTCGTCTACACCGACGGCGGCGACGATTCCGGCAGCTATTGGCTGGTCGACCTCAAGGCGCTGAAGGCGGATCCTCTGGGTGCCGAGTATCCGCGCGTCACGCCGTCCAAGGTCGGGCTCTCTCGCCGCTTTCCCTATGTCGCCGGCGACGGAACGAAGCTGGACGGCGTCCTTCTGCTTCCGCCCGGGCGGACGCCGGCGAATCTGCCGGTTGTCGTCCTGCCGCACGGCGGACCGGCGGCGCACAGCGGGCTGGGCTTCGATTGGGAAGCCCAGGCCTACGCCTCGCGCGGCTACGCCGTGTTCCAGCCGAACTTCCGCGGCTCGACCGGCTACGGCAAGGCCTTCCGCGACGCCGGCTTCGGCGAGTGGGGCCGCAAGATGCAGACCGATATCAGCGATGGTCTGGCCGCCCTGGCCGTCGCCGGGTTCGTCGATCCGAAGCGCGCCTGCATTATCGGTTCCAGCTACGGCGGCTACGCGGCCCTGGCCGGCGTGACGGTGCAGAACGGCCTGTATCGGTGCGCCGTCTCGTTCGGCGGGGTCGCCGACCCGGTGTTCATGCTCGAAAGCGAGATGGCCAGCATGGGCGGCCGCAACGCCGCCATCCGCTACTGGCGCGCCTTCCTGGGCGCCGAGCGGCCGGGCTGGGCAAGCGAACTCGCCGCCGTGTCTCCGATGAAGCTGGCCGCCCGGGCCGACGCGCCGGTGCTGCTGATCCATGGCCGCGACGACACCGTGGTTCTGCTGGAACAGAGCCGGCGCATGGAGCGGGCCCTGAAGGCCGCCGGCAAGCCGGTCGAGCTTGTCGTGCTCGATGGCGAGGACCACTGGCTGTCGGGCGAGGCGACACGCACCGCGATGCTCAAGGCGTCGGTCGGTTTCGTGCTGAAGCACAACCCGCCCGACTAGCGATCCGGCGTTGACGGTTTGCGCGCCCCGACTAACGTTCCCCGCGATAGCGTTGGCTTGGGGGAGTGGCATGCGGTTCTGGGCGTTCGTACTGACAGCGGTGTTCGCCGTCATGGTCGCTATGGGGGCGCGGCCAGCCGTCGCCGCGCCGCTGGAGGTCTACGGCCGCCTGCCGCTGATCGAGGAAGCCGACCTCTCGCCCGACGGCTCGATGATCGCCTTCGTGGTCACCGACGGCGAAAAGCGATTCGTGCTCGTCCGCCGCATCGGCCAGGACAATCCGGTCGCCCGGGTCGAGGCGGCCGACCGCAAGGTCCGCGACATCGCCTGGGCCGGGGATCGCTGGCTGATCGTCTCCACCTCCAGAACAGCCGCCGTCGAGGGCCTGATCGGTCCACGCCGCGAGCACCTGTTCGCCATGGTCTTCGATCTGCAGACCGGCAAGTCGTGGCCGCTGATGAAGGACGCGATGTCATCCATGAACACCATCCTGGCGCCGCCGCAGATCCGCACCGTCGACGGCCAGGTGACGGCGATCGTGGAGGCCACCTACTTCGCCGACCGCCGGGGGCGCCGGGCCCTGTTCCGCGTCCGGCTGAGCGACGGCGCCACCGCCCTGCACGAACGCGGCACGCTCGATTCCAACGACTGGATCGTCGGCGCCGACGGGCGGGGCGCCGCCTTCACCGAATACGATGATCGCGCCGAGCGTTGGCGGCTGAATCTGCGCGACGGCGACAGCTGGAAGCCGGCTCTCGAGCTGTCAGGCTCCATCGATTGGCCGGACATGCTCGGCCTCGGCCGCGACGGCCGCTCGGTGCTGGTCGCCACCACCGAAAGAAATGACCGCGAGCAACTCGAGGAGCTGACGCCGGCCGGTCGGACAGTGGTGCCGACCGAACCGACCGTCGAGTCCCTGATCACTGATCCGAGGACCTTCGCCCTGCTTGGGACACGGTCGCTGGTCGGCGACGAGGATCGCTACAACTTCTTCGATCCGAAGGACGCCGCCGTCTGGCGCGGCGTTCAGAACGCCTTTCCCGGCGACCGGGTGCGACTGGTTTCCTGGTCCGACGATCGCCGCCGCATCCTGGTGATCGCCGACAGCCCCAAGGACGGGCCTGCCTACGGCATGGTCGATCTGAACACGAAGGCCGCCGAGTGGTTGGGCGGAGCCTATGCCAATCTCCGCGCCGGCGACGTTTCCGAGGTGCGCCCGGTCAGCTTCAAGGCGGCCGACGGTCTGACGATCACCGGCTACCTTACCCTGCCCAAGGGGCGGGACGCGAAGGCCCTGCCGCTGGTCGTCCTGCCGCACGGCGGCCCGGCCAGCCGAGACCGGCCGGGCTTCGACTGGTGGTCCCAGGCGCTGGCGTCGCGCGGATACGCCGTGCTGCGCGTCAACTTCCGGGGCTCCGACGGCTTCGGGCAGGCGTTCCTGCGCGCCGGCTACGGCCAGTGGGGCAGGAAGATGCAGACGGACCTGTCGGACGGCGTCCGCGACCTCGTCGCGCAGGGCGTCGTCGACCCGGCGCGGGTCTGTATCGTCGGGGCGAGCTATGGCGGCTACGCGGCGCTTGCGGGCGCCGCCTACGAGCCGGGTGTCTATCGTTGCGCCGCCTCGGTCGCCGGCGTCTCGGACCTGAAGCGGATGCTGCAGGGCTCGAGCACCCTGTCGACGCGGTACTGGACGCGCTTCATGGGAGTGGAGAAGGACGACGACGCCGGGCTGACCGCGCTGTCGCCGGCCGCCGCCGCCGATCGGATCGCGATCCCCGTGCTCCTGGTCCATGGCGCCGACGACACCGTCGTGCCCATCGAACAGAGCAAGGTGATGGCCGATGCGCTGAAGAAGGCCGGCAAGCCGGTCGAGTTCGTCACGCTGGAGGGCGAGGATCACTGGCTCTCGCGCGGCGCGACGCGGCTGCGGATGCTCACCGCTCTGGTCGACTTCCTCGAGACGCACAACCCGCCGACCTGACGCCCGGATTTGCCAGCGGCGGCTGAGGCGCGTACAGCCGCTCCCCTCATGTCCGCCGATGCGCCCCCCGCGGCGCCCGGCGCTCCCGCCCAGGGAGACCGCCGGGCGCTCTATGTCCTGCTCGCCGTGGTGTTCGTGAACATCGCGGGCTTCGGCGTGATCATTCCGCTGCTGCCGTTCTACGCCAAGTCGTTCGGCGCGCCGGATTGGCAAGTGTTCGTGCTCTTCGCGGCCTACTCGGTCGGCAACTTCTTCGCCGAGCCGATCTGGGGCCGCCTGTCGGACCGCATCGGGCGACGGCCGGTGCTGATGATCACCATCTTCGGCAATGCCCTGACCTACGTCTTCCTGGCCTTCGCGCCGAACCTGTGGGTCGCCTGCCTGATCCGCCTGTGCGGCGGGGTGCTGACGGGCAACATCTCGACGATCCAGGGCTACATGGCCGACATCACCCCGCCCGACCGCCGGGCCGGCATGCTCGGCCTGATGGGCGCGGCCTTTTCGCTCGGGTTCATGACCGGACCGTCGATCGGCGGCCTCCTTGCCCACACCGAGGACGGCACGGCGGGCTTCCGCCTGCCCCTGCTCTTCGCCGCCTGCCTGGCCGTGACGGCGGGCGTCGGAGTCTTCCTGTTCGTCCGCGAAACCCGGCACATGCACAAGGACGCGCCCCGGCGCGGCCGGTTGGAGGGGCTGAGCGACGCCCTCGCCAATCCGGTCGTCTGGCGCGCGCTGAGCGTCACCCTGATCTCGATGGCCGGCTTCGCGGGGATGGAGGCCACGTTCGGCCTGTGGGGCGAGGCGCGCTTCGGCTGGGGACCGAAGCAGATCGGCTTCTGCTTCCTCGCGATCGCCATCACCGCCGCGCTCGCCCAAGGGCTGCTCGCCGGCCTGCTGGCGCGGCGCATCGGCGAGCCTGCCACCCTGATGGCTGGCCTCGCCCTGATCTGCGTCGGATTCGGCCTGCAGCCGCTGGTTCCGAACTGGCAACTGGCGGTCGTCGGCATGATCACCGTCGCCCTGGGGCAGTCGCTGGCCTTCCCGAACCTCGGAGCGATCATCTCCAAGTCGGTCCACTCCGACCGGCAGGGCGAGATGATGGGCCTCAACACCGCCGCCGGCGCGCTGGCGCGGATCGTCGGCCCGCTCAGCGCAGCGCCCATCTTCGCGACATTCGGCCCCAACGGGCCGTTCGCGGTGGCCGCCGGCCTTTGCCTTCCGGCGCTGTTCATGGCCTGGCAGGTCAGCAAGGCCGTGCGACGCAGCGCGTGACTTGAACTTCCCCCGCACGCGCGTCTAGGCTGCGCAACGGAAGGATGACGGCGAATTAACGGGATGGAGGCTTGCCCCGCTCAATTCGTTAGGGCTTACTGAAATCCATGAAGTTCATCGATGTGCCCCACGGCGGCGGGTTCGGCTCCCGGCTGCGCCGACTCGTCGACCGCCTCGACCGCGACGTGACCGCCCTCTACCGCGACGCCGGACTCGGCTTCGAGCCTCGATGGTACGCCGTCTTCACGGCGCTGCTCGTGGACGGCCCCGCCACCGTGGGTGAGCTCGCGCAGCGCCTCGGCGTCACCCACGCGGCGGTAAGCCAGGTGCGCTCCGCCTTGCTCGCCGAGGGCCTCATCGTCAGCCACGCCGACGCCTCGGACGGACGCCGGCATGTGCTGGCCATCAGCGCCAAGGGCGCCGCCCTCGCCGTTCAGCTGAAGCCGCTATGGGACGCGATCAACAACGCCACCGCCGCCATCCTCGCCGAAGAGGCTCCGACCCTCGTTGAGGGACTCGACGCCCTGTCCTCGGCCCTCGACCGTGACGCGCTGCGCGACCGCGTGGCGCT
This sequence comes from uncultured Caulobacter sp., assembly GCA_937925635.1. Classification (GTDB taxonomy): domain Bacteria; phylum Pseudomonadota; class Alphaproteobacteria; order Caulobacterales; family Caulobacteraceae; genus Caulobacter. The sequence goes on from CALALX010000088.1 coordinate 20,142, forward strand.
CGCCCTGGAGATGAAGACCCCCGCATGACACGACACAGGCTGCCCGCAGCCGCCCTCGGCCTGCTTCTGCTGGCCGGGAGCGCGGCCCCGACTCTCGCGCAAGTCGCCCCCTCCCCGGCCGCCGAGGCGCCGACCGCCGGCCGTGTGACGGCCGCCGACCGCGCCCGCGCGCTCGCCGAAATCCGCAAGCTGGTGGCTGAACGCTATGTCTTCCCGGATCGCCGCGACGCGATCGTCGACCGCCTGGCCAGGGCCGAGCGGTCGGGACGCTACAATCTCGACCGGGCCGAGGACTTCGTCCGCGCCGTCACCGAGGACCTGTCGGCCGCCAGCCATGACGGCCACATGTACCTGCTCTACGACCCGGCCCAGTACGCCGCCCGCTCGGCGCCCGCCGTCGCCGGCGACGATGACGCCTACTTCACCGCGCTTGCCCTGCGCGACAACCATGGCCTGACGGACATGCGCATCCTGCCGGGCAACGTGCGCTACCTGAAGGTCAGCCTGTTCCTGTGGGTCAATGATGCGTCCGGCCAGGCCTACGACGACGCCATGCGCTTCCTGCGCGGGGGCGACGCCATGATCATCGACCTGCGCGGCAATGGCGGCGGCAACGCCATGGCGGTCAACTACCTGACCAGCCACTTCCTGGCGGCCGACCAGCTGTTGCAGACGTTCTATCTCGCCGGCGAGCCCCCGGCCCAGTCGCGGACGCTGAGCCACCTGCCCGCCGGCCGCCTGACGGGCAAGCCGCTCTACGTCCTCACCGACCGCGGCGTCGGCTCGGCCGCCGAGGAGTTCGCCTCGCACGTGAAACTGTTCAAACTGGGCGAACTGGTCGGCGGAACCACCGCCGGCGCGGCCAACAACAATGATCTGCTGCCGATCGCGCCGGGCTTTGTGTTCAGCATCTCGACCGGCCGCCCGGTCCATGCCGTCAGCGGCGGCAACTGGGACGGCGTCGGCGTCGCGCCGGACATCGACGTCCCGCCACAACAGGCGCTGGATGTCGCGCTCGGCCGCGCGCTGGGCAAGCTGGTCGACGCCGGCGGCAGCCGGTCCGGCCAGTACGCCTGGGCGCTCGCCGAGGTTCAGGCCCGCCTGAAGCCTCCTGTGGTTTCGGCCGAGCGCCAGCAAGCGCTTGCCGGCCGCTATGGAGCCGCCGTGGTGGTCTGGCGCGACAATGCGCTGTGGTTCTCGCGCGCCAACCGGCCGGAGCGCAGACTGGCGCCGATGGACGACAGCGGTCTCTACGGCCTGGAGGGGGTGTCGACAGCCCGCATTCGGTTCACGGGGGACGCGCTGGAGATCCTGTCGGAGCGTGGCCAGCCGCAGGTACTCAAGCGTGAGTAAGCTTGCCTAACCCCCGTCTTTCACGTAATAGCCCCGCCTTTCCCGAACCGCCGGGCCAAATGGCATGCCTTGTCGGTTCTTGATGCGTCTCTAGAGGACAGGGTTTCGGCCCTGAGCAAAATGCCCAAACTGAAGACCAAGTCTGGCGCCAAAAAGCGCTTCAAACTGACGGCGACCGGCAAGCTGAAGGCCGGCGTGGCCGGCAAGCGCCACCGTCTGATCAGCCACAACGGCAAGTACATTCGCCAACAGCGCGGCACGAAGGTGATGAGCGAGGCTGACGCCAAGACCATCAAGTCCTACCTGCCCTACGGCCTTTAAGAGGAGCGCTGAGATATGGCTCGCGTGAAACGGGGCGTCGTCGCCCACGCCAAGCACAAGAAGGTTCTAGAGCAGGCCAAGGGCTTCTACGGCCGCCGCAAGAACACCATCCGGACCGCCAAGGCCGCCGTCGACAAGGCCGGCCAGTACGCCTACCGCGACCGCAAGGTCCGCAAGCGCAACTTCCGCAGCCTGTGGATCCAGCGCATCAACGCGGCCGCGCGTCTGGAAGGCTTCACCTACTCGCAGTTTATCCACGGCCTTGATCTGTCGGGCATCGAGATCGACCGCAAGGTCCTCGCCGACATCGCCGGTCAGGACCCGACCGCGTTCAAGGCCATCGCCGACAAGGTTCGCGCCGCGCTGGCTTAAGGTCACGGGACGACAAGTCCCTTGAGTTTGAAAAGCCCTCCGGTGTGAGCCGGGGGGCTTTTTGCTTGCTCCCCGACCCGTTTCCCCGGCGAAGGCCGGGGTCCACGGAAGCCCCCCGGCCCGGCCCGCGTCTGGATCCCGGCCTTCGCCGGGAAGACGGAGGCAGGAAACCCCGGTTCCAACACCCTCCAAAACCGCTTAGACCACGGCCCGCCATGACCGACCTGAACACACTCGAGGCCGACCTGTCGGCCCAGATCGCCAACGCGATCGATGTCGCCGCGCTGGAGGCCGTCCGCGTCGCCGCCCTCGGCAAGTCCGGCTCCATCTCGGGGCTGCTCAAGACCTTGGGCTCCATGAGCCCGGAGGAGCGCAAGGCGGCGGGCCCCGCCATCAATGGCCTGCGCGACCGAGTGCAGACGGCGATCGCGGTCCGCAAGGAAGCCCTGGAGGCCGCCGAACTCGACGCCCGTCTGGCGGCCGAGCGCCTCGACCTGACACTGCCCGCGCCCTCGCGCCGCAAGGGTTCGGTGCACCCGACCATGCAGGTGCAGGACGAGATGATCGCCATCTTCGCCGAGATGGGCTTCCAGGTCGCCGAAGGACCGGACATCGAGACCGACTTCAACAACTTCACCGCCCTGAACTTCCCCGAGAAGCACCCGGCGCGGGAGATGCATGACACCTTCTTCTTCAATCCGGGTCCGGACGGGGAGCGGAAGCTGCTGCGCACCCACACCAGCCCGGTCCAGGTGCGGGCCATGCAGCGGACCAACAGCCCGCCCCCGGCCCCCTGGATCGCCACCGCCATCGAACCGCCGATCCGCATCGTCGTGCCCGGCCGCACCTATCGCTGCGACAGCGATGCGACCCACACGCCGATGTTCCACCAGATGGAAGGCCTGGTCATCGACAAGGGCATCCACATGGGCCACCTGAAGTGGACCCTGGAGACCTTCATCGCACGCTTCTTCGAGACGCCGGAGGTGGTCACCCGCTTCCGCCCGCACCACTTCCCGTTCACCGAGCCCAGCGCCGAGATGGACGTCGGCTGCGACCGCTCGGGCGGCGAGGTGCGCATTGGCACGGGCAGCGACTGGCTGGAGATCCTCGGCTGCGGGATGGTCCACCCCAACGTGCTGCGCCACTGCGGCATCGATCCCGACATCTACCAGGGCTTCGCCTTCGGTCTCGGTATCGATCGCCTGGGCATGCTGAAGTACGGCATGCCGGACCTGCGCGACATGTTCGAGAGCGACACCCGCTGGCTGGGCCACTACGGCTTCTCGGCCTTCGCGGCCCCCAACCCCGCCACGGGACTGAGCTAATGACCGAGCCGAACTGGACGGTGGTCCAAAACTACGACGCCACGACCTTCGGGCCGGGCCAGGCCCTGAGCCTCTACGAGCTCTACCACGCGCATGTGCGCGCCGGCCGGCAGGTGATCGAGGGGCTGACCTTCGACGGCTGCCGTATCGAGGGGCCGGCCGTCATGCTGCCGCTGTCGGGGTGCCACTTCGACGGCGTCAACTTCGGCAATCCGCACGGCGACGCCGGCAGCCTGGTGCTGCGCCCGGCCTCGTCGAAGAGCGTCATCGGCGTGATCCCGATGAAGGACTGCCGGTTCATCAACACGCAGTTCTTCGCGGTGGGCTTCACCGGCCCCGAAACCTTCCTTCAGCAACTCCTCGCGCTGGGTCCGACCCGATGAAGTTCACTCTGTCCTGGCTCAAGGATCATCTTGAGACCGATTGCGACGTCGCCCGGGTCGTGGACGCGATGACCATGGCTGGTCTGGAGGTCGAACACGTGACCGACCCGGCGACGAAGCTGGCGCCGTTCACGGTGGCGAAAGTCGTCGAGGCCGTGCAGCACCCCAACGCCGACCGCCTCCGCGTCTGTCAGGTCGACACCGTCGACGGCCGCAAGGAAATCGTCTGCGGCGCGCCCAACGCGCGGGCCGGCCTGACCACCATCTACGCCCCGATCGGCGCCTATGTGCCGGGCCTGGGCGTCACCCTGGTGGAAAAGCCGGTGCGCGGCGTGGTGTCCAACGGCATGCTCTGCTCGGCCGCCGAGATGGAGACAGCCGAGGAGTCCGACGGCATCCTGGAACTGGACGACAGCTTCCCCGTCGGCATGGCGGCGGCCAGCGCCCTTGCCCAGGAAGCGGTCATCGACTTCGAGGTGACGCCGAACCGGCCTGACTGGCTGGGCGTCGCCGGCATCGCCCGCGACCTTTCGGCCGCCGGCCTCGGCCGCCTGAAGACTCCGGCCGTGAAGCCCGTCGCCGGCAAGTTCCCCTGCCCGATCGCGATCAAGGTGGACGGCGACGCCTGCCGCCAGTTCTCCGGCCGGGTGATCCGCGGCGTGAAGAACGGGCCCTCGCCCGCCTGGCTGCAGGCGCGGCTCAAGGCCATCGGCCTGCGCCCGATCAATGCCCTGGTCGACGTCACCAACCTGATCACCTACGACCGCGCCCGGCCGCTGCACGTCTACGACCTGGGCAAGCTGGTCGGGACGACGATCGAGGCGCGGCTGGGCCGGCACGGCGTCAACGGCGACGAGCACCTGATCGCGCTGGACGGCAAGACCTACGAACTGACGCCGGAGATGAGCGTCATCTCCGACGCCGACGGCGAGCGCCCGGTGGGCATCGGCGGCGTCATGGGCGGCGAGAGCACGGGCTGCTCGGAGGAGACGACCGACGTCTTCCTCGAAAGCGCCTGGTTCGATCCCATCCGCACGGCCCAGACCGGTCGCGCGACGGGCATCACCTCCGACGCCCAGTATCGCTTCGCCCGCGGCGTCGACACCGGCTTCGTGGTCGAGGGTCTGGAACTGGCGACGGCCCTGATCCTTGAGCTGTGCGGCGGCGAGCCGAGCGACGTCGTCGTCGCCGGCGAGGCCCTGCCGGCCCCGGGGCCGATGGCCTTCGACCCGGCCTATGTCCACCAGCTCGCCGGCCTGAGCATCCCGCGCGACGGCGTCGTCGACATCCTCTGCAAGCTCGGCTTCGCCGTCGAGAAGAGCCACGCCCAGTTGACCGTCACGCCCCCGACCTGGCGCCGCGACGTCGAAGGCAAGGCCGATCTGGTCGAGGAAGTGGCGCGCATCGCCGGCTACGACGCCCTGCCGGCCACGCCGCTGCCGGAAGTCGCCCGTCGGCCCGGCGGCGTGCTGACGGCCCGCCAGAACCGCGCCCGCATGGCCCGCCGCGCCCTGGCCGCGGCCGGCTATTCCGAAGCCGTCACCTGGTCGTTCACCTCCAACGCCACCGCGAAGATGTTCGGCGGCGGCGACGCGCGACTGGTGCTGGCCAATCCGATGTCGGGCGATATCGACACCATGCGCCCCTCGACCCTGCCCAACCTGATCGAGGCGGCCGGCCGCAACGCCCGCCGCGGCTTCCCGGACGCCGCCCTGTTCGAGGTCGGACCGGTGTTCGGCGGCGACGAGCCTCAGGACCAGCGGCTGGCCATCGGCGCCATCGTCGCCCCGCACGCCCCGCGCGACTGGGACAAGCGAGCGGCCGAAGACCTGTTCACGATCAAGGCCGACCTGCTGGCCCTGCTCGAGGAGCTTGGCGCGCCGGTGGCCTCGCTGCAGACCGCCCAGGGTTCGGCCTCGTCCTGGTGGCACCCCGGCCGCTCGGCCCGACTGCAACTGGGCCCCAAGGCCGTGATCGCCGAGTTCGGCGAGCTGCATCCGGCGGCGCTCAAGGCGCTGGACGTCGAGGGGCCTGTCTACGGCTTCGAGATCTGGGTCGAGGCCATTCCCGAGCCGAAGAAGAAGGCGACCAAGACGAAGTCGGCCCTGGCCCTCTCGCCGCTGATGCCGCTGAGCCGCGACTTCGCCTTCCTGCTCGACGCCGACAAGGCGGCTGGCGATCTGGTGAAGGCCGTGGCCGGCGCTGACAAGACGCTGATCGCCGGCGCGCGCGTGTTCGACGTTTACCAGGGTCCGGGCGTGCCCGAGGGCCAGAAGTCGGTCGCCGTCGAGGTTTCCGTGCAGCCGCGCGAGAAAACCCTCACCGACGCCGAGATCGAGACCTTGTCGGCGCAGGTCGTAGCCGCCGCCGCGAAGGTCGGCGGCAAGCTGCGGGGATGAGCCGCCGCATCGGCGCGCTCACCCTCGTGGTGCGTGACTACGACGAAGCCATCGCCTGGTACCGCGACGTCGCGGGCTTCGTGGTCGTCGAGGACGTGGACCAGGGTCACAAGCGCTGGGTGACCGTCGCGCCCGAGGCCGACGGCTTTCCGCGCCTGCTGCTGGCCAAGGCTTCCGGCGAGGCCCAAGCCGCCCGCGTGGGCGACCAGACCGGCGGCCGCGTCGGCTTCTTCCTGCACACCACCGACTTCGACGCGGACCACGCACGGATGCAGGCGGCCGGTGTGCGGTTCCTCGAGGAGCCCCGGCGGGAGCCCTACGGCTCCGTCGCGGTGTTCGAGGACCTATACGGCAACCGCTGGGACCTGCTGGATTCTCCCCAATAGCTCCGCTCATACTCGCCTCCGCGAGGATGAGCGGATGAAAATTGGGGTGGCGCGGCGTGAGGCCTTGGCCTATCCCTCTTCCCCGCACTGACGGAGCCCTTGCCGAGATGCTTTCGCGCCTCGACATCGCCGCACTGAACGCCACGCCGCAAGGCGCGGGCGTCGCCGTCTGCATGCGCAAAGCCATGATGATTATCACCGATCCCACCGGACCGGAGCGGCAGCGCGCGTCTTAGACCCGCCGGCAGATCGCAAGATCGTCAAAGCCCCGCTCCGGAAACGGCGCGGGGTTTTTGCTGTCTGCGGTCTGTCGGTCCCCTCACCCAAACGAAGGAACCACGATCATGCCCCTGCCCAGTGCAGCCCTCGACCTCCCCGACCCCGAAGCGCGCCACGTGCTGCGGTTCTCGGCCCATGACGTCCCCGCCGCGCTCGACGCCGTCCGCGACGGGCTCGCGGCCTCGGGCGCCGAGGTGTGCAATCTCCAGCTCAAGGCCGTCGGAGTGCTTGTGGAGGGCGTCCTGCGCCTGCAGCGCCTGGACGAGGACGGCGCCGTTCGTCTCTGCCACCGGCTGGCCGATCTGCCCGGTGTGCTGTCGTCGCGCGTCGAGCACCAATGGGGGTTCAAATGACCGCCCAGGACGGCAAACGGCGGCTGTTCCTACTCCGCGCCCACGACGAGCCGGACGCCCTCGCGCGCGTACTCGGCGTGGTCGCCTTTCAGCAGGCGCGGCTCACCCGCGTCGAAGCCGAACCCGTCGGCGACGGCCTGTCCATCCGGCTGGAGATCGAGGACGCCGGCGAACACAAGGCCGAGGCGCTGGCGCGCCGGCTCGAGGCCTGCCCGGCGGTTCGTCGCCTCGCCTTCGGCTGGCGCAGCGGTCTTGTCCCTGACCCGGTTCCAGGCCACTAGTCCTGTCCGTCCGGAGGCGTCGATGAGCACCAAACCCGTTCTTGAGAGCATCCTCGAAAAGGGGCTCTTCGCGTCACGCTGGCTGATGGCGCCGATGTACGTCGGCCTGATCATCGCCCTGTTAGCCCTGATCGTGATCTTCTTCCAGGAGCTGATCCACGCCGTTCCGATCATCCTGTCGGGTCAGGCCCACGCCGAGGACGCCATCCTGCTGGCCCTGTCTCTGATCGACCTGTCGCTGGCCGGCAACCTGGTGCTGATCGTGATCTTCTCGGGCTACGAGAACTTCGTCTCCAAGCTCGACATCGGCGACACCGAGGACCGTCCCAGCTGGATGGGCACGGTCGATTTCTCGGGTCTGAAGATGAAGCTGGTCGCCTCGATCGTGGCGATCTCGGCGATCGCACTGCTTAAGGCCTTCCTTGAGGCCAGCGAGTCCGACGCCGCCGTCGACCAGGTCCGGATGACCTGGCTGGTCGTCGTCCATCTGACCTTCGTTGTCTCGGGCGTGCTGCTGGCCCTGATGGACTGGCTGGCCAGCCTCACCGACAAGCACTGACCGAAAAGGGCGGTCCGAACCGCCCCTGATCGTCGCCGCTGGAAGCGTCGGTCAAGTTGACGCCGAGATCCAGAGTGCAAGGTCCCTGGTCGGACATGCGCAGCCACGGAAGGCTCCGCGCTTCCGTCGCCCGTCCCGGATCAATCCCCGTCCATCTTCAGCGCGGCGATGAAGGCTTCCTGCGGGATCTCGACCTTGCCGAACTGGCGCATGCGTTTCTTGCCGGCCTTCTGCTTGTCCAGCAGCTTGCGCTTGCGGCTGGCGTCGCCGCCGTAGCACTTGGCCGTCACGTCCTTGCGCAGCGCCCGCACCGTCTCGCGGGCGATGATCCTCCCCCCGATCGCCGCCTGGATCGGGATGACGAACATGTGCTGCGGGATGAGCTCCTTCATCTTCTCGACCATGCCCCGGCCGCGGCTCTCGGCGCGGTCGCGGTGGACGAGCATGGAGAGGGCGTCCACGGGCTCGGCGTTGACCAGGATCGACATCTTCACCAGGTCACCCGGACGGTAGTCCTCGACCTGGTAGTCGAAGCTGGCGTAGCCCTTCGAGATGCTCTTCAGCCGGTCGTAGAAGTCGAACACCACCTCGTTCAGCGGCAGGTCGTAGACCAGCATGGCGCGGCTGCCGACGTAGCTGAGCTCGCGCTGCACGCCGCGGCGGTCCTGGCAGAGCTTGATGACGCCGCCCAGGTAGTCGTCAGGGGTGAAGATGGTCGCCTTGATCCACGGCTCCTCGATGCTTTCGATCTGCATCGGGTCGGGCATGTCGGCCGGATTGTGCAGGTCGATCGTCTCACCGTCGCGCTTGTTGATCTTGTAGACCACCGATGGGGCCGTCGCGATCAGGTCGAGGTCGAACTCGCGGCTGAGGCGCTCCTGGATGATCTCCAGATGCAGCAGGCCGAGGAACCCGCAACGGAAGCCGAAACCGAGGGCGGCGCTCGACTCCATCTCGAAGGTGAAGCTGCCGTCGTTGAGGCGCAGCTTGCTGACCGCGGCGCGCAGATCCTCGAAGTCGGCGGCGTCGACCGGGAACAGGCCGCAGAACACCACCGGCACCACTTCCTTGAAGCCCTTTAGCGGCGCGGACGTGGGCTTCTTCTCGTCAGTGATGGTGTCGCCGACGGCGGCGTCGGCCACTTCCTTGATGCTGGCGGTGAAGAATCCGACCTCGCCCGGGCCCAGTTCGTCGACATCGGTGGCCTTGGGCTTGAAAACACCGACCTTGTCGATGCGGTGGGTGGCGCCGGTCTGCATCATGCGGATCTGCTGACCGGCTTTCAGGGCGCCGTCGAAGATGCGCACCAGCACGACCACGCCGAGGTAGGCGTCGTACCAGGCGTCGACCAGCAGCGCCTTCAGCGGCGCGTTCACGTCGCCCTTGGGCGCGGGCAGGCGGGTGACGATGGCCTCCAGCACCTCGTGGATGCCGATTCCGCTCTTGGCGCTGGCGAGGACCGCGTCGCTGGCGTCCAGACCGATCAGGTCCTCGATCTGGGCGCGCACACGCTCCGGCTCGGCGGCCGGCAGGTCGATCTTGTTGAGGACCGGGACGATCTCGTGGTCATTGTCGATGGCCTGGTAGACATTGGCCAGGGTCTGGGCCTCGACGCCCTGGCTGGCGTCGACGACCAGGATCGAACCCTCGCAGGCGGCAAGGCTGCGACTGACCTCATAGGCGAAGTCGACGTGGCCCGGCGTGTCCATCAGGTTCAGGACATAAGTCTCGCCGTCGTCGGCCTTGTAGTCGAGGCGCACCGTCTGCGCCTTGATGGTGATCCCGCGTTCCTTTTCGATGTCCATGTTGTCGAGCACCTGCGCGGTCATCTCGCGCGCGCTCAAGCCGCCCGTCTCCTGGATCAGGCGGTCCGACAGCGTGGACTTGCCGTGGTCGATGTGGGCAACAATCGAAAAATTGCGGATCTTGTCGAGCGGGGTCTTCATGCGCGCCCGTCTATCACATCGGTACGGGAAGGCGAGTAGCGCCTCGCCGTGGCGTTTTCGCACTTGCGAAAGCCTCGCGCCAACCTAGATACGGCGTTACCCCGACGCTCCAGCGCCGGGCTTTTCCTGCAGGGGCCGACGGGGAGAACGACGTGCGACTCGGACAAGACCGGCGCGGCCGGCTGACGGCGGTCCTCGCCGTGGCGCTGATCACCCTCGCGGCCTGCGGCAAGAAGGACGAGACCAAGGCCGGTCCGCCGCCGCCCAGCCAGACCGTGACCGTGCAGGCCGCCGCGCAGGTGAACGTGCCGCGCCGGGTGACGGCCAGCGGCAACATCGCGGCCTGGAACGAGGTCATCGTCGGCGCCGAGACCGGCGGCCTGACCGCCGTGCAGGTGCTGGTCGACGAGGGCGCCTGGGTGAAGCAGGGCCAACCGCTCGTGGTCATGAACACCGACCTGCTGAAGGCCCAGATGCGGCAGCAGGAAGCCAATGTCGCCGCCGCGCGCGCCACCCTGGCCCAGGCCGACAACGCGCTGGCCCGCGCCCGCGAACTGAAGGAGCGCGGCTACCTCTCGCAGGCCGGGCTCGACAACGCCGTCGCCAGCCAGGGCACGGCCGCGGCCCAGGTCGCCGCCGCCGAGGCGGGTCTGGCCGAAATGCGCACGCGCGTCGGCCAGGCCACGGTGCGGGCGCCCGTCTCCGGCCTGATCACCTCGCGCAACGTCGTGAAGGGCCAGATCGTCGGCGCGGGCATGGAGCTGTTCCGCCTCGTCCGTGACGGCAAACTGGAGCTCAACGCCGAGGTGCCGGAGACCCAGCTGGCCATGGTCCGCCCGGGCATGCCGGCGATCGTGACCTCCGACCAGCTCGGTTCGACCAACGGCGTGGTCCGCATTGTCACCCCCCAGGTCAACACCCAGAGCCGCGTCGGAGTCGCGCGGATCGCGCTGACCGGGACGGGCGGGTTCCGCCCCGGCATGTTCGCCAAGGGCGAGATCAACGTCGGCGAGCAGCCGGCGGTGACGGTGCCGGCGATCGCGGTCGTCTACCGCGACAACAAGCCGGGCGTGTTCGTCTACGGCGCCCAGTCCGTGGTCCGCTTCCGCCAGATCGTCGTCGGCTCGCGGGGCAAGGACTCCGTCGAGGTCAGCCAGGGGCTGACCGCCGGCGAGCGCATCGTCGTCCAGGGCGCGGGTTTCCTCGCCGACGGCGACCGCGTCCGCGTCGTGGCCCGGTAGGAGCGCGCCGCCATGCGCAACATCTCCTCCTGGTCGATCCGGAACCCGATTCCGATCATCATGCTGTTCATCATGCTGATGCTCGGCGGGATCGCCGGCTTCAACGCGATGCGGATCAACAACAATCCGGACATCGACTTCCCGCTGATCTACGTGAACGCATCCCGCCCGGGCGCCGCGCCCAGCGAGATGGAGACCCAGGTCACACGGCTGATCGAGGACAAGATCGCCGGCCTCAGCGGCGTACGCCACTCCCGCTCGACGGTGACCGACGGCGTGTCCGTCACGGTCATCGAGTTCGAGCTGTCGACCGACGTGGAGAAGGCGACCAACGACGTCCGCAACGCGATGAGCAACCTGCGCGCCTCGTTGCCGCAGGACATGCAGGAACCGATCGTCCAGCGCATCGACATCACCGGCGATCCGCTGATCACCTGGGTCGTGCGGTCCGGGTCGATGAGTCCCGAGCAGCTGTCATGGTTCGTGGATAACGAGGTCAGCCGCGCCCTGCTGGCCATTCCGGGCGTCGGCGAGGTCAACCGCCGGGGCGGCGTCGAGCGCGAGATCCGCATTGACCTCGACCCCGACCGCCTGGCGTCGTTCGGCGTCACGGCGGCGCAGGTCAGCCAGGCCCTGACCAACGTGAACAACGACCTGCCCGGCGGGCGCGTCACCGTCGGCGGTTCGGAGCGGTCGATCCGCGCCCTCGGCTCGGCCAGTTCGGTCGCCGAGCTGGCGGAAACCCGCGTGCCGGTCGCCGGCGGCTCTGTGCGACTCGGCGACCTCGGACGTGTCGAGGACGCCTGGACTGAGCCCCGCTCGATCGCGCGATACGACGGCCAGGAGGCGGTCACCTTCGACTTCCTCCGCTCGCGCGACGCCAGCGAGGTCAAGGTGGCCGAGGTGGTGCGCAAGAAGATCGCCGAGATCGACAAGGCCCATCCCGAGCTGTCCATCGAGCAGATCAACGCCAACGTCGAGTTCGCCGAGGAAAGCTACATCGCCTCGCTCGAAGCGGTCGGCATCGGCGCGCTGCTGGCGGTCGTCGTGGTCTGGTTGTTCCTGCGCGATTGGCGGGCGACGCTGATCGCGGCGGTGGCCATGCCCCTGTCGCTGATCCCGACCTTCGCGGTGCTTGAGCCGCTGGGCCAGTCGCTCAACATGATCACCCTGCTGGCGCTGTCGTTGACCATCGGCATCCTGGTCGACGACGCCATCGTGGAGATCGAGAACATCGTCCGCCACATGCGGGGCGGCAAGGCGCCGTATCCGGCGGCGATGGAGGCTTCCGACGAGATCGGCCTCGCCGTGGTGGCCACCACCATGACCATCATCGCCGTGTTCGCGCCGGTCGGCTTCATGCCCGGCATCATCGGCCAGTTCTTCAAGGCCTTCGCCCTGGCCGCCTGCATCTCGGTGGCCTTCTCGCTGGTCGTGGCGCGGATGCTGACGCCGCTGATGGGCGCCTACCTGCTCAAGCACAAGCACCATGAGGACGCCGACCCGCCGTGGATGAGCTGGTACCTGCGTCAGCTGAACTGGGCCCTGCACAATCGCTGGAAAGTGTTCGGCATCGGCGTGCTGATCTTCGTGGGCACCGCCTGCCTGACGCCGCTGGTGCCGTTCGAGGTGCAGCCGTCGGTCGATCAGAGCCGCGCGACCTTCTCCGTCGAGCTTCCGCCCGGGTCGACGCTGCGCCAGACGGACGCCGTCGTCGCGCGCGTCTCGCGCGACCTGCGGCAGCGACCCGAGGTGACCAATGTCTACGCCTCGGTCGGCGGCAACGACGTCAACACCGCCACTGTCACAGCGCAGATGGTCGACAAGGGCGATCGCTCGATCACCCAGAAGCAGTTCACGCGCGAGATGGTCGACCATTTCAAGGCCGTGCCGGGGGCCCGCATCGGCGTGCCGACCCAGCTCGGCGGCGGTCCCACCGACGGCAGCGTCTTCTCCTATTCGATCCAGAGCGACGACGGCGTGAAGCTGATGGCGGCGGCCCAGGCCATCGAGCGCGAAATGCGCGAGGTCCCCGGGCTGGCCAACGTGGTCAACACGGCGGCGATCGCACGGCCGGAACTGCTCGTCACGCCGCGCACCGATGAGGCGGCGCGTCTGGGCGTCTCGACCGGCGCCATCTCCCAGGCCATTCGCGTGGCCACCATCGGCGACATCGACCAGCTGCTGCCCAAGTACAATCTGGGCGACCGTCAGGTGCCGATCCGGCTGCGCCTGAGCGAGAGCGGCCGCGAAGACATCGCGGTCCTGCAGAACCTGAGGGTGCCCACGGCGACCGGCGGATCCGTGCCGCTGAGCGCGGTAGCCGACATCACCTACGGCGCCGGACCGTCGCAAATCAGTCGCCTGGACCGCTCGCGCGTCGCGACCATCACGGCCGAGCTGAACGGCATCACCAGCGGCGAAGCGTCCATCGCGGTCGGCAAGCTGCCCTCGGTCAAGAACCTGCCCGAGGGCGTCCGGCAGGGCATGACCGGCGACGTCGAGTTCCTGATCGAGATGGTCGTCGGCTTCGGCGGAGCCTTCGCGACCGGTCTGATCCTGATGTACGCGGTGCTGGCGCTGCTGTTCAAGAGCTTCACCCACCCGATCACCATCATGGCCGCCCTGCCGCTGGCCATCGGCGGCGCGTTCGTGGGCCTGCTGATCATGAAGAGCAGCTTCTCGATCTCGACGCTGATCGGGATCCTGATGCTGATGGGCATCGCGGCGAAGAACTCGATCCTGCTGGTTGAGTACGCGCTGGAGGCCATGAAGGAAGGCAAGTCCCGATACGACGCCCTGATCGACGCCGCCCACAAGCGGGCGCGACCGATCCTGATGACCACGGTGGCCATGGGCGCGGGCATGGCGCCGACGGCGCTAGGCTGGGGCGCGGACGTCGAGTTCCGCCAGCCGATGGCCGTGGCCGTCGTCGGCGGGCTGATCACTTCCACCCTGCTGTCGCTCGTCTACATCCCGGCGATCTTCACCATCATCGACGACATGCGAACCTGGGGCCACCGGCGGCTCGACCGCATGTTCGCCAACCAGAAGACGCTGAAGCCGACGATCTCGGCGTAGGGCTCGCAACCCCGGTCGGGGCGCGGATGGTTAATCCGACATTAGGATTCACGCCGCAAACCGGTCCCATTGGAATGGGAGTCTGAAGGCTCCCCGACTCACTGGAGCTCGTCCATGGACCGCCGCACCCTGATCCTCTCCGGCTTGGCCGCCACGACCACGGGTCTTGGAGGCTGCGCGACGACGGGCAGCAGCGGCTACCAGGAGGCCGGCGGCGAACCCTCGCGCACCTACAGCTCCGAGGAGATCGTGCGCGCCACCTCCGACTTTCTAGGCGTTACCGCCGAAGCGGCCGGCGCGGCGATCGAGAAGATCTTCAGGGAGAACGGCCGCCCGACCGGCTACATCGCGGGCGAGGAGGGCGCCGGAGCCGTCACGGTCGGCGCGCGCTATGGCCGCGGGCTGCTCTACATGAAGGAGCGCGAGACGCTGGAGGTCTTCTGGCAGGGCCCGACGATCGGCTTCGATGTCGGCGGCAACGCCAGCCGGGTCTTCACCCTGTGCTACGATCTGCACTATCCGGACATGATCTTCCGTCGCTTCCCCGGCGTCGAAGGCTCGGCCTATGTGATCGGCGGCCTGGGCGTGCAGTACCAGCGCGCGGACGGCATCACCCTGGCTCCCATCCGGGCCGGAGTCGGCCTGCGGCTCGGCGCCAACGTCGGCTACCTGGTCTATAGCCGGAAGCGGAACGTCATTCCCTTCTAGACGCCGGCCACGGTCGTCCACGGGGCGAGAGGATCGACTTTCCGGATCAGTCCGGGGCGATATCCTCGCGGATGTCGACGGCTTACCCGCGTTGACGCTGGTCGCGGCGCGACGGAAGCTTCGCCCGCAACGACCTCAGGGAGGCGCATTCCAGATGTTCAGCCGCACGGGCCTGCTGCCCGCCATCCTGATCGGCGGCCTGATCGCGGGGGCGCTCGACCTGTGGGCGGCGATGCTGATCTCCGGAAAGCCGATGAGCGTCATCCTGCACTTCATCGCCAGCGGCCTGATCGGCAAGGCGGCCTTCGCCGGAGGCATGCAGACGGCGGTGCTGGGTCTGGGGCTGCAGCTGGTCATGGGCCTGATCATCGCCGCCGTCTACTGCGTCGCTTCCCTGCGACAGCCGCTTCTGCGGCGGCGGTGGGTCGCCATGGGCCTGGCCTACGGCGCGCCGATCTACGTCGTGATGAACTACGTGATCATGCCGCTGTCGCGGATTGGCCGCACGCCGGCCTTCGAACCCGAGGCGATCCTGAAGAACCTCGCCGCCATGCTCGCGTTCGGCCTGATCGTGGCGGCGGCCGCGCGTTGGCGGATCGGTCGCGACTGACCGCATCGGCCACACCGTTCACGGTGAGTTTTCCTCGCTGGACCTGAACGGCAGCGGCGCCTCGCCGGTTGTTCTCTGAACCTATGAGACCAGGAACGAGGTCCGCCATGCCGCGCGGCGACAAGAGCAAGTACACCGACAAGCAGGAGCGCAAGGCCGACCACATCGCCGAGGGCTACAAGGACAAGGGCGTCTCGACCGAAGAGGCCGAACGACGCGCCTGGGCCACGGTCAACAAGGACGACGGCGGCGGCAAGAAGCCGGGCGGCTCGGGCCGAGGCAAGGACACCGGCCACCCGGCCTCTCACAAGGGGGGTAAGCAGGGCGGCAAGGCTTCCGCCGGCCGCTCGGCGGCCGAACGATCGGCCTCGGCGAGAAAGGCGGCCGCGGCGCGCAAACGCAACGCCGAGCACAGCGGCCACGCCGGCCAGTAGGCCGCCCCGCGGCCACGGGACCGCGCCTAGACGGCGCCCAGCCTGGTCATCAAGCCCACTGGCCACGCGCCGAATAACCCCGCTTTCCCGTTTCGCGGGAATGTGCCATGGTCGCCGCCGTCGTAATCTGCAGACGGTTCGGACGCGCTCTCCTTGTTCGCTTCTCTTTCTAGGATGGAGCCCCGGAACCGCCCTGATCTGCCCGCAAATTTCGTCTCGATCCCGCCCCTGGCGGTAATGCTCTACCTCTGAAAGGCACTGCGACTATGGCTACCGGTACTGTGAAGTGGTTCAACACCACCAAAGGCTACGGCTTCATCCAGCCTGACGACGGCGGCGCCGACGTTTTCGTGCACATCTCGGCCGTTGAACGGGCTGGCCTGCGCGGCCTGAACGAAGGCCAGAAGGTCAACTACGACCTGGAGCAGGACCGCCGCAGCGGCAAGATGGCCGCGGGCAACCTGCAGCCGCTCTAAGGCCTCTTCGAGACCTGGACCTACCAACGGATCGGCGGCGACGCCGGTCCGTTTTGTTTTGGAGCGCGCTCAGCGGAGGAAGACCCACTGCCGGTGCCAGTCGAGGTAGCCGGCCTGGCGTCGCGCGAACGGGCGCACGTTGCGAGCGGTCAGACCCTTCAGTCCCATCCGCGCCAGATCGTCCCGCCCCAGCCGCGGCGAAACCAGCACGTCGCCGCGATCCTCGAAACTGATGAAGCCGCGATCGAACAGGAGATCGACATGCGGCGTGAGCAACAGGCCATTGGCGCCGTCCAGCCGCTCGGCGGCGGTGGCGCAGGCCCGCCAGGGCTTGATGTGGCTGGCGATCAGCAACCACGGATTGGTCACGCCGGTCACTCGACAGGCGGGCTCAAGCACGCGCACATTCTCTCGAAACAGGCCCTGGCCGCGCCGGGCGACGACCAGTTGCTGCTTCTGGGTGGCGCTCAGCGACGGGTCGCCGACAATCGCCTGCTCCACCGCCTCGTCCAGCCCGCGCGCGGCGGGCGGCCGATCCAGGCCCGGCGGTCGCTCCAGCTCCAGTCCGGCCCGGTCGAACCGTGACGGCGCGACCGCCGTCTCGAACGCCGCCTCGCTGATCTCGGTCAGATAGGCCTTCTGCCGACCCAGCCCCGTGGCCGGGTCGATCGGCGAGTAGCGACCGGGCATCAGCGGTCCGAGCGCGCCGATCACCTCGCGCGGGCTGACGGAGGGTTCCAGCGGGGTCCACCGCACCGGCAGCCACCAGCCCTCGCGCCCCTCGCCCCCCTCCGGCTCGGCGGCCGCGAAGGCGAAGTCGGCGACGCGCCCGACGTGGCGCAACCGACCGTTGGCGTAGGACAGCGCCAGGTCGCCCGGCCCCGCCCGCCGCATGTTGTCGTAGAAGGGGCTGCGCGCGCCGCCGCGCTCGGTTCGCGGCGACCACAGATAGCCGCCCGCGGTCTCGCGCCGCGCCGTCGGCGAATGATTGACCCACCACCAGCGCCGCACGCGTCCCCCGCCGCTCGCTCACCACAGGCTCAGGATGCAACGATCTTGGCGTGGGCGCCAGAGGTTGTAGGTCCTCAGGCCGCCGCCAAGCTGGTGATCACCAGTTCGCGGCGGAATATGAAGCCGAGCGTTTCATAGAGGGCGATCGCGCCGCGGTTGCTGGCGTAGACATGCAGGAACGGCGTCTCGCCCTCGCGTGCGATGCGAGCGGCGACCTGCCGCATGAGGCCGGCCGCGTAGCCGCGCCCGCGGTAGTCGGGATGGGTGCAGACGCCGCTCACCTCTCGAAAGCCGTCGGGCGCCATCCGCTCGCCGGCCATGGCCACCAGCCGGCCGCCCTCGCGCACGCCGATGAAGCGGCCCAGGCGATGAGTGTTGAGGAAGAAGGGGCCCGGTCTGGTCAGTGTGGCCAGGGCCAGCATCTCGGCGCCGTCGGCCTCGCCAAGGGCTGCCCAGGCGAAGGTCGCCGGCGGCGCGGACGGCAGCGCGGCGGCGACCATCTGCCAGCAGACAGCCTCCGACGTGACCCGGGTCCCCGGAACCGGCTGCGGCGCGGCGCCCTCGACGACCGCGACGTCGCCGTGCGACGCGACCAGCGCGCCAAGCGCCTCGCGCGCGGCCTGCGAACCATCGACCATCGCCGCGAAGATCCCGACGTCCGGAGCGAGCCGCCGCGCCAGCGGGCCGCCAAGTCCAAGTCCGGCCTGGCGGCCCGTCAGCATGGACCAGACGGGACGGTCGAGCGGATGCATGGACAAGACGGACCCCCTTGGACATCGCGACCCTAGGATCGCCGGATCGCCGCGCCAACAGCGCGCCTCTCCTTACCCTCTAGTAGCCTGCCCGCGTTCCCGGTTACTCTCCCGTAAGGCGAGAGTGGGAAGGAAGAGTCATGGCCGCGAAGATCGGACGCACGGTCGCCGAGTCGACGCCCTGGTGGCCGGCGCCGCCGCGCCCCCCCAAGGGTGCGCCCAACATCCTGGTCATCCTGTTCGATGACGTCGGCTTTTCGGACTTCGGCTGCTACGGCTCACCGATCAGCACGCCGACCATCGACGCCCTGGCGGGCCAGGGCCTGCGCTACACCGGCTTCCACACCACGGCGATGTGCTCGACCACCCGGGCGGCGCTGCTGACCGGCCGCAACCACCACAGCGTCGGCGTCGGCTGCCTGGCCAACTTCGACAGCGGCTATCCAGGTTATCGCGGCAAGATCGCCAGGGAGGCCGGCATCCTGCCGGAGATGCTCCGACCGCACGGCTACCGGAACTACATGCTGGGCAAGTGGCATGTGACGCCGCTGACCGAGAGCGGCGCGACCGGACCGTTCGACGGTTGGCCGCTCGGCCGGGGGTTCGACCGCTTCTACGGCTTCCTGGACGCCGAGACCGACCAGTATGCTCCCGAGTTGGTGCGCGACAACACGCCGGTCGAGGCGCCGGGCTCGTACGAGACCGGCTATCATCTGACCGCCGACCTCGTCGACCAGGCCATCCGCTACATCGCCGACCATACCGCCGACGCACCGGACAAGCCGTGGCTGACCTGGCTGGCGCTGGGCGCCTGCCATGCGCCGCATCAGGCGCCGCGCGACCTGATCATGAAATACGACGCGGTGTTCAGGGACGGCTGGGACGTCGAGCGCGACTGCCGGCTGGCCAAGCAGAAGGCCATGGGCGTCGTGCCGGCGGACACCGCCATGCCGCCGCGCAATGATCATGTGCGAGCATGGGAGGAACACTCCGCCGACGAGCGTCGCGTCTTCACGCGGCTGCAGGCGGCCTTCGCCGCCATGCTCGAGCACGCCGACCAGCACCTTGCCCGCCTGATCGGCTTCCTGGAGACGGCCGGCCTAAAGGACGACACGCTGATCCTGGTCCTGTCCGACAACGGCGCCAGCCAGGAGGGCGGGCCGCTGGGCATGGTCAACGCCATGGGCCCCTACAACGGCAAGCCCGAACCGATGGCCGAGAAGCTGGCTCGCCTGGACGCCATCGGCGGGCCGGACACCCATTCCAACTTCCCGCTCGGCTGGGCTATGGCGTCCAACACCCCGCTGCGGCGCTACAAGCAGAACACCCATGGCGGCGGCATCCGCGATCCGCTGGTGATGAGCTGGCCGCGCGGCATCGCGGCCCGGGGCGAGACGCGCGACCAGTTCTGCCACGCCAGCGACGTGGTCCCCACACTGCTGGATCTGCTCGGCCTGACGCCGCCGGAGGCCATCGCCGGCGTGCCGCAGATGCCGCTGGAGGGAACCAGCTTCGCCGCCACGCTGCCTGATCCGGTCGCGCCGTCGAAGGCCAAGGCCCAGTACTTCGAGATGTTCGGCCATCGGGGTCTGGTCCACGACGGCTGGAAAGCGGTGGCCTACCACCCGCCCGGCCGGCCGTTCGACGACGACGTCTGGGAACTCTACCACCTGGCCGAGGATTTCTCGGAGAGCCGGGACCTTGCCGCGGTCCACCCGGAGAAGCTGAAGGCCCTGATAGCGGAGTGGTGGCGGCAGGCCGAGGCCAGCCAGGTCCTGCCGCTCGACGACCGCTTCGGCCCGCGCTTCGCCGAGAACGCCAAACGCTTCCACGGGCCGCGCAACCGCTTCGTCTTCCACCGGGGCATGGGCCATGTCCCGACCGACGTGGCGCCGGACGTGCGCAGCCGCAGCTACCGGATCGAGGCGGACGTCCGCATCGAAGCGGGCGACGAGGGCGTGCTGATCGCCCATGGCGACATGACCAGCGGCTATTCCCTGTATCTGCGCGACGGGCGGCTGGTGCACGACATGAATGTCGGCGGGACCCATGCGGTGGTGGTCAGCGATCGGCCCGTGCCGCCTGGCCACCACTGGCTCGGCGTCGCGGTGCGCCCCGGGCCGGAGGGCCGGCGGATCGTGCTGCTGATCGACGGCAAGCCGGCCGGCGAGATGACCACGCCGCTGGGCTTCCACACCCTGATCAGCTGGTCGGGTCTCGACATCGGCCTGGATCGCGGCAGCCCGGTCGGCGACTACACGGCGCCGTTCGCCTTCACCGGCCTGCTGCGCAAGGTCGAGGTTCGCATGGACGACAACCAGTCGCTGGATGGCGAAAAGGTCGGCGAGGCGGAGATGGCGCGGCAGTAGAAGTCGTGCGTGCTTCGCGACGCGGACCTGAGGGTCCGCTCCTCAGCATGACGACGTCTGTTGAAGCGTCTCTGAGTTCGTCATCCTGAGGAGCGAGCCTCAAGCGAGCGTCTCGAAGGACGCAAGGCCTTTACGCAACCGCGTCCCCGCGCCACCCTCCGACCATGGTCACCCGCACCCTCGCCGCTTCCGCCCTCGTCCTCATCCTGGCCGCCTGTTCGCCGGGCTCCGAGCCGGCCAAATCGCCCGAGGCGCCCACCACGCCGGCGACACCCGCCGAGCCTGCCGGCCCGCCCAACGCCGACCCGACCGCCACGGCGACGCCCGGCGGCGGCCTGCAGGGCGGCACGGACCAGTGGAAGACGGTCGCCTCGGCCGATGACCAGGATCGCGTCGCCCGCCTGGACGAGGCCTGGAAGAAGGCTCTGCGCGAGGCCAACCATGAGTTCGGCGCCCAGATCGACGCCCTCGGCATGCTGTCGGTCCCGGACGCGGCGCTGGCCGCCCCGCCGCTGCAGCCGCCGCCCGGCAAGTACCGCTGCCGAACGGTCAAGATTGGCTCGATGGACGGCGAAGGGCTGAAGTATGTCGCCTATCCCTGGTTCACCTGCATGGTCGAGCTGACGCCCGGCGGCGACCTGATCCTGACCAAGACCACCGGCAGCCAGCGCACCCGCGGCCTGCTCTATCCCGACAGCGACAACCCCAAGCGGCTGATCTACGTCGGCGCCCAGGCCTGGGGCGACACGGAGACCATCTTCCCCGCCTACGGCGAGAAGCCGGAACGCGACCAGGTCGGCGTCGTCGAACGCATCGGGACCGGCCGCTGGCGGATGGTCGTGCCCTGGCCGAGGCAGGAGTCTAAACTCGATATCCTTGAGATCCGGAGCTGATCGCCATGCGCCTGCGCCAGATCGCCCTCGTCGGCGCCGACCTCGATCGGGCCGAGGCCGACATCCGCGCCGTGCTGGGCCTCGACTACGCCTACGACGACCCCGGCGTCGGCAAGTTCGGTCTGAAGAACGCCGTCTTTCCGATCGGCGAGACCTTCCTGGAGGTCGTATCGCCCAGGACCGAGGGCACCACGGCGGGGCGGCTGATCGACAAGCGCGGCGGCGACGGCGGCTACATGGTCATCCTGCAGGTCCATGACATCGGCAAGGCCCGCGCGACCATCGCCGCCGCCGGTGCGCGGGTGGTCGAGGACATCTCCCTGCCCGGCGTCGAGGCCAGCCACATCCACCCGCGCGACATCGGCGGCGCCATCGTCTCTCTGGACTGGATGGACAGCTGGGGCCGCTGGGAATGGGGCGGCCCGGGCTGGCGCGAGAAGACGCGCACCGACGTCGCCAGCCGGATCGTGGGGGCGGAGATCCAGGCCGCCGACCCGGACGCGATGTCGGCGCGCTGGGCCGAGGTGCTCGGTCTGCCGCGCGAGGCGGCCGGCGACGGCTGGCGCATCGCGCTCGAGGAGGACGGCGAGATCCGCTTCGTGACGGCGAAGGACGGCCGGGGCGACGGCCTGAGGGCCTTCGATGTGGTGGTGAACGACCCGGCGGCGGTGCGCGCGGTCGCGGAAAGCCGCGGGCTGCTGATGGACGGCGAGGTCACGCTCTGCGGGACGGCGGTGAGGCTGGTCCGCGCGTGAGCGCCGCCCACTCCCCTCCCCCGCTCATCCCGGCGAATGCCGGGACCCAGATCCAGGCTCAGCGCTTCGAATCCTGACCGAAGTCCGGCGCTCGCGGCTGGGTCCCGGCATTCGCCGGGATGAGCGGAGTTTCCATGGTGGCGCACCCTTGTGTTGCCCCAGGGCCACACCTACATCGGTCAGGTCCGGTTGCGCTTGATCAAGGCGACCGGACGCATTCCGCCGTACCGGGGACACCATGAACATCGATCTCTATTCCGACCGCGCCAAGCAGGCGATCCAGAGCGCCCAGTCGCTGGCCCTCGCCCGCCGCCACCAGCACCTGTCGCCCGAACACCTCCTGAAAGTCCTGCTTGAGGAGCGGGACGGCCTCAGCCGGGCCCTGATCCAGAGCGCCGGCGGCCGGCCGGACGCCGTCGATACGGCCGTCGAGGGCCTGCTCTCGCGCATGCCGAAGGTCGAGGGCGGCAGCGGCCAGCTGTACCTGAAGCCCGAGACCGCGCGCGTGTTCGCCCGGGCCGAGGAAGACGCCAAGAAGGCCGGCGACGCCTTCGTCACCACCGAGCGGCTGCTGATCGCGATCGCGGCCGAGGGCGGCGACGCGGCCAAGGCCCTGAAGGACGCTGGGGCCTCCGAGAAGGCGCTGGACACCGCCGCCGGCGAGGTCCGCAAGGGCCGCACCGCCGACAGCGCCTCGGCCGAGGAAGGCTACGACGCCCTCAAGCGCTACGCCACCGACCTGACCCAGCGGGCTCGGGACCAGAAACTGGACCCGGTCATCGGTCGCGACGAGGAGATTCGCCGGACCATCCAGGTCCTGGCCCGCCGCACCAAGAACAACCCCGTGCTGATCGGCGAGCCCGGCGTGGGCAAGACCGCCATCGTCGAGGGCCTGGCCCTGCGCATCGTCAGCGGCGACGTCCCCGAGTCCCTCAAGGACAAGACGCTGATGGCGCTCGACATGGGCGCCCTGATCGCCGGCGCGAAATACCGCGGCGAGTTCGAGGAGCGACTGAAGGCCGTGCTCAACGAGGTCACGGCCGCCGAGGGCGGCATCGTGCTGTTCATCGACGAGATGCACACCCTGGTCGGGGCCGGCAAGAGCGACGGGGCCATGGACGCGTCGAACCTGCTTAAGCCCGCCCTGGCGCGCGGCGAGCTGCACTGCGTGGGCGCCACCACGCTCGACGAGTACCGCAAGCACGTCGAGAAGGACGCGGCCCTGGCCCGTCGCTTCCAGCCGGTGTTCGTCAATGAGCCGACGGTTGAGGACACGGTCTCGATCCTGCGCGGGCTGAAGGAGAAGTACGAGGTCCACCACGGGGTGCGGATCAGCGACAGCGCCATCGTCGCCGCCGCCACGCTGAGCAACCGCTACATCACTGACCGCTTCCTGCCCGACAAGGCGATCGACCTGGTCGACGAGGCCGCGAGCCGCGTCCGCATGGCCGTCGACAGCAAGCCCGAGGAACTCGACGAGATCGATCGCCGCCTGGTGCAGCTGAAGATCGAGCGCGAGGCCCTCAAGAAGGAGACCGACGCGGCCAGCAAGCAACGGCTTGAGAACCTGGAGGTCGAAATCGACGACCTGCAGCACGATTCCGACGAAATGACCGCCCGCTGGAAGGCCGAAAAGGAGAAGGTCGGCAGCGCCGCTCAGGCCCGCGAAGCCCTTGACCGGCTGCGCGCCGAACTGGTCGCCGCTCAGCGCGCCGGCGACCTGCAGCGCGCCTCGGAAATCGCCTACGGCCAGATCCCGCAGCTGGAGAAGCGCCTGGCCGAGGAGGAGTCCAAGGCGGCCGAAGGCGCCGGAGACACCCTGACGCCGGAAGTGGTCGACGCCGAGCAGATCGCCGCCGTGGTCAGCCGCTGGACCGGCGTTCCCGTCGAGAAGATGCTCGAGGGCGAGCGCGAGAAGCTGCTGAAGATGGAGGACGGCCTGCGCGCGCGCGTGGTCGGCCAGGAGGAAGCGCTCGTCGCCGTCTCCGACGCCGTTCGCCGCGCCCGCGCCGGCCTGAAGGATCCCAACCGCCCGATCGGCAGCTTCCTGTTCCTGGGCCCGACAGGCGTTGGCAAGACCGAGCTGACCAAGGCGCTGGCAGAATTCCTATTCGACGATGAGGCGGCCATCACCCGGATGGACATGTCCGAGTACATGGAAAAGCACAGCGTCAGCCGCCTGATCGGGGCCCCTCCGGGTTATGTCGGCTATGACGAGGGCGGCGCCCTGACCGAGGCCGTTCGGCGGCGCCCCTACCAGGTGGTGCTGTTCGACGAGGTCGAAAAGGCTCACCCGGACGTGTTCAACGTGCTGCTGCAGGTCCTTGACGACGGTCGCCTGACCGACGGCCAGGGCCGCACGGTCGACTTCCGCAACACGCTGATCATCATGACCAGCAATATGGGCGCGGAATTCCTCGCGGCCATGAACGACGGCGACGACGTCGAGACCGTGCGTCCGCAGGTGATGGACGTCGTGCGCCGTAGCTTCCGGCCCGAGTTCCTGAACCGGATCGACGAGATCATCCTGTTCAAGCGCCTGGGCCGTGGCGAGATGGACTCGATCGTGAAGATCCAGCTCCAGCGCGTCGAGAAGCTGCTGGCCGACCGCCGCATGGCGATCGCCCTGGACGCCGCCGCCCAGCACTGGCTGGCCGAGCGCGGCTACGACCCCGTCTACGGGGCCCGGCCGCTGAAGCGCGTGATCCAGAAGGAACTGGTCGACCCGATCGCGCGCCGGCTGCTGGCGGGCGACCTGGTCGACGGCTCGGTGATCGAGGTGTCAGCCGGGGACGACGGGCTGGAGATCGGGAAGGCGCGGTTGCACTGAAGGCCTCTGGGAGATCGGTGACAGTCTGCGAATGACTGCGAGGCCTGGACCTGCTGACAATTCGCAAACTGTCACCGAACCCCACCGAACCCAACCGCGCGGCCAGCAAGGAAACTAGAGCGCCTTGCCCATGCGCAGCAGCGGCACGGGAACGCCGCCGCGCGCGTCTTTGAAGGCCTCGATCACGGTATACCCGCAGGCCTCGTACAGCGGCTGGCCGCTCAGCGTTCCCGCCAGTTCCACGCGCTTGAAGCCCGCGGCTCGCGCCGCCGCCTCGCACAGGGACAAGATCAACCGCCCGACCCCGCGGCGGGCGAAG
The DNA here is from genome assembly GCA_937925635.1 of uncultured Caulobacter sp. Lineage (GTDB taxonomy): Bacteria > Pseudomonadota > Alphaproteobacteria > Caulobacterales > Caulobacteraceae > Caulobacter. The sequence continues at coordinate 45,581 of CALALX010000088.1, forward strand.
TCCGGATGGGTGTACATCGCCCGCACCCGCGCCGCGTCCGTCGCCGGGTCCAACAGCGCCGCATCGCGCCCAGGGCTGTGATCGCCGCCATAGAGGGTCGCCCGCCGGCTCCAGCCGCCGCAGCCGGCCACCCGCCCCTCCGCCTCGACCAGGAAATAGGTCCCGTCCGCCACAAGCTGGGTGTCCAGGCCCATCAGCTTGCGGCTGGCGGTGATCTGGGCCTCGTCCAGATAGCCGCGCTGCAGCGCTCCGATGGCGGTGTCCATCAATCCGGTCAGGATCGGCAGGTCTGCGGACGTGGCGAGGCGATGGGTCAGGCTCATATCCTTCTCTTACCCATCCCCTTGGCCTTTCGCGACATTTCGCCCCGGTTTCGGCGCCGATGTGCTATAGGACTCGCTTCCCGCGTGCTGGAGGCGCGCTCAGCCCCTGGCCCTCTTGCCCGGCCGGCGGCAGATCGGAGATCCGATGATCGAGGAAGGCTTCGTGCGCATGTACACGCACGACTTCGCCACCCTGGCCGCCCGCGCCGAGTCCGGCGTGGACGTCGAGGCCCAGGTGCAGAAGCGTATCGTCGAGGCGCGCTCGCACGCGGCCCTGATGGACGCGCGAAAGGGCGAAGGCCACCTGCCTGCTGTGGCCGATCGTCTGGTCCATGAAGCCGCCCGTGACGACGTGCGCATGATCCGCGCCGGAGAGGACATCCCCGGCGCTCTCGCGCGTCGGCGCGAGTTCCTGCATCGCATCGTCGAGGCGCTGCGCGCCGCGCCGGCCGCGACCAAGGTCTCGATGGCGGTGCGCGCCTAGAAGCTCGCCAGCAGGCCCGCGACGACGACGCCCTCGGCCCCCGGGCCGTCGGAGTCGGCGTAGGTCAGGCTGAAGTTCACCGGACCGAACGCCTTGGCGACCCCCGCCGACCAGTCGAGCTTGCCGTCCGCGAAGGCGCCGTCCTCGTGGCCGACGGACGCGTTGATGCTGACCGGCCAGGCCTCCGGCGCGTAGTCGCCGGCCAGGCTGAAGTAGCGGTTGTCCTCGTTGCCGGTGTTGTCCTGCTCGGGCACGTACTGGAAGCTGGCCGTGCCGGTGAAGGCCCCCCAGGTTTTCGAGGCCGACACCGGAATCTCCCAGTAGTCGACGTCGACGCCGTCCGGATAGGTGTAGCGGATGACGCCCACGTCCCAATCCAGGCCGCCGGCGCTGAAGGCGACCCCGGCCATCAGGTCCAGCTCGATCTCGGCGCCGGCGTAGTCGGCGATGCTTGAGCCCCAGACACCCGCGTAGACGCCGTGCGGCAGGTTCAGCGTCAGGCCGCCCTGGATCGCCGGATCCTCGTCGCTGAGCGAGTAGCCGCGATAGCGGTAGTCGGACACGACGCCGATCTCGCCCTCCAGGCTGATGGCGCTCTCGTCTTCCGCCAGCGCCTGGCCGGCGAAAGCGAGCGCCGACACGGCGGCGATGGTCAGGATGCGAAGCTTCATGGCGATTCCCCCTCTTTCGCGGACTGTCGCCCGCAAGGGTTAACAGGCTCAAACCGCCCCACCTGCGACAGGAGGGCGCAGGCGAGGTTCAGGAGCCATTAGTGCCCTGCGACGAAAAGGAGGTCTCGTCTCGGAGCATCTCCATGTCGGTTTCTGAGTCATCGACGACGCGTGGTCGACTGCAACGCACCCTGATCTTGGGGGCGTTGGCGGCGCTGATCGTGCTGCTCGGGGCCGTGGCCACCATGGCCTACTGGGCCCGGGCCGTCGACCTGCTCACCGCTCGCGATGAGCAGGCCCTGGTCTCCCGCACCCTCGACCGGCGTCTTGAGCGCCTGAGCGAGGACGTCACCTCCGCGACCATCTGGGACGACGCCTGGACCAACACCGCCTCTCGCTTCGACCCCGAGTGGGTGAACACCAACTACGGCGAATACTACGCCGAATACATGGGCCACGACCGCACGATCGCCTTCGACGCCGCCGACAAGGCGACCTACGCCTCGGAAGACGGAGAGGTGCGCCCGATCGCGTCGGCGGCGAGCTTCGCCCGGGCCGTGCGGGCCCTGCTGGCCGATGTTCGCGCTGCCGAGAAGGCCCTCGGCCCGGGCCGCCTGTCCGGCTTCGAGGGCAACGTGACCCGCGCCCGGATGATCGGCGCTGACGGACTGGTCTGGTTGGTCGCCATTTCGACGGTCACGCCCGAGAATGCGGGATTGAGGACATCCGCCGCGCCGGCCCCGGTCGTCGTCACGGCCTATCGAATCGACTCCGACTTCCTGACCGAGCTCAGCAAGGACCTCGGGATCGCCCAGCCGCATCTGGCGGCGCCCGACGAAACGCTGGACACGCCCTTCGTTGCGCTGAAGGACGGTTCCGGCCGTCCACTCGGCCGCCTGACCTGGACTCCGGCCGCCCCTGGTGTCGCCGTCATGATGCAGGCGGGTCTGCCCTTCCTTCTGGTAGTGATCCTGGTGCTGGCCCTCGGCGCCGGCCTGTTCCACCGCGTCAACCGCGGCCTGGCCGCCTTGGCCGCCAACGATGAGCGCCTCGCCCGGACCCTGGCCGAGCTGACCGCCGCCCGCGACCGGGCCGAGGCCGCCAGCGTCGCCAAGTCACAGTTCCTGGCCAACATCAGCCATGAAATCCGCACGCCCCTCAACGGCGTGCTCGGCATGGCCCAGATCATGGCCAAGGGCGAGCTCGACGGCGCCCAGCGCGAACGCCTGGCCATTATCCGCGAGTCCGGCTCCACTCTGTTGCGCATCCTCAACGACGTGCTCGACCTGGCCAAGATCGAGGCCGGAAAGCTGGAGATCACGCGGGAGGTCGTCGACCTGCAGGCCGTCGTCACCGCCGCCGTCGAGCCGTTTCGCGCCGCCGCGACAGAGAAGGGCCTGGCGTTTGGCTTGCTGATCGAGCCCGACGCTCTCGGCCACTGGCGGCTGGACGCCATGCGGGTCAGCCAGGTGCTCGGCAATCTGCTGTCGAACGCGGTGAAGTTCACCGCCGAGGGTCACGTCTCGGCGCGCGTCTGGCGCAGCGAGCGCGGTCTGGAGTTCGCGGTCATGGACACCGGGCCGGGGATTCCGCAGGACCGCCTCGCGGACCTGTTCGGCAAATTCAACCAGCTCGACGCCTCGACGACGCGGCAATACGGCGGCACCGGCCTGGGGCTGGCCATCTGCCGGGAGCTCGTTGAGCTGATGGACGGCGAGCTCGAGGTCGACAGCCGCCCCGGCAGCGGCAGCTGGTTCACATTCTGGCTGCCCGCCAAGCCGGCCGACCACGCCGAGCGCACCGCCGCCTGAGAGGACTCGACCGACCGTTCCCGACCCTGCAGGATCGCTTCCGACACCGCAGGGGGACGCGACGATGTGGAACAGGGTTCTGGCCGGTCTGGGCCTGGCGACGATACTGGCCGTGGGCGGCTCGCCGGCGCTGGCCGCTGACTCTGTCGACTATGCCAGGGGCGAGAGTTGGCTCTGCCTGCCCGGCCGCGACGACCTCTGTCGGCAGCCGCTCGACGCGACGGTCGTCGCCGCCGACGGGACCCTGACGCCCGCGCCCTTCGCGCCGGCCGCCGATCCGGGCATCGACTGCTTCTACGTCTATCCGACGGTGTCGACCGACCCGACGGGCAACAGCGACATGACCGTCGATCCGGCCGAGCGGCGGGTTGTTCAGGTGCAGTTCGCGCGCTTCACCGCCGTGTGCCGGCCGTTCGCGCCGATGTACCGGCAGATCACGACGACCGCCCTGCGCGCCTTCATGGGGGGCAAGCCGATTCCGGCGGACCGCGAGATGGCCTATGCCGACGCCCGCGACGCCTGGAACTGGTACCTGACGCACGAGAACAAGGGTCGCGGCGTCGTCCTGATCGGCCACTCCCAGGGCGCGGGCGTGCTGCAGCGCCTGATCAAGGAGGAGATCGACGGAAAGCCCGCGCAGACGCTGATGGTCTCGGCCCTGCTCATCGGCAGCAACGTGCCGGTCGTCGACGGCCGGTTCGGCTCAGTGCCGGTGTGTCGGAGCGACAGCCAGACTGGCTGCCTGATCAGCTTTGTCTCCTTCCGCTCCGACGTCCCGCCGCCCGCCACCACGCTGTTCGGTCGGACCCAGGACGCGGGCGCGGTGGCCGCCTGCACGAACCCGGCCGCGCTGGCCGGCGGCCAGGGCATGCTCGACGGCGTACTCACCACGGGCCTGGCCAATCCCTGGGCGGCCGAGAAGACGGTCTCGACGCCGTTCGTGAAGGCGCCGGGCCTGCTTTCCGCCGAATGTGTCCAATCCGGGCCATTCAGCTACCTGGCGGTGACCACCCACGCCGATCCGGCCGATGCGCGGACCGACCGCATCGGCGGCGACGTTCCGGGACCGGCCGGGCCGGACGCGAACTGGGGCCTGCACCTGGTCGACGTCAACATCGCCCAGGGCGACCTGATCCGCATTGTCGGGACCCAGGCGAACGCCTGGACGAAGTAGTGGGCCTTTCGCTTCCATGACGCCGCGTCGGCGCGCTAGAACCGTTCCGCGATGAGCAAGCCCGAGAGCCCGACCGAACCCTTCAAGCGCGCGCTGGCGCACGCCGCGCGCTCGCTCGCCGAGACGCCCGACCTCGAGGTGGTGTTCTCGGGCGATGGTCCGTCGCTGTCGGGCAACCGCGCGGTCCTGCCCCATCCGCCCCGCGACCTGACCGGCAAGGAGGCCTCCCGCATCCGCGGCCTGGCCGACCAGATGGCCTTGCGGCTGGCGCACCACGACCCCGCCGCCTACGCCAAGGGCCGTCCGGGCTCGGTGCAGGGCCAGGCGATCTTCGAAGCCGTCGAGCAGGCGCGGATCGAGGCCATCGGCTCGAACGCCCTGGGCGGCGTGCGCAAGAACCTGACCGCCGTGCTGGAGCAGACCATCGAGCGCAAGGGCCTGGTCCGCATGCAGGACAAGGCCAACATCCCGATGGCCGACATCCTGTCGCTGATGGTCCGCGAACGTCTGACCGGCGACGCTCCGCCCGACGGCGCCAAGGCCGTGGTCGACCTGTTCCGCGATGAGATCGAGGCCAAGGCCGGGGCGGACCTCGATCGCCTGTCCACCGACATCCTCGACCAGACGGCCTTCCAGAAGACCGTGCGCACCATCCTGCGCGACCTCGACCTCGGCGACGCCGAGCTGGACGCTCAGGAGAGCGACGACGAACAGGGCGAGGACGACGAGCAGCAGTCCGAGAGCGATCAGAGCGAGGACGGCGACGGCGAAGGTCAGTCGCCCGAAGGCGCGTCCATGGAACAGATGGACGGCGACGACCAGGACGCCCAGGAGGGCGAACAGGAGCTCGTCGAGTCAGAGGACGACGACAGCGCCGAGATGTCCGATGAGGCTCCTGAGATGGGCGACGGCGCCAAGCCGGCCCGTCCCGAGATCAAGGACAACAACCAGGCCGAGCCGCCCTACAAGGTCTTCACCAGCGCCCACGACGAGGTGGTCGGCGCCGAGGAGCTGTGCGACGGCGAGGAGCTGACCCGCCTTCGCGCCTACCTCGACCAGCAGCTGGCGAGCCTGTCGAGCGTGGTGTCCCGGCTGGCCAACAAGCTGCAGCGCCGGCTGATGGCGCAACAGAACCGCACCTGGTCGTTCGACCTCGAGGAGGGGATGCTCGACGTCGCCCGCCTGCCGCGGGTGATCATCGACCCGACCGCGTCGCTGGCGTTCAAGCAGGAGTCGGACACCGAGTTCCGCGACACGGTGGTCACTATCCTGATCGACAACTCCGGCTCCATGCGCGGACGGCCAATCATGGTCGCCGCCGTCTGCGCCGACATTCTGGCCCGCACGCTGGAACGCTGCGCGGTCAAGACCGAGATCCTCGGCTTCACGACCCGCGCCTGGAAGGGCGGTCTGTCGCGCGACGACTGGATCAAGGCCGGCAAGGCCCCCTCGCCCGGCCGCCTGAACGACCTGCGGCACATCATCTACAAGGCGGCGGACGCCCCCTGGCGGCGGGCGCGGCGCAATCTCGGCCTGATGATGCGCGAGGGGCTGCTGAAAGAGAACATCGACGGCGAAGCCCTGATGTGGGCGCACCAGCGGCTGATCCATCGGCCGGAGCAGCGCCGCATCCTGATGGTGATCAGCGACGGCGCGCCGGTCGACGACTCGACGCTGTCGGTCAACAGTGGCCACTACCTGGAGCGCCATCTGCGCCACGTGATCGGCGAGATCGAGGGCAAGAGCCCGGTCGAGCTGCTGGCCATCGGCATCGGCCACGATGTCACGCGCTACTACCGCCGCGCCGTGACCATCGTCGATGTCGAGCAGCTCGGCGGCGTGCTGGTCGAGCAGCTGGCCGCGCTCTTCGAGGAGGAGCCGCGCAAGGTCGCCGCCAACCGCGGCCTGCTGGCCCCGCCGCCGGTGACGCAGCCGCCGCCGATGAAGGCCACGACCTTCAAACAGGTCGCCGAGGCGCTGCGGTGACGCCGCTCCGGGGGATAGGCGCGCTCGCGGCGGTCTTGCTGGCCGTCGCAAGTTGCGCCGCCCCGGCCCACCTGCGGCCGATCCCGCCCCGGGGTCCCGTCCCGGCGGACGGCCGAATCACAGTCGACGCCGCGCCCGTGCCGCTGGACCCGTCCAATCCGGCGCGAACGGACATCGACGGCTTCCGCTACGCCGGCGGCGTGGCTCTGACGAGCGACGTGACAAGCCGCCTGCACGGCCTATCCGATCTCTCGATCGCCCCCGACGGGACCTTCATCTCGCCGACCGACGATGGTGACATCGTCACTGGCAAGATCCGGCTTGGGCCGGGCGGAGAGGTCACGGGCGTCGGGGAGGTCGTCCTGCGGCCGCTGCTCGGCGCGCAGGGCCAGCCCTTACAGGGCAAGACCGAAGGCGACGCCGAAGGGGTGGTCCGGCTTGCCGACGGCCCATTGCTCGCGAGCTTCGAACGCGACCATCGCATCTGGGCCTATGACCGCGCCGGGAAGCCGACGCCGGCCGTCATGCCGAACACGACCTTCGCGGACAACGAGGGCATGGAGGGTCTCGCCGCCGCGCCCACGGCCGGCAAGGGCGCCTTCTGGGTCGGCAGCGAGCCGGGCGCCATCTGGCTGTGCCGTCTGGAGGTCGCCTGCGAGGCGGTGGCCGGCCTGCCGGTCCCCCCGATCGGCTACCGCCTGTCGGGCCTGGCGTCAGGCCCGGAGGGTGAACTGCTGATCCTGCATCACAGCTTCATCCCCGGCATCGGCTCGCGAATTATCCTGTCGATCGTGAGAAACCCATTGGGGAGCAAGACGGTGATCGGACGGCTGGCCATGGGCCCCTCGGCGACGGTGGACAACTTCGAGGGCGTCGCGGTCGCGCCTCGGGCGGACGGGCGCTGGCGGCTCTACCTGCTGTCCGACGACAACTTCAACGACAAGCAGCGCACGCTTCTGCTGGCCTTCGACTGGACGCCGCCGAAATGATCCCGGCGTCGGTCACCGACTATCGCGAGCTGGCGCGCCGGCGCCTGCCGCGCCTGCTCTTCGACTATATTGACGGCGGTTCCTACGCCGAGGCGACGCTGCGCCGGAATGTCGAGGATTTCGAGGATCTGGCCCTGCGCCAACGCGTTCTGCGCGACGTCTCGAAAATCTCGCTGGCGACCGAGCTGTTCGGCCAGACCTTCTTGATGCCGGTGATGCTGGCGCCCGTCGGCATGGCCGGCATGTACGCCCGCCGGGGCGAGGTGCAGGCGGCGAGAGCGGCGAAGGCGGCCGGCGTGCCGTTCTGCCTGTCCACCGTGAGCGTCTGCGACCTGGGCGAGGTCGTGGCCGGGACGGGAACACCTCCCTGGTTTCAGCTCTACATGATCCGAGATCGCGGCTACATGGCCGAGCTGCTGGCGCGGGCCAAGAGCCTGGGCTGTCCGGTGCTGGTGTTCACGGTCGATCTGCCGGTGCCGGGCGCACGTTATCGCGATATGCGCACCGGACTCTTCGGCGGCGCGCCATCGCTGACCGGCGGGATCAAGCGCGCCCTGGACGGCTTGACCCACCCCGACTGGCTGCTGGACGTCCAGCTGGGCGGCAAACCGCATGTATTCGGCAATCTGGCGGCGGCCATCCCCGAGGCGAAGGGCATGGCCGAGTTCTGGCCCTGGGTGACGAAGAACTTCGATCCCAGCCTGACCTGGGCCGACCTCGCCTGGATTCGCGCGCACTGGGACGGCCCGATCGTCATCAAGGGAGTCCTCGATCCCGACGACGCGCGCCAGGCGGTCAAGGTCGGGGCCGACGGCATCGTGGTCTCCAACCATGGCGGACGACAGCTGGACGGCGTGCTCTCGGGCGTCCGCGCCCTGCCGCCGATCGCCGACGCCGTGGGCGATGACCTGACCATCCTGATGGATGGCGGCGTGCGGTCCGGCCTCGACGTGGTCAAGGCGCTGGCCCTGGGCGCCAAGGCCTGCCTGGTCGGACGGCCTTGGGCCTGGGCGCTCGGCGCACGCGGCGAAGCGGGCGTCAGCCACGTCCTCCAGATCCTGCGCCAGGAGATGATGATGGCCATGGCGCTCACCGGCTGCACCGATGCGCGGCAGGCCGGGCGCGACCTGCTGGTGCGCTGACCACGACGAATGACGCACCGCATCAATGTGCGCTGCGACGCAACATAACCGTTGATCACTTGAAACCTCCGGCCTATTTTGGGCCGCGATGGATCAAGACGGACGATGAGCCGCGGCCATCAGGGGAAGCGCGCCGGAAGTGGTTGAAACCCAACCCCTTTCGGGAGTGCTCAGTATGACCACCTTCAAGAAGACCCTCGTGGCGGTTCTGGCCGCCCTCGCCTCGGGCGTCACCATTCAGTCGGCCGTCGCCGCCGAGGTGCGCGTTCCGGTGTCCGGCAAGTCCGTCGAGCAACTGCACGCCGACATCGTCCGCGCCGCCAGCAACGCGTGCTGGGCCGACCTGCGGGGCGAAGCCCTGGCCGGCTACATGTACGGCGACTGCGTCCGTCGCAGCGTCGCCCGCGCGGTGACCCAGGTCGGCGACGCCCGGCTGACGGCCTACGCCGCCTCGACGCCGGCCGGCTCGGTCCGCCTGGCGGCTCGCTAGGTCCCTCGGGACGATCTGAAACGAAGAAGGCCCGCGGATCGCTCCGCGGGCCTTTTTCTCATCCGCCTTCGAAGGAAGCGGCTCAGGCCGCGGCCTTCTCCGCCAGCTTCGCCTTGACCTGACGCTTGATCTTCAGCGCGCGCGGCGACAGGGCCTCGTCCTTGGCGCCGACCAGGAACACGTCCAGGCCGCCCTTGAAATCCAGGGTGCGCAGCGCGGCGTTGCTGATCCGCAGCTTGAACGTCTGGCCCAGCGCGTCCGACTGGAGCGAGGCGGGCGACAGCGCGGGCAGGAAGCGGCGCTTGGACTTGATGTTGGAGTGGCTCACGTTGTGACCGACCATCGGACCAACACCGGTGAGTTCGCAGCGGCGCGACATGGAAGCGACCTTCGCATAAAGAAATTCGGACACGCGAAGGCCGGGCCTGCGCGCGAGAGGGGGCGGTATAGGCAGAGAGTCTCCGGGCGTCAAGTTTGGAGTCGCTTAGCCCTGCTCCGGCAAGGTTTCGGCCGCCCAGCGTTCGGCGAAGGCATGGAGCGGTCCGAACGTCTCCAGCAGCTCGCGGCCCAGCGGACTGAGGGAATAGCCCTCTCCCCGCCCCAGCAGCACCAGACCGGCCTCGCGCAGCTCCGTCAGCCGCGCCTGCAGCACGGTTGGCGAAACGTCGTCACAGGCCTCGCGCAGCGCCCGCGAACTCAGCGCCTCTCCGCGCAGCTCCCAGATCACCCGCAGGCTCCAGCGGCGGCCCAGCAGGTCCAGCAACGCCATGATCGGCCTGCCGGTCGTTGAACCGCGTACGGGCTGGCCGGGCGTCGGCGCCGCCATGCTTGGCTCCGCTATGAAAATAGTAGCGATTAGTTGCTACGGAAATCGTAACAAGGAGATCGCGTCATGCCAAGGATCGCCGCGCTGTCGCCGCCCTACGCCGCCGACGTCCAGAAGAGCTTCGACGCCATCATGCCGCCCGGCGCCGATCCGCTGGTGCTGTTCCGCACCCTGGCGGCCAGCGAGCGGCACTGGCGCAAGTTCCGCGCGGGCTCTCTGCTCGACCGCGGTCCGCTGTCGCTGCGCGAGCGTGAGATCGTCATCGACCGGACCTGCGCCCTGGCAGGCTGCGAATACGAGTGGGGCGTCCACGTCACCATCTTCGCGGGACCGGCAGGGCTGACGGAGGCGGAGATCGCGGCGACGGTGAGCGGAGAGCGCGGCTGCTGGGCCCCCGCGGAACAGGCGCTGCTCGGCGCCGTGGAGGCCCTGCACGAACGGGCGACGCTGGGCGAGGCCGAGTGGACCGCGCTGCGCGCCTACTATGACGAGCGGCAGATCCTCGAGGTGCTGCTGCTCTGCGGCTTCTACCGGACCGTGGCCTACGTCTCGAACGGCCTGGCCCTGCCCCTCGAACCAGGCGCGGCGCGCTTCAGCGCGTATGGTTAATCCATATTAATATACAATAGCTTGTGGCGAACATGTGAGGAACAGAGCGAAGTCACTGATTCGGACATGATTCGTTTCGGTCCTGTCCCGCCGGCCGTTAACCTCTGGAACGGCGGTCAGAGCGGGCGGATTTCGATCCGCCGGACCTTCACCGTGCCAGAGCCGTACTGCAGGGCGATTGGCCCCTCGGCATGGGTCCTGTCGCGGACCGCATCGACGGTCTTCACGCCATTGAAGGTGACCGAGAAGGTGTCGCCCCGCGCGTTGACCTCCAGCACGCTCCAGCGTCCCCCCGCCTTGGGCATCGGTGAGACGGCCGCGACATTGACGATCGCGCCGGTGCCGTAGGTCGGGTCCGGTCGCTGGTCGAAGACATTGACCTCGTAGGCATTGGCCGGCGTGAACGTCGTCCGATCCGAGCAGCGGATGAAGACGCCGGAATTGGCGTCGTCGCTGACCCAGAGCTCGGCGCGTAGGTCGAAGTCGCGATAGCTGTCCTTTGACACCAGAAAGCTCATGCCGCCCCGATCGGCGGACACCGTGCCGTCGGCCAGCGTCCAGTTGGCGTCGCCGACCAAGGTCCAGCCGTCGAGGCTGGTTCCGTCGAACAGGACCTTAAACGGCGCGCCGGCGCGAGCCGGGGCCGCGAGCGACGCGGCGGCGAGGCCGAGGATGACGGTGCGGCGGTCGGTCATGGCGCTTCCCCCTGTCCGCCAGCATCGCCGCACCCGAGGCGCTCGGCAACGGTTCGGGATTGTGGTTAATACGCAATGAGATACAATATGTTGCGGTGAACAAATACCGAATCGGACGAGGTCGCTGATTCGGTCATGATTCGTTTCGCGCCTGTTCGCCGCTTCCCGCACCGCCGTTAACCGCCGCGCGTTGACGCCGCCTCCGGCCGCGGACCATCTTCCTGGCCTGATCACGCCGGGAGAGTCCGAATGAACCGCCGCAGCTTCCTGCTGGCCACGGCAACCGCGGCCTTCGCGGCCCCCGCCCTGGCGGCGGACGAGGGCTTCCTGATGTTTGGCGGGCCGATCCACCACGCGCTCGACGGCGCGAACTGGAACGGCCAAGGGGTGGTGGTGCGCGGGGGTAAGGTCGCCTTCGCCGGCCCGCTGGCGGAGGCACGGGCCTTGGCCAGGGGCTTGCCCGAAATCGACCTCAAGGGCGCGGCCGCCTACCCCGGCTTCATGGACAGCCACGTCCATCTGACCGGCGTCGGGCTGCGGGAGATGACGCTGAACCTCGACCAGGTGAAGTCTGTGGCGGAACTGGTCGCAGCGGCTCGCGCCTGGCGCGAGGCCAATCCAGGAACCGAACCCCTCACCGGTCGAGGTTGGATCGAGACCCACTGGCCGGAAAAGCGATTCCCGACCCGCGCCGACCTCGACGCTGTCTCGTCGACCCAACCCATCGTGCTTGAGCGCGCCGACGGCCATGCCGTCGTGCTCAACAGCGCGGCGCTCCGGCTGGCGGGCATCGACCGTACGACCAAGGACCCCGCTGGCGGCCGGATCGAGCGTGACGCGGCCGGCGAAGCGACCGGCATGCTCATCGACAACGCCATGGGCCTGATCGGCGCCAAGCTGCCGCCGCTGTCCTACGCGCGGCGCAAGGAAGCCCTGGCGAAGGGCACGGCGCTCTACGCCGCCCGGGGCTGGACGCGCGGCGTCAACATGAGCACCGAGGCCGACGACGTGAAGGCGCTGTTCGAGCTCGCCGCCGAGGGCCGGCTGCCGATCCGCGTCGACGCCTTCATGACGCCCGAGGACTCGGGCGAGGTGCTCCGGCGTGGCCCCTATGCCGATCCGACCGGCCTGGTCCGGGTGCGCGGCGTGAAACTCTATATGGACGGCGCCCTCGGCTCACGAGGCGCGGCCTTGCTGAAGCCCTATAGCGACCGTCCCGACACCTCCGGTCTGCTGATCGCCGAGCACGACGCGACCCTGGCGATCCTGAAGCAGGCGCTGAAAGTCCGGGCCCAGGTCGCCATCCACGCCATCGGCGACCGCGGCAACCGCCTGGCGCTCGACTGGATCGAGGAGGCCTTCGCCAGCGATCCCGTGGCGGCCAAGGCGGTGACCTGGCGCATCGAGCACGCCCAGATCATCGATCCGGCCGACATTCCGCGCTTCGCGAAGCTGGGCGTCGTCGCCTCGATGCAGCCGTCCCACGCCATCGGCGACCTCTACTTCGCACCGGCCCGGCTCGGCCCGGACCGGCTCGCGGGCGCCTACGCCTGGCGCAGCCTCATGGATAGCAAGGCCAGGCTCGCCTTCGGCACTGACGCGCCTGTCGAAGTGGGCGACCCGCGGATCGAGTTCTACGCCGCCGTCGCTCGCAAGGACCTCGCGGGTCGGTCAGACTCGGGCTGGGGTCCCGAGCAGGCGCTGCCACGTCGCTGGGCGCTCGCCGCTCTGACCAGCGGCGCCGCCGCTGCGGTCCAGGCGATAGGCGGCGACCTGGTGCGGAGCATGCCCGCCGACATCACCGTCTTCTCGCGCGACATCCTCACCATCCCCGAGGCGGACGTCCTGACCGTCAAGCCGCTGCTGACCATTGTCGGCGGTCGGATCGTCTCCGATCGGCGGTAGTGGCCTCAGCGGCAGGCACTCCGCTCTTCCCCACGAAGGCTGGGACGGACGATAGGCTTCCGCCGACCGCGGCTCTATGCTGGGCGGCCGCGAAGGAGCCGCCCATGGCCGGTGACAGCTTCTACAATGAGGGCTCGCGCGCCCTGCAGGACGAATTCGAGAGCCGGCGCATCGCCGACCGCTTGCTCGACATCGGGCGCACCGCCTTCACCGACGACGACAAGGCCTTCATCGAAGGCTCGGTCTATTTCTTCCTCGCCACCGCCGACGCCGAGGGGCGGCCGGACTGCTCGTTCAAGGGCGGCCCGCCGGGCTTCGTGCGCGTGACCGGCCCCTCGGAGCTGGCGTTCCCGGACTACGACGGCAACGGGATGTTCAAGAGCCTCGGCAACGTCTCGGTCAACGCCAACGTGGGCCTGCTGTTCATCGCCCTGCACGGCGCGCCCAAACGCCTGCGCGTGAACGGGACGGCCCGCATCGACCGCGCCGATCCGCTCATGGGCGAGACCGTCGGGGCGCAGATGATCGTGCGGGTCGAGGCGCGGAACATCTTCCCCAACTGCCCCCGCTACATCCCGACGCTCGGGCTGCAGGAGATGTCGCCCTACACGCCGGCGCCCGGCGTCGATCCGGTCGAGCCGGCCTGGAAGGGCTTCGACATCTTCAAGGACGACGTCCACCCGAGGCAGCCGACCTTCAAGGGTTAGGCGGAACCGGGCGCGGTGGGCCGGAACCGATGTCGCAGGGGGTTGTTCCCACTCCCCGACTCTCCCACGTTGGCATTCATGAGTGATCGCCCCACAGGCCAGCCTGACCACCGGCTCGTGGCGGTGCTCGGCCCGACCAACACCGGCAAGACCCACCTCGCCGTCGAGCGGATGCTGGGTCACCACAGCGGCATGATCGGCCTGCCGCTGCGGCTGCTGGCGCGCGAGATCTACGACCGCGTCGTCAAGGTGAAGGGCCCGCGCGAGGTGGCGCTGATCACCGGCGAGGAGAAGATCGTCCCGCCCAGGCCGAACTACTTCGTCTGCACCGTCGAGGCGATGCCGCTGGGCCGCGAGGTCGACTTCCTGGCCATCGACGAGATCCAGCTCTGCGCCGATCCCGAGCGCGGCCACGTCTTCACCCACCGGATGCTCCACGCGCGCGGCAAACACGAGACCATGCTGCTGGGCGCCGGGACCATGGCCCCGCTGATCCGGCGACTGCTGCCGCGGGCCGAGATCGTCTCGCGCGAGCGATTCTCCGCCTTGCGCTACACCGGCAGTAAGAAGCTGACCCGCCTGCCCCGGCGCAGCGCGGTCGTGGCCTTCAGCGCCGACGACGTCTACGCCATCGCGGAGCTGATCCGCCGCCAGCGCGGCGGCGCGGCCGTGGTCATGGGCAGCCTCAGCCCCCGTACGCGCAACGCCCAGGTCGCCCTCTACCAGTCGGGCGAGGTCGACTTCCTGGTGGCCACCGACGCCATCGGCATGGGCCTGAACATGGACGTCGACCACGTCGCCTTCGCGGGCCTGCGCAAGTTCGACGGCAAGAAGACCCGCTGGCTGCACCCGCAGGAGATCGGCCAGATCGCCGGCCGCGCCGGTCGCCACGTCCGTGACGGGACCTTCGGCGTCACCGGCGAGGCGCAGGACATGGACGAGGACCTCGTCGCCGCCGTCGAGACCCACGAGTTCCACGCCGTGCGGAGCGCCGAGTGGCGCAACCACCGCCTGGACTTCGACAACCTGCCCTCGCTGATCCGCTCGCTGGACGCCAAGCCGCCGCGCGAGGGGCTGATGCTGTCGGCCGAGGCGATCGACGAAAAGGCGCTCAAGCGCATGGCCGAGGACGAGGATGTCGTCCACCGCGTGCGAGACCGGGTGGCGCTGGAGAAGCTGTGGGAGGTCTGCCAGACCCCCGACTTCCGCAAGCAGACCAGCGACGAGCACCTGCGCCTGGTTCGGGGCCTGTTCGACCATCTCACGTCCGGCCGCCGCCGCGTGCCCGAGGACTGGATGGTCGGCCAGTTCAAGGCGCTCGACCACAGCGACGGGGAGATCGACACCCTGGCCACGCGCCTGGCCGGCGTGCGGACCCTGACCTACATCGCCAACCGGCCCAACTGGCTGCACGACCCGGTGCACTGGCAGGGCGTCACGCGCGGACTTGAGGACCGTCTGTCCGACGCGCTGCACGAGAAGCTGATGGCCCGCTTCATCGACCGTCGGACCAGCGCTCTGATGCGTCAGCTGGGCGAGCGCGGCGAGCTGCTGGCCGGGGTCGGCGACGATGGCTCGGTCACGGTCGAGGGCCACTACGTCGGCCGCCTGAACGGCTTGGCCTTCGAGGCCCCACGCGCCTCGGCGGGCACGCTGGAGGAGAAGGCCCTGCGCGGCGCCGCCCAGCGGGCCGTGGGCCCGGAGGTCGCCCGCAGGCTCGGCAAGCTGGCCGGCGAGCCGGACGAGGCCTTCAGCCTGACCCCGGACGGCGCCCTGCTCTGGCGCGGCGGCGCGGCCGGCGCGCTGACGGCCGACGGCAAGGTGCGGCTGATCGGCGAGCTCGGTCCCGAGACCGCCCGCGAGCGCGCTCGCCAGCGGCTGCAGGCCTTTCTCGCCGCCGAGCGCGAGCGCCGTCTGGCCCCGCTCGTCAAGCTGGAGCGCGCGATGTCGGAGGGCCGACTCAAAGGACTTCCGCGCGGCATCGGCCACAGGCTGGTCGAGGCCGGCGGCCTGATCGACCGCAAGCCAGTCGAGGCCGATCTCAAGGCGCTGAGCCAAGCCGAGCGCCGTGCGCTGCGCGAACTGGGCGTCCGCATCGGCGCCTTCAGTCTGTTCATGCCGGCGTTGCTGTCGCGGGAGGCGCTGACCTTCGCCCAGGCGATCGGACGCGGCGACTGGCGCGCGCCGTCGGACAGGATTTCGGCATTACCCTCGCCCGCGCCGGACGGCCGCGCCCTCGCCGCAAGGGGCCTGCGCGCGATCGGAGGCCTGGCGGTCCCCGTGCAGCAGCTGGAGCGGCTCGACGAGCACCTGCGCCAGGGCTTCAAGCCGGGGGTCGGGATGACGCTCGCCGATGACGCGCGCGACAGCCTCGGCTGGCGCGAGAAAGAGGCGGACCAGATCCTGCGCGCCCTTGGCTTCACGCCGACCGGCCGAAGCAGGCCCGTCGCCTGGCGACGGCGGGGCGAGAGGGCCCGGCCCGAGACGCCCAAGCCGCCGCCGGCTGCGTCGCCCTTCGCCGTCCTGGCCGGCTTCAAGGTTCAGCCGCCGGCGCCGCCGCAGCGTCGTCGAAAGCCTCGCCGCAGGACCAAGGCCGCGCGGCCATGACGGACGCCGGCTCCTGCCGCGCCGACGTCTGGCTCTGGCGGGCCCGCTTCTTCAAGACCCGCTCGCTGGCCGCCCGCTATGTCGAGGAAGGCCGCATGCGCCTGACGCGAGCCGGGGCCGAAAGCCGCCTCGACAAGGCCTCGCGCGGCCTGAAGCTCGGTGACCAGCTGGTCTTCGCCCTCGGCGGCCGGGTGGTCGCGCTGCGCATCGAGGCGTTCGGGGACCGGCGCGGCCCGGCGACAGAGGCCCGGACGCTCTATGCGCCGCTCGACGACGCCGAAAGCGCAAGGACACCCGTGAGGCCGGTATAAGATTTCCTGTGCTCGCCGCGAGGCCTCGCCACATTGACAAGTCGTCCCGCGCCTTCGAAAAGGCGCGCGCCGCAATCGACTGGACAGCGCCGTACCCCGATGACCTACATCGTCACCGACCCCTGCATTAAGTGCAAGTTCATGGACTGCGTGGAGGTCTGCCCGGTCGACTGCTTCTACGAGGGCGAGAACTTCCTCGTCATCAACCCGGACGAATGCATCGACTGCGGCGTCTGTGAGCCGGAGTGCCCGGTCGACGCGATCAAGCCGGACACCGAGGACGATCCCGACGGCAAGTGGCTGCGGATCAACTCCGAGTACGCCGCGGTCTGGCCGAACATCACCCTCAAGGGCGAACCGCCGGCCGACAAGGAGCAGTACGAGCGCGAGACCGGCAAGTTCGAGAAGTACTTCAGCGAGAAGCCCGGCAAGGGCAGCTGAACCAGAGCGCGTCAGGCGGAAGTCTGAGCGGTTCCGCCGCCCGGACGCGCCCCATGCAAAGGTCCGGAGCATGCGGATCCGGGTCTATCGACCCGGGCACGCTCCGGCGCCTCGGTGGAATCCCCAGCAATCCGCTCGGATTCCGCAACCCTTTCTTTGTGTTCATTTTTGTGATAGGGTTCAAACTGACGTGACGGGTCCGCCGTCGCGCCTTGGTTCAAGAACAGCCGTAACCGAACGGCGCGCCTATACAAGGGCGAGGGTGTCCTAGAGGCCTAATCCATTTGAGACCAAATCCTCCGGGGCGATGCCGCGGTCGGGATTCTTTTCGTCTCGGATCAGGCGTCTGACACAGCCGGTATCGAAGCTGCGGCCCGCGGGACCCCCGCGGACAGGGTGCTAGAGAAGGACGATCTGATGAGCAAGAACAGTCTGGCGTTTTCGGTCGATGACCACGTGGTTTACCCGGCGCACGGCGTCGGCATGATCCGCGCGATCGAGACCCAGGAAGTCGCCGGCATGTCGCTCGAGGTCTATGTCATCACCTTCGACCACGAGAAGATGACGCTGCGCGTTCCGACCAAGAAGGCCGTCACCTCGGGCCTGCGCCCGCTGGCCGAAGGCACGATCGTCACCAAGGCCCTGACCACCCTGAAGGGCCGCGCCCGCGTGAAGCGCACCATGTGGTCGCGCCGCGCCCAGGAGTACGAAGCCAAGATCAACTCCGGCGACCTGATCTCGATCGCCGAAGTGGTCCGCGACCTGCACCGCGCCGAGAACCAGCCGGAACAGTCCTACTCGGAGCGCCAGCTGTACGAGTCGGCCCTGGACCGCATGGCCCGCGAAGTCGCCGCGATCGAGAAGATCGACCGCGACGCCGCTGTCGGCATCCTGACCAAGTCGCTGCAGAAGGCCGCGTAAGCCTTTTGAGGACATGCACTTCGGCGCGTGTCCCCCGCCGTTTCGAAGCTGAAGGGACACGCACTGAAGTGCATGTCCCTGGAAAACCCCCGGTCGCGAGGCCGGGGGTTTTTCCTTTGAACTCCCATACCCCTCATCCTCGCGCTGGTCGCGAGGACCCATGAACACGGCGAAGGGCAAGAAGGGCGCGGATCACTCCGCGCCCTTTTCGTTGACTCATCAGGCATGGGTCCTCGGAACAAGTCCGAGGATGACGGAAGAGAAAGCTATGCCGCTTCCGCCGCCGTCTCCAGTCCCGCCTCGCGCAGCAGCCTCGCCTGCTCGGCCGACTTGCGCCACAGAAAGTCGGCGGGGAGGCCTAGGCGCGTGCTAGCCTGGGCCGGCGGAGAGTCGGGCTGGAAGGTGCGCTCGGCCATGCGCCCGGCGAACTTCAGCGCCATGCGGTCGAACACCGTCAGGTCGTATTCCTTGCCCAGCTGGAGCTTGTCGCGGACCAGCGGCGGCAGCAGCGAGACCGAGGCCCGGGCCAGCGCGCGGTGCAGGAACTTCGGCACTGTCGGCGCCGCCGTGCCCGATTTGATGATGCCCAGGAACTCGTCGACGATCGGGTGCGGCTCGAAGCGCGGGGCCAGCTTCTCCATCATGGCCATGAAGTCGGCGGTCGACTTGGGCGAATGCTGCACGCCGTACAGCGCCGGGATCGCCGAGGCCTCGCTGTAGAAGCGAGTCTTCTCCGCCTCGGTCAGCGGGCTGACGAAGCGGTCGTAGGCGTTCAGAAAGCCATAGCCGGCGGTGGCCGCCACCCAGTCGAGCAGTTCAGGATCCAGCGCCTTGTAGGCCTCGCCGTTCGGGGTCGTGCCGTTGACGCGGGCGTGCATGTTGGTGACGCCCTGGATCACCCGCTTCGCCGCGCTCTGCGGGCCGTAGACGCCGACCATGGCGGCGATGCCGGTGCGTTTGCTGCGCCCGATCGGGTCGGCCTTGTAGGTCGAGTGGTCCCAGACGCCGGAGCGGATGCGGGCATCAGCGAACTCCAGCAGCACCGCGGCAACGCCGCCGATCCCGAGCGCGATCGGGTTCTTGTAGATGCGCCAGGCCATCGATGACGGATGCAGAAAGGCCGGTTCGCCCTTCGGACTGGCGTAGTCGATCTTCCAGCCCAGGTAGGAGGTCGGTTCGGTCATCAGAGCCCCGCGCAGAAAATGTATCGCTTGATACGCTTTTGAATTCGTATCGCGCGATATAGGTTATGGCAAGTCACAGGAGTCGCCGCTTGCCGACCGCCGCCCCCGCAGAGATCGCGCCCCTCGCCAAAGGCATGGGAGCCCGCGGCTACCGCAAGGGCGACGAGGCGCGGGCTCGTATCCTGGAGGCGGCGCTGGCGGCGTTCGGCGCCGAGGGTTTCAAGGGCGCGACCACCCGCCAGATCGCCGAAGAGGCCGGCGTGAACCTGCCGGCGCTGAAGTACTACTTCGGCGGCAAGGAGGGACTCTACCGCGCCTGCGCCCAAGAAATCGTCGACCGCTATAGCCGACGGCTGCTGACCCCCATCGCCGGCGCCTGGACGGCCCTGCCGCCGGAACCGTCGCCGGACGCGGCTCGGGCAGCGCTGAAGGCGGTGCTGGGAGCCCTGGCCGAACTCCTTGTGGGCACCCGCGAGGCGGAGCGGTGGACCGGCTTCGTGCTGCGCGAAATGACCGAGCCCGGACCGGCCTTCGACATCCTGTACAGCCAGGTCTGGGCGCCCGGCGTCGAGCTGGTCGCCCAGCTCATCGGCCGCATCCTGCCGGGCCTGTCGACGGAGGCCGCGCGGATCGAGGCCTTCCTGCTGGTGTCGAGCCTGACGTCCTTCAGCATCGTGCGGCCGGTGGCGCTGAAGTACCTCGACTGGCCCGATGCGACCGGCGAGCGGTTGGCCGCGGTACGGATGATCGTCGACGGTCAGGTCGACCGGCTGGGCCGCGGATGACCGCCCTCCCCCGATCGCCGTCCTCGGCCCGCAACCGCGAGCCCCTGCTGGCGGCGCTGCGTCGCTGGCTCCCGGAGCGGGGTCTGGTGCTGGAAATCGCCAGTGGCCTGGGCGAGCACGCCGCCTGGTTCGCCGAGGCGCTGCCTGGCCTCACCTGGCAGCCGAGCGACCCGAACCCGGAGGCGCTGTCGGTCATCGCGGCGCGACAGGCGGCGGCGGGCCTGGCCAACCTGCGGCCGCCCGTGACGCTCGACGCCAGCGCGCCGGCGACCTGGCCGGTCGACCACGCCGACGCCGTCGTCTGCATAAACATGGTCCACATCTCACCCTGGGCCGCGACCCAGGGTCTGCTGGCCGGCGCCGCGCGGGTGCTCGAAGACGACGGGGTGCTCTGCCTCTACGGCCCGTACCTCGAGGACGACGTCGAAACCGCGCCCAGCAACGTCGCCTTTGACGCCGACCTGCGGCGCCGAAACCCCGCCTGGGGCATTCGGGACCTGGCGGCGGTGAAGGCCGAGGCGGCCCGCCACGGCCTGGTGTTCGAGGCTCGGATCGCCATGCCCGCCAACAATCTCTGCCTGCTCTTCAGGAAGCCGGCGCCGGCCGTGGACTGACGCGGCGGCGCCCGCCTAACTTCTCCGCTCCCGATCGATCGACTGAGTCGCAGCATGAAACCGCCCGCCTGGCGCCAGGACCCCGCCGTCTATCCGCACAGCTTCCTGATCCAGACGCGCTACCGCGACGAGGACGGCCTGCACCACATCAACAACATCGCCGTCGCCGCCTACTACGACGAGACGCGGGCCCGGTTCTCGCGCGCGGTCTTCACCCAGGCTGGGCTGATGGACCGGGTGCGGATCGTCACCGCCGACAGCCGGGTGACCTATCTGGGCGAGGTCTTCCATCCCGACGAGGTCGAAGTGCGCTCCGGCATCCTGCGGATCGGCACGGCCTCTTACGAGATCGGCCAGGCCATGTTCCAGAAAGGCCGCTGCGTCGGGATCTGCACAACCACCTTCGTCCAGGCCTCGGCGGAGGGCTCAAGCCCGTTGGCCCCCGCCCTGCGCGCGGCGCTCGAGGCGATGATGATCACGGCGCCGGAACCGGCGGCCGGATGACCTGCGCCCAGCCGTCGGCGGCCAGCCGCCGGGCGTAGCGACTGACATCGGCGGGCCAGCCCTCGCTGGCCTCGTCGAAGCGGTCGGCGTCGCCCGCGTAGAGCGCGCGGCAGGCCTCCTCGAAGCCGGCGCGATCACCGGCCATCATCGACAGGAAGCGATAGGCCGCGTCCCGCGCCTGACGATCGCGACCGACGCCCTCGCGCCGCGCCGCATCGATCAGCCGCCGCACCGCGGCCGAAGGTCCGCCCGACTGGGCCTGAAGCCAGTCGAGATGGCGCGGCAGCAGCGACAGTCGCAGGTCCGACGGCCCCTCCGGCGCGGCCGCGCGCGCGGTCTCCTCCGGCCGTCCGAGCTTGATCAACTCGCCCGTGGCGTCGTCGAACACCTGCGCCTGCCGCCAGGCCGGCTCGCCGGCGACCGCACCGAGGACGGCGGTCAACGTGCCCGAGGCGATGCGTCGGTCGCGGAGAAATGCGGTGTAGGTCGCGGACATGGCGCTGCTCCTGGGTGAAGCGCACGTTTTACCCGGGTAAATTACGAAGTCAATATTACCCGGGTTTTATTCGCCGATCGCGTTCAGCACCAGCTCGCCCGGCGCCCCATCCAGCGCTGGGCCAGCCGGTCGCGGATCAATTGCTCGCCGACATCGACGCCGCCGGCGCGGACCGTGGCCAGGGTGCGCCCATAGCGATCGAGGCCCTGACGCGCGAGGCGGACCTCGCCGTCCGACAGCAGCTCGCCCAGCCGCGCCTTGGCCTCCAGCGCCAGCCGCGCCTCGCTGTCGCAGCGCGCCCGCCCGGGCATCTCGGGAGTGTCAATATTGGCGATGCGGATGCGCTCGTCGCGAACGCGGAAGGTGTCGCCGTCGGTGACGCGAATCTCGGCCCAGGTCACGGCGGTTGCGGCGGCCGGCGCGCCGGACGACACGCTCGCCGCCGCCATGTTGGCGAGGTTGCCGGTGACGGCGTAGATCGCCGTGGGGGCGACGAACACCAGCGCGCACAACAGGGCCAGGCGAGGGCCGAAGCGCCGCGGACGGCGGTAGCGAAGAGCGCGGGCGGACATGCCCGCAGGCTGCGACCTGTGCGGTTAGGGAACCGTCAACACCCGCTCCGCGATCGCCCGATTCACCGCTTCGTAGTAGGGGACGAAGTCACGCTGCAACTGTTGCTCCGAGAAGCCCCGAGCAATGAGCCCCTGCATGTCCTCGCCGTGCAGCAACCGCGTGCCCTCGCCCTCAGGCGTCAGTGTGAAGTGGTGACGTCCCTTGAACAGCAGAGGGACCCAGCCCGTCCAGGCCAGCGCCCGCCCGGGGTCGAAGGTGGTGAGCGTCACCGTCTGGCGCACCGTCGCGCCGGGCTTGCCGGCCGGATTGACGAAGGTGGTGTCCAGCTTTCCGCCCAGCCGGGGCTCGCCCTTCGCCTCGGCGCGGAGGTTGAGCGGATTCCAGGCGGCGTAGGCGGAGAAGTCCGTCAGGACGGTCCAGACCTTCGCCGGAGAGGCTGGGATCAGGGCTTCGGTTCTGATGGTCTTCATGGCGCGCTCACTCCGACGTCGCCGCCCGGGCCGACGCTTCCACGCGGTTCCGTTCGGCCAGCATGATGGTCGAACTGGCCTTGGCCAGCACCGTCCCGGCCGGATCGAGCAGTCGGCCCTCGAAGAAGCAGGTTCGCTTGCCCTTCCGCTCGACCCAGGCCTCGGCGATCACCCGGCCCGGCCGGGCGGGCGCGAAGAAGCTGACCTTCAGCTCCAGCGACATCGGCACGATGTCCTGGCCGGCCATGGCGATCGCCGCATGGGCCATGGCCGCGTCGATCCAGCCGGTGATGAAGCCGCCCTGCACCACCCCGCCGGAGTGGCACATATGCGGGCCGGCCTCGTACTCCAGCACCGCCCGTCCCGCCGGATCCATCTCGACGCGACGGACCAAGCCCAGGGTCCTGTTGAGGTCCTCGACCCCGGACGGCTTCTTCTCGCTCATGCGCTTCCCCCTCGTTTTAGGCGAGCATAGCGGACTGCCCGCGCGTCAGGGCAAGGCCGTCAGAAGTTCACCCGCCGACTGATGGCGCCATCGACCAGGAGGTTCACGCCGCTGGTGAAGGACGACACCGGGCTGGACAGGAAGACCGTCGCGTTGGCGATGTCCTGGGGCGTGGCCATGCGGCCCATCGGATTGCGCTCCATAGCGCCCTTGAACATCTCCGGCAGGTTCTTCTCGACCATCTGCCAGACGCCGCCCTCGAAGTAGACCGTTCCCGGCGAGACCACGTTGGTGCGGACGTGCTTGCCGGCGTATTGGCGCGCCAGGCCCTTGGCGAAGTGGATCAGCGCCGCCTTGATCGGGCCGTAGGAGCTGGCGTTGTCGGTCTCGGCCGCCGAGACAGACGAGATGATCGTGAAGGCCGCGTCGCCGTGGGTCTCGGCCGCCTTCAGCAGGAAGGGCCTGGCCGCGTCAAAGGCGTTGACCATGCCCAGTACGTCGAGGCGGAAGTTCTGCTCCCACGAGGCCGGATCACCGCCCTGGGCCATGGCCCCGGCGTTGGAGACCAGAACGTCGATGCCGCCCAGCTCCGCGGCGGCCGACTCGATCCAGGCCTTGAGCGCCGCGCCGTCCATGATGTCGACGCTGGCCCCCGTCGCCCGGACGCCCGTGGCGGCCAACGCCTGCACGGCCTCGGCGACCTGCCCGGCGTTGCGCGCGCAGACGGCGACGTTGGCGCCCTCGGCGGCCAGGGTTTCGGCGATGGCGCGGCCGATGCCGCGCGTGCCGCCGAGGACGACGGCGTTCTTGCCCTTGAGCTGCAGGTCCATGATCTCTCCCTCTGCGTTTTGCTCAGCCTACCGTGCGCGGCGGCTCGCCGACAGCGCCAGCAGGATCGCCGGCGCCACGACCATGGCCGCCAGAACGAACGGCGCGTTGATCCAGGCGGCGAAGACGAGACTCACGCTCAGCGGCCCGATGACCCGCGCGGCGGCGCCGGCGGCGTTGTTGAGCCCCATGATCTGGCCCTGGCGGTGCGGATCGGTGCTGCGCGAGATCATCGCCCCGACATTGGGAAACGCCACCGACTGCGCCGCCGCCATCAGGCACATCAGCGCGATCGTGACGGGCCCGCTCGGAGAGACCACCTGCAGGCCGCAGACGACAACCATGATCGCCATGCCGATGGCCAGCATCCGCCCTTCGCCGAACCGCTCCGACAGCGGGCCGGTGACCAGGGTCTGCATCAGGAATGCGGTCACGCCGACGAAGCCGAAAGCCACGCCGATGTCGAGGGGCTTCCAGCCGAACCGGGCCTGGGCCCACAGACCGAAGACCGACTCGATGCCGGTGAAGGCGAAGCCGACGAGGAAGGTCAGCAGGATCAGCCGCCCCGTCACCGGATGGCCGAGCGCCTCGCGCGCCGCGGCCCATCGGCTGGCGCGGCGGCTGAAGCTGGTCTCGCGCACGCGGCTTTCGCGGATGACCACGGTGATGGCGACGACGCAGGCGAAGGCCAGGCCGCCGGCGATGAGCAGCGGTATCCGGAAGCCGACCGGCCCCAGTTCCGGGTGGGCGAACAGGCCGCCGATCATCGGCCCGACGATCAGGCCGACGTTCCAGGCCGCGCCCTGGTAGGACAGCTGCCGCGCCCGCTTCTCCGGCGGGGTGACGTCGGCGATGTAGCCCTGGATCACCGCGCCGTTGCCGGCCGCGAGGCCGCCCGCCAGCCGGATCAGGAAGGCGATCCAGATGTTCGGCGCGAAGGCCAGGGCCAGATAGCAGAGGCAGTTGGCGGTGATGGTCGAGATCAGGATCGGCTTGCGGCCGATGCGGTCGGACAGCCGCCCCCAGAACGGCTCGCCGAAGAAGGCGCCGGCCGAGTAGGCCGAGAAAATCAGCGCGATCTGCCAGGGCTGGGCCTCGAACGACCGGGCGTAGAAGGGCAGCAGCGGGACGATGATCCCAAAGCCCAGCATGTTGATGAAGATCACGGCGATCAGCGACGCCGCCGCGAACCGGGGCGCGGGCGCCCGGTCGGAGGGGGTCTGCGTCATGTGAACGGTGTTAGGCGTGGGCGCGGCGACCGGCAAGGGCGCCGCAGGGGGTGGCGGGAGCGGTTGGAGTCTGATATCATTTCACGTATTGTGATAGCATTGCCATCACGTTGTGGACCTCGCTAGCATGGCCGCCGTCACCATCCGCAATCTCTCCGACGAGGCGCATCGCGCCCTGAAGGTCCGCGCGGCCCGGCACAATCGCAGCGCCGAGGCGGAGATGCGCGCCATCCTGGAAGCTGCCGTTCGCCCCGAGGGCCGGCTGCGGCTGGGGACCGCCCTGTCGGAAGCAAGCCGCAGGATGGGACTCACCAACGCCGACATCGAAGCCCTCGATCCGGTCCGCGACACCCGTTCCGCCGAGCCAATGCGGTTCGAATGATCCTGCTCGACACCAATGTCGCCTCCGAGGCGATCAAGCCCGAACCTCACCCCTCGGTCCTGGCCTGGCTCGACGCCCAGGCCGCCGAGACGCTGTTCCTGTCCAGCGTGACCGTGGCAGGGCTTCTCTTCGGCGTCAGCGCCCTGCCTGACGGGCGTCGAAAGGACATTTTGGCGACCCTGATCGACGTCGTGCTGGACCAGTTCGACGGCCGGATCCTATCCTTCGACACCGCCGCGGCGCGCCGCTACGCCGACCTCGCGGTCAAGGCGCGGACGGCCGGCAAGGGCTTCCCGACGCCCGACGGCTACATCGCGGCGATCGCCGCCGCGCACGGGTTCGCCGTGGCCTCCCGCGACACGAGCGCGTTCAAGGCCGCGGGACTGGTGGTGATCGATCCATGGATGGCAGCGGGATAGGCCGGCGTAGCC
Source organism: uncultured Caulobacter sp. (assembly GCA_937925635.1). GTDB lineage: Bacteria > Pseudomonadota > Alphaproteobacteria > Caulobacterales > Caulobacteraceae > Caulobacter. The sequence continues at coordinate 71,614 of CALALX010000088.1, forward strand.
GCGGCTCTACCCCTTCGCCGCCAGTTCCCTCGCCCGGGCGCCGGCGCGGATGGCCTGGATCTGGCCGCGTTCCTCGATTTCCAGCGCCGCCTCGAAGCCGGGCGTCTCCAGCGTCGCGTCAAAGGTGCGCTTGGAGATGCGCAGCGCGTCCGGCGCCGCCTTCAGCATGTCCTCGGCCAGGGCCGCGCCATGGGCGGCGAGGCCCTCGTCCGGAACGACGCCTGCGATCAATCCGGTGCGCAGAGCCTCGGCGGCATCCATCGGGCGGCCGGTCAGCAACATTTCCCGAGCCTTCGAGACGCCGATCGTCCGCTGCAGCCGCCAGCTGACGCCCAGCTCGCTGCCCGACAGGCCGATCTTGATGAAGGCCGGATGGAAGACCGCGCTCTGGCCGGCGACGATGACGTCGGCCGCCAGGGCGATGGCCAGCCCCCCGCCGGCCGCCGCGCCGTGGACCAGGCAGATGATCGGTTGCGGACAGGCGCGTATGGCCTTGAGCAGATCGCGCAGAGTCCAGTCGCCGTTCGGCCCGTCCCGCAGCCGGTCGGGCTGGGCGCCGGCCTTCAGGTCCGCGCCCGAGCAAAAGCCCCGCCCGGCGCCGCGAAGGACGATGACCCGGGTGTCGGTATCCCGCCGCTTGCCTTCGAAGTAGGCCAGCAGGGCGTCCGTCAGCGGCTGATTGAGCGCGTTGAGCCGATCGGGCCGGTCGAGCGTGACCCAGTCCACCGCGCCGTCGGAGTCGACCTTGAGGCCGGCGTCGCTCATCAGGTCAGCTCCTCCGACGAGTAGCCCAGGATCTCGCGGGCGATGATCAGGCGCTGAATCTGGCCGGTGCCCTCGTAGATGTCGCTGATGCGGCCGTCGCGGAGGAACTTCTCGACCAGGTGGTCGTGGCTCACCGACATGCCGCCCAGCAGTTCCATCGCCGCCTGCGGAATGGTGCGGCAGACCTCGCCGCCCTTGGCCTTGCAGACCGAGCTCTCGAGATTGTTGGGCCGGCGCATGTCGTTCAGCCAGGCGGCGTGCAACACCGACAGGGCGGCGGCCTCGGTGTCGGCCTCCATCTCGATCAGGCGCTGTTCGGCGGCGCCGCGCTGGTTGTAGCTCTTCTCCCAGTCGACGCTGACGCCCTCCTTGCCGAGCTCGGTCACGGCAAAGTCGAGCGCGCCCTTGGCCTTCGCCACCCCGCCGCTGGCCACCGCCGGGCGCGTCATGTTGAAGGTCTTCATCACCCCCTTGTAGCCGGCCGAGCCGCCGTCCTTCGGCACGGTCTCGTCGCCGCCCAGCAGGGCGTCGCGCGGCACGCGGCAGTCAACGAAGGAATAGGCCGCCGTGTCCGAAGCGCGGATGCCAAGCTTCTTCTCCTGGCGGACCAGGTGAAAGCCCGGCGCGTCCTTCAGCACCAGGAACGATTTGATCCCGGCCCGGCCGGCTGACTTGTCGATGGTCGCCCAGACAATCGCCCCGTCGCACTTGACCCCGTCGGTGACGAAGATCTTGTCGCCGTTGATCACCCACTCGTCGCCGTCGAGGCGGGCGGTGGTCTGGATGGCCTTGGTGTCGGAGCCGACGCCCGGCTCGGTGATCGACATGGCCAGGAACAGGTTGCCCCACTTGGCCTTCTGCTCAGGGGTGCCGGCCGACTGCAGGGCGGCGTTGCCCAGGCCGCTGGCCCGGCCCTGCGGCATGGCCAGGCCGAGGCCCCGCACCACGCCCATGGCCGAGCCGCGCGCGATGCTGACCGCCATCATGAAGGTCATCATCGGGGTGTCGTCCGGCTTGCGCTGGCCGAACAGCGGGAAAACCTCCTCGAAGCCACGCTCGCCCTCCAGCCGCGCCGGCGGGGTCTCGTGCTCGTGGTCCTCGTAGTAGCGGGTGAACGTCGTGGTCGAATTGCCGACCTCGACCACCTTGTCGAGGATCTGCTGATCGATGTCGGACAGGCGGAAATCAGCCATGGTCGAACCCTCCTAGACCGAGACCGGGCCGTCGAAGACGGTCAGGGTGCGAACGTTGCGCAGCCACAGCTCCAGCGGCAGGTCGCGGATGAAGCCGTGGCCGCCGAAGATCTGCAGCGCGTCGTCGGCGATCTTCACCGACTTGCGGCGGACATAGTCCTGGGCCAGCACCGACGCCTTCACGGCGCCCGGATCGTCATGCTCGAGCAGGCTGGCGGCCTTCCAGACCATCCAGCGCATGGTCTCGCACTCGATGTGCATGTCGGCGAGCATGAAGGCGATCGACTGCTTCTTGCCGATCGGCTCGCCGAACGCGACCCGTTCCTTGGCGTAGGGGATGGCGAAGTCGGTGGCTTGGCGCGACAGACCGACGGCCAGGGCCGCGGCCCCGACACGCGCCTGGCTGAGCAGCCGCGCCGCATTGATCCCGGCGTCGCCCCCCAGCCGCGCCGAACCCGGCAGCTCGACCGCGTCGAGCTTCAGGCTGGCCTTGGGCAGGGGCTTGAGGCCCTGGGTGCCGCTCTCGGCGGAAACGGTCAGGCCGGGCGCGTCGCGCGGCACGAGGAAGGCCTGGACCGCGCCCAGTCCCGCCCCGCCCTCCTCGCGGGCCAGCACCAGGAAGGTCTCGGCCCGGTCGCCGAGCGGGACCAGACGCTTCTCGCCGCTCAGCAACCAGCCATTGCCCTTGCGCGTCGCGATGGTGCGCTGCGCCTCGGCGGCGAAGCCGAACTGGCTCTCCTGCACCGCCATCGCCGCCGCGACCGGCGTCTCGCCCGCGAACTTCGGCAGATGCTCGGCCTTCTGCTCTTCGGTTCCAAAGTCGATCAGCGCGTTCACGACCTGTCCCGGGGCCATGATCGCCGCCGCCTGGCTCGTGCAGCCGCCGCCCAGCGCCTCCAGCGCCACCGCGTTGGTCAGGCAGGAACGCTCCCCGCCCCCGCCGCCGTAGGCCTCGGGAATCGACGCTCCGATCAGCCCGAAGTCCCAGCCCTGCTTGAGGATGTCGTCCGGCATCTCGCCGGCCTCGTCGATGGCCCGCGCCCCGGGCGCCAGCACCTCGACCGCGAACGCCCGAAGGCTATCGCGGATCATCGTCTGCTCTTCGTTCAGCTCGAATGAGATCATCTGGCTCTCCCTGACCACAGGCTCGCAGGCGAACGGCGGGGAAGGCAAGGGATTCGGCGTTGGCGCGTTACGGGCCGGCCAGACCCAGCCGCCGGGCTACCGAGTCGCTCAGCCCCGCCCGCTTACCGAAGGCGACGCGATTGACGCCAAGGGCGAAGGCGACGCAGGCGAACAATGTCACGACCATCAGGTGGATGTAGTGGGCGGGCGTCCACAGGAAGGTGAAGCCCGCGTAGAGCAACGTCCCGAACACCACCGCGCCCATCACCGCGCGGGCGTCGACGTTCTTGAACAGCAGGCCGACGATGAAGGCCGACAGGATCGGCATCGACAACAGACCGTTGAGCTGCTGCACCAGATTGATGATCGACGCCGCGCCCATGTAGATCGGCACCAGCAGCACCGACAGCACCATGAACGCCAGCGAAATCACAGTGTTCAGCCGGCCCACGTTCGGCTTCTCGGCGATGAACTTCTCATGCAGGTCGCAGACGTAGAGCGTCACCGAGGAGTTCAGCACCGAGGTGTAGCTGGTCAGCAGGGCGGCGGCCATGAACGCGGCGAAGGCGCCGGACAGCCAGCCCGGCATCACGGTCGCGACGATTCGGCCGTAGGTCGCGTCGCCGGCGTCTCCGAACAGTTTGTAGGCCGCCACGCCGGGCACGACGACGATGGCGGGCACGATCAGCAGGCGGATCACGGCGGCGGCCAGGACACCCTTCTGGCCCTCGCGCAGGGTCGGCGCCGCCATCGCCCGCTGGGTGATGGTCTGGTTGGTGCTCCAGTAGAACATCTGGATGAAGATCATCCCCGTCAGCAACGTCGGCCAGGGAATCGGCGAATCGTCGTCGCCGATCATGGACAGCCGCTCGGCCGGAATGCCGCTGAAGTCGAAGTCGATCGCCGCCATGGCGAGGACCACCACCAGCAGGGCCATGGCGAGGACCCCGATCCCGGAAATCGTGTCGTAGACCGCCACCGCGCGCAGGCCGCCGCCAATGGCATAGGCGCCGCCGAGCAGCGCCATGGCCGCGGCGATCAACACCAGCGGCATCTCGACCCCGAACATCGACTTCAGGAACAGCGACCCCGTGTAGAGCATGATCGGCAGATAGATGAACACGTTGCCGAGCAGGAACAGGATCGAGACCACCGCCCGCAGGTGCTTTGAGCCGTACTTCCGCTCCAGCAGCTCGGTCGTCGTTGTGCAGTGGTTCCGATAGTAGATCGGCAGGAAGATCCAGCAGAGCATCAGCAGGCCGACGATGGCCGACAGCCCCCACCAGGCCAGCAGCAGCATCTGGTTGCCGTTCATCCCGACCAGCTGGTCGGTCGACAGGTTGGTGAGGGTGATCGAACCGGCGATGAACGGCCAGGTGAGGTTGCCGCCGGCGAGGAAGAACTCGCGGTTCGAGTCGCTCGACCGGCCGCCCATGCGCGCCACCTGCCAGCCGGTGAGGACGGCCATCAGCGCGGTCAGGCCGATGAAGACGGCCCACTGGATCAGATTGGTCTGCACGACGTCCCCCCCGGGGCCGCGGAGTCGCGGCATGCGAAGTTCACCGTGGTGATCCGTCCCGCGTCAACCCGCGGCTTGACGGCGGAGAACGACCCGCTCGCCAAAGGCTCCGTGCATGCTAGCTTTGATTCAATAGCGGAAGGGCCGCCCGATGCAGGCGGCCCCTCAAGGGAGGAAGCATGAAGGGCCCGGCCATATTCCTGGCGCAGTTCGCGGGCGACGAGGCGCCGTTCAACAGCCTGGAGGCCATTGCCCGCTGGGCCGGCGACCTGGGCTACAAGGGCGTGCAGATTCCGACCTGGGACCGGCGGCTGTTCGATCTGAAGCTGGCCGCCGAAAGCGACGCCTACTGCGACGAGGTCAAGGGGATCCTGGCCGACGCCGGGCTGGAGATCTCGGAGCTGTCGACCCATACCCAGGGCCAGATGGTGGCGGTTCATCCGGCCTATGACGAGATGTTCGACGGCGCCGCGCCGAAGGCCGTCCGAGGCAATCCGACGGCGCGCCAGCAATGGGCGGTCGACCAGGTCCTGATGGGGGCGAGGGCCTCGCGGCGGATGGGACTGGACGCCCATGTGACCTTTTCAGGCTCGCTGGCCTGGCCCTACCTCTATCCTTATCCGCAGCGGCCGGCCGGGCTGATCGAGGAAGCGTTCGACGAACTGGCGCGGCGTTGGCGGCCGATCCTCGACGCCTTCGAGGAGGCCGGCGTCGACCTCTGCTACGAGATCCACCCGAGCGAGGACCTGTTCGACGGCACGACCGTGGAGATGTTCTGGGACAGGGTGGATCATCACCCTCGCGCCTGCCTGCTCTACGACCCCAGCCACTTCCTGCTGCAGCAGCTCGACTATCTGGCGTACATCGACCTCTACCACGAGCGGATCCGGATGTTTCACGTCAAGGACGCGGAGTTCCGGCCGACCGGGCGGCAGGGCGTCTACAGCGGGTACGCGCCGTGGAAGGAAAGGGCCGGACGCTTCCGTTCGCTCGGCGACGGCCAGATCGACTTCAAGGCCATCTTCTCGAAGTTCGCCCAGT
>CALALX010000089.1 GCA_937925635.1 uncultured Caulobacter sp.
CCCGTGGGTGCATGGGTTGCGGCGTTCACGCTCCCGACCGGGCCGCAGGGCGATCCGGGCGCGGGCATCGCGATTGCGGGCTCCGTCGCCACCTACGCGGCGCTGCCGGGCGGACTCGGGCCGGGCGATGCTGGCGATGCCTATTTCGTCACGGCGGACGGCAAGCTCTACATCTGGGACGGGTCGGCCTTCCCCTCGATCGGGAGCGGCGTCGAGTTTCGTGGGCCTCCGGGATCGCCGGGCTACCTCGCGAACGATACGGAACTGTGGGATCGGGCGACCCGGCGCGACGGCTCGAACATCTCCAATGCGGCCGGCTTTCGCAGCGCGCTCGGCGTGCCGCAGGGTCAGACTGCGCCGGACGACACGACGGCAGGGCGTGCGATGGTCAATGGCCGCGCCTTCGGGCTGGGCGCGGCCAACCCGACTGCCTTGTCCGGCGCGGGCGCTGCGGACGCGATCAGCGTCACCAGCTGGCACAAGGTCGCGGCCGAGGACGCCGTCGCCGCAGGCTTCCCTTGGGCGTCGGCGTTCAATCTCCACACGCGGGCGTTCAATTCGACCTACGCCGTGCAGGACGCGGTCAGCATGTCGCCGTCCACGCTCGGGCGCAGGATCACCCGGACGCGGTCTGCGGGGGCGTGGGGCGCCTGGCGGCACGACAGCGAATGGATCACCCCTGAGGACTTCGGCGCGGTCGGCAACGGCATCGCCGACGACACCGCGGCGCTCAAGGCGGCATTCGCGGCCGGCGACAACATCCGCTTCCGCCCCGGCGCGGTCTACCTCACCACCAACAGCAACCTGACAGACGGCGTGGTGACGGTCGGCCGCTCGATCCGGCTCGACGGGCAGGGCGCAACGATCCACCACATCGGCACGGGCAGCGCGCTCCGCTTCGTCGGGGAGTGGTCTGCGACGAACGACGTCAGCGCGATCACCTACAATGACGGATCGATCGACGACGACGAAACGCCTTTCTACACCGACCTGACCGTATCGGGGTCGACGGCCGCCTATGTCCGCGGCGCGGTCGTCAAGATCGGCTCGGCGCAAGGGCTGCCGGCCGCAACGGCGCTCGGGCGCATGGGCGAGTGGGCCACCGTGCATGGCGTCGTCGACGGCAAGGTCCGCATCTGGGGCCGTCTCCACTACAATTACGACACCGGGCAGAGCGTCAAGATCGGGGTGCTGCGCGAGCATTCGGTCGTTGTCCGCGACCTCAAGTTCCGGACCACCATCGGCCTCGGGAACGAGTACGCGCCGGCGGCGCTGCTGCGCATCGACGGCATCAACGGCGGCATATTCGAGAATGTCGCGCCCAACCACATCTACGACCGGATGGTGCGCTGCGCCGATTCTGTCGGCCTGCGGTTCGTCAACAACAAATGCATGGCCGGCGGCGATCACAACGCGATGGCCAGCGACTATGCCAGCGGGACGCGCGGCTATGTGATCTCGTCCTATGGCTGCTACGGGACCGTGATCGAGAACCTGGTGATCGCGAACACGCGACACGGCGTGACGTTCTCGGCCGCGTCGGCCAACCAGGCGCCATTCAATACCGGCATGTCGGGCTATGGGGCCGACGAGTATGGCGAGGTGAGGGGCGGGCAGGCGATGAACTGCACGTCAGCCCCGTGGCAGACGCACCACGGCTGCCGCGGGACCAAGTTCATCGGCTGCGTGAGCAAGAGCTCGCGGTCGACCGGGTTCACGGCTCGCGGCGTCGGGGTCGAGTTCATCAACTGCACGAGCGATGGCGACCGCGACGGGTTCAGCTTCTATGTCCAGCACGCGACGTCGATGACGGTAGGCTGCAAGGCGCTCGGCTGCACGATCCTCAACCCGCGCCGCAGCGCGTTTCAGAGCGGGTCGGGTGATTACTCCCCGCTCGATGCGACCATGAAGGGCTGCGTGATCGAGTTTCGCGGCGGTGCGCACTACGGCCTTGGAGCGCCGGAGCCGAACCCGTGCTGGGCTCTCTGGCAAATCCTCGGGACCGAAACGGTCAACATCTCCGACGCGACGGTCCTGATCCGCAGCACCGAGTTCTCGACGCTCGACGAGATCATCCGCGACAGCAACGGCGCCGGCTCGCTGCGGATCGACGGCATGGTGCTGGATATCTCGGGCGGCGAGGACACGCTGCCCGACAACGCCGCGCTCTACCGCAAGACAGGCGGCGGCACGCCCGATCTGCGCATCAACAATCTCCGCGTGCGGGTGGCCTCGGGTGTGACGCTGACGACGCTGGTGCACGGCGCCTTCGCCACGACGAGCCGGTTCTCCGACATCCAGCTTTCCGGCATCACGACGTTCTCGAGCGCGCTGACCATCCAGCAGCTTCAGACCGGCGGGTACATCACCGAGGGCGTCTGGATCGGCGGCGTCTACGTCGAGCCGCGCCCGATCACCAACGTCGCGAGCGCCCCGACCGCCCTGCGCCAGATCGCGACTGTGGACGGGCAGGCGTACATCTCGGTCGGCACGTCCAGCGCGGCCGACTGGAAGCAGATCACCTAGCGCGATGATCGAGCCAGTCCTGTCGCGGCGCTCGCGGGCGCCGCGGGCGCACGTCGCGCCTGTCAACGTCGTGCGCCCCAGCATCACCGGAGACGCGACGACGCTGTTCGCCTCTCCAGGCGAATGGCGGGGCTTCCCGCTGCCGACGCTCTCCTACGCGTGGCGGCGGAACGGCGTGGTTGTCCAGTCGGGCATCTCGGCGGCCTACACGCTCACAGGCGCTGACCATGGCGCGACGATCGACGTGCTCGTAACGGCGACCAACGCCGGCGGCACGGCCGAGGCGCTATCCGACCCGTTCGCGATCCCCTCGCCCACTCCCGGCGACGCCCTGCTGTTCGAGGACGGCGCCGCGATTGCCTTCGAGGAAGGCCAGCGGGTCGCCCTCGAATCCACCCCTCTCCCCCCGTCCCTCACCCTCGAAAGCGGCGCTGCGCTGGCGCTCGAAACGGGTGGCCGAATGCTTCTGGAGGCTGCTGCATGACCGACAAGCGGATCAGCGAGTTCATCGCCGAGAACCCGGAGCGCGAGATCGCCTACGGCGACGATGACATCCGCGTGGTGGGGCTCACCGGCGAGATCAACAAGTGGGCGTCGCTGCCCGCGTTCGTCGACGCCCGCCGCCCGATGCCGGTGCGCAAGACCGCGGCGGAGCACACGTCGGACAACACCTCGCTCGCTCTGAGCCAGCGCGGGCTGGAAACGGACACCGGGCGCGAGAAGGTCGGCCCCGGGGCGTGGAACAGCCTCCCCTATACCGGCGGCGTCTCGACGTGGGACGACATCGAGGGGAAGCCGGCGATCGAAGTCCGGGCCGAGGTGCAAACCATCTCGGCGGCATCGACGAACCTCGCCGCCTCGCATGACCGCAAGTTCCTGCGCTTCACGCACGAAACCGCGACGCTCACGATCCAGACGGACGAGGACGCGGAGTACCCCGAGAGCCTCATGGCCGCCGGCCATGCGGAGAATGCCATGACGATCGTCGCGGCGTTCGGCGTGACGATCGACGGCGAGAATGCGGCCGAAGTGTCGATCCCCGCGGGCGGCTCGTTTTCGCTCGTGCGGCTGGCGGCCAATGCGTTCGCGCTGGCTGGCCGGGGCTCGGGCGGCGGGCTGGACCCGGAGGAACTGGATGGGGCCGTCGCGGCCCTGCTGGGGGACGGCGGCAGCGACACGGCGGCGGCGATCCCGGCGGCGCTTTCCGCGGCGGGCGCGCTGACGCTGGTGGACGAGGCCCCCGAGGGCAGCGAGGACTGGCCGCTGGAGGCGGTGTACCGCTACGGCGGCGTGCTCTACGCGCAGAGCTTCCCCGTAGTGCCGTTCGCGCAGGCCAGCGCGGCCGAGGTCTACAGCGGGTCGAGCGCCGACGTCTATGTCGGGCCGCAGACCTGGGTCGCGATGCGCGAGAACACCGATCTGGGCGAGCAGGAGGGCGCCTACACGCCCAGCTTCGTGGGCGGCGTCAACTTCTCGCTGACGATGACCGACGACATGGTGATGGGTCACCCGACCGACATGCTCGACGGCGAATGGTACACGGTCAGCGTCGCGGCTGACGGCGACGACTGGAATTTCAAGTTCGGCTCGGGCGTCACCGTCCCCAGCACCTTCGACAACGAGGCCGGCGCCACGGTGGTGGACGGCGGGTGGCTGCGCTTCAACATGATGACGCGCATGGTCGGCGCCGCGCGCGTCACCGAGGCGTTCAGCTTCGACACCTTCGGCGTGGCCGAGGCGGTGCCGGAGAACTCGATCACCCGCATCGCGCACGGCTCGGGCAACGGCGACACGATCGCGATCAGCGGCGTCGAGGCGGGCGACCTGATCGTCGGCGTCGTCATGCGCACGGGCAGCGCGGCCCGGCCGGTCTTCGACAGCGGCGGCGGGCGGACCCGGATCGACGACGACACCTGGTTCGCCGGCGGCGACCGCTCCACCATCGCCTTCTGGAAGATCGCGGAAAGCACCACGCCGAGCTTCGGGGCGCACACCGATGGCGTCCGCGTGATGTGGCAGGCCTACCGCTATGCACTGGGCGCGCCGGTGAACCCGATCGGCGACGTCGCCTACCTCAGCGGCAACGCCGGCGGCTACCTGACCAGCGCCTACTGGACCGGGCTGACGCTGGAAGGCCCCGCCGGAAAGAGCCACGTCTTTACCTACATGGGCCGCACCGCCAACGAGGCGCTCGGCACGCGCCCCGGCACGGCGACCGCGTTTGGTGAGGCCGGGGCCACCGTCCGTTACCGCGGCTACTACGATGGCCCCGTGTCCTCCTGGCCGGAAGAGATCGTGGCGCAGTCGGTCTCCGGGCCGTCGCAGTGCGTCTCGATCGAGGTCCGGGTCTGACATGGGCGTCCTGTTCCGCGGCGGCGGGCCGCTGATGGTCGGCGGCGCTCTGGCCGCAAAGCCCGATCCGAGCATCACGCCTCCAACGGTGCGGCGCATCGGCGGGGCCTACGTCGCGGACCTCAACTACATGCAGCGGATCGAGCTTCCCGAGCCCCCCGCGGGCTACGGGTGGGTCGCCGCCGTGCAGGGCGCGGCTCCGGTGCGCCTGCCCCCCGGCGAGCATGACGTCGTGGTCGGCCGGGTCAATCAGCCCCAGCGGCTGCTGCTGGCCTATCTGGCCGACCTGATGAACCCGACCCGCGTCTCGACGGCGCAGACGTTCGTCATCGAGCGCGCCCCAGCCGCGCCGCTCGAGATCGTCGGCGGCGTGGCGTTGTGGACCACGGGCCGCGTGCACGACGCATTCGCCGCGGAATGGCCGACCATCGTCAATCCGGGGGCGCCCGCGCTGAACCGGGTGATCGCGGTCTATGACAGCCTGCCCGGGGCGGCGATCGAGGATCTGACGATCGTCGTCGAGAGCGCGGGCGACGTCCCCGCCACGATCCCCGACACGTGGCTGGGCAAGATCGTGCGGGCGGAGGCGTTCGTGAACGATCCGGCGGCTGGCCCGCGGGAGTTCAACAGCGCAGCGGTGGTGGTTGCTGCGGCCGAGGCGATGACCCCGCTGACCGCCGAAGGGATGCAGCTCGTCCGCACCGAATGGCGGCCGGCGGGGCAGTCGACCACGTTCACGCCGGTCGTGCGGTTCCCGGGGCTGGAGCCGCCTTACGATCTGCGGTTCCGCGCGTCGCCCCTGGGCGGGTCGGACCCGTGGTTCCCCGTCGCCGCCGCGCCTGGCGAGCCCGGCGCCTACTACCTGCCGGATGGGTTCGACCCGGCCTTCCCGGCGCAGAACGTCGCGTTGTTCCGGCCCGGCGAGGCGCGCAACGACCGGCTGAGGTTCAGCTGGCGGCGCTCGCCGGCGCATCCATGGTCGGCCGATGGCGCCGTCATGAGCGTCGCCGCGCCCCTGCCGCCGTCGCATGAGGCGCGCGCGCTGACGTCGGCCGATCTGGTCATGGGCGCGAGCGTCTACCGCCCGAGCGGGCAGGCCGTGTCGTTTTCTCCGACCTTCACCGTGCCGGGGTTGGCCGGGATCGCGTTCGAGATGGAGTTCCGCGCGTCCCCGCTGGACTGGACCGGCGAAGACCCTTGGTCGCCGGTCGCGCCGCTCTCTGGATCGCCTGGCGTCTACCACCTGCCCGACGTGAGCCATCCGTCGTTCCCCGGCTTCAACGCGGCCCTGTTCTTTGCGAGCAACCCCGACCGGAACGCGCGCCTGCGGTTCCGCTGGCGGCCGGTTGGCGCAGTCGAGTGGTCGCCCGACAGCCAGCTTTTCGCCGTGCCGCAGCCGCTCCCGATGCTGATCCAGGCGATCCCGGACCAGACTGTCCTGACGTCTGCGGCGGGGTCGATCGAGACGGCGGGATATTTCTCGCCCGGGGCCACCGGCTATTCGGTCGCGGGCGGGACCGGCGTGACCATCGACGCCACGACGGGCGTGGTCTCCTACGCCACCGGGACGGCCGGCGCGGCGACGATCACCGTCACCGTGCAGCCCGGCGGCGCGCAGGGGGCGTTCCTGCTGACCCGCGAGGCCGCGCCGGCGGTGCAGGCGCCGACGCTCTCGCCGCTGACGCAACTCAGCCGCCCGGTCGGCACGGTCGGCTCGGTCTCGCTGGCCAGCTTCGTCGCCGGCGGCGAGGCGACGTCGCACCTGCTCACTGGCGGCAGCTGGATCGCCTATGACCGCGCGACGCGGGTGCTGTCGTTCTCGTTCCCCACGACCGCAGGGTCGACGACGTTCGGGCTGACGCTGAGCAATGCCGGCGGCTCGTCGGAGACGCGGTCGTTCGAGGCGGTCGCGACGGCAGTTGCGGCGCCGCCGGCGAACCTCCAGGCCGCGATGCGCCCGCCGACCTCGGCCGTCGCGGACGCGATGAACACGGCGCTGTTCAATTTTACCAACACCGCGGGTGGGTCCACCGACGCCGGAGAGAACCTGCCCGCGTACAAGCGGCCGTGGAACCACCACAACATGCCGGTGATCGCGCTCGCGGCCTACAGCGGCGACACGGCCAGCTACAGCACGCCGAGCGGAGCGCGCACCCCGGCAGCCCGGCTCATCGAGCAGCTGAACCAGTGGGCTGGCTCGAGCGGCACCAACCGCATGCCGCGCGGCATCGGGCATGGCTACGTCGCGACCTATGAGGCCGCGTTCTGGGCGACCGTGATGATCGCGTCGCAGACGCCCGCCGTCTGGGGTGCGCTCGCCGCCGCGACGCGCACCCGGCTGATCCTCGTCACGCTCGCCTGCATCGTCGGGGCCTGCTACGGCGGGTCGCATCGCTACCCGACCGGCACGCAGGGGCACGGCCGCGGCTGGACCGCCGACAACAGCATCCGCGGGTTCAGCGCTAACTACACCGGAGCGTTCAACTTCAAGTGGTCGCCGCGCACGCTCCCCTTCATCGCCGACGCGTGGATGCGGCTGGTCGGCTATCCGGCCGGGCTCAACGCCTTCCTGCAGTCGTTCGACCGGATCGCCTTCGCCAGCCAGCTGAACGCCGCCGGCGGCTGTGGCCAGGCGCGGGACACCTACGCCAACATCTGGACCGCCGAGTTCAAGAACTCCTATTACCCTCAAGGGCATAGGAACTGGAACGGCACTGGCCCGAACGAGGCGCAGCTCTACTACGCCCTGCGCGGCGAGGGCGGCCAGTGGTACATGGAAGGCACGCGCACGAAAGGGCGCTCGAACGCCAGCTACGGCACCCGCAGCTACAGCCTCTCCCAGGCGCAGGAGGCGCTCCGCGTGATCACGGAGGACGCGTTCGGGGCGCAAATCCTGCCGGGCGCGCCCAATGCGGACGGGGGCGTCGCACTCGGCCCGGGCTGGCCCGCCATCGCTGGCGTCAACCGCGCCGGCATCCTGCACAACGGCCAAATTCGCGGCTGCTTTGGCGTGCCATCGGGCGGGATCGACGCCGCCACGGTGTTTTCGACGTGGGTCAACGTCCCCAACAAGGGCATGATCGGCCGGTTCCGCGAACTCGACGAGATCGACGAGGGCGGGGCCAACCGGCCGCGGTCGTCGGTGCCCTACGCGCTCGGCGGGGGCACCGGGTTTTGCGCCGCGATCTGCGCCGCGATGGTGGTCGGCGCGATCACGCCCGGCCCGGCATGGTCGGAGGCGGTCAACCGCGCCAGGCTCGCGATGATCGATTTCGGGTATCTGGCCCAGGTCGGGTGGCGCACCTACTCCAAGGCTGGGGGCGAGCTCAGCGACACCCACACCGCATGGTTCGATCTGAACGAGGTCCGCCCCAACGCGCTGCGCGGGCTGTCCGACGTGTTCCAGGCGTGGCTGGCGCTGGCGTGAACCCATGAAAGCGCCCCCTCAAGAGGCGCGCCCCCGGTCAGCCTAGACTAGGCGGCCATACGCGAAGGGAAAACTGAGCCTATGCCTGAACGTTGGAAAATCGTGGCCCTGTTCGCCGAGAAGCCTGGTTTCTGGGCCGCCGTCGCTGGAGCTATTCTCGTGAAGATTTTGACCGCCCGGAGTCTGAATTTCTGGCAGGTTCTCGTCACTACGATCGCAGCGCTGTTCTTCGCCGTCGTGTTCACGGACCCGATGCTGCATTGGTGGAGCCTGCCGTCATCGCCCTATGAGCCCGCCGTCGCCGCGGTGCTGGCGCTGTTCGGAGAGCACATCGCCCGGCTCGTGCTGCAGTCGCAGAGCATCGCCGAACTGATCAAGGCGTGGAGGGGCAAATGATGCGGATCGCAATCGTTATCGGGCACAACGTCAGCCAGCCGGGCGCGGTCCGCGTCACCGACGGCATCAGCGAGTTCGTCTGGAACGGCGCGCTGGCGGCCACGATCCAGTCGCTGGCGCCGGAGAACGTGCGCGTGTTCCGGCGCGAGAGGGCCGGCGGCTACAACGCCGAGGTGCGCGCCGTCTATGCGCAGGTGGACGCATGGGGCGCGGACGTCTCGTGCGAGCTCCACTTCAACGGCGCGGCGGACGCGCGGGCGACCGGGACCGAAACGCTCTACGCCAGCGACCGCGGCAAGGTGTTCGCCGAGCGGGTCAACCGGGCGATGGTCGGGGCGCTCGGGCTTCGGGACCGCGGCGTGAAGAAGGTCGCGCGGACCGACCGCGGCGGCGAAAGCCTCTACGTCGGCCGCGCCCCGGCGATCCTGGTCGAACCCTACTTCGGGTCGAACGCCAACGACTGCAACGCGGCCGACGTGAAGCGCGATGCGCTGGCGCGTGCCATCCTCGCCGGCCTGCTCGGGGCCGCCGTCAGTGCGCCCGTCGCCCCGACCAAGCCGTCCGACCTGACCATCGAGCAGCGCCTCGCAGAACTGGAGATGTGGCGGGCCTCTGTAGAGGCGCGCGGCGCATCGGCGACCTGATGCGGGCGGCGGTGGTCAGTTGAGCTTGCTGGGGGCAAGCGGGCAGTCTGAACAGTATGGCCGCAAGTCCGGTTCCGAGCCTCCCTCGATCTCTTTCAGCAGGCCGTAGAGGCGTTCTTGGAAGTAGGCGTTGACGCGCTCCACGTGGGTCTGAACCGAGAAAACAAAGTGATCGTCCATCTCGCTTCCGACCAAGCAGAGTGGGTCCGGGAGCGCGCGAACGCCGAAGTAGCAGATTACGCGCGCCTCTGCGATGGACGCGGTAAGTCCGCGACTGGCTCCATAGCTTCGCAAGAGGCTCTGAGTGCAAAGCACGTCGCGAAGCAGGGAGCGCTTCTTGCCGGCGTCAAAATCGCCGTTGCCGGGCGCTTGAGCTGTCGAACCCGCGTTCGTCCCTCGCTTTGCTCGATGAGGACGAAAAGGGCGTCCACAGTATGGACACCCTTGGCGGCGAACAGGAGGTGACGGTGATCTCGGAGGCGGGCATCTACCGGCTCGTCTTCAAGTCCAGAAAGCCGGTCGCCGAGCGCTTCAAGCGATGGCTTGCGCACGAGGTGATCCCGTCGATCCGCCGGACGGGTAGCTACAGCGTCGGCGAGGCGACGGTGATGGATGGGATCGAGAAGCGCCCGTTCCCGGAGTGGCCGATGGAGGAACTTCGGACTAAGCGCGGTATCGTCGACATGTACCGGCTTCTCTACGGTGTGATGGCGGCGCAGTGGATCAGCCCGCAGATGGGCTTCCCGACGCCGCCGGTTGAGCTGGTCGAACACGGTCGCCAGTTCTCGATGGTCCTCGTGCCGCAGATGGATGGCTCCGCGTGACCGCGCCGAGCGGTGCGGCGTCGCGCGGGGACGATAAATTCATCGTCCGCATGCCTCCCGGCTTGCGCGACCGGATCAAGGATGTCGCCGCGGCGAACCTGAGGTCGATGAACTCGGAACTGCTCTACCACCTGACGCGCATCTATGGATCGGCGGCGGGGCCACAGGCTGGCACCGACAACCCCACCGCCGACCACTGACGAAACGGCCCCCGGCGGTGCTGTAACACCGACCGGAGGCCTGACCCCAACCGATCATGTGGAGATCGATCATGGCTGCCTCAACGAATACCATTCCGCGCCACCGGGCGAA
>CALALX010000090.1 GCA_937925635.1 uncultured Caulobacter sp.
GATCCACTCGCGCAGCCGCTCGGCGAACAGGCTCTGGCGCAGGAACAGGTGCTTGGAGTCGCGGATCTCGATCTCGGTCGAGCCCGACAGCGCCGAGCGCGGCTTGATCAGGTCGGCCGGGTCCAGCACCCGCGTGCAGTTCTCGCACTGGTCGCCCCGCGCCGCCTCGTAGCCGCAGTGCGGGCAGGTGCCGATAACATAGCGGTCGGGGAGGAAGCGCTTGTCGGCCAGAGAGTAGACCTGCTGGGTCACCCGCTCCTCGATGAAGCCGGCCTCCCAGAGCTGCTGAGCGAAGCTCTGCGTCAGCTTGCGGTTCTGCGGCGACGACGAGCGGCCGAAGTGGTCCCAAGACATGCCGAAGCCGCGGCCCATGGCGTGCAGCTTCTCGTGCGCCAGCGCGCAGAAGTCGGCCACCGGCATCCCGGCCTCCGCCGCCGCCAGCTCCGCCGGCGTGCCGTGCTCGTCGGTGGCGCAGATGTAGAGGGTCTCGTGGCCCTGGGCTCGCTTGAAGCGCGCGAACACGTCCGCAGGGAGCTGCGACCCGGCCAGATTGCCGAGGTGCTTGATCCCGTTGATGTACGGCAGGGCGGAAGTGATCAGAATACGAGCCATGCGGCGGATATAGAGGCGTGCGCGCGCGAGCGGAAGCGGCCAGCGATCGACGACCGGGTATCGCCGTTCGGCGAAACGTCGTAGCATCCGCGTCAGAAACGACGGGGCCGCGCTCCTCGGCGCGAGAGTCCCGCGTCACCCGGGGGACTACGCATGTTGAAAGGTATCAACTGGATTGGCGTCCTCGCCGCCGTGGTGGCGAGCCAGGCCATCGGATTTGTCTGGTACGGCATGGTCTTCTCCGCCCAGTGGATGGCGCTGACCGGAATCGCCGTGTCGGAGAGCGAAGGCTCTTCCGCCATGGCGCTGGGCGCGGTGCAGAACCTGGTCATCGCCATTGGCCTGGGCTGGCTGATCGCCCGAACCGGCATGGCCGGATGGGTCGGCGGCGCGAAGGCGGGCCTGACGGCCTGCGTCTTCTTCGGGCTGGCGACGATGTCTCTGCGCTTCATCTACGGCGACGACAACACCGGCCTGATCCCGATCGACGGCGGCTACATGCTGATCCAGTACGTGGTCAGCGGCGCCCTGATCGGGGGACTGAAGGCGGGGAAGAAGGCCGAAGCCTGACCGGCGTCCCTTCCCCTCCGCAGGGGAAGGGACTTTTCCGACGCTCCGCAGGCCCTATAAGGACTCGCAGGGTTTCGCGGGAGGTTGGGATGTCGCTTTTCAAGGGTCACACGCGGCGTTGGGCCGCCCTTGCCGTTGGGGCCGTCGCCGCCTTGGCGCTGACGAGCTGCGGAGGTCCCAAGCAGGAGACCCTGCATATCTACAACTGGTCGGACTACATCGATCCGGCGCTCCTTGAGCAATTCACCAAGGAGACCGGGATCAAGGTCGTCTACGACACCTTCGATTCCAACGAGATGCTCGAGACCAAGGTGCTGACCGGCGCCACCGGCTACGACATCGTGGCGCCGTCGAACCACAACCTGCCCCGCTACATCACGGCCAAGGCGATCCAGCCGCTGGACTTCGCCAAGCTGCCCAACCGCAAGAACCTGTGGCCGGAGCTGATGCAGCGCATGGAGCCGTTCGATCCGGGCGGCAAGTACAGCGTCCCCTACATGTGGGGCACGATGGGCATCGGCTACAACACCGCGGAGGTGGCCAAGCGGCTGCCCGGCGTGACCATCGACAGCTGGGATGTGGTGTTCAAGCCGGAGAACCTGGCCAAGCTGAAGGACTGCGGCGTCTATTTCCTCGACGCGTCCGAGGACATGTACGCGGTGACGCTGAACTACCTCGGCAAGGATCCCAACTCGAAGGCGGTGGCGGACTATGAGGCGGCGACCAGCCTGCTGCTGAGCCTGCGGCCCTACGTCACCAAGTTCCACTCGTCGGAATACATCAACGCCCTGGCCAACGGCGACGCCTGCGTCGTGGTCGGCTACAGCGGCGACATCCTGCAGGCCGCCGACCGCGCCGAGGAGGCCAAGAAGGGCGTCGAAGTCGCCTACGCCATCCCCAAGGAAGGCAGCCAGGTCTGGTTCGACACCTTCACGATTCCGGCTGACGCGCCCAATCCGGAGGCGGCCTACAAGTTCCTCGACTTCATGATGCGGCCCGAGGTCATCGCCAAGGCGTCCAACTACACCGCCTACGCCAACGCCAACGCCGCCGCGACGCCGCTGGTCGACGAGGAACTGCGCACCGACCCGAACGTCTATCCGACGCCGGAGGTGTTCTCGCGGCTGTTCGTGACCACGACCAAGGACCAGGCCCTGGTCCGTGAGGTGAACCGTCTCTGGACCAAGGTGATGAGCGGCCAATGAGCCGCGCGCCCGCCAAGCCGGCCAAGCCGAAGCCGGACGGCAAGCGCCTGAACATCGGCGCGGTGCGGTCCAGCTTCGCGCCCTGGAACGACCCCAACGCCGTTCCGCTGGTGCGGTTCGAGGGGGTGACCAAGCGGTTCGGGACCCAGACCGCCGTCGACGACGTGTCGCTGGACATCTATCCGGGCGAGTTCTTCGCGCTGCTCGGCCCCTCCGGCTGCGGCAAGACCACCTTGATGCGCATGCTGGCCGGCTTCGAGACCCCGGACGCGGGGCGCATCACGCTGGACGGCAAGGACCTGGCCGGCGTGCCGCCGCACCAGCGGCCGGTCAACATGATGTTCCAGAGCTATGCGCTCTTCCCGCACCTGACCGTCGAGCAGAACATCGCCTTCGGCCTGAAGCAGGAGGGCCTGCCGCGCGGCGAGATCGCCGCCCGCGTCGCCGAGATGCTGGACCTGGTGAAGCTGACGCCGTTCGCGAAGCGAAAGCCCGACCAGCTGAGCGGCGGCCAGAAGCAGCGCGTCGCACTGGCCAGAGCGGTGGCCCGCAAGCCCAAGATGCTGCTGCTCGACGAGCCGCTGGGCGCGCTGGACAAGAAGCTGCGCGAGGAGACGCAGTTCGAGTTGATGGACCTGCAGGTCGAGCTCGGCGTCACCTTCCTGATCGTCACCCATGATCAGGAAGAGGCCATGGTCATGGCTGACCGGATCGCGGTGATGCGCGAGGGCAAGACCGTCCAGGTCGCCAGGCCGGAAGAGATCTACGAGACCCCCGCCTCCCGCTACGTGGCCGAGTTCCTCGGCGACGTGAACCTGTTCGAGACCCTGGTCGACGCCATCGAGCATCCGATGGCGCACCTGCGGACGCCCGAGGCCCAGGCCGGCTTCTACGTGCTCGATGACGACTGTCCCGCTCCCGGCGCAACCGTCTGGCTGGCCGTTCGGCCCGAGAAGATGACCATCAGCCTCGACCCGCCCCCGGCCGGCACGCGCAACGTGCTGGCGGGCGAGATCTGGGACATCGGCTACACCGGCGACTGGACCAACTACATCGTCGAATTGCCGGGCGGCCGGCTGGTGCGGGTCGCCCGCGCCAACAGCCGCCGCTTCGTCGAGCGCCCGATCGGCTGGGACGACAAGGTCTGGGTCAGCTTCGACCCCGACGCCGGCGTGGTGCTGACGTCGTGATGTGCGTGGTTCGCGACGCTCGCTTGAGGCTCGCTCCTCACCATGACGAAGGTGGGAAGCGTTCCACTGAATTCGTCATCCTGAGGAGCGATCCCTCAGGATCGCGTCGCGAAGGACGCACGTCGTGAACCGGCCTCGCTCGCGCGCCGTCATCCTGCCGGCCCTCTGGCTGGGGGTGCTGTTCGCCTTCCCCTTCCTGCTGGTGCTGAAGCTGTCGCTGTCCGACACGGCCCTGGCCATTCCGCCCTACGCGCCGCAGATCGTCTGGACCGACGGGCTTGACGGCCTGAAGCGCTTCGTCGCCGGTCTCGATTTCGAGATGTACGCGCGGCTGACCAGCGACCGACTGTACTTCGACGCCTATGTCTCCAGCCTGAAGTTCGCGGCGACCGGCACGATCCTGGCGCTGCTGGTCGGCTATCCGATGGCCTACGGCATGGCGCGCTGCCGGCCGGGCGTGCGCGACATCCTGCTGATGCTGGTCATCCTGCCGTTCTGGACCAGCTTCCTGATCCGGGTCTACGCCTGGGTCGGGATCCTCAAGCCGGCCGGACTGCTCAACGCCTTCCTCGGCCTGCTCGGCCTCGATCCGGTCACCCTGCTCTACACCCCGACAGCGGTGCAGATCGGACTGGTCTATAGCTACCTGCCGTTCATGGTGCTGCCGCTGTACGCGGCGCTGGAGCGCATGGACCACACCCTGCTGGAGGCCGCCGCCGACCTCGGCTCGCCGCCCTGGAAGAGCTTCTGGCAGATCACCTGGCCGCTCTCGATCCCGGGCGTCGTAGCCGGGTGCCTGCTGTGTTTCATCCCCATGGTCGGCGAGTTCGTGATCCCCGATCTGCTGGGCGGCCCCGGCTCTCTGATGATCGGCCGCTCGATCTGGATGGAGTTCTTCGCCAACCGCGACTGGCCGTTCGCCAGCGCCGTGGCGATCATCCTGCTGATCACCCTGGTGGTCCCGATCGTCCTCTACCAGCGCCAGCAGGCGCGGGCGCTGGAGGCGGGGCGATGAACTGGATCGCCAGGTCGAAAGCCCTCCTCCTCGATGGAGGAGGGTTGGGTGGTGGTGTGGCCGCCGCATCCAGGCGAAGGGCTCGGCAAGGCGTCGGCGCCACACAGCGCCTTCACAACGCCGCCGCGGCCACACCACCATCCCCGGCCCTTCCTCCATCGAGGAGGAAGGGGGGGACCCCGCGCCTCCTCCAATGGGGAGGATCACGATGAAGCGCGGCCCATCCTGGTTCAACCTGGTCTCGATCACGCTCGGCTTCGCGTTCCTGTACCTGCCGATCGTCCTGCTCGTCGTCTGGTCGTTCAACGCCAGCAAGCTGGTCACCGTCTGGGGCGGCTTCTCCACGAAGTGGTACGCGGCCCTGCTGCAGGACGAACAGCTGCTGTCGGCGGCCTGGGTGACGGTGCGCGTGGGCCTGGTCTCGGCGACGCTGGCGACGGTGCTCGGCGCCCTGGCCGCCGTCGCCCTGGTGCGCGGCGGTCGGTTCAGGGGCCGGACGATGTTCTCGGGCATGGTCTACGCACCGCTGGTCATGCCCGAGGTGATCATGGGCCTGGCGCTGCTGCTGTTGTTCGTGGCCCTGCGCTTCGACCGCGGCTTCTGGACCGTGATGCTGGCCCATACGACCTTCACGCTCAGCTACGTCGCCGTGGTCGTGCACTCGCGCCTGGTCACCTTCGACCGGTCGCTGGAGGAAGCCGCCCAGGATCTGGGCTGCACGCCCGGCCAGGCGTTCATGAAGGTGACCCTGCCCAACATCTTCCCCGCCGTGCTGGCCGGCTGGATGCTGGCCTTCACCCTGTCGCTCGACGACCTGGTCATCGCCAGCTTCACCAGCGGCCCGGGCGCCACCACCCTGCCGATGCGGATCTACAGCCAGGTGCGGCTGGGCGTGACGCCGGAGATCAACGCCGTCTGCACCCTGCTGATCGCCGTGGTCGCCACCGGCATCATCATCTATTCCCTGACCCAGAAGTGGCGGACTGGCGCGGCGGCGCGGGCTGCGGCATAAGCCGCCGGTTCGCAACGCGGACGCCGGCTTAGCTCAGCGGTAGAGCAGCGGTTTTGTAAACCGAAGGTCGGGGGTTCAATCCCCTCAGCCGGCACCAGCCTTCCATCTTGGCAGACAGGTCGATCTGTGAGCAAATGTTCACATGAAGCTTAGCGACCGCCTCGCCGGAACCTTCGCCGCCGAGAACCTCAAGGGCGTCGAGCGCGCGCGGGCGGCGGTGCGGTTCGCCCTCTCCCGCCGGGACCGCCACCTGCCACTGCTGGCCGAAACGCGGAACATCGATGTCGACGGCGCGACGGGTCCGCTGCAAGCGAGACTCTACCTCCCGAAAGGCGCGCAGACGCCCGGTCCGCTGCTGCTGTTCTTCCACGGCGGCGGCTTCATCCTGGGCGACATTGAGACCCACGACGCCTTCTGCGTCCGGCTGGCGGACGCAGCGGGCGTGCGGGTGTTGTCTTGCCGCTATCGCCTGGCGCCCGAAGCCGCCTTCCCGGCCCAACTCGACGACGCGCTGGCGGCGGCGCGCTGGACGCTGGCAAATCTGCGACGGCTGGGCGGGGACCGGCTGGCGCTCGGGGGAGACTCCGCCGGCGGATATCTGGCCGTTGCGGCCACGCGCGAGATTTTGCGCGAGAACACCAGCGCGATCTGCGGCCAGCTGCTGGTCTATCCGCTGCTGAGCATGGACGACGAGGTCTGGGCCTCGACGCTTCTCCAGGACGCCCGGATCGTCGGCCGCCTGGCGGTGCAGTTCATCCGCGCGCAGCTCGGGACCAATGAAGGGCACTCGCTGCTCAAGCCGCATCTACCAGAGACGTACGCTGTCGGGCCGCCGACGGTGATCGCGGCCGGAGACCATCTCGACCCGTGCCGGCCTGAAGCTGCGGCTTACGCCGAGAAGCTGCGTGAGGTCGGGGTGCCGGTGGAAGAACGTTACTTCCCGCTGCAGCCGCACGGCTTCATCAACCTCACGCACGTATCAGCGGCCGCGCGGGACGCGGTCGCCGAGATCGGATCAATGACGGCGAGACTGCTGAAAGCCGTTTAGGCGCGGGATGTGAGCGTCCAGATGATCGCGTCGATGTCCGCGAACAGACGCTTCAGGAAGTGCGGCATGGCGGGGGTCTCCCCTTCGGCCCAGACTGCGCGTTAACGATTTGGCGTGATTCGCGTTCCGACGTGGACGAACAATGATCCTTCAGCCGGTCCCGATTTCGTGAGCGCCCCGCCGATCCGCATCTATGTCGACGCCGACGCCTGCCCGGTGAAGGACGAGACCTACAAGGTCGCGGCCCGTTACGGCCTGAAGACCTTCGTGGTCAGCAACAGCTTCATGCAGATCCCGCAATCGCCGCTGATCGAGCGGGTGATCGTCGACGCGGGCCCCGACATCGCCGACGACTGGATCGCCGAGCGGGCGGCGCCGGGCGATGTGGTCGTCACCAACGACATCCCGCTGGCCGACCGGGTGCTCAAGGCGGGGGCGGCGGCGATCAAGCCGAACGGCCAGCCGTTCACCGCCGACTCGATCGGTTCGGCCCTCGCCCAACGTTCGATCATGGAGCACATCCGCTCGACCGGAGAGATCACCGGCGGTCCCCGACCCTTCGAACGCGCCGACCGCTCTCGGTTCCTGCAGGCGCTGGACACGGCGATCCAGAAGGCGATGAGGGCGCGGCGATGATCGCGATCCCGCCGAACATCGAACTGGACGAAGGCGAGCTGGAGTTCGCCTTCATCCGCGCGTCGGGACCGGGCGGCCAGAATGTCAACAAGGTCGCCACCGCCGTCCAGATGCGCTTCGACGCGCGGCGCTCGCCGTCCCTGCCCAATGACGTCAGCATCCGGTTGCAGAAACTGGCGGGGTCCCGGCTGACCTCCGAGGGCGTGATCGTGCTCACCGCCAACCGCTTCCGCACCCAGGAGCGCAATCGCGCCGACGCCGTCGACCGCCTGGTCGAGCTGATCGCCAGGGCCGCCGAGCCGCCGCCGCCGCCCCGCAAGGCGACGAAGCCGTCCAGGGCGGCCAAGGCCAGGCGTGTCGACGCCAAGGTTCGTCGCGGCGCGGTCAAGGCCATGCGGGGCAAGCCGGTCGCCCGCGACTAGGTCCCCGAAACGGGGCGAGGACGTCGCGGTCATGCCTGCCGATTCATTGATCCAGGCCAACGACGGCCATTGAAACTGTCTGCCACCGGAGTAGCTTCAGCAGCCAAGTCGAAGGGGATTGTCATGCGTTCAGGTCTGGTCGTTCTGGGTGTCGTCGGGGCTGTCTCCCTGCTCGGAGCCTGCAGCAAGCCGGCGTCGGAATCCGCCAGCCCCGCCGCCCCCGCGGCGGCGACGGACGCGGCGCCGACGGTCGCGCCCGCGCCGGCCGAAACGCTGGATCCGGAGAAGGCCAAGCTGCTCGCCGCCCTGCCCGCCCCCTACAACACCGGTGACCTGGCCAACGGCCAGCAGCAGTTCCAGCTCTGCCGTTCGTGCCACACCATCACCGAGGGCGGCGCCAACATGACCGGGCCGAACCTCTACGGCCTGTTCGGCCGTCAGGCCGGAACGGTCGAGAAGTTCCGCTACTCGGAACCGGTGAAGGCGGCGGGCTTCGCCTGGGACGCCGAGCATCTCGACAAGTGGCTGGCCGATCCGCGCGGCTTCCTGCCGGGCAACCGGATGTCCTTCATGGGGGTGAAGGACGCCAAGAACCGCGTCGATCTGATCGCCTACCTGAAGGTGGAAACGGGCTACAAGCCGGGGGGCTGATGATATCCCATGCCTGACCGCAAGGCCCTGCTGCTGCGGTTATACAAGGCGTTCAACGACAAGGATGTCGGGGCGCTCGTGGGAGGCATGCACGCCGACGTCGACTGGCCCAACTTCCTGGAAGGGGGGCGGATCAAGGGGCGGGAAGCGCTTCGAGAGTACTGGACGCGCCAGTTCCAGATCGTCTCGCCCGAGGCGTCGCCCCTTGAGTTGCGAGAACTGGCGGACGGCCGGGTCTATGTCCGTCTCCACTATGTCATCCGGGCGATCGACGGCGGCGGCGTCTGGACCGACGAGATGACCTCGAACACCTTCACGTTCGAGCAGGGGCTCGTTCGCCGCATGGACTGGGGCGAGCCCGAGGGCGGCGAACTGGGCTCGCCCGACACCCTCGTGATCAATCTCTTCGACGCCCTGGGCGACCGGGACGTCGACGCCGCCGGCGCGCTGCTCCATCCCGACGCCAATTGGCCCAATCTATTCGGTCGGGACCGGGTCGAGGGCCGCGACAATATCATGTCGATGTGGGCGGAGCAGATCAGCAGCTTCCAGACCGAAGTCAGCCTTCTGGAGATGACGATCCTTCCGGACGGCCGACGGCGCGTCCGACTCAACTATGTCGCCCGCAACCAGGAGGGCCGGGTCTTCACCGACGAAAATCTCGTGGCCACCTTCGCCTTCCGGGACGGGACCATCAGCCGTATGGACTGGGAAGACTAGCAGCAGGAGCTTCAGCGCGAGGCCCCGCGCGCTGAACAGCGGATCTCGGTCGATGGAGACGCAAGCCATGCCCGACGCGACGGCCTCGATGCACCGTCTCTGGGACCTGCTGAACGCGCACGCGTTCGAGGACGCCGCCGCGCTGCTCGCCCCGAATGTCGATTGGGCGAGCCTGCTCGAAGGCGGTCGCCTGAAGGGGCGCGAGGCCGTCGTCGCCTACTGGAAGAGGATGGTCGAATATATCCGCCCGGAGTCCGTCATCCTCGGCATCGAAGCCCGGCCGGACGGTCGCCTCGCCGTGCGAATGCACCACGTGCTGCGCCGCCCCAGCGGCGGACTATGGACGCAAGAGACGATCACGCACGTCTACAGTTTCCGCGATGGCCTGATCGCGGTGATGGACAGCGAGGACTGAACCGTCAGACCAGCAGGTCGGCGCAGGCGTCGAGGATGGCCTCGGCGTCGAGGCGATACCTGGCGTAGAGGTCCGGCAGGTCGCCGGACTGGCCGAAGCTCTCCATGCCCAGCGCCCTCACCTTCTGGCCGCGCACCGCGCCCAGCCAGGACAGGGCGGCCGGCGATCCGTCAATGACAGTGACCAGGTCGGCATCGCGCGACAGCGCCGACAGCAGCGTCTCGGCCGTGGAGACCCGCGCCGCGCCGCCGGTCCAGCGGGCGCGGCCGGCGGCGGTCCAGTCGGCGTGCAGCACGTCGGGCGACGTCACGGCCAGAAGGCCGGCTCCGGGCTCGTCCTCAAGCAGCTGCGCGAAGGCCGCCAGCGCTTCGGGCGCGATCGCGCCGCTATAGACGAGCGCCAGTCGCGCGTCGGCCGCCGGCGCCTTCAGCCAATAGCCGCCGGCGACGGCGCCCGCCTTCCAGGACTCGTCGGTTCGGACCGGCTGATCGATGACGCGGGTCGAAAGCCTCAGGTAGGTCGATCCGCCGTTGTCGGCCTGGATGCGGTCGAAAGCGTGAGCCATCAGCACCGCCGTCTCGTCGGCGAAGGCCGGCTCGTAGCTGTCGAGCCCCGGTTGGCTCATGCCGATCAGCGGCGTGCCGATCGACTGGTGCGCCCCGCCTTCCGGCGCCAGGGTCAGGCCGCTGGGCGTCGCCACCAGCAGGAAGCGGGCGTCCTGGTAGCAGGCGTAGTTCAGCGCATCGAGGCCGCGGGCGATGAAAGGGTCGTACAGCGTCCCCACGGGGAACAGCCGCTCGCCGAACAGCGGGGCCGACAACCCCAGCGCCGCCAGCGCGATGAACAGGTTGTTCTCGGCGATGCCCAGCTCGACGTGCTGGCCGGTTTCGCCCATCGCCCAGACCTGAGCCGAGGGGATGCGGCGGCTCTTGAAGACATCCTCGTGCGCGCGGCGGTGGAAAACGCCGCGCCGGTTCACGAAGCCGCCGAGGTTGGTCGAGACGGTCACGTCGGGCGAGGTGGTCACCACCCGGCCGGCGAAGTCGTCCTGAACCTTGGCGATCTCGAACATCACCTTGCCGAACGCAGCCTGGGTCGACTGCTCGCCGCCGCCCTCGACGGCCTTGAGCAGCGTTTCGGCGGACGGCGTGGCGATGCGGTCGGCCGACCTGTGACCGTCCTTGCGGCCGGCGAAGGGCGCGGTTTCGACCAGCCGACGGATCGCCTTGGTCTCGTTGTCGGCGAGGCCGGACAGGATGTCCCATTCCTCGCCCTCGACGACGCCCAGCCGGCCGCGCAGTTCGGTGATCTGGGCCGGGGTCATCAGGCCCGAGTGGTTGTCCTTGTGGCCCTGGAAGGGCAGCCGCCAGCCCTTGACCGTGTAGGCGATGAAGAAACGCGGGGCGTCGTCCCGGGCCGCCCGCTCGAACGCCTCAAGAATGGTCTCCAGGCAGTGGCCGCCCAGCTCGGTCATGACCAGCGCCAGGTCCTCGTCGCTGTAGCCTTCGACCAGCTTCAACGCCGCCTTGTCGCCGGCCAGGTCGGCCTTGAGCCGCTCGCGCCAGGCCGCGCCGCCCTGGTATGTCAGGGCGGCGTAAAGGTCATTGGGCGCGCGCTCGATCCAGGCCCGCAGCGCCGCGCCGCCGGGCCGGGCGAAGGCTTCGCGTTGGCGCTTGGACCACTTCAGCGTCTCGACCGTCCAGCCGGCGGCCTCGAAAATCTCGCCGTAGCGGGTGAACATCCGGTCGGACGTCGTCGCGTCCAGGCTCTGGCGGTTGTAGTCGACGATCCACCAGGTGTTGCGGACGTCGTGTTTGCAGG
The DNA here is from genome assembly GCA_937925635.1 of uncultured Caulobacter sp. Classification (GTDB taxonomy): domain Bacteria; phylum Pseudomonadota; class Alphaproteobacteria; order Caulobacterales; family Caulobacteraceae; genus Caulobacter. The sequence continues at coordinate 11,318 of CALALX010000090.1, forward strand.
CCTCGATGAGGGCCTCGTAGATGTTGCCCTCGTCCAGCTCGGCGTCGCCGAGCAGCGAGATCATCCGGCCCATGGCGTCGGGCTTCACCGCGCCGCGAGCGGCCAGATAGTCCTGGGTCAGGGAGGCGAAAGCGGTCATGGCGACGCCCAGGCCGACCGAGCCGGTCGAGAAGTCGACGTCGTCGATGTCCTTGGTCCGCGAGGGATAGGACTGCGCGCCGCCCAAAGAGCGGAAGCGCCGGAGCTGGTCGATCGTCTGGCGGCCGTAGAGGTGCTGGATGGCGTGGAACACCGGGCTGGCGTGCGGCTTCACCGCCACCCGGTCCTGCGGCCGCAGCGCGGAGAAGTAGAGCGCCGTCATCAGGGTGGTCATCGAGGCGCAGGACGCCTGGTGTCCGCCGACCTTCAAACCGTCGCGGCTCTCCCGCAGATGGTTGGCGCTGTGGATCGTCCAGCTGGCAAGCCAGAGAACGCGTTCCTCGATCCGGCGAAGAAGCGCGATATCCTTGCCGCGAATGGAGAAGCCGGCGTCGTCCATGTCCACCCTTACCTATTCGGCGGGTGAACCTTGCCCCGCCGGAAGGTCCTGCTCATACGCCTCGATCTGGCGCGCCGTCCACTCCGGAGACTTCGTGAACCGCGCCAGAAGATTGTAGAACACCGGCACGACGAACACCGTCAGCATGGTGGAGAAGATGGCGCCGAAGAAGATGGTCACGCCAATCGTCTGGCGGCTGGCCGCTCCGGCGCCTTCCCACAGCATCAGCGGCAACGACCCGAACGCGGCGGTGATCGAGGTCATTACGATCGGTCGCAGGCGCAGCACGGCGGACTCGATGACCGCCTCGCGGATCGGCTTGCCCTGATCGCGCAGCTGATTGGCGAACTCGACGATCAGGATGCCGTTCTTCGCCGCCACCCCGATCAGAATGATCAACCCGATCTGGCTATAGGTGTTGATGGTCTGGCCGGTGAGCAGCAGGCCGAAGAGGCCGCCCAGGGCGGCCAACGGCACCGTCAGCATGATCACGGCCGGGTGGATCCAGCTCTCGAACTGCGCGGCCAGCACCAGGAAGACCAGCAGCAGGGCCATGCCGAACGCCAGACTCACCGCGCCGGACGCCTCAAGATAGTCCTTGGCCTGACCGCCCCAGGTGTAGGTCACAGCCGGGTTGGGGTTCTTCGCCGCTTCCTTCTGCAGGAAGGCGACGGCCTCGGCGACCGTGTAGCCCGGCGCCAGTTGGGTGGTCAGATCGATCGACCGCTGGCGATCCGTCCGCTCGCGGTCCGGCGTGTCGCCGCGCAGCGCCGTGGTGACCACGGACGACAAGGGAACGAGCGCGCCGGAGGAGGCGCGGACGTAGAGGGTGTTGAGGTCCTCCAGCGTCCGCCGCTTCTCCAGGTCGGTCTGCACGATGACATCGTACTCCTGACCGCCCTTGATGTAGGTCGTCACCCGGCGGGAGCCGAACATGGTTTCCAGCGCCCGGCCCACCGCTTGCGGCGTGACGCCCAGGGCCGCCGCCTTCTCCCGGTCGATGTCGACCGACAGGCGCGGCGCGGTCGGTTCGTAGTCGAGGCGCGGACGGGAGAAGCCGGGATTGCTCTGCATGGCGTCGCGGATCGGTTCCAGCCAGGCCGCGATCTCTTCGTAGCTGTTGCCCAGGCCGATCAGGTCGACGTTGGTGCCGCCGCCCTGCCCGCCGCCGCGCTGGAAGGCGCCCCGCACGGTGGCCACCGCGCGCACGCCGGTGATGCTCGACAGCGACCGGTTCAGTTCATCGGCGACCTCGTCCGAGGTCTTCGTGCGCTCGCCCCATTCGCGCATGACGATGACGCCGTTCGCCGTGTTGAACTGCGTCGCGCCGAAGCGCGGGATGCTGAGGATGTAGCGTTCCGCCACTCCGTCTTCCTGGTACGCTTTCATCGTGGCTTCGACGCGGGCGGCGGCCTGGCGGGTGTAGTCGAAGCCGGCCCCCTCCGGTCCGCTGATCGAGATGTCGACACGACCGCGATCCTCGGCCGGCACCAGCTCCTGCGGCAGGGCGACGAACAGGAAGGCGGCCATACCGGCCAGTACGGCGACCAGAACGCCCGTCCCGATCGAGGCCGAGCGCCGCCCGAGCAGCATCTCCAGCGAATGACGGTAGCTCTCCTTGACCCTGTCCACGGTCCAGTCGACGCGTCGGGCCAACCATCCTTCGCCCGAGGCCGGACGCAGCAGCTTGGACGCCAGCATCGGCGACAGCGACAGGGCCATGAAGGCCGAGAACGCCACGGCCGCGGCGATGGCCACCGCCAGCTCGACGAACAGCCGGCCGATGTAGCCCGGCAGGAACATCAGCGGGCCGAACACCGAAATCAGAACGGCCGTGGTGGCGATGACCGCGAAGAACACCTGGCGGGCGCCGCGCGTGGCCGCCACGGTCGGCGGCTCGCCCTCGTCGACGCGACGCTGGATGTTCTCGACCACCACAATGGCGTCGTCGACGACCAGGCCGACCGCCAGCACCAGGGCCAGCAGGGTCAGCAGGTTCAGCGAGAAACCCATCGGCGCCAGCACGATGAAGGTCGAGAGCAGGCAGATCGGCGCGATGACCGATGGGATGATCGCCGCCCGCCAGCTCCCGAGGAACAGCAGGTTCACCAGGGCCACCAGGCCGATCGAAATGCCCATGGTGATCCACACTTCGCGGATCGCCTCGGCGGTGAACACCGAGGAGTCCACGGCGATGATCAGGTTCGTGCCGGCCGGCAGCGTCTTGTTGATCGCCGCGACCTCGCGGGTCGCGGCCTTGGCGATGGCGAGGTCGTTGGCCTGGGACTGTCGGGTGAGGACCAGACCGATCTGCGGAATGCCGTTGCCGCGGAAGATCCGCCGCGGCTCGACCGGCCCCTCTTCGATCCGCGCGATGTCGCCCAGACGCGTGACATAGGCGGTGGTGTCGGCGGCGCGCGAAATCGTCCGGCTTGGCGTAGCCGCGATTGACGCGGATCGTGAAGTCCCGGGCAGTGCTTTCGAGCGCGCCGGCCGGCAGCTCGACGTTCTGGCTGTTCAACGCGCTCTCGACATCGTCGACCGTCACGCCCCGCGCCGCCATCTGATCGGAGTCCAGCCAGATGCGCATCGCGTACACAGGCCCGAACATGTTGACCTGCGCCACGCCGGGGATCGTCGACATCCGCTCCACCAGGAACCGGTCGGCATAGTCGGCCAGCTGCAGCGGCGACATCGTCGTCGACGTCATGTTCATGATGATGATCGGCGCGGAGTCGGCGTTCGCCTTGGCGATCTGCGGCGGATCGGCCTGGTCCGGCAGCTGATTGACCACGCGGCTGGCGGCGTCGCGCACGTCGTTCGCCGCCGTCTCGAGGTCGGTGTTCAGCGTGAAGGTGATGTTGATCTGGCTGCGGCCGTCACGGCTCGACGACGACACCCGGTCGATGCCCTGGATGCCCGAAACCTGGCGTTCGAGCACCTGGGTGATCCGTTCCTCGACGATCTCGGCCGAGGCGCCGCGATAGGTGGTGGAGATCGACACCACGGGCGGATCGACGTTGGGCAGCTCGCGGATGGGCACGGCGAGAAAAGCCGCCAGGCCGATGACCACGAGGATGATCGCCGCGACGGCGGCGAAGACAGGACGCTTGACGGAAAGGTCGGAGAGCATCAGCGCGGCGCTCGCCGCCCGCCCGACGCACCCGGCTTGCCGCCGCCGACCTTCACGGGTTGGCCGTCCTGGATGCGGTTGAGGCCGTCGGCGACGACCTTCTCACCGCCCCGCAGACCACCTCGAATCTCGACGAAGCCATCCTGGCTGACGCCCGTGTCGACCGCCTGTTTGCGGGCCGCCAGGCCCTGGCCGCGCGGAGCGATGACGAAGACATAGGCCTGGTCGCCTTCAAACTGCACGGCCGCCTCGGGGACGGCGATCACATCCCGGCCGCCGTGCGAGATCGTCACCCGCATCAGCATGCCCGGCCGGATGCGCCCCGCGGGGTTCGGGAACTCGGCCCGGGCGGTGATGGCGCGCGTCGCGGGATCGATACGGCTGTCAAGCCGGGCGATGCGGCCGGTGAAGACCTCGTTCGGCCAGGCGTCGGGCCGCGCCGCGATCGGAGAGCCTTCGCTCAACACAGGCAGGTAGCGGTCGGGAATCTTGAAATCCACCCGGACAACCGAGAGGTCATCGAGCGAGACGATCGGCGAACCCGGGCTGATCAGGGCGCCCGGGGCCACGTCGGTCAGGCCGACGACGCCCGAGAAGGGCGCGCGGATCACGCGGTCCAGCTTGCGGGCGTTGGCGGCCTTGACGCCCGCGCGGGCGGCTTCCAGCGCGGAGAGATACTGCTCGGCGGTCGCCTTGGGCGCGACGCCGCGTTCGGCCAGCGCCGCCCAGCGCGCGTAGTCGCGCTCGGCCTGGGCCAGGCGGGCGTCGGCCTCGATCAGGCCCGCGTCCTCCTCGCCCGCCTTGAGCTCCACCAACACCTGCCCCTGGGCGACGCGTTGGCCATCGCGGAAGCGGACCGCGGTGATCAACTCGGTGGTGTTGGAGGTGATGGTCACCGAGCTGCGGCCCTTGGCGACGCCGAGGACCTCGATGCGATCAACGAAAGGGCGCGCTGCGACCGCCACCTGGGAGACCGCCGCCGGCCGACCGCCGCCCGACCCTGCCTGACCTTTCGGCTCGGCCGTGGCCAGCTTGATGGCGCCGCCGATAATCAGGACGCCCAGCAGGGCGGCGGCGGTGATCAGGAAGAAGTGCCGGCGGATCACGGTAGGCGACTCTCCAGGCCGGCACGTCCGGCGCGATGGTCTGGCACATATAGGGGCATTTCCCTGCGCGTAAACCGGGATTGCGTGGTTGTTCCATGGCGGGGCGTTTCAGGCCTGAAACACTCAGAAGCGCCGCCAGACGGCCACGACCGGACCATCCTCGACGGGACCGGCCCTCCCGGCCGCCGAGGCGCGCCAGCCGGCCTGAAGGCTCCAGTCGCCGAAGCGTCCGACGGCTGACGTCTCCAGTTTCAACCACGCCGGCTCCGCGTCGGTGACGCCGCCATAGGACTGGGCCAGGATCAGCCAGCGCGGAGAGGCCTGATAGCCGGCCGTCAGGTCCAGGCGAGTCTCGTCGGGCAGCCCCGTCCGCGCCAGCCGCGCCGCCTGCCCCTCGACAAACATCCGCCCCTCGCCGAGCGGGAACGAGCGTCCGGCCAGCAGCCGCACCTCGACGTCGGCCTTCCCGGCGCCCGGCAGCGCGTAGCCTGCGTTGCGGCCCTCGCCCGCCAGCACGCCTCCAAGGTAGAGGCTCACGGCCCAGTCGTCGCTGCGCCGCAGAGCGTAGCGCAGGCCAAGCTCTATCGGGGCCCGCCCCTCGTAGGGCAGGCCCGCTTCCTCGCCCCTGGACCAGCCCGCCTTGCCCTGAAGCGTGATGCGCCGGGTCACGCCCCGCTCCAGGTAAAGGCTGACGGTTTCGTCTGTTCTTTCGTCAACCGAATACCGACGGCCGTCGAGGTCCCAGGCCTCATCGGACCGGGCCGTTTCGTACTTCAGGATGGCCAGGGTTTCGCCTGGCTCAAGCGGCCAGGCGCCGGCCCCGGCCTCGCCGCAGACACAGGCGGCGGCGAGGCCGAGCGCGATCGCCCGTCGGCTCCCGTCGCGGCCCGCCCGTCCAGCCGGGCGTCGGGCATGAAAAAAGAGGAGCGCCGCGATCGCGGCGCTCCCCTTGCGAAGCTCGGTGGTCACCTTGGCCCGGACACGCCGGGCCAGGCCGGTGAAACGGACTAGGCGTCGTAGCCCGGCAGATTGCGATCCAGCTGACGCAGGCAACCCGACCAGGCCAGGGCGCCGGTCATGCCGACGCCGCCGGCCGTCTGCCCCTTGACCACGGCCTGGGCGGCCTCGGGCGCGATCAGCACGCCGTCCCGTCCCGCCGAAAGGGCCATGACCTGCTGTTTGCACGCCCGCTCCAGGAAGAACATGTTCGTCCAGCAGATCGCCGCCGTCGCGCCCACGGCCAGGGTGCCGTGGTTGCGCAGCAGCATCAGCGACTTGTCCCCCAAGTCAGCCACAAGTCGCTCCCGCTCGTCAAGGTTGAGCGCGATTCCCTCATAGTCGTGATAGGCGAGCGAGCCGAGCACGGCCAGCGAGTTCTGCGAGATCGGCAGCAGACCGTCCTTTTGCGCCGCCACGGCCACGCCCTGGTCGGTGTGCAGATGCATGACGAACATCGCGTCCTCGCGGGCCGCGTGGACCGCCGAGTGGATGGTGAAGCCCGCCGGATTGATGAAGTACGGCGTTTCCTGCAGCGCGTTGCCCTCGAGGTCGACCTTGACCAGCGAACTGGCCGTGATCTCGTCGAAGAACATGCCGTAGGGGTTGATCAGGAAATGATGCTCCGGCCCCGGAATGCGGGCCGAAATGTGGGTGTAGATCATGTCGTCCCACCCGTGGAGGGCGACAAGACGGTAGAGCGCGGCCAGGTCGACCCGCGCCTTCCATTCCGCCTCGCTGACCTTGCCCTTGAGCGAGCTGACGCCCGTGATCGAACCGTCGGCCATGGCGTTGTTCCTCCCGCGCCTCTTTGAGTGCGCCAGAGTCGCGCCGCGTGTTCTCTGCGTCAAGCTTCGGCGCCTTGCCGAGCGGCGCTCCGCGCGCCAAGCTGATCGCCGTTCAGGGACGCATCAGACGTCCGGACCATTAGGGGCGCTCACGATGACCGAACTGACCCGCCGCGGCCTGCTGGCCGCTTCCGCCGCGACCGCGGCCGCCGCTCCCCTCGCCGCCCAGGCGAAGCCGAAGCCCGCGCCCGTGACGGCCTGGACGCCCGACGCCACCAGCGTCGCCGGGATGATCCGCAACAGGGAGATCAGCGCCGTCGAAGCGGTCGAGGCCGCCGTCCGCCGGGCCGAGGCTCTGCAGCCCAGCCTGAACTTCATGGTCAACTCCGACTACGACCGCGCGCTGGACGCCGCGAAGAAGGGCGGCCAGACCGGCCCGTTCGCCGGCGTTCCGATCCTGATCAAGGACCTCTACGACTACGAGGGAACGCCGACCCGCAATGGATCGGGCGGCTACCTCAACGCGCCGGCGGCGGCGTCCAGCGAACCCTATGTCCAGGCGCTGCTGAATGCCGGCTTCATTCCGATCGGCAAGTCCTCGTCGCCGGAGTTCGGCTATCTGCCGACGACCGAGCCGCTCGCCTTCGGTCCGACCCGCAACCCCTGGAGCACCGGCCGCTCGACCGGCGGCTCCTCCGGCGGCGCGGCGGCGGCGACGGCCGCGGGCGTGGTCCCGGTCGCCCACGCCACCGACGGCGGCGGCTCGATCCGCATCCCCGCGTCCTGCTGCGGCCTGTTCGGCTTCAAGCCGTCGCGCCCACGCCTCGCCGGCAGCACCGACAGGATGGTCACCAACCTCTCCGTCAACCACGTCGACAGTCACTCGGTCCGCGACTCCGCCGCGATGTTCGCCGCCGCGGAGCGGACCGGCGACGGCGCGCCCTACAAGCCGATCGGCTTCGTCACCAGGCCGCTCAGGAAGACGCTGCGCATCGGCGTCCTCACCGCCAGCGGCAACGGCCGCGAGCCCGACGCCGAGGTGAAGGCCGGCCTCGACGGGGCGGTGAAGCTGCTGGAAGGCCTCGGACATCGGGTCACCGAAACGAAGTGGCCGCTGGATTCCGTGCGCTTCGGCCAGGACTTCCTGACCCTCTGGTCGGCGGGCGCGGCGATGGACATGCAGACGATGGCGAAGATGCTCGGACGCGCGCCGGGCGCCTTCGACGCCGAGCCGTTTTCCCGCGGCATGGCGGAACTGATCGCCAGGGCTCCGGAGGGGGCGGTCCCCGCCGCCATCAACCGGCTGATGGAGGCGGCGCAGGCGTATGACGGCTGGTTCGCCGACCTTGACGTCGTCGTCTCGCCGGTGCTGACCAAGCCGCCCGTGCCGCTGGGCTACGTTTCCGGCGACGTGCCGTTCGCCGAGCTGTCGGAGCGGCTGACCGACTACGTTGGCTACACCCCGCTGCACAACGTCGCCGGCGCCCCGGCGATGAGCGTGCCGCTGCACTGGACCGCCGACGGCCTGCCGGTGGGCGTGCACTTCGCGGCGAAGGCGGGCAATGACGCGCTGCTGTTCGCGCTGGCCTACCAGCTGGAAGCGGCCCAGCCGTGGGCGCAGCGCAAGCCGGGCGTGAGCGCGTAGGGAGCTGGGGACATGCACTTCAGTGCGTGTCCCCGGCGATTTCAAGCTGCTGGGGACACGTACCGGAAGCGGTACATGTCCCCGGTCGCGCCCCTACCCCTCGAACACCTTCTTCAGCTCGTTCTTCATGATCTTGCCGTTGGCGTTGCGCGGCAAGGTCTCGTGCCAGAACTCGATCTTCACCGGCACCTTGAAGGCGGCCAGGCGGTCGGCGACGAAGGCGCGCAGCTCCTGCTCGGTGGCGTGGGCGCCTTCCTTGAGGGTGACCACGGCCGCCGGCTCCTCACCGAGCGTCTTGTGCGGGATGCCGACCAGGGCCGCGTCCATCACGGCCGGATGGTCGTAGAGGACGTTCTCGACCTCGATGCAGTAGATGTTCTCGCCGCCGCGGATCAGCATGTCCTTGGCGCGGTCGATGATGAAGCAGAAGCCTTCCTCGTCGATGCGGGCCAGGTCGCCGGTCTTCACCCAGCCGTCGACAAAGGTCTGGGCCGTGGCCTCCGGCTTCTTCCAGTAGCCCTTCACCACCTGCGGACCCTTGCACCACAGTTCGCCGACCGAGCCGATCGGCAGTTCGACGTGGGGCTCCTCGACGCTCATGATCTTGATGTCGGTGACCGGCACGGCCGGTCCGCAGCTGTCGGGGCGGTTGACGTAGTCCTCGGCCGAGTTCGAGGTCGCCGTCGCACTGGTCTCGGTCATGCCCCAGCCGTTGCCGGCGTGGGAATTGGGCCAGACTTCCTTGATCTTGCGGACCAGTTCCGGGGCCGAGGGCGCGCCGCCGTAGGCCATGCTCTCGATCGAGCTGAGGTCGTACTTCTCGCGGGCCGGATGCTCGATGATCTGCCAGGCGATGGTCGGCACGCCGCCCGCGCTGGTCAGTCGCTCGCGCTCGATGACCTGCATCGCCTGTTCCGGATCCCACTTGCGCATCATCGCCAGCTTGGCGCCCGCGAACAGCGTCGGGTTCAGCACCGCCATGCAGCCCGTCGCGTGGAAGAACGGCACGCTGAGCAGCGAGCCCTTCTGCGGCAGGGTGGGATCGGGCGCGGGCGGCTGCTCGCCGCGGCGCAGGAAGTTGCGCGCGCCGACGCAGAGGGCGGCCATGATGTTCGAATTGATGTTGCGCTGGGTCGCCAGCGCGCCCTTCGGCTTCCCGGTCGTGCCGGAGGTGTAGAAGATGGTGGCGTCGTCGTCCTGCTCGATCGAGACCTCGGGCAGCGGCAGATCCGGCAGCGACGCCCAGTCGTTCGGCCCGCCGATCGCGTCTTCGAGGCGCGTCACATAGGGGTGGGCGACTTCGTCGACCATGCGGCTGACGATGACGTGCTGCAGGTCGGGGCAGTTCGGAAAGTGCTCCGCCAGCCGGTCGTAGCGCTCGACATCGACGATGCAGACCTTGCTGCCGGAGTCCGTCAGCCCGTACTCGAGCTCGGGCCCGGTCCACCAGGCGTTCAGCGGCGTGATGATCGCGCCCAGGCAGGCGGCGGCGTAGAAGGCGACCGGCCATTCCGGCAGGTTGCGCATGACGATGGCGACGCGGTCGCCCTTCTTCACGCCCTTGGCTTGCAGCACCTTCGCGAAGCTGGCCACGGCGCGGTGGAAGGCCTCGAAGGTGACGCGCTCGTCCTCGTGCACCAGGAAGACCTTGTCGCCGTGCGTGCGACCGACGGTGACCACATCCCGCAGGGTCGGCGGCGCGTTCTTCCACACGCGCGTCCGAATGCCTCGGATGTCGACCTCTTCCATCTCGGTCGGCATGCCGGGCGCGGTCAGGATCGCGTAGGCGTCCTTGATCGACATGGCGGGCCAGTTCGGCGGCAGGGTCGCGGCGGCGTCGGTCATGGAAGTCCTCCCGGGCACTGAATCGGACGGGCGCCCTGGCGGCGCTCTGAACTGGTCCAAAGCACAGCGCGGCGCTGCGCGCAAACATCTGTTTGACCTAGCGGTATCCGGACAGCCTCGGCGCAATGAAATCGATGAACGCACGGGCTTTGCGGGGAAGTTCTTTCGCCGCCCACAGGACGTGAAGCTCCAGCGGCGGACCGCTCCAGCCCGGCATCACCCGGACCAGCCGGCCCGCCGCGAGCGGCGCGGCGACGGCGAAGGACGGCAGCAGCGCGACGCCCAGCCCCTGGGCGGCCAGGTCGACGATCGCCTCGCCCGAGCTGGCCCGGGTCTCGCCCCGCACCTCGACCTCGACCGTCCGCTTGCCGTCGCCCAGCGGCCAGCGACGACCGTAGCCGATGCCGGCGAAATCTATGGTGCGACCACGCTGCAGATCGTCGACGGTCCGCGGCGCCTCCGCGTCCGCGCCCGCGACCAGCCATCGGTCGTAGGCGCAAAGCCGTCGGGCGGTGAGCCGACTGTCCTCCAGCGCCCCGAGCCGGAAGGTGAGATCGACGGCGTCGGCGACCGGATCGACGCGCTCGTCCTTCAGCACGAAGTCGAGCCGCATCTGTGGATGGGCGTCGAGAAACGCGGCCGTATGCGGGATCAGCTCGGCCCGTCCGAAGGCGACCGAGGCGGCGATGCGCAGCAGGCCGGCCGGCGCGCGGTCGAGCCCCCTCACGGCCGCTTCCAGCCCCTCGGCCTCCGTCAGCACCGCCCGCGCCCGGTCCAGCGCCAGGCGACCGGCCTCAGTCAGGACCAGACGGCGCGTGGTGCGGGTGAACAGGCGCGCGCCGAGCCGGCCTTCCAGGGCATCCAACAGTCGGCTGGCGGCCGGCTGGCCGATGCCCAGCTCCCGCGCGGCGCGCGAGATGGCGCCGGTTTCCGCGGCTCGGACGAAGAGACGGTAGGCGTCCAGGCGATCCATTCATGCAGATATTGCATGGATGTGCTGCAAGATGACAGCATTATCGCTCCCGCCAGGTTGGGCGACAGTCGCTCATGGCTGACTTTCCGCTTCACACCCGCGCCACCGCGCCCTTCGCCGCCAAGCCGATCCTCGAGGAGGCCGGCCGCACGATCGGCTACATTCCCAACCTCGTCGCCCAGATGGCCGAAGCCCCTGCCCTGCTGGAGGGCTATGCGAGCCTGGCCGCCGTCTTCCGGAAGACGGATTTCACCGCCCGCGAGCGCGCGCTGATCCTGCTCGCCGTCTCGGTCGAACACGACAGCCACTACTGCACGCCGGCCCACACGGTGCGCGCCCGCGACGCCGCCCTGGACGCCGACGCCATCGATGCGGTCCGCGAGCGTCGCTCGCTCGTCGACCCGAAGCTGGAGGCCCTGAGGACCTTCACCGTCAAGATGGTCCGCGAGCGCGGCTTCCTGGCGGACGCCGACATCGCGGCCTTCGAGGCCGCCGGCTTCACCCGCGCGAACGCCCTGGAGATCATCCTGGCGGTGGGCCTCAAGACCCTCAGCAACTACGTCAATCATATCGCCGAGACCCCGCTCGACCCGCCGCTCGTCGCCGACGCCTTCGCGGCCGGCCGTCGCGCGGCCTGAAGGAGACCGACATGAAGCGCTTGCTGCTCGCCGCGGCCTTCGCCGCCGCCGTCATCCCCAGCGCCATCCCCGGCGTGGCCCTTGCCGCCAAGGCGCCCGTCTATACCGCCCCGCTCTCCGACCTGGGCGCGGGCGGCTACGACGTGGTCGCCTACTTCACCCAGGGCGCGGCGGTGAAGGGCGACAAGGCTTACGCGATGCCGTGGAAGGGCGCGACCTGGCGCTTCAGTTCCGCCGCCAACCTCTCGAAATTTCGGGCCAATCCGGCGGCCTACGCGCCCCAGTACGGCGGCTACTGCGCCTGGGCCGTGGCCAACGGCTACACGGCCAGCGGCGACCCGCGGCAGTGGAAGATCGTCGGCGGCAAGCTCTACCTCAACTACAACGCCGAGATCCAAAGCCGCTGGGTCAAGGACATCCCGGGCCTGGTCCGCAAGGGCGACGCCAACTGGCCGTCCGTGCTGGGCAAGTGAGGCAATGCCAATGAAGCGCCTTCTGAATTACGTCCCCGACGCCATGGCCGTGTTCATGGCCGTCATCTTCCTGGACAGCCTGCGGTACAAATTCACCGACCATCCCAAGACGCAGGAGATCTTCGGCCGCCTCGACGGCTGGGCGGGCGTTCTGGGTCTGCCCGGGCTGTTCGCGCACCAGGGCCTGTTCTCACAGTATGTGATCGGGTCGATCGAGCTGCTGGCGGCGGCCCTGCTGCTGGTCGGTCTGCACCCGCGCTTCAAGCACCTGCAGGCCGGCGGCGCCCTGGCTGGGCTGCTGGTGATGACCGGGGCGGTGAGCTTCCACCTCTTCACGCCCCTCGGGATCGACCCCAACAGCGACGGCGGCGGCCTGTTCGCGGCCGCCTGCGCGAACCTGGCGTTCGCGGCGCTGCTGCTGGGCGTGTTCCGCCGGAGGGACCTGGCGGAACTCGCGCGGCGGGCAGCCGCGGTCATCGCCCCAGGTCCGGCCGCCTAGCCCTGGTTCGACAGATCCAGCGTCGTGGCGGTGAACATGTTGCGCAGCTCCACCGACTGCAGGGGTTCCCGGTTTCGGTAGACCTTGAAGGTCGCCGGAGCCATGAACGTCTTCTCGAACCGGGCGAAGCCCTGCTGCGAGGGCGGGCCGGCGCGGAGCAGAAGCCGCTGGGCGCCGTCCGGACCGGGCGCCGTCTCGGCGATCAGGTTCGCCCCCGCCAGGGTGAACGCCGCCGGCTCCGATATCTGCAGCTCACCGCCGACCACCGTCTCGACCAGAACGGTGAAGGCGACCTTTTCAAACCCCATTTCCGTCCCTCCTAGGCGACCGCCGCCAGGCGGCCGAGCGCGGCTTCCAGCTTCGCCTTGGCGGCCTGCGCCTCGGCGAGCTTCTCGCGATTTTCCTCGATCACGTCTTCCTTGGCCTTGGCCATGAAGTCCGGGTTGCCGAGCTTTCGGTTGACCCGCTCGATGTCGGAGTCGTGGCCCGCGATCTCCTTGGTCAGACGGGCGCGCTCGGCGACGAGGTCGATGAAGTCGGAGATGGCGAGGGCCGCCGTGGCCTCGCCGATCACGAACGGAACAGAGCCGGCCGGGGCCTCACCGGGAGCGGCGCTCTCAAGGCGGGCGAGCGTCAGGATCAGGTCGCGGTGCCGCTCAAGGCGGGAAAGCGTCTCGGCCCCAGCCCCGGCGACGGTCAGGGGGACTCGCGCGCCCGGCGGCACGTTCATCTCGGCGCGGATCGAACGGACCTCCGTGACCAGGTCGACCAGCCGATCTCGGCCTCGGCGCCCGCGTCGATCCAGTCGGCTGGATAGTCCGGCCAGCGCTCGGCGATCAGCAGCCGGTCGCGGGCCGCGCCGCCCTCCTCCGCCGTCCGCGCCCACAGCTCCTCGGTGATGAAGGGCATGACCGGGTGCAGCAAGACCAGGATCTGGTCCAGCACCCAGGCGACCATGGCCCGCGTCTCGGCCTTCGCGGCCTCATCCGCCCCGCCCAGGATCGGCTTGGCCAGCTCCAGATACCAGTCGCAGTAGACGTTCCAGATGAACCGATAGAGGGCGTTGGCGGCGCTATCGAAGGCGCAGGCCTCCAGCGCCTGAGTGACCTGCGCGGCGGTCTTGGCCGTCTCGCCGCGGATCCACTTGTTGACCGTCTGCTGGACGGTCGCGGGGTAGAAGCCCTCGACCCGGCGGCATTCGTTCATCTGGGTGAAGCGCGTGGCATTCCACAGCTTCGTGCCGAAATTTCGATAACCTTCAATGCGTTGCGGCGCGAGCTTGATGTCGCGCGCCTGGCCCGACATGGCGGTCAGCGTGAAGCGGACGGCATCGCAGCCGAACTGGTCGATGAGCTCCAGCGGGTCCATGACGTTGCCCTTGGACTTGCTCATCTTCTGACCCTTGGCGTCGCGGATCAGGGCGTTGATGAAGACGCGCTTGAACGGGACCTCGCCGGTGAAGTGCAGGCCCATCATCATCATCCGGGCGACCCAGAAGAAGATGATGTCGAAGCCGGTCACCAGGGTGTGGGTCGGATAGAAGCGCTCCAGGTCGGCGGTCTTCTCCGGCCAGCCCAGCGTCGAGAACGGCCACAGGCCGGACGAGAACCAAGTGTCGAGGACGTCCTCGTCGCGGTAGATCGGCCACCGCCGATCGTCTGGCTTGGAGGTAAGCTCTTCGAACGCGAAGGTCTCAGCTTCCATGGCACTGGCGACCACGACCACGTCCGCGCCAAAGTACTCTCGGGCCAGGCTTTTGGCCTCTTCCTCGCTTTCCGCGACGAATATCTCAGGGTTAGCTCGATCGGCGAAATACGTGCCGCTGGTTCGATCGCGCTTAACATGCCCGTACCAGGCCGGGATCCGGTGCCCCCACCACAGCTGGCGCGAGACGCACCACGGCTGGATGTTCCGCATCCACTCGAAGTAGGTCTTTTCCCAGTTCTTCGGCTCGAAGACCGTGTCGCCGTTCTCGACCGCCGCGATGGCCGGTTTGGCCAGGGTCTCGGCGTCGACGTACCACTGGTCGGTCAACCAGGGCTCGATGACCACGCCGGAGCGATCGCCGTGCGGGACCATGTGGCGGGTCTTCTCGACACCCTTCAGCAGTCCGAGCTGTTCGAAACGCTCGATGACCATCTTGCGCGCGACGAAGCGGTCCTGGCCGACGAACTCGGCCGGCGCGTTCTCGTTGATGCGCCCGTAGGCGTCCAGGATGTTCAGCGCTTCCAGCCCGTGCCGCTTTCCGACCTGGAAGTCGTTGAAGTCGTGCGCCGGGGTGATCTTGACCGCGCCCGAACCCTTGGTCGGATCGGCGTATTCGTCCGCCACGATCGGGATCGAACGGCCCACGATCGGCAGCGTCACGGTCTTGCCGATCAAGTCCTTGTAGCGCGGGTCGTCCGGGTGGACCGCGACGGCGGTGTCGCCCAGCATCGTCTCGGGACGGGTGGTGGCGACGACGATGTAGTCGCGCGTCTCCCAGGCGGTGACGCGCGCCTTGTCGTCGATCTCCACCGGATATTCGTAGGTGACGCCGGCTTCCAGCGGATAGGCGAAGTGCCAGTAGGCGCCGTCGACCTCCTTCTGCTCGACCTCGAGATCGGAGATGGCGGTCTGGAAGTGCGGGTCCCAGTTCACCAGCCGCTTGTCGCGGTAGATCAGCCCGTCCTTGTAGAGCTGGACGAACACCTTGCGCACGGCGGCGGACAGACCCTCGTCCAGGGTGAAGCGCTCGCGAGACCAGTCGCAGCTGGCGCCCAGGCGGCGCAGCTGGTTGACGATCGTGCCGCCGCTCTGGGCCTTCCATTCCCAGATCTTGTCGACGAAGGCCTCGCGGCCCAGGTCCCGACGGCCGATGTTGCCCTGCTCGGCCAGCTGTCGCTCGACGACCATCTGGGTGGCGATGCCGGCGTGGTCCGTCCCCGGCAGCCACAGCGCCGCCTTGCCGCGCATGCGCTGGAAGCGGATCAGCACGTCCTGCAACGTGTTGTTCAGCGCATGGCCGATGTGAAGGCTGCCCGTCACGTTGGGCGGCGGGATCACGATGCTGAACGGCTCGGCGTTCGGATCGTCGGTCGGGGCGAAGGCGCCCGACTGTTCCCAGGCCGCGTAGAGACGCGGCTCGACGGTCTTGGGGTCGAAGGTCTTTTCAAGCATCGGATGTCGCTAATGAAAACGGCGGCGCCGCGAGAGCGGGCCGCCGGTCTCTATCAAAGGTGATCGGGAACGCGAAGCGGCAAGGCTGACCCGGCGGCCAGCCTCTATGGCTTAGCGGAATACTCGCTCCAGCTTTTCGCGCAGCACGGACCGGACGATGTCGTCGAGGTTCTCGTCAGCCCACTGTTTCAGCTGCGGCTCCAGGATGACCCGCACCAGTTCGGTGATGGTCATGTCGCCATGGATGCGAATGTCGCCGGTCGGGACGAAGGCCGCGGCGGCGGGGGCCGGGTCGGCCGCGAAGGGCTCCGGCTCGGGTTCGGGTTCCGGCTCCCAGACGGGCTCGGGCTCGGCCTTGGCGGTGTAGACGTCGAGATCGCCCACGGTCTGGACATCGCCGCCGGCGTCGACCGCGTCGGTCAGCTCCAGCACGTCGTCATCGTCTTCCTCGGGCGCGATCGGCGCCGGCGCGGGCGCGGCCATGACCGGCTCGGGCGCGGCCTCGGGCTCGGCGGCGGGCGCGGCCGGAGCGTCGTCCTCGGAAATGATGCGTCGGATGGAGGCGAGAATCTCCTCCATCGTCGGTTCCTGGGCGGTCTGTTCGGACATGGGGGGGCCGTACCTGAGCGAGGCGATTCCAGTCACCTAGCCTAAGCGCGCGCCGGCGATCCTGCAAACGCGCATCGTGGTGAATGTCGCGGCCTTTCGGCCAATCGTCGCCTATTTCGCGGTGGCGACCGGCGCGTCGGCCGGAGCCTTCGGAATCGAGGGGCCGCCGACACGGTCGACGATCTCGACCACCGGCTCCCACGGCACCCAGCCCCAGGCCGCCTTCACGCGGCCGGCGTTGGCGGTCGGGTCGTAGACCGGCACGTCCGGCGTCAGGTAGCGCGCTTCGAGCTTGCCCATGGCGGACAGCAGCAGAGCCGAGGCCACGTACTCGTCCCGGCGGGCGTTGACGAGGGCCAGCTCGGCGTTGCGCAGTTCCTGCTCGGCGTTCAGCACGTCCAACGTCGTGCGCAGGCCGACCTGGGCCTCCTGGCGCACGCCCTCGAAGGCGATGCGGGTGGCCCGGACCTGCTCCTCGTTCGCCGCCAGGTTGGCGCGGGCGCCCACCAGGCTGTTCCAGGCCTGCGACACCGAGCGCAGCGCGTCGCGGCGCGCTTCCTCGATCGCCAACTGGTCGGCCCGATTGCGTTCGGTCGCGGCGCGTACGGCGGAATTGATCAGGCCGCCGGTGAAGATCGGCACGCGCACCGTGACCGACCCGCCAACGCTCTGCTGATAGTTTTCGAACTGCCCCCCCGTGCCGGTGAAGGCGGCGTTGGAGGCGTCGTAGCCGATGGAGCCGGAGGCCGAGACGGTCGGGCGGCGCTCGGCGCGGGCCGCCGCCAGACGCGCGGCGCTGGCGCGCTCGCTGTACTCGGCGGCCAGCACCTGCGGATTGGCCTGCTCGGCGGCCGTGAAGGCCTCGTCGACGCTGGCGGGCAGCAGGCCGCCCAGAGACGGCTCGGCGGCGAGGTCGCCCGGATTCTGGCCGACCACGGCGGCGTAGGAGGCGCGGCTGATGGCCAGCTGGGCCTGGGCGCTGGCGTAGGAGGCGCGCGCCGCGGCGAGGCGGGCCTCGGCCTGGGCGACGTCGGTGCGGGTGATTTCGCCGACCTCGAAGCGGGCCTTCGCCTCGTCGAGTTGGCGTTGCAGCACGGCGACGTTGTCGGTGGCGATGCGCAGGCGCTCCTGGTCGCGGCGGACATCGACATAGGCGGTGATCACCGCTTGCAGAACCTGGGCCTCGACGCTGCGCAGGCCTTCGCGGCCGGTCAGGACGTCGGCCTGGGCGGCGGAGATATCCGAGGCGACCCGGCCGCCGGTGTAGAGCGGCTGGCTGACCGAAAGGCCCGCGCCGCTGGTGCGGGTGGTCGCCGTTCCCGCGCCGTTGTTGCCGACGTCGCGGTCAGCCCAACTGGCGTCGGCCGAAAGGCTCACGGTCGGGCGAAGGCCGGTTCGCGCCTGCACCACGCTTTCGTCGAGCGCGCGCTGGCTGGCCCGCTGCCCTTGCAGGGTCGGGTTCGACTGGTAGGCGAGCGCGATCGCGTCGGCCAGAGTCTCCGCGCTCGCGGGGGCCGCTAGACCGGCCAGGAGACCAGCGCTGCAAACGGCGGCGAGAAGACCCGCTCGATGACTCTTCGACATGCATTATCCCCGCGGGCTCGTACGCGATCGAGCCCTCTATATGATCGCCTGTAACCTCCGCCGCCAGTGGCGGCGAGTTAAGCTTTTTTCACGCGTCGTTTGCCGACGTGTTTCAGCAACACCGGCTAGAACGCGAAACCAGGAACGGGCTCGAAACCGGCCAGATAGGGCGGCGTGGCTTCGAACACCGGGCGGGCGCCCACGCCGTCCTCGGCGCGGACATAGAGGGTGGCCTTGCCGGCGGGACCGGAGCGTTCGACCACGCCGAGCCGGCCGCCCTGCGCGAGCGCCGCGGTCCAAGCGGCCGGCGCCTTGGCCACCGCGCCCTCGACAATGATGACGTCGTAGTTCGACCCGGTGACGGCCGAGAGATCCTCGCCATCGATCCGGTCGACGGTCAGTCCCATGGCTTCGAGCACCAGGGCGGCGTAGGGAGCGGCGATGGCCAGGGCCCTCTCTCCGGCGCGCGGCCGCAGGTGCTGCAGCAGCTTGGCCACGTCGCGCGGCCGCAGCAGCCAGCGGCCCGGCGCGTATTCGACCTCGGCGTCGGCGTAGGCGGCGAAACCTTTGTCCGCCGGAACCAGCGACTCGCGCGCCGCCGCGCCGATGGCGTCCTGCAGCGCCCAGTCGGTCACGTCGGCCGGGCGCACCTGGCTATCCAGCATGTTCAGCCGGGCGGCGGCGAAGTCGGCGCTCATGCGTTCCTCGAGACTCTGATGACGGCGCGTTTGTCGGCGGCTTATAGGTCCGGCGTCCCTCTTCGCCAAGGCTACGAAGGACAGGCGCGCCGGAATGTCCCAAGGGACTTGTCCCGCGAAGCGCCATCGGCGCGAAGCAGGATGGAGGCCTGGCCCGGAATCGAACCGGGGTGCAAGGATTTGCAGTCCTCTGCGTAACCACTCCGCCACCAGGCCTCACGCTCGCTCGGCGCTGGCGGCGCGCCGGGAGGGGCGGATGGCTACCAGAGCCGTCCCGCCGTTTCAATGGCATCATGCGGCGCGGTTCTGAACAAACCGCTTGCGGCTTTCGCAGGGGAACGTCCCATCCTCGGCGCGAGCGAGGAAATGCCGATGGAAACGACCAGTCCCCCCGTCCGCGACGTGCTGCCGGCGCACCGGTTCGACGAAGGCCGCCTGCGCGCCTGGCTCGAGCCGCGGATCGAGGCCTTCGGGACGGGCATGCGGGTCCAGCAGTTCCAGGGCGGCGCCTCCAATCCGACCTTCCTGCTGACCACCGACACGCCGGACGGGCCACGACGCTATGTCCTGCGCAAGAAGCCGCCGGGCCAGTTGCTCGCCAGCGCCCATCAGGTCGACCGCGAGTTCAAGGCCATGAGGGCGCTGGAGGGCCATATCCCCGTGCCGCACATGCGCGTGCTGTGCGAGGACGACGCCGTCATCGGGGCCGGCTTCTATGTCATGGACTATCTGGAGGGCCGCATCTTCCGGGACGCGACCCTGCCCGGCCTGACCCCGACCGAGCGCGCCGCCGTCTATGACGATCTCAACGCCACGCTCGCGAAGCTGCATCAGGTCGACTTCGAGGCCGTCGGCCTGGGCGATTTCGGGCGGCCCGGCGGCTATTTCGAGCGACAGGTCGCGCGCTGGATCAAGCAGTACCGCGGCGCCGAGTCGGAACACATCCCCGAGATGGAGGCGCTGATCGAGCGCCTGCCGGCCCTGATTCCTCCCGACGACTCGGTCTCCATCGCGCACGGCGACTACCGGCTCGAGAACGTCATGTTCCACCCGACCGAGCCGAAGCTGATCGCGGTGCTGGACTGGGAGCTGTCGACCATCGGCCATCCGCTGGCCGACATCGCCTACAACGCCTTCCTGTGGCGTTCGCACTCGCCGTCCTGGGGCAGCCTCGACGGCGTCGACTTCGCAACCAGCGGCATCCCCACAGAAGCGGACTATGTCGCGGCCTACTGCCGACGGACCGGTCGGGACGGGATCGAGAGCTGGAATTTCTACTTGGCCTTCGGGATCTTCCGCCTCGCCTCGATCTCCCAGGGAGTCTACCGCCGCATCCTCGCCGGCAACGCCGCCAGCGACCGCCCGGCCGAGAACGGCGCCCCCGCCCTGGCCCGTCAGGCCCTGGAAATCCTCGAGGGGCGCTGATCGTTTAGGACCGCGTTAACCATGTCGGCGCAGCCTCGGCCGGTCTTCCTTGAAGACATCCCACCATCACCGACTCCTACAAAGCCCGGCGTCTCCCGCCGGGCTCTTTTTTGTCCCTCTTCGCGCTTGCGCCGCCCCGCGACCACGGCTATAGCCCCCGCTCTCTGAGACGGCCTGATCCGCGGTAGCTCAGTGGTAGAGCAGCCGGCTGTTAACCGGCTGGTCGTAGGTTCGAATCCTACCCGCGGAGCCAT